>NZ_JBFPKM010000015.1:0-161591 GCF_040948755.1 Paraburkholderia sp. BR13444 | reverse complement strand
CATGCCTGATGACCATAGCGAGTCGGTCCCACCCCTTCCCATCCCGAACAGGACCGTGAAACGACTCCACGCCGATGATAGTGCGGATTGCCCGTGTGAAAGTAGGTAATCGTCAGGCTCCCCCAAAGCCAGAAACCCCACCCGCAGCGGTGGGGTTTCTGCGTTTACGGAAAGCTAACAGCCAATCACTATATAAGTGAGAGCGTTGGGATCGGAACGGTCAAGCAGGTCTTGACAAAAGGATGTTGTTCCCCCATAATCATCAGTTCTCTGCGGAGGGGTGCCCGAGTGGCTAAAGGGGGCAGACTGTAAATCTGTTGGCTTACGCCTACGTTGGTTCGAATCCAACCTCCTCCACCAGAATGCAAGTTGCAGCAGTTGTTGGGAATCCATGATCCTTGCGGGTGTAGCTCAATGGTAGAGCAGAAGCCTTCCAAGCTTACGACGAGGGTTCGATTCCCTTCACCCGCTCCAGCAGCACAGATGTAGCGCCCATGTGGCTCAGTGGTAGAGCACTCCCTTGGTAAGGGAGAGGTCGGCAGTTCGATCCTGCCCATGGGCACCAGAAGTAATCGGTGATTGTTTGCGCCCGGCGCAACGTACGGAAAATCCTCTTAGGAGTCGAAAATGGCCAAGGGTAAGTTTGAGCGGACCAAGCCGCACGTGAACGTGGGCACGATCGGTCACGTTGACCACGGCAAGACCACGCTGACGGCAGCGATCACGACGGTTCTGACGCAGAAGTTTGGCGGCGAAGCGAAGGCGTACGACCAGATCGACGCGGCGCCGGAAGAAAAGGCGCGCGGCATTACCATCAACACCGCGCACGTCGAGTACGAAACGGCTAATCGCCACTACGCACACGTTGACTGCCCGGGCCATGCTGACTACGTGAAGAACATGATCACGGGTGCGGCGCAGATGGACGGCGCGATCCTGGTGTGCTCGGCTGCTGACGGCCCGATGCCGCAAACGCGTGAGCACATTTTGCTGGCGCGTCAGGTTGGCGTTCCGTACATCATCGTGTTCCTGAACAAGTGCGACATGGTGGACGACGCTGAGCTGCTGGAGCTCGTCGAGATGGAAGTTCGCGAACTTCTGTCGAAATACGACTTCCCGGGCGACGACACGCCGATCATCAAGGGTTCGGCCAAGCTGGCGCTGGAAGGCGACAAGGGCGAGCTGGGTGAAGTGGCGATCATGAACCTGGCCGACGCGCTGGACACGTACATCCCGACGCCGGAACGCGCGGTTGACGGTTCGTTCCTGATGCCGGTGGAAGACGTGTTCTCGATCTCGGGTCGTGGCACGGTGGTGACGGGCCGCGTCGAGCGTGGTGTGATCAAGGTCGGCGAGGAAATCGAGATCGTCGGTATCCGTGCAACGGCCAAGACGACCTGCACGGGCGTGGAGATGTTCCGCAAGCTGCTCGATCAGGGTCAGGCCGGCGACAACGTTGGTATCCTGCTGCGCGGCACGAAGCGTGAAGACGTGGAGCGTGGTCAGGTTCTGGCCAAGCCGGGTTCGATCAACCCGCACACGCACTTCACGGCTGAAGTGTACGTGCTGAGCAAGGACGAGGGCGGCCGTCACACGCCGTTCTTCAACAACTACCGTCCGCAGTTCTACTTCCGTACGACGGACGTGACGGGCTCGATCGAGCTGCCGAAGGACAAGGAAATGGTGATGCCGGGCGACAACGTGTCGATCACGGTGAAGCTGATCAACCCGATCGCGATGGAAGAGGGCCTCCGCTTCGCAATCCGCGAAGGTGGCCGTACGGTCGGTGCCGGTGTCGTCGCCAAGATCATCGAGTAACGCCAGACAGTTCTCGATAATCGGTTGTATCGGGGTTGGCGGTGTCGTCAACCCCAAATGGTTTAGGGGTATAGCTCAACTGGCAGAGCGTCGGTCTCCAAAACCGAAGGTTGGGGGTTCGATTCCCTCTGCCCCTGCCAACTATCGCGTCGTAGTGGCGCTTCGTTAAGGTGTTATGGCGAATCCTTCCGTCGAAACTGTAAATACATCCGGCGACAAGATGATGTTGATCGCCGGTGTGTTGCTGGTCTTGGCCGGGTTCGTGGGGTTCTTCTGGCTTAGTGGCCAGGAATGGTACATCCGCGGAGCTGCCTTGGCTGTTGGTGCGATCGCGGGTGTCGCAGTCGGGCTTCTCTCGGCGCCGGGCAAGGGTTTCATCGCTTTCGCCAAAGACTCGTATAAAGAAGTCCGTAAGGTCGTTTGGCCGACTCGCAAAGAAGCCACGCAAACGACGCTTGTAGTGTTCGGCTTCGTAGTCGTGATGGCCATCTTTCTCTGGGTTTGTGATAAATCCATCGAGTGGGCGATTTTCTCGGCGATTCTGGGTTGGAAATGATATGAGTGATACTCCGGCATCCCCGAGTGGCAAGCGTTGGTACGTGGTGCACGCATACTCAGGTATGGAGAAGAGTGTGCAGCGAGCGCTTCAGGAGCGCATCGAGCGGGCTGGCATGCAGGATCAGTTCGGGCAGATCCTCGTTCCCACAGAAGAAGTTGTTGAGGTAAAGGGTGGTCACAAATCAGTGACGGAACGTCGTTTTTTCCCCGGCTACGTTTTAGTCGAGATGGAAATGACAGATGAAACGTGGCACCTCGTGAAGAACACGGCGAAGGTGACCGGTTTTGTAGGCGGGGCGCGCAACCGCCCGAGTCCGATTTCCCCTCGGGAAGTTGAAAAAATCATGTCGCAGATGCAGGAGGGCGTAGAGAAACCGCGTCCGAAGACCCTGTTCGAAGTAGGCGAGATGGTGCGGGTAAAAGAAGGGCCGTTCACAGATTTCAACGGCAGCGTCGAAGAAGTGAACTACGAAAAGTCGCGAGTCCGTGTTTCCGTTACGATCTTCGGCCGGGCAACACCGGTCGAGTTGGAATTCGGTCAGGTCGAAAAGTTGTAGTCCAAGTTTTACGGAGCGCATCGCTAGGTGCGTTCCGTATTTCGCGCTTACGGTCCGCGTAATGGCCGTTGAGGAGCGTAATTAGCCAACTGTCGGCGAACACGCGCTACTACTCACTGAGCGTCCGCACGTAGGTCGGCGTTCCAAAGAGGTTCTCGAAATGGCAAAGAAAATTATCGGCTTTATCAAGCTGCAGATTCCTGCAGGTAAAGCCAACCCGTCGCCGCCGGTTGGTCCGGCACTGGGTCAGCGCGGCCTGAACATCATGGAGTTCTGCAAGGCGTTCAACGCGCAGACTCAAGCAATGGAGCCGGGTCTGCCGATTCCTGTCGTGATTACGGCATTCGCAGACAAGAGCTTCACTTTTGTTCTGAAGACGCCGCCGGCAACGGTTCTGATCAAGAAGGCAGCGAAGCTCGACAAGGGTTCGAGCAAGCCGCATACCGATAAGGTCGGCAAGATCACCCGCGCTCAAGCCGAAGATATCGCCAAGACCAAGATGCCCGATCTGACGGCTGCTGATCTGGATGCAGCGGTTCGTACAATCGCTGGTAGCGCCCGCTCGATGGGCATCACCGTGGAGGGCGTGTAAATGGCCAAGCTTTCGAAGCGTCTGCAAGCATTTGCAGCCAAAGTGGATCGTCAGAAGCTGTATCCGATTGAGGATGCTCTGTCGCTCGTGAAGGAATGTGCAAGCGCGAAGTTTGACGAGTCGATCGACGTCGCCGTGCAACTCGGCATCGACGCAAAGAAGTCGGATCAAGTGGTTCGTGGGTCGGTCGTGTTGCCGGCTGGCACCGGTAAATCGGTGCGCGTCGCTGTGTTCGCGCAGGGGGACAAGGCTGAGCAGGCTCGTGCCGCTGGTGCTGACGTCGTCGGTATGGAAGACCTGGCTGAACAGGTCAAGGCCGGCAACCTGAACTTCGACATCGTAATCGCTTCGCCGGACACGATGCGTATTGTCGGTACGCTCGGTCAGATCCTGGGGCCGCGCGGCCTGATGCCGAACCCGAAGGTTGGCACGGTCACCCCGGACGTCGCGACTGCGGTCAAGAACGCCAAGGCGGGTCAGGTGCAATTCCGTGTCGACAAGGCCGGTATCATCCACGCAACGATCGGTCGTGCTTCGTTCGAACCGGCAGCCCTGCGCAACAACCTGAACGCGCTGATCGAAGCGCTGCAAAAGGCGAAGCCGGCAACGAGCAAGGGCGTGTACCTCCGCAAGGTCGCGCTGTCGAGCACGATGGGTGTGGGCGTTCGCGTCGACCAGACGTCGATCGCTGCACAGTAATGAATTTGGCCGCTCTGGTGCGAATCGGGGCGGTTTTTAAGGGCTTTGGGCGGTTGCGAGGTGGTAGTCTGCATTGCGCAACCGGTTGTCAAAGACCGTTGGCGGGCACGCAGCAGGCAGGCGGGTCCTTAATGTAAGGCCAACGCAGATGGCGAACCCGAAATGGTTTTGTAGTGATGAAGCCGTCCGATGTCCGTAGGAATGCGGGCTTAGGACGGTCGAAATACTCCTGACTGGTCGGACGCCGTTATTGAACGCGGTACACAAGGCGCACGCTGCGTGTATCGAATCTGGAGGTTAACCGTGCCACTCAACAAAGAAAGCAAGCAGGCCGTCGTCGCTGAGGTTGCCGCGCAAGTCGCGAAAGCTCAGACCGTGGTTCTGGCTGAGTATCGTGGAATCGCGGTTGGCGATCTGACCAAGCTGCGCGCGAAAGCGCGCGAGCAACAGGTTTACCTTCGCGTGTTGAAGAACACGCTGGCGCGTCGCGCCGTTGAGGGTACCCCGTTTGCTCCGCTGGCAGAGCAGATGACTGGCCCCCTGATCTACGGCATCTCGGAAGATGCAATTGCTGCTGCTAAGGTCGTCAATGACTTCAGCAAGGGCAATGACAAGTTGGTCATCAAGGCTGGTTCCTACGAAGGCAAGGTGATGGACAAGGCTGGCGTGCAAGCGCTGGCAAACATCCCGAGCCGCGAGGAACTGCTCTCCAAGCTGTTGTTCGTTATGCAGGCACCTGTTTCGGGCTTTGCGCGCGCCCTTGCCGCGCTGGCAGAAAAGAAACAAGGCGAAGAAACCGCTGCGTAATGCACTTCAGTCGAGCGTAATTGATCGCTGGCTGTATCCGAATTCAATTTAGGAGTATTTCAAATGGCAATCGCAAAAGAAGACATCCTCGAAGCCGTCGGCTCGATGTCGGTTCTGGAACTGAACGAGCTGGTCAAGGCGTTCGAAGAAAAGTTTGGCGTGTCGGCAGCTGCTGTTGCAGTGGCAGGCCCGGCAGGTGCGGCCGGCGGCGCAGCTGCTGCTGAAGAGCAGACCGAATTCACGGTCATTTTGGCTGAAACCGGTGCAAACAAGGTTTCGGTAATTAAGGCTGTTCGCGAACTGACGGGTCTCGGCCTGAAGGAAGCGAAGGATCTGGTCGATGGCGCACCGAAGCCCGTCAAGGAAGCGGTGCCCAAGGCTGCTGCTGAAGAAGCCAAGAAGAAGCTGGAAGAAGCCGGCGCGAAGGTTGAAATCAAGTAAGCTTCAACGCGCTGTGCGAAGGCTGGCGGTTTTTCACCGCCGGCCTTTTTGTGCTTTGTGGAGGACGCGTTTTTGCAGGTGTACGCCAGCAGAAATGTGATTTCCAGAAGCCAAAGAAAAACGCCTTCCGTAATATTGACCGGTGTTTCTCTTTGTCTTCTGAAGCGACTGCAGAAGGCAAGTTTGGTCGGGTAGCGGGCAACACAGGCATCCGCTGCCGTCAGCCAGCGGTTGGTAGCGGCCAACCACCAAGCTTCTAGGCTCGTTCAAGCCATCGGACGGCCATCGGGTCTCAGTCGGTGAACACTCGGGTTGTCTCATCAAGGTATCCTGCCTCGACAACTATGCCCGCCGTGATTCGGAGATCGTATGCAATATTCCTTCACCGAGAAGAAGCGTATTCGCAAGAGTTTTGCGAAGCGCCCCATCGTTCACCAAGTACCTTTCCTGCTGGCTACCCAGCTTGAATCATTCAGCACGTTTCTGCAAGCAGATACGTCGTCTACGCAACGCAAGCCGGAAGGCCTGCAGGCCGCGTTTACTTCTGTTTTCCCGATCGTTTCGCACAACGGCTTCGCGCGTCTCGAGTTCGTCAGCTACATGCTGTCGCCGCCAGCATTCAACATCAAGGAATGCCAGCAGCGCGGTCTGACGTACTGTTCGGCGCTGCGCGCCAAGGTACGTCTGGTGCTGCTCGACAAGGAATCGCCGAGCAGGCCGGTCGTCAAGGAAGTGAAGGAACAGGAAGTGTACATGGGCGAAATCCCGCTCATGACACCGACCGGTTCGTTCGTCATCAACGGCACGGAACGTGTGATCGTTTCGCAGCTGCACCGTTCGCCGGGTGTGTTCTTCGAGCACGACAAGGGCAAGACGCACAGCTCGGGCAAGTTGTTGTTTTCGGCACGTATTATTCCTTACCGTGGCTCATGGCTCGACTTCGAGTTCGACCCGAAGGACGTGCTTTACTTCCGCGTCGACCGCCGTCGTAAGATGCCGGTCACGATCCTGCTGAAGGCAATCGGCCTGACGCCGGAACAGATCCTCGCAAACTTCTTCGTGTTCGACAATTTCACGCTGATGCCGGAAGGCGCGCAGATGGAATTCGTGCCGGAGCGTCTGCGCGGTGAAGTCGCGCGCTTCGATATCACGGACCGCGACGGCAACGTCATCGTCCAGAAGGACAAGCGGATCAACGCCAAGCACATTCGCGATCTCGACAACGCGAAGACCAAGTTCATCTCGGTACCGGAAGATTATTTGCTCGGCCGCGTGCTCGCGAAGAACGTAATTGACGGCGATACGGGTGAAGTCATCGCGAACGCGAACGACGAAATCACGGAATCCGTGCTCGAGAAGCTGCGCGAAGCGAAGATCAAGGACATCCAGACGCTCTACACGAACGATCTGGACCAGGGTCCGTATATCTCGTCGACGCTGCGTATCGACGAAACGGCCGACAAGATGGCCGCGCGTATTGCAATCTACCGCATGATGCGTCCGGGCGAGCCGCCGACCGAAGAAGCGGTCGAGGCGTTGTTCAACCGCCTGTTCTACAGCGAAGAAGCGTACGACCTGTCGAAGGTGGGTCGTATGAAGTTCAACCGCCGCGTCGGCCGTGATGAAATCGTCGGCCCGATGACGCTGCAGGACGACGACATCCTCGCGACGATCAAGATCCTCGTCGAACTGCGCAACGGCAAGGGCGAAGTGGACGACATCGACCACCTCGGCAACCGTCGTGTGCGTTGCGTCGGCGAACTCGCAGAGAACCAGTTCCGTGCGGGCCTCGTGCGTGTCGAACGTGCTGTGAAGGAACGCCTCGGCCAGGCCGAAAGCGAAAACCTGATGCCGCACGACCTGATCAACTCGAAGCCGATCTCGTCGGCGATTCGCGAGTTCTTCGGTTCGTCGCAGCTGTCGCAGTTCATGGACCAGACCAACCCGCTGTCGGAAATCACGCACAAGCGTCGTGTTTCCGCGCTGGGCCCGGGCGGTCTGACGCGTGAGCGCGCCGGCTTCGAAGTCCGCGACGTGCATCCGACCCACTACGGCCGCGTGTGCCCGATCGAAACGCCGGAAGGTCCGAACATCGGTCTGATCAACTCGCTCGCTCTGTACGCGCACCTGAACGAATACGGCTTCCTCGAAACGCCGTATCGCAAGGTTGCGGACGGCAAGGTGACCGACCAGATCGACTACCTGTCGGCGATCGAAGAAGGCCGTTACGTGATCGCTCAGGCGAACGCGGCGGTGGCCGACGACGGCACGCTGACCGACGAACTCGTGTCGTCGCGTGAGGCGGGCGAAACGCTGATGGTCACGCCGGATCGCATCCAGTACATGGACGTGGCGCCGTCACAGATCGTGTCGGTTGCAGCATCGCTGATCCCGTTCCTCGAGCACGACGACGCGAACCGCGCATTGATGGGCTCGAACATGCAGCGTCAGGCTGTGCCGTGTCTGCGTCCGGAAAAGCCGGTTGTCGGTACGGGCATCGAGCGCACCGTGGCGGTCGACTCGGGCACGACGGTTCAGGCACTGCGTGGCGGTGCGGTCGATTACGTCGACGCGGGCCGTATCGTGATTCGCGTGAACGACGACGAAGCGGTCGCAGGTGAAGTCGGTGTCGACATTTACAACCTGATCAAGTACACGCGTTCGAACCAGAACACGAACATCAACCAGCGTCCGATCGTGAAGATGGGCGACAAGGTTGCGCGAGGTGACGTGCTGGCTGACGGCGCATCAACCGATCTGGGCGAGCTCGCGCTCGGCCAGAACATGCTGATCGCGTTCATGCCCTGGAACGGCTACAACTTCGAAGACTCGATCCTGATCTCGGAGAAGGTGGTGGCGGACGACCGTTACACGTCGATCCACATCGAAGAACTGAATGTCGTTGCTCGCGACACGAAGCTCGGACCGGAAGAAATCACGCGCGACATCTCGAACCTCGCGGAAGTGCAGCTTGGCCGTCTCGACGAGTCGGGCATCGTGTACATCGGCGCGGAAGTCGAAGCGGGCGACGTGCTGGTCGGCAAGGTCACGCCGAAGGGCGAAACCCAGCTGACGCCGGAAGAAAAGCTACTGCGCGCGATCTTCGGTGAGAAGGCATCTGACGTGAAGGACACGTCGCTGCGTGTGCCGTCGGGCATGAGCGGTACCGTGATCGACGTTCAGGTGTTCACGCGTGAAGGCATCCAGCGCGACAAGCGCGCCCAACAGATCATCGACGATGAACTGAAGCGCTATCGTCTCGACCTGAACGACCAGCTGCGTATCGTGGAAGGCGATGCGTTCCAGCGTCTCGCGCGAATGCTCGAAGGCAAGGTTGCGAACGGCGGTCCGAAGAAGCTCGCGAAGGGCACGAAGATCGAGCGCGCTTACCTCGAAGATCTGGACCACTACCACTGGTTCGACATCCGCCTCGCGGATGAAGAAGCAGCGGCCCAGCTCGAAGCGATCAAGAACTCGATCGAAGAGAAGCGTCACCAGTTCGACCTCGCGTTCGAAGAGAAGCGCAAGAAGCTCACCCAGGGCGACGAACTGCCCCCGGGCGTGCTGAAGATGGTCAAGGTGTATCTGGCAGTGAAGCGCCGTCTGCAGCCTGGCGACAAGATGGCAGGCCGTCACGGTAACAAGGGTGTCGTGTCGAAGATCGTGCCGATCGAAGACATGCCGTACATGGCCGACGGCCGTCCGGCTGACGTCGTTCTGAACCCGCTCGGCGTGCCGTCGCGGATGAACGTGGGTCAGGTTCTCGAAGTGCATCTGGGCTGGGCCGCGAAGGGTCTCGGCTGGCGTATCGGCGAAATGCTGCAGCGTCAGGCGAAGATCGCTGAACTGCGCGAATTCCTGATCAAGATCTACAACGAATCGGGCCGCGCCGAAGAGCTGGACAGCTTTAGCGACGACGAAATCCTCGAGCTGGCGAAGAATCTGCGCGAAGGTGTGCCGTTTGCAACGCCGGTATTCGACGGTGCGACGGAAGAAGAAATGTCGCGCGCGCTGGATCTGGCGTTCCCGGACGAGATCGCTGAGAACCTCGGCATGACGCCGTCGAAGAACCAGGTGCGTCTGTTTGACGGCCGCACGGGCGAGATGTTCGAACGTACGGTGACGGTCGGCTACATGCACTACCTGAAGCTGCACCACCTGGTCGACGACAAGATGCACGCGCGCTCCACGGGTCCGTACTCGCTCGTGACGCAACAGCCGTTGGGCGGTAAGGCGCAGTTCGGTGGCCAGCGTTTCGGTGAAATGGAAGTGTGGGCGCTCGAAGCGTACGGCGCATCGTACGTGCTGCAGGAAATGCTGACGGTGAAGTCGGACGACGTGACGGGCCGGACCAAGGTTTACGAGAACCTGGTCAAGGGCGATCACGTGATCGATGCCGGCATGCCTGAGTCGTTCAACGTGTTGGTGAAGGAAATCCGGTCGCTGGGTATCGACATCGACCTGGACCGGAACTAATCGGACTACTGGAGAGAAGCGATGAAAGCTTTGCTCGATCTATTCAAGCAAGTCCAACAACCTGAAGTTTTTGACGCGATCAAGATCGGTCTGGCCTCGCCGGACAAGATCCGTTCGTGGTCGTTCGGTGAAGTCAAAAAGCCGGAAACCATCAACTACCGCACGTTCAAGCCGGAGCGCGATGGTCTGTTCTGCGCGAAGATTTTCGGTCCGATCAAGGACTACGAATGCCTTTGCGGCAAGTACAAGCGCCTGAAGCACCGCGGCGTGATCTGCGAGAAGTGCGGCGTCGAAGTGACGCTCGCGAAGGTGCGTCGCGAGCGCATGGGCCATATTGAACTGGCCTCGCCGGTTGCGCACATCTGGTTTCTGAAGTCGCTGCCGTCGCGTCTGGGCATGGTGCTCGACATGACGCTGCGCGACATCGAGCGCGTGCTGTACTTCGAAGCATACGTGGTGATCGATCCGGGCATGACGCCGCTCAAAGCGCGGCAGATCATGACCGAAGAGGATTACTACAACAAGGTCGAGGAATATGGCGACGAATTTCGTGCCGAAATGGGCGCGGAAGGTATTCGCGAGCTGCTGCGCGCGATCAACATCGACGAGCAGGTCGAAATGCTGCGCACGGAGCTGCGCAACACCGGCTCGGAAGCGAAGATCAAGAAGTACGCGAAGCGCCTGAAGGTGCTCGAGGCATTCCAGCGTTCGGGCATCAAGCCGGACTGGATGGTCCTCGAAGTGCTGCCGGTGCTGCCGCCGGAACTGCGTCCGCTGGTGCCGCTCGACGGCGGCCGTTTCGCGACGTCGGACCTGAATGACCTGTATCGCCGCGTGATCAACCGTAACAACCGGTTGAAGCGTCTGCTCGAGCTGAAGGCGCCTGAGATCATCGTCCGCAACGAAAAGCGGATGCTGCAGGAAGCCGTCGACTCGCTGCTCGACAACGGCCGTCGCGGCAAAGCGATGACCGGCGCGAACAAGCGTCCGCTGAAGTCGCTCGCAGACATGATCAAGGGTAAGGGCGGTCGCTTCCGTCAAAACCTGCTCGGTAAGCGCGTCGACTACTCGGGCCGTTCGGTGATCGTGGTCGGCCCGACGCTCAAGCTGCATCAGTGCGGTCTGCCGAAGCTGATGGCGCTCGAACTGTTCAAGCCGTTCATCTTCAACAAGCTCGAAGTGATGGGTGTCGCTACCACCATCAAGGCTGCGAAGAAGGAAGTCGAGAACCAGACGCCGGTGGTGTGGGACATCCTCGAAGAGGTGATCCGCGAGCATCCGGTCATGCTGAACCGCGCGCCGACGCTGCACCGTCTCGGCATCCAGGCTTTCGAGCCGGTGCTGATCGAAGGTAAGGCAATCCAGCTGCACCCGCTCGTCTGCGCGGCGTTCAACGCCGACTTCGACGGTGACCAGATGGCCGTTCACGTGCCGCTGTCGCTCGAAGCGCAGATGGAAGCGCGCACGCTGATGCTCGCGTCGAACAACGTGCTGTTCCCGGCCAACGGCGATCCGTCGATCGTGCCGTCGCAGGACATCGTGCTCGGCCTGTACTACGCGACGCGCGAAGCGGTGAACGGCAAGGGCGAAGGCCTGACGTTCACGGGCGTGTCGGAAGTGCTGCGCGCGTACGAGAACAAGGAAGTCGAGCTTGCATCGCGCGTCAACGTGCGGATCACCGAAATGGTCCACAACGAAGACAAGTCGGAAGGCGCGCCGGCGTTCGTGCCGAAGATCACGCTGTACGCGACCACGGTTGGCCGCGCGATCCTGTCGGAAATCCTGCCGCCGGGTCTGCCGTTCTCGGTGTTGAACAAGCCGCTGAAGAAGAAGGAAATCTCGCGTCTGATCAACACCGCGTTCCGCAAGTGCGGTCTGCGTGAGACGGTGATTTTCGCCGACCAGCTGATGCAGTCGGGCTTCCGCCTGGCAACGCGCGCCGGTATTTCGATCTGCGTCGACGACATGCTCGTGCCGCCGCAGAAAGAAACCATCGTCGGCGATGCCGCGAAGAAGGTGAAGGAATACGACCGTCAGTACATGTCGGGTCTCGTCACCGCGCAGGAACGCTATAACAACGTGGTCGACATCTGGTCGGCAACGTCGGAAGCGGTCGGCAAGGCGATGATGGAGCAGCTGTCGACGGAACCGGTCACGGACCGTGACGGCAACCAGACGCGTCAGGAGTCGTTCAACTCCATCTACATGATGGCGGACTCGGGCGCTCGTGGTTCCGCGGTTCAGATCCGTCAGCTGGCCGGTATGCGCGGCCTGATGGCGAAGCCGGACGGCTCGATCATCGAGACGCCGATTACGGCGAACTTCCGCGAAGGTCTGAACGTGTTGCAGTACTTCATCTCGACCCACGGCGCACGTAAGGGTCTGGCTGATACGGCACTGAAGACCGCGAACTCGGGTTACCTGACGCGTCGTCTGGTCGACGTGACGCAGGATCTGGTCGTCGTCGAAGAAGATTGCGGCACGTCGAACGGCGTGGCGATGAAGGCGCTCGTGGAAGGCGGTGAAGTGGTCGAAGCGCTGCGTGACCGTATTCTGGGTCGCGTGGCCGTGGCTGACATCGTCGACCCGGAATCGCAGGAAACGCTGTTCGAAGCGGGCACGCTGCTCGACGAAGACGCGGTCGAAGACATCGAACGTCTCGGCATCGACGAAGTGCGCGTGCGCACGCCGCTCACCTGCGAAACCCGTTATGGTCTGTGCGCGGCCTGCTATGGTCGCGACCTCGGCCGCGGCTCGCTGGTGAACGTCGGCGAAGCGGTCGGCGTGATCGCAGCGCAGTCGATCGGTGAACCGGGCACGCAGCTCACGATGCGTACGTTCCACATCGGTGGCGCAGCGTCGCGTGCGGCGGTGGCTTCCTCGGTCGAAGCGAAGTCGAACGGTACGGTGCGTTTCACGTCCACGATGCGTTACGTTACGAATGCGAAGGGCGAGCAGATCGTCATCTCGCGTTCGGGCGAAGCGATGATCACCGACGATCACGGCCGCGAGCGCGAGCGTCACAAGGTGCCGTACGGCGCCACGCTGCTGCAGCTCGACGGCGCGCAGATCAAGGCCGGCACGCAACTGGCCACCTGGGATCCGATGACGCGCCCGATCATCACCGAGTACGGTGGTACGGTGAAGTTCGAGAACGTCGAGGAAGGCGTGACGGTCGCGAAGCAGATCGACGACGTGACGGGTCTGTCAACGCTCGTCGTGATCGACGTGAAGCGTCGTGGTTCGCAGGCGTCGAAGACGGTGCGTCCGCAGGTCAAGCTGCTCGATGCGAACGGCGAGGAAGTGAAGATCCCGAACACCGAGCACTCGGTGCAGATCGGCTTCCAGGTCGGCGCGCTGATCACCGTGAAGGACGGTCAGCAGGTGCAGGTCGGTGAAGTGCTTGCACGTATCCCGACCGAATCGCAGAAGACGCGCGACATTACCGGTGGTCTGCCGCGTGTGGCGGAACTGTTCGAAGCACGTTCGCCGAAGGATGCAGGTATCTTGGCGGAAGTCACGGGTACGACGTCGTTCGGTAAGGACACGAAGGGCAAGCAGCGTCTCGTTATCACGGACCTCGAGGGCAACCAGCACGAGTTCCTGATCGCGAAGGAAAAGCAGGTTCTGGTGCACGATGGTCAGGTCGTCAACAAGGGCGAAATGATCGTCGACGGACCGGCGGATCCGCACGACATCCTGCGTCTGCAGGGCGTCGAGGCGCTGTCGCGCTACATCGTGGACGAAGTGCAGGACGTGTACCGTCTGCAAGGCGTGAAGATCAACGACAAGCACATTGAAGTGATCGTGCGTCAGATGCTGCGCCGCGTCCAGATCACGGACAACGGCGATACGCGTTTCATCCCGGGCGAACAGGTCGAGCGGTCGGACATGCTCGACGAGAACGACCGTATGATCGCGGAAGACAAGCGTCCGGCAACGTACGAAAACGTGCTGCTCGGTATCACGAAGGCGTCGCTGTCGACCGATTCGTTCATCTCCGCGGCGTCGTTCCAGGAAACGACCCGCGTGCTGACCGAAGCGGCGATCATGGGCAAGCGCGACGACCTGCGTGGCCTGAAGGAAAACGTGATCGTCGGCCGTCTGATTCCGGCCGGTACCGGTCTCGCGTTCCACAAGGCGCGCAAGAGCAAGGAACTGGCCGACCGCGAGCGTTTCGATCAGATCGCAGCGGAAGAGTCGTTCGAATTCGGTACGCCGGAAACCCCGGCTGCCGAGCAGCAGCACTCGGGCGAGTAAGCGCTGGCGGCGCAAGCCGCCTTGCCTGACGAGCCACGAAAGCCGCTCAGTTTCGACTGAGCGGCTTTTTTTTGCTCATTTTTTGCGCGTGCATCGGTGCCAGGCGCCGGCGCATCCCTAGGCCGGATGGCCAAGGTTGTCGCAAAGCGCGGGCGCGGCGCGAATGCGTTGGTAAAATTCGTCTCACCGCCTGCGTGCCGTTCCCTTCGCCGTCTCTGTCAAATACATGTCCCGTCCGCTCGAAATCCTCAACGAAGTCTTTGGTTATCCCGCGTTCAGAGGGCAGCAGGGCGAAATTGTCGAGCACGTCGCCGATGGCGGCGATTGCCTCGTGCTGATGCCGACGGGCGGGGGCAAATCGCTGTGCTATCAGATTCCGTCGCTGGTCCGGCGCGAACGCGGCTTTGGCACAGGCATCGTGGTGTCGCCGCTGATCGCGTTGATGCAGGATCAGGTGGCCGCGTTGACCGAAGTCGGCGTGCGGGCCGCGTACCTGAACTCGACGCTGTCGAGCGCGGAGGCGATGGCCACCGAGCGGGCGCTTCGCGACGGCGACATCGACCTGCTCTACGTCGCACCGGAGCGGCTGATGACGTCGCGCTTCCAGGAACTGCTCGAGCGCACGCGCATCGGTCTTTTCGCGATCGACGAAGCGCACTGCGTGTCGCAATGGGGACACGATTTCCGGCCCGAATATATCCAGCTGTCGGTGCTGCATGAGCGCTTTCCGAATGTGCCGCGCATTGCGCTGACGGCGACCGCCGACGCGATCACGCGCGACGAAATCATCCACCGTCTCGCGCTCGAGGATGCGCGCGTGTTCGTGTCGAGTTTCGATCGGCCGAACATTCGCTATCGCATTGCCGAAAAAGACAACGCGCGTACGCAGCTGCTCGACTTCATCCGCGCCGAGCATACGAAGGCCGACGGCACGACCGACGCGGGCGTCGTCTATTGCCTGTCGCGCCGCAAGGTCGAGGAGACCGCCGAGTGGCTGAAGGAAAAGGGCATGCGCGCGCTGCCATACCACGCCGGCATGGAATTCGAAGTGCGCCAGAAGCATCAGGAAATGTTCCAGCGCGAGGAAGGCATCGTGATGTGCGCGACGATCGCGTTCGGCATGGGCATCGACAAACCCGACGTGCGGTTCGTCGCCCATCTGGACTTGCCAAAGAGCGTCGAAGGGTACTACCAGGAGACCGGCCGGGCGGGCCGCGACGGGCTGCCGTCGAATGCGTGGATGGCTTACGGGCTCGGCGACGTCGTGCAGCAGCGCAAGATGATCGACGAATCCGAAGCCGATGACGCCCACAAGCGCGTCCAGACGGGCAAGCTCGATGCGCTGCTCGGTTTGTGCGAAACGGCGACATGCCGACGGGTGCGCCTGCTCGCGTACTTCGGCGAAACGAGCCAACCGTGCGGCAACTGCGACAACTGCCTCGAGCCGCCCCCGACCTGGGATGCGACGCGCGAGGCTCAGATGGCGCTGTCGTGCGTGTTTCGCGCGCAGCGCGCGAGTGGCTTTCATTTTGGCGCCGGACACCTGATCGATATTTTGCGCGGCACCCGCAGCGAGAAAATCCTGCAGCGCGGGCACGAGAAGCTGACCACGTTTGGTATCGGCGCAGCGCTCGGTGAGCCGGAGTGGCGTGCGATCTTCCGTCAGCTAGTCGCATTCGGCTACCTGACGGTCGACCACGAGGGCTTCGGTTCGCTCGTGCTCACGGAGGCGAGCAAGCCGGTGCTAAAGGGCGAGCAGAAGGTGACGATGCGGCGCTACGTCAAGCCCACACGGACGCGTCAATCGGCCGGGCGTACGAGCGAACGCGCCGATCCGACCATCGGCATGGGCCCTCGCGAGCGCGCCCGCTGGGAGCGTCTACGCATGTGGCGCACCGAAACCGCGAAGAGCGACGGCGTGCCGGCTTATGTGATTTTCCATGACGCGACGCTTGCGGAAATCGCCCGTCTCGGCCCGGATTCGATCGAGGATCTGCGTGGGATTCCTGGCATGGGCGCCCGTAAACTTGACCGTTTCGGTTACGAATTGCTAAACGTTGTAGCGGCCGACTGACCTCATCTGGCTGTTTCGCCGGATTGACAGGGATGCGAAACATCGCAACCTGTTGACTGCCTTAGTATTTTCGGAATATTATGCTAGGTTCCGGTTCTTGGCATGCGTGCGCGCGGCTTCAGTTCGTGCGTAGGTAGGCCAACCGGAAGTTCGATGCGCAGGCGTTTCCGCTTTGCCCGGAAACAGATGCGTCGATTTTGTTCAATTTCAGGAATAAACAATGCCAACCATCAATCAACTGGTTCGCAAAGGCCGCACGTCGGAAACGACGAAGAGCAAGAGCCCGGCTTTGCAGGACTGCCCCCAGCGTCGCGGCGTGTGCACCCGTGTGTACACCACGACGCCGAAGAAGCCGAACTCGGCACTCCGTAAGGTCGCTAAAGTTCGCCTGACGAATGGCTTCGAAGTCATTTCGTATATCGGTGGTGAAGGCCACAACCTGCAGGAGCACTCGGTCGTGCTGATTCGCGGCGGCCGTGTGAAGGACTTGCCGGGTGTGCGTTACCACATGGTTCGCGGCTCGCTGGATACCCAGGGCGTCAAGGATCGTAAGCAGGCTCGCTCGAAGTACGGTGCGAAGCGTGCCAAGGCTGGCAAGTAATTAGCCCGTCAATCGTAGTTCAGGTCGCCTGCAAAGGCGGTAATAGCGATGGTGCCGGAATCGCCGGTGCTATCGAGTAAGTGGTCACCCGACCAGGCTGGTTAGTCTTACGGATGAATCGGGTTAGTTGGTGGCCGCGGGGCTGCAATCAGCTCCAACTGAAAAGGTAAAGGAAGAAACATGCCGCGTCGTCGCGAAGTCCCCAAGCGGGAAGTGTTGCCGGATCCGAAGTTCGGCAACGTTGATGTAGCAAAATTCATGAACGTCCTGATGCTCTCCGGCAAGAAGTCGGTTGCCGAGCGTATCGTGTACGGCGCTTTCGAACAGATCCAGACCAAGGGTGGCAAGGACCCGCTGGAAGTGTTCACGGTGGCGCTCAACAACGTCAAGCCGGTGGTCGAAGTGAAGAGCCGCCGCGTTGGTGGTGCGAACTATCAGGTTCCGGTCGAAGTGCGCCCGTCGCGTCGTATGGCATTGGCGATGCGTTGGCTGCGTGAAGCCGCGAAGAAGCGCAGCGAGAAGTCGATGGCCCTGCGCCTGGCAGGTGAACTCTCCGAAGCGGCCGAAGGCCGTGGCGGCGCGATGAAGAAGCGCGACGAAGTTCACCGGATGGCAGAAGCCAACAAGGCGTTCTCGCACTTCCGTTTCTAAGCTTTCCCGACCCCGGGTTTAGCGGAAAACGGAAAGAAATTCCGGGCGGGTGCGCTTCAAGGGCGCCTCGCCCGTTTGTGTTACAGCGCGATGGGTATCTCTCGCATCGCGCCATCCCAATAGAGGATCAAAGTGGCTCGCAAGACTCCTATCGAGCGCTACCGTAACATCGGTATTAGCGCTCACATCGACGCCGGCAAAACGACGACGACCGAGCGCATTCTGTTCTACACGGGCGTGAACCACAAGATTGGTGAAGTTCACGACGGCGCTGCCACCATGGACTGGATGGAGCAGGAACAGGAACGCGGCATCACGATTACTTCCGCTGCTACCACGGCATTCTGGAAGGGCATGGCGGGCGACCGCGCCGAGCACCGCATCAACATCATCGACACCCCGGGTCACGTCGACTTCACGATCGAAGTCGAGCGCTCGATGCGCGTGCTCGATGGCGCGTGCATGGTGTACTGCGCTGTGGGCGGTGTGCAGCCCCAGTCGGAAACCGTGTGGCGTCAAGCTAACAAGTACAAGGTTCCCCGTCTCGCGTTCATCAACAAGATGGACCGTACCGGCGCGAATTTCTTCAAGGTCTACGACCAGCTGAAGCTGCGTCTTAAGGCGAACCCGGTTCCGGTCGTCGTGCCTATTGGCGCGGAAGAGAACTTCACGGGCGTCGTCGATCTGATGAAGATGAAGGCGATCATTTGGGACGACGCGTCCCAAGGTACCAAGTTCTCGTACGAAGACATCCCGGCAGAACTCGTCGACACGTGCAACGAATGGCGTGAAAAGATGGTCGAAGCCGCGGCTGAAGCGAACGAAGACATGATGAACAAGTACCTCGAGTCGGGCGAGCTGACCGAAGAGGAAATCATCAAGGGTCTGCGCGACCGTACGATCGCTTGCGAAATCCAGCCGATGCTGTGCGGCACCGCGTTCAAGAACAAGGGTGTGCAGCGCATGCTGGACGCCGTGCTCGACTTCCTGCCGTCGCCGATCGACATTCCGCCGGTTACTGGCGAACTGGAAAACGGTGAAAAGGCGGAGCGCCGCGCGGCCGACGACGAAAAGTTCTCGGCACTGGCATTCAAGATCATGACCGACCCGTTCGTCGGCCAGCTGATCTTCTTCCGTGTGTACTCGGGCGTCGTCAATTCGGGCGACACGGTGCTGAACGCGACCAAAGACAAGAAGGAACGTCTGGGTCGTATTCTGCAGATGCACGCGAACCAGCGCGAAGAAATCAAGGAAGTGCGCGCAGGCGACATCGCTGCCGCGGTCGGCCTGAAAGAGGCGACCACGGGCGACACGCTGTGCGATCCGCAGAACCCGATCGTGCTCGAACGCATGATTTTCCCGGAGCCGGTGATTTCGCAGGCTGTCGAGCCGAAGACCAAGGCTGACCAGGAAAAGATGGGTCTGGCACTGAACCGCCTGGCCCAGGAAGATCCGTCGTTCCGCGTTCAGACGGACGAAGAATCGGGTCAAACGATCATTTCGGGTATGGGCGAACTGCACCTCGAAATTCTGGTCGACCGGATGAAGCGTGAATTCGGCGTGGAAGCGACCGTCGGCAAGCCGCAGGTGGCTTACCGCGAAACGATCCGCAGCACGGCGGCTGACGTTGACGGCAAGTTCGTCAAGCAGTCGGGCGGCCGCGGTCAGTACGGTCACGCAGTCATCACGCTCGAGCCGAACGAACAAGGCAAGGGTTACGAGTTCCTCGACGAGATCAAGGGCGGCGTGATTCCGCGTGAATACATTCCGGCAGTCGACAAGGGTATCCAGGAAACGCTGAAGGCTGGTGTGCTGGCAGGCTTCCCGGTCGTTGACGTGAAGGTTCACCTGACGTTCGGTTCGTACCACGACGTTGACTCGAACGAAAATGCGTTCCGCATGGCCGGTTCGATGGCGTTCAAGGAAGCAATGCGTAAGGCAAGCCCGGTCATCCTCGAACCGATGATGGCTGTGGAAGTCGAAACGCCGGAAGATTACATGGGCAACGTGATGGGCGACCTGTCGGGCCGTCGCGGTATCGTCCAGGGCATGGAAGACATGGTTGGTGGCGGCAAGATCGTTCGCGCCGAAGTACCGCTGTCGGAAATGTTCGGCTACTCGACGTCGCTGCGTTCGCTGACGCAGGGTCGTGCAACGTACACGATGGAGTTCAAGCACTACGCTGAAGCTCCGCGCAACGTGTCGGAAGCGATCATCAACGCGAAGTCGAAGTAATCGCGCGGCAAAGTCATTCAACGATTAACTTACTGAAAGAAGAGAAACATGGCTAAAGGTAAATTCGAACGGACCAAGCCGCACGTGAACGTGGGCACGATCGGTCACGTTGACCACGGCAAGACCACGCTGACGGCAGCGATCACGACGGTTCTGACGCAGAAGTTTGGCGGCGAAGCGAAGGCGTACGACCAGATCGACGCGGCGCCGGAAGAAAAGGCGCGCGGCATTACCATCAACACCGCGCACGTCGAGTACGAAACGGCTAATCGCCACTACGCACACGTTGACTGCCCGGGCCATGCTGACTACGTGAAGAACATGATCACGGGTGCGGCGCAGATGGACGGCGCGATCCTGGTGTGCTCGGCTGCTGACGGCCCGATGCCGCAAACGCGTGAGCACATTTTGCTGGCGCGTCAGGTTGGCGTTCCGTACATCATCGTGTTCCTGAACAAGTGCGACATGGTGGACGACGCTGAGCTGCTGGAGCTCGTCGAGATGGAAGTTCGCGAACTTCTGTCGAAATACGACTTCCCGGGCGACGACACGCCGATCATCAAGGGTTCGGCCAAGCTGGCGCTGGAAGGCGACAAGGGCGAGCTGGGTGAAGTGGCGATCATGAACCTGGCCGACGCGCTGGACACGTACATCCCGACGCCGGAACGCGCGGTTGACGGTTCGTTCCTGATGCCGGTGGAAGACGTGTTCTCGATCTCGGGTCGTGGCACGGTGGTGACGGGCCGCGTCGAGCGTGGTGTGATCAAGGTCGGCGAGGAAATCGAGATCGTCGGTATCCGTGCAACGGCCAAGACGACCTGCACGGGCGTGGAGATGTTCCGCAAGCTGCTCGATCAGGGTCAGGCCGGCGACAACGTTGGTATCCTGCTGCGCGGCACGAAGCGTGAAGACGTGGAGCGTGGTCAGGTTCTGGCCAAGCCGGGTTCGATCAACCCGCACACGCACTTCACGGCTGAAGTGTACGTGCTGAGCAAGGACGAGGGCGGCCGTCACACGCCGTTCTTCAACAACTACCGTCCGCAGTTCTACTTCCGTACGACGGACGTGACGGGCTCGATCGAGCTGCCGAAGGACAAGGAAATGGTGATGCCGGGCGACAACGTGTCGATCACGGTGAAGCTGATCAACCCGATCGCGATGGAAGAGGGCCTCCGCTTCGCAATCCGCGAAGGTGGCCGTACGGTCGGTGCTGGTGTCGTCGCCAAGATCATCGAGTAAAGTCGACGATTGCTGTAACAGTATGTAGCGCCCGGGCTCGGGCGCTTGCTCTCCGCGAGCGCCCGAGCCTACGTTCTTTTTCTACTCGGCGGTGCAACATCGCCTCGCTCTTTCCAAGGAATTTGTCATGCAGAACCAGAAAATCCGCATCCGCCTGAAGGCTTTCGACTATCGCCTGATCGATCAATCGGCAGCTGAAATCGTCGACACGGCGAAGCGGACTGGCGCAATCGTTCGTGGCCCCGTGCCCCTGCCGACCCGCATTCAACGCTTCGACATTTTGCGTTCGCCGCACGTCAACAAGACGTCGCGCGATCAGCTCGAAATCCGCACGCACCAGCGTCTGATGGACATCGTCGACCCGACGGACAAGACCGTTGATGCGCTCATGAAGCTCGATTTGCCGGCTGGCGTCGACGTTGAAATCAAGCTGCAATAAGGCTTCAGCCCTTGTCCGGCGATCCGGGCAGCGCTAAGTCTTTGATTGCTTGCGGAAAACGAAAAGGCTCGCTATACTAGTGAGCTTTTCGCGCATTTGCGTAAAAAGTCGGTGTGCTGCAGCATGGTCTCATGCCCGAAACGGCGCCGACATTTTGTAAATTAGCCCCGACCAATCGCAGTCGGGAATGGAGAAAACGATGAGCCTTGGACTCGTAGGTCGCAAGGTTGGCATGACCCGTATCTTCACGGCTGAGGGGGATTCGATTCCCGTCACCGTGCTGGACGTGTCCGACAACCGCGTGACGCAGATCAAGACTGTTGAAACCGACGGCTACACGGCCGTGCAGGTTGCCTTCGGTACGCGCCGCGCATCGCGCGTGACGAAGCCGTTGGCAGGTCATCTCGCCAAAGCCGGCGTTCAAGCCGGTGAAATCCTCAAAGAATTTCAGATCGACCCCGCTAAGGCCGCCGAGTTGTCGAACGGCACCGTGGTTGGTCCCGAGCTGTTCGAAGTGGGCCAGAAGGTCGACGTGCAAGGCGTGTCGATCGGTAAGGGCTACGCCGGTACCATCAAGCGTTATAACTTCTCGTCGGGCCGTGCCTCGCACGGTAACTCGCGCTCGCACAACGTGCCGGGCTCGATCGGTATGGCGCAGGATCCGGGTCGTGTTTTCCCGGGTAAGCGCATGACTGGTCACATGGGTGACGAGAAGGTAACGGTGCAAAACCTCGAAATCGCTCGTATCGACGCTGACCGCAAGCTGCTGCTGGTCAAGGGCGCCGTTCCGGGTGCGAAGGGTGGCAAGGTATTCGTTACGCCGGCCGTGAAGACGCGTGCCGTGAAAGGAGCGAAATAATGGAACTTAAGCTCCTGAATGCCAATGGTCAGGAAGGTGCGGGCGTTAGCGCGTCGGACGTCGTGTTCGGCCGCGACTATAACGAAGCGCTGATTCACCAGGTGGTGGTTGCGTACCAGGCGAACGCCCGTAGCGGCAATCGCGCGCAGAAGGATCGTGAGCAGGTCAAGCACACGACCAAGAAGCCGTGGCGCCAGAAGGGTACAGGCCGCGCCCGCGCCGGTATGTCCTCGAGCCCGCTGTGGCGCGGCGGTGGCCGCATCTTCCCGAATTCGCCGGAAGAAAACTTTTCGCACAAGGTCAACAAGAAGATGCATCGCGCAGGTCTCTGCTCGATCTTTTCGCAGCTGGCCCGCGAAGGCCGCATCTCGGTGGTCGACGAGCTGACGCTCGAGGCGCCGAAGACGAAGCTGCTGGCCGAAAAATTCAAGGCGATGGGTCTCGACTCCGTGCTGGTGATTACCGACACGGTTGACGAAAACCTGTACCTCGCGTCGCGCAATCTCGCCCACGTGGCGGTTGTCGAGCCGCGTTACGCCGACCCGCTGTCGCTGATCTACTTCAAGAAGGTCCTGATCACGAAGGCTGCGGTCGCCCAGATCGAGGAGTTGCTGTCATGAGCGAGATTCGCAAGAACGATCATCGTTTGATGCAGGTCCTGCTCGCGCCGGTGGTCTCCGAAAAGGCGACGCTGGTTGCCGACAAGAACGAGCAGGTTGTGTTCGAAGTCGCGCCGGATGCTACGAAGCAGGAAGTGAAAGCTGCA
Organism: Paraburkholderia sp. BR13444; assembly: GCF_040948755.1. Lineage (NCBI taxonomy): Bacteria > Pseudomonadati > Pseudomonadota > Betaproteobacteria > Burkholderiales > Burkholderiaceae > Paraburkholderia > Paraburkholderia sp. BR13444. Next base: position 138,519 of record NZ_JBFPKM010000015.1, on the reverse strand, counting down.
GTCGAGCTGCTGTTCAAGGTGGAAGTCGACTCCGTCAACGTGCTGGTCGCGAAGGGCAAAGCCAAGCGCTTTGGCCGCTTCATGGGCAAGCGCAAAGACGTGAAGAAGGCGTACGTCTGCCTGAAGCCCGGCCAGGAAATCAACTTTGAAGCGGAGGCCAAGTAATCATGGCAATCGTGAAAGTTAAGCCGACTTCGCCGGGCCGCCGCGCGATGGTCAAGGTGGTCAACAAAGAACTGCACAAGGGCAAGCCGTTTGCGGCGCTGCTCGACACACAGTCGTCGACCGCCGGCCGTAACAACAACGGTCACATCACTACGCGTCACAAGGGCGGTGGTCACAAGCATCACTACCGTGTCGTCGACTTCCGTCGCACGAAGGATGGTATTCCGGCAAAGGTCGAACGTCTTGAGTACGACCCGAACCGTAGCGCGAACATCGCGCTGGTTCTGTACGCAGACGGCGAGCGCCGCTACATCATCGCTCCGAAGGGTGTCACCGTCGGTCAGCAACTGATGTCGGGTTCGGAAGCGCCGATCCGCGCAGGTAACACGTTGCCGATCCGCAACATTCCGGTCGGTACGACGATTCACTGCATCGAAATGCTGCCGGGCAAGGGCGCGCAAATGGCGCGTTCGGCTGGCACGTCGGCGATGCTGCTTGCTCGCGAAGGCGTCTACGCGCAGGTTCGCCTGCGTTCGGGCGAAATCCGCCGCGTGCACGTTGAATGTCGCGCGACAATCGGAGAAGTGGGCAACGAAGAGCACAGCCTCCGTCAAATCGGTAAGGCGGGCGCGAACCGCTGGCGCGGCATCCGCCCGACGGTGCGTGGCGTTGCAATGAACCCGGTCGACCACCCGCACGGTGGTGGCGAAGGCAAGACTGCGGCAGGCCGCGATCCGGTGAGCCCGTGGGGCACGCCGACGAAGGGCTATCGTACCCGCAGCAACAAGCGCACGACGAGCATGATCGTCCAGCGCCGTCACAAGCGTTAAGGAGTAGGCAATGGCACGTTCTATTAAGAAAGGTCCGTTCTGCGACGCCCATTTGCTGAAGAAGGTTGAGGCGGCTGCAGCATCGCGTGACAAGAAACCGATCAAGACCTGGTCGCGTCGCTCGACGATCCTGCCGGACTTCATCGGTCTGACGATCGCCGTTCATAACGGCCGTCAACACGTTCCGGTGTATGTCACGGAAAACATGGTCGGCCACAAGCTTGGCGAGTTCGCACTGACCCGTACGTTCAAGGGTCACGCGGCCGACAAGAAGGCCAAGAAATAAGGGGCAATCAAGATGGAAGTGAAAGCAATTCATCGCGGTGCCCGCATCTCGGCGCAGAAAACGCGCCTTGTGGCTGACCAGATCCGCGGTTTGCCGGTCGACAAGGCGCTGAACGTCCTGACGTTCTCGCCGAAGAAGGCTGCGGGAATCGTGAAGAAGGTCGTGCTGTCGGCGATCGCGAATGCGGAGCACAACGAAGGTGCCGATATCGACGAGCTCAAGATCACGAGCATCTACGTCGACAAGGCAGCGTCGCTGAAGCGTTTCACCGCGCGCGCTAAAGGCCGCGGTAACCGCATCGAGAAGCAATCCTGTCACATCACTGTGACGGTCGGGAATTAAGGGGTCATACGATGGGACAGAAAATTCATCCGACTGGCTTCCGTTTGGCCGTCAGCCGCAATTGGGCTTCGCGTTGGTACGCGAACAACAACAATTTCGCGGCGATGTTGCAGGAAGACATCGGTGTTCGTGAATACCTGAAGAAGAAGCTGAAGAACGCGTCCGTCGGCCGCGTCGTGATCGAGCGTCCTGCAAAGAACGCGCGCATTACGATTTTCAGCTCGCGTCCGGGTGTCGTGATCGGCAAGAAGGGTGAAGACATCGAACTGCTGAAGTCCGAGCTGCAAAAGCGCATGGGCGTTCCGGTTCACGTCAACATCGAAGAAATCCGCAAGCCGGAAACCGACGCGCAACTGATCGCTGATTCGATCACGCAGCAGCTCGAGCGCCGGATCATGTTCCGTCGCGCGATGAAGCGTGCGATGCAGAACGCGATGCGTCTGGGTGCTCAAGGCATCAAGATCATGAGCGCAGGCCGTCTGAACGGTATCGAAATCGCTCGCACGGAATGGTACCGCGAAGGTCGCGTGCCGCTTCACACGCTGCGTGCAGATATCGACTACGCAACGTCGGAAGCAAAGACGACGTACGGCATCATCGGCGTGAAGGTGTGGGTCTATAAGGGCGATACGCTCGGCCGCAATGACGCACCGGTGGTCGAAGAAGTCGCCGAAGAAAAGCGTCCGCGCCGCAACGCACGTCCGGGTGGCGATCGCCGTCCGCGTCGTGATGGTGAAGGTGGTGGCCCGGCAGGTGCACGCCGTGGCGCTCCTCGTCGTGCTGGCGGTACCGGCGGCGACGGGAAGACTGGAGAATAACGATGCTGCAACCGAAACGCAGAAAGTATCGCAAAGAGCAGAAAGGTCGTAACACCGGCGTTGCTACCCGCGGCAACGCGGTGTCGTTCGGTGAGTTCGGCCTGAAGGCTGTCGGTCGTGGCCGTCTGACCGCGCGCCAGATTGAAGCGGCGCGTCGTGCAATGACGCGTCACATCAAGCGCGGTGGCCGCATCTGGATCCGGATCTTCCCGGACAAGCCGATCTCGACCAAGCCGGCGGAAGTTCGTATGGGTAACGGTAAAGGTAACCCAGAGTACTACGTCGCTGAGATTCAACCGGGCAAGATGCTGTACGAAATGGACGGCGTAACCGAAGAACTGGCGCGCGAAGCGTTCCGTCTGGCCGCAGCGAAGCTGCCGCTGAAGACGACGTTTATCGTGCGTCAGCTCGGCGCCTAAGGAGCAAATGATGAAGGCTTCCGAACTTCACCAGAAAGATCAGGCCGCGCTCAACAAGGAGCTGTCGGACCTGTTGAAGGCGCAATTCGGCCTGCGCATGCAACTCGCGACCCAGCAGCTCACGAACACGAGCCAGCTGAAGAAGGTTCGTCGCGACATCGCACGTGTGCGGACCGTCCTGACTGAGAAGGCGAACCAGAAATGAACGATAGCGTAAAAACCTCGCTCAAGCGGACGCTGGTCGGCAAGGTCGTCAGCAACAAGATGGACAAGACGGTTACCGTGCTGGTCGAGCACCGCGTGAAGCACCCGATCTACGGCAAGTACGTCGTGCGTTCGAAGAAGTACCACGCGCATGACGACGCGAACACGTACAACGAGGGCGACCTCGTTGAGATCCAGGAAACTCGTCCGATTTCGAAGACGAAGGCTTGGGTTGTGGCTCGCCTGGTCGAGGCTGCTCGCGTCATCTGATGTCGAAAAGCAGTAGAAGTAGTTGAAATCGCAGTAAGTTTCGCTTGCAAGACCGGGATTATTTGATATAATCTCGGTCTTCCCTCTTTATGGGAGCCCCGTCGCGGGCGAAGTTGGTGGGGGAAGCGGTCCGGGCGCCAGCCTGTGCCGAAGGATTCACCGGATTGCGATGGCGGGTTTCGTTTGCCGTCGCTGCTGTTCTAACCCAAGCAGCCGATCGGCTGACGGGACCAAGACTGACCGGGGAGCACCATGGTGGTGTGACCGGATTAAGTTGGGAAAGATAAACCATGATCCAGACCGAAACTCGGCTTGAAGTGGCCGACAACACGGGTGCACGTGAAGTCATGTGCATCAAGGTGCTCGGCGGCTCGAAGCGTCGTTATGCCAGCATTGGCGACATCATCAAGGTGACCGTCAAAGAGGCAACGCCGCGCGGGCGCGTGAAGAAAGGCGAAATCTACAACGCCGTGGTGGTTCGCACCGCCAAGGGCGTGCGCCGTCAGGACGGCTCGCTGATCAAGTTCGACGGCAACGCAGCTGTGTTGCTCAACACCAAGCTCGAACCGATCGGCACCCGTATTTTCGGGCCAGTCACGCGCGAGTTGCGTAGCGAACGATTCATGAAGATCGTTTCGCTGGCGCCTGAAGTGCTGTAAGGAGTCGCGATGAACAAGATTCGCAAGGGTGACGAAGTTATCGTCATCACCGGCAAAGATAAGGGCAAGCGTGGCGTTGTGCTGGCCGTTCACGGGGAGACCGTGACCGTCGAGGGCATCAATCTCGTCAAGAAGCACGTCAAGCCGAACCCGATGAAGGGTACGACGGGCGGCGTGGAAGCCAAGACGATGCCGCTGCAAATTTCGAACGTCGCATTGGTCGACGCGAATGGCAAGCCATCGCGTGTAGGCATCAAGGTCGAAGGAGACAAGAAGGTCCGTTTCCTGAAGACGACCGGTGCCGTGCTGAGCGCCTGACGCTGCGGAGTAAAAAATGGCTCGTTTGCAAGAGTTTTACAAAGAAAAGGTTGTACCCGGCCTCATCGAGAAGTTCGGTTACAAGTCCGTGATGGAAGTGCCGCGCATCACCAAGATCACCCTGAATATGGGTCTTGGCGAAGCCGTCGCTGACAAGAAGATCATCGAAAACGCGGTTGGCGATCTGACGAAGATCGCAGGTCAGAAGCCGGTGATCACGAAGGCGCGCAAGGCAATTGCTGGCTTCAAGATCCGTCAGGGCTATCCGATCGGCGCCATGGTCACGCTGCGTGGCCAGGCAATGTACGAATTCCTCGACCGTTTCGTGACGGTTGCGCTCCCCCGTGTGCGCGACTTCCGTGGCGTGTCGGGTAAGGCGTTTGATGGTCGCGGCAACTACAACATCGGTGTGAAAGAGCAGATCATTTTCCCCGAAATCGATTACGACAAGATCGACGCACTGCGTGGGCTGAACATCAGCATCACGACGACTGCGAAGACTGACGACGAAGCAAAGGCTCTGCTCGCCGGCTTCAAGTTCCCGTTCAGAAACTGAGGTTACCGTGGCTAAACTGGCACTGATCGAACGTGAAAAGAAGCGTGCTCGCCTCGCCGCCAAGTACGCTCCCAAGCGTGCTGCACTGAAGGCAATCATTGGCGACACGAGCAAGTCGGAAGAAGAGCATTACGCAGCACGTCTGGAACTGCAGCAACTGCCGCGCAACTCTAACCCGACCCGTAAGCGCAACCGTTGCGCAATTACCGGTCGTCCGCGCGGGACGTTCCGTAAATTCGGCCTGGCGCGTAACAAGATTCGTGAAATCGCGTTCCGCGGCGAGATCCCTGGCCTGACCAAGGCGAGCTGGTAATAGGAGAAACATAAATGAGCATGAGTGATCCTATCGCCGATATGCTGACTCGCATCCGCAATGCGCAGATGGTCGAGAAGGTTTCGGTGACTATGCCCTCGTCGAAAGTCAAGGTTGCGATTGCGCAGGTCCTGAAGGACGAAGGTTATATCGACGATTTCGCAGTGAAGTCCGAAGGTGCGAAGTCGGAATTGAACATCGTGTTGAAGTATTACGCTGGCCGCCCGGTCATCGAGCGCATCGAACGCGTCTCGAAGCCTGGTCTGCGTGTGTACCGCGGCCGTAACGACATCCCCGTGGTCATGAATGGCCTCGGCGTGGCAATCGTGTCGACGCCCAAGGGCGTGATGACGGACCGCAAGGCACGTGCAACGGGCGTTGGCGGCGAAGTCATCTGCTACGTCGCTTAAGGCCGAAAGGAGAGAAACATGTCTCGAGTAGGTAAGAGCCCGATCGCGCTGCAAGGCGCGGAAGTGGCCCTGAGCGCCGACAGCATTACTGTCAAGGGTCCGCTGGGTACGATTTCGCAGGCTGCCAACAGTCTCGTGAAGGTGGTTAACGACAACGGCACGCTGAAGTTCGAGCCGGTCGACGGAAGCCGCGAAGCGAATGCGATGTCGGGCACCATGCGCGCACTGGTTGCGAATATGGTGTACGGCGTGACGAAGGGTTTCGAGCGCAAGCTGACGCTGGTTGGCGTCGGTTATCGCGCACAGGCGCAAGGCGACAAGCTGAACTTGTCGTTGGGTTTCTCGCACCCGGTGGTGCACCAGATGCCGGCTGGCGTCAAGGCAGAAACCCCGTCGCAAACCGAAATCGTGATCAAGGGGATCAACAAGCAACAAGTCGGTCAAGTCGCTGCAGAAGTGCGCGGCTACCGTCCGCCGGAGCCCTATAAGGGCAAGGGCGTGCGTTACGCCGATGAGGTTGTGATCCTCAAAGAAACGAAGAAGAAGTAAGGGTGCGCAATCATGGATAAGACTCAATCTCGCCTGCGCCGCGCTCGTCAGACGCGTATCAAGATCGCTGAGCTGCAGGTCGCGCGTCTCGCCGTGCATCGCACGAACACGCACATCTATGCGCAAGTGTTCTCGCCGTGCGGCACCAAGGTGCTCGCCAGCGCGTCGACGCTCGAAGCCGAAGTGCGTGCGCAACTGGCCGATCAATCGGGCAAGGGCGGCAACGTTGCTGCTGCAACCCTGATCGGCAAGCGCATTGCAGAAAAGGCTAAGGCTGCCGGCATCGAATCCGTCGCCTTCGACCGTTCGGGTTTCCGTTACCACGGCCGCGTGAAAGCGTTGGCTGATGCGGCGCGCGAAGCCGGACTCAAGTTCTAAGGGAAGAATTCGTCATGGCAAAGATGCAAGCTAAAGTTCAGGCTGACGAACGCGACGACGGCCTCCGTGAAAAGATGATCTCGGTCAACCGCGTGACCAAGGTCGTGAAGGGTGGCCGTATTCTCGGCTTCGCTGCACTGACCGTGGTTGGCGACGGTGATGGCCGCGTCGGTATGGGCAAGGGCAAGGCGAAGGAAGTGCCGGTCGCTGTCCAGAAGGCGATGGAACAGGCTCGCCGCAACATGTTCAAGGTGCCGCTGAAGAACGGTACCCTGCAACACGAAGTGCATGGTAAGCACGGCGCATCAACGGTTCTCCTCGCTCCGGCGAAGGACGGTACCGGCGTGATCGCTGGCGGTCCGATGCGCGCAGTGTTCGACGTGATGGGCGTGCAGAACGTCGTGGCCAAGAGCCACGGTTCGACGAACCCGTATAACCTCGTTCGTGCGACGCTCGACGGCCTGCGCAAGCAGTCCACGCCGGCCGACATCGCTGCGAAGCGCGGCAAGTCCGTCGAAGAAATTCTGGGCTAAAGGTGGACACCATGTCTGATAAAACTGTCAAGGTCCAGCTCGTCAAGAGCCTGATCGGCACCCGTGAATCGCACCGCGCAACGGTGCGTGGCTTGGGCCTGCGCCGACTCAACTCGGTTAGCGAGTTGCAGGATACGCCGGCTGTGCGCGGCATGATCAACAAGGTTTCGTACCTCGTTAAGGTCATCAGCTAAGCGGCTGACCAGGACTCAAGGAGTTGATAATGGAATTGAATAACCTGAAGCCGGCTGAAGGCGCGAAGCACGCAAAGCGTCGCGTTGGTCGCGGCATCGGCTCCGGCCTCGGCAAGACCGCTGGCCGTGGTCACAAGGGTCAGAAGTCGCGTTCGGGCGGCTTTCACAAGGTTGGCTTCGAAGGCGGTCAAATGCCGCTGCAACGTCGCCTGCCGAAGCGTGGCTTCACCTCGCTGACGAAGGAATTCGTCGGTGAAGTGCGTCTCTCGGATCTGGAGAAGCTGCCGGTTGACGAAATCGATCTGCTGGCTCTCAAACAAGCCGGCCTAGTCGGCGAGCTGATCCGTAGCGCCAAGATCATCGCGACCGGCGAGCTCAAGCGCAAGGTCGTTGTGAAGGGTCTGGGTGCGACGAAGAGCGCACGTGCTGCTATCGAAGCAGCCGGTGGCTCGTTTGCCGAGTAACGCGCAAGTTATTTGCCGTCACTAGCATTTGCATCGGAGAAGGTACTTGGCTAACAGCCCGAGTCTCGCAAAACCCGGTCGCAGCGCGGCGAAGTTTGGCGATCTGCGTCGGCGAGCAGTATTCCTGCTGCTGGCGCTGGTCGTCTACCGCATCGGCGCGCATATTCCGGTGCCGGGTATCGACCCGGACCAACTGGCGAAGTTGTTCCAAAGCCAGTCGGGCGGCATCCTTGGCATGTTTAACATGTTCTCGGGTGGCGCACTTTCGCGGTTCACCATTTTCGCGTTGGGGATCATGCCGTACATTTCGGCGTCGATCATCATGCAGTTGCTGGCGATTGTCTCGCCGCAACTCGAAGCGCTGAAAAAGGAAGGGCAGGCAGGTCAGCGGAAGATTACGCAGTACACGCGGATCTTTACGGTCGTGCTGGCGACATTTCAGGCGTTCGGCATTGCCGTGGCGCTGGAAAATCAGCCTGGCCTCGTGATTGATCCGGGGATGGTTTTCCGGTTGACGACGGTCGTGACGCTTGTGACCGGCACGATGTTCCTGATGTGGCTGGGGGAGCAAATCACGGAGCGCGGGCTCGGCAATGGTATCTCGATCATCATTTTCGGCGGTATTGCGGCGGGCTTCCCGAACGCAATTGGTGGTCTCTTTGAACTGGTGCGAACCGGCTCGATGAGTATCATCTCGGCGATTATCGTCGTCGCGCTGATTGCTGCTGTGACGTATCTGGTGGTGTTCATCGAACGCGGCCAGCGCAAGATTCTTGTGAATTACGCAAAGCGGCAGGTAGGCAACAAGATTTACGGCGGGCAGTCTTCGCATTTGCCGCTGAAGCTGAACATGTCGGGCGTGATTCCGCCGATCTTCGCATCGTCGATCATTCTCTTCCCGGCAACTATCCTGAACTGGTTCAGTTCGGGTTCGCGTACCAGCTGGTTCGCAGACACGTTGCACAATGTGGCCGAAGCCCTGAAGCCCGGTCAACCCGTGTACGTGTTGCTGTACGCGTTGGCGATCGTTTTCTTCTGCTTCTTCTACACCGCACTGGTGTTCAACAGCAGGGAAACGGCCGACAACCTGAAAAAGAGTGGCGCTTTCGTCCCTGGCATCCGCCCGGGCGATCAGACGGCGCGATATATCGACCGCATCCTTACGCGTCTGACGCTGGCCGGTGCGATCTACATCGTGTTCGTTTGCCTGCTGCCCGAATTTCTGGTGCTGCGCTGGAACGTGCCGTTTTATTTTGGTGGAACGTCGCTGCTGATCATTGTCGTCGTCACAATGGATTTCATGGCGCAGGTGCAGTCGTACGTTATGTCGCAACAGTATGAATCGCTGCTGAAGAAAGCTAATTTCAAAGGCGGCGGCGTCCCGATGCGTTGAAAGGACTTATGGCCAAAGACGATGTGATCCAGATGCAGGGCGAAGTAATTGAAAACCTGCCTAACGCTACCTTCAGGGTGAAGCTGGAAAACGGCCATGTCGTGTTGGGACACATATCCGGCAAGATGCGGATGCACTACATCCGAATTCTGCCGGGCGACAAGGTGACGGTTGAATTGACGCCTTACGATCTGTCGCGTGCGCGGATCGTGTTCCGGGCGAAGTGATTTGAAAAAAGGGTAATATCATGAAAGTGATGGCATCGGTTAAGCGCATTTGCCGCAATTGCAAGATCATCAAGCGCAAAGGCGTTGTGCGCGTGATTTGCAGCTCTGATCCGCGCCACAAACAGCGTCAAGGCTGAACGCCGCGCTTTTGCTTGCGCTTTTTGTTTGAGGAAAAACAATGGCTCGTATCGCAGGGGTTAACATCCCGAATCACCAGCATACTGAAATCGGCCTGACGGCTATTTACGGTATCGGTCGCACGCGCTCGCGCGACATTTGCGTCGCTGCTGGTGTGGCATTTTCGAAGAAGGTCAAAGACCTGACTGACGCAGACCTCGAAAAGCTGCGTGAAGAAGTCGGCAAGTTCATCGTTGAAGGCGATTTGCGCCGTGAAACGACGATGAACATTAAGCGCCTGATGGATCTCGGCTGCTATCGTGGCGTGCGGCATCGTAAGGGTCTGCCCCTGCGCGGCCAGCGTACGCGTACGAATGCCCGTACGCGCAAGGGTCCGCGTCGTGCAGCGCAATCGCTGAAGAAGTAAGCGGAACTGACAGTTACAGGAAAACGTAATGGCTAAGGCTTCGAACAACTCCGCGGCGCAACGCGTTCGCAAGAAGGTCAAGAAGAACGTCGCCGAGGGCGTGGTTCACGTTCACGCGTCGTTCAACAACACCATCATCACGATCACCGACCGTCAAGGCAACGCGCTTGCTTGGGCAACGTCGGGTGGTCAGGGCTTCAAGGGTTCGCGTAAGTCGACCCCGTTTGCAGCTCAGGTCGCAGCTGAATCGGCTGGCCGAGTGGCGATGGAATACGGCGTGAAGAACCTCGAAGTGCGGATCAAGGGCCCCGGTCCTGGCCGCGAATCGGCGGTGCGCGCGTTGCATGGTCTTGGCATCAAGATTACCGCGATCTCCGACGTGACGCCGGTCCCGCATAACGGCTGCCGTCCGCCGAAGCGTCGTCGTATCTAAGACGCTGGTTTTGCGAGCGCCTGTTGCCGCCTTGCGCGGTGGCGGGCTGCGCGCGTTATTGAATAGACTAAGCCCACCGTTCGACCCAAAGGGTTCGGACTAGCGCGAGTGGAAGCATTCGCGTGATTAATCACAGAAGGAATCAACGTGGCACGTTATATCGGCCCCAAGGCCAAGCTGTCCCGCCGTGAAGGCACTGACCTCTTCCTGAAGAGCGCGCGCCGCTCGCTCGCTGACAAGTGCAAGCTGGACAGCAAGCCCGGCCAGCACGGCCGTACTTCGGGCGCGCGTACGTCCGACTATGGCACGCAATTGCGCGAGAAGCAAAAAGTAAAGCGTATCTACGGTGTCCTCGAGCGCCAGTTCCGTCGCTACTTCGCTGAAGCAGACCGCCTGAAGGGCAACACGGGTGAAAACCTGCTGCAACTGCTCGAATCGCGTCTGGACAACGTCGTGTATCGGATGGGCTTCGGCTCGACGCGTGCCGAAGCACGTCAGCTGGTTGGCCACAAGGCGATCACGGTGAACGGCGTCGTGACGAACATCCCGTCGATGCAAGTGAAGGCTGGCGACGTCGTTGCCGTGCGCGAACAGAAGCGCAAGCAGGCTCGCATCATCGAGGCGTTGTCGCTCGCTGAACAAGGCGGCATGCCGAGCTGGGTCGCGGTCGACGCGAAGAAGTTCGAAGGTACCTTCAAGCAGAAGCCGGAACGCAGCGACATCGCTGGCGACATCAACGAAAGCCTGATCGTCGAATTGTATTCGCGGTAATCGGATTGACGGCCGGGGCGCCCTGATTGCGTTGCGCAAGGGGGCGTCTCGGCTGTTTATTTTCAGGTTGTTACCGGTCAGCCTTATCGGTGTAACGAGCCGAGGGTATTGAAAAGGAAAACCTATGCAAACCAGTTTGTTGAAGCCCAAGATCATTGCAGTTGAATCGCTTGGCGAGAGCCACGCGAAAGTGGTCATGGAACCGTTTGAACGCGGTTATGGCCACACCTTGGGTAACGCGCTTCGGCGCGTGCTGTTGTCGTCGATGGTCGGCTATGCCCCGACCGAGGTGACGATTGCAGGCGTTGTGCATGAGTATTCGACGCTCGACGGTGTGCAAGAGGATGTGGTCAACCTGTTGTTGAACCTGAAGGGCGTCGTCTTCAAGCTGCATAACCGTGACGAAGTGACGGTTACGCTGCGCAAGGAAGGCGAAGGCGTGGTCACAGCGGGCGATATCGAACTCGCACATGACTGCGAAGTCATCAATCCGGATCACGTGATTGCGCATCTGTCGAAGGGTGGCAAGCTCGACGTGCAGATCAAGGTGGAAAAGGGCCGCGGCTATGTGCCGGGCAATGTGCGTCGTTACGGTGAAGAGTCGGCCAAGATCATCGGCCGAATCGTGCTGGACGCGTCGTTTTCGCCGGTTCGTCGCGTGAGCTACGCGGTCGAAAGCGCCCGCGTCGAGCAGCGCACCGACCTCGACAAGCTCGTGATGAACATCGAAACCAACGGTGTGATTTCGCCGGAAGAAGCGATCCGCCAATCGGCGCGCATTCTGGTCGATCAGCTGTCGGTGTTCGCGGCGCTGGAAGGTACCGAAGCAGCGGCGGAAGCGCCGTCGCGCGCACCGCAGATCGATCCGATCCTGCTGCGCCCGGTCGACGATCTCGAACTGACGGTTCGTTCCGCGAACTGCCTGAAGGCCGAAAACATCTACTACATCGGCGACCTGATCCAACGTACCGAGAACGAACTGCTCAAGACTCCGAATCTCGGTCGCAAGTCGCTGAACGAGATCAAGGAAGTTCTGGCATCGCGCGGTCTGACGCTCGGCATGAAGCTCGAGAACTGGCCGCCGGCTGGTCTCGACAAGTAAGCGGACAACTCGGTCGGGGATAACCCGCGATTGCACCGTTGCACTAGACTGGCAAGGACGCGGATTTTCCTTTAAAATCCGCGTCTTGTCTTTTTTAACTACCGGCCCGTGCGCTCACTGTTTGCTGCCGACGCTGCAGAACGAGTGCGATAGAAGAGCTGGACCAAAACTTTGAACTGAAGGAATTAACATGCGTCACCGTCATGGTCTGCGGAAACTGAACCGCACGAGCAGCCACCGTCTGGCAATGCTCCGTAACATGTCCAACTCGCTGATCGAGCACGAAGTCATCAAGACCACGCTGCCGAAGGCGAAGGAACTCCGTAAAGTCGTCGAGCCGCTGATCACGCTCGGCAAGAAGCCGTCGCTGGCAAACCGTCGTCTGGCGTTCAACCGCCTGCGCGACCGTGACTCGGTCACGAAGCTGTTCGACGTGCTCGGCCCGCGCTACGCAAACCGTCCTGGCGGCTACCTGCGCGTGCTGAAGTTCGGCTTCCGCGTTGGCGATAACGCGCCGATGGCACTGGTCGAACTCCTCGACCGTCCGGAAGTTGAAGAAACGGAAGTGCAAGAAGCTGAGTAAGCTTTTTGGTTTGAACGAAAAGCCAGGCGCATCGCCTGGCTTTTTTGTTTGTGCGCGCAACATGGGCGCACTCCTGCGGGTGTAAGTCCCGCCATAAGCTGGTCATAGCGAATGAAGTGAAGCGCAACTGCATGAAGGCGACCGGGTGTGGGGAGAAAGCGTGGAGCGTAAATCCCGAGCCGATGAACAAGAACCGGATAGAAGGCGCTGTCGAGCAGGGCGAGTGGGCAAGCAACCACAAAGCTCTCGTGACCAAGGCGAAGCGGCGTAGATACGGCGGTTGTGCGATGAAGGAGTGTGTTCTTACCTGGGGAGATCTCGCCTCATGCCTGAAAGGGCTACGGCGTCGAGCCGGAGCGAGAAGTCAGCAGAGGCCGAAGTAGTCACAGGACAGGTCGATGAGACCGAAGCTGGTGACGAAGGGCCGAACGGGAAGGAGTGTCCAGCGACATGTCGATGTTCGGTCGCAAGTTCCTGGGCTACAGCCTGTGGGTAGCGTCCGGCGGTGTCATCAAGCGCAAGGTGGCGACCAAACCGCTGCTGGCGTTCAAACGCCGCATTCGTGAACTGACCGGCCGTAACGGCGGGCGCAGCATGAAGGACGTGGTGGAACGGTTACGGCCCTATGTGCTGGGCTGGAAGGCGTACGCCGGTTGGCGCAAACGCCACGAGTCTGGCGGACGCTGGACGAGTGGATGCGTCACCGGTTGCGTGTCATCCAGCTTAAGCGATGCATGCGCTGGGGGCATCGCCCGCTGTGGCGCACCAGATGGCGGCGAGCAGTCGCCGCTGCTGGCGTGACAGCGACAAGCTCCTGAATAGCGTGCTGACTCTCGGATACTTCGATCGGCTGGGTGCACCCCGGCTCTCATAACCTCAACTTCCCGAACCGCCCGGTGCGGACCCGCACGCCGGGTGGTGTGGCAGGGGTGCGGCCTCATGGCCCTCCCCTATGCCGATTTGGCGGCGAATTTTTCATCGATGCCGCAAGCCGTGTCGCAGTGACCAAATGTCGCGGCCGCGCTGCGGGGCGCTCTGCGAGGCGATATGGCCAGGTGATACGATATCGGCATCGAAATCCTGCGTCGCCGGAGCCTGGTGTGAGTGTGAAAGTGACCTTGGTACTGACGACGGTGCCGGATGCGGCCGTCGCTGAAAAACTCGCCGCCAGCGCGCTCGCCGCGCGCCTTTGTGCATGCGTCACGCAGTTAGGCAGCGTGCATTCGAGCTATCACTGGCAGGGCGCGATCGAAACTGCGCAGGAAATCCAGCTGTTGTTCAAGACCAGCGCCGCTCGCGCGCTCGAACTTGAACAATACATTCAGGCTCACCATCCCTACGACACGCCGGAAATCCTCTCATGGCAAGCGACGGCCTCGGCCGCCTACGGCCAGTGGATCACTGCTGAAACCCAACGCCCTCTTCATGTTTAACGGTCTCGACCGGCGCGCGCTCGCTACGCTGCGCACCGCATTCTTTCTGCTCGGCTGCGTGTTCCTCGCGCAACTCGCCACCCTCGCGCGCGCCGCGGACGACTTCCTCGACCCGTCGGTCGCGTTCCGGTTCAGTGCGACCGAGCAGCCCGGGCAAGTCGTCGTCACCTACACGATTGCGGATGGTTACTACATGTACCGCGAGCGCTTCGCTTTCGCGACCCGCAACGGCACAGCGACGCTTGGCGAGCCTCAACTGCCCGACGGTCACGTGAAGTTCGATCAGACATTCAACAAGAATGTCGAGACGTATCACAACGAGGTGACGATTCACATTCCGGTGAAGCAGGCAGCCGGACCGTTCGATCTCGCGGTGACGTCGCAGGGCTGCGCCGAAGCTGGCATCTGCTACCCCCCGATGGAGCGCGTTTATCACGTGAGCGGCGAGGCGCTGCAGCCGGCTGGCCGCGCAGCAGCGGGTCCAACCGCGCACCAATTCGCGCCCGCTGATGACGAACCGTGGTACGAACGCGCGACCAGCGCCGACTACGCGCAGACGCTGCTACAGCGAGGCGGTTTCTTTGCGATCGTAGGGCTTTATTTTGTTGCGGGCGCAATTCTGAGCCTGCTGCCGTGCTCGTATCCAATGATTCCGATCCTGGCTGCGATCATCATCGGCGAGGGGGCGCGCGTCACGCGTGGGCGTGGTTTCGCGCTGTCGGTCGCGTACGTAATCGGGATGGCGCTCGTCTACACGGTGCTGGGCGTCGCGGCGGCACTCGTCGGGCAGAGTCTCGGCGCATGGCTGCAGAATCCGTGGGTGCTGGGCGCGTTCGGCGGCCTTCTGACGATTTTCGCGCTGTTGCTGATCGCCGGTGTGGATCTCGAACTGCCGCCGCGCTGGCGCGATCGGATGTCGAGCGTATCAGCGGGACGCTCGGGCGGCAAATTTACCGCAGTCGCCGTGATGGGCGCGCTGTCGGCGCTGGTTGTCGGCGCGTGCATGACCGCACCGCTTTTTGCGGTGCTCGCGTTCATCGCGCACACCGGCAACGCCGTGCTCGGTGGCGCGGCGCTCTTCTCGATGGGTATCGGGCTCGGGCTGCCGCTGCTAATTATTGGCCTCGGCGCGGGCACGCTGCTGCCGCGCGCGGGCAAGTGGATGGACAGCGTAAAAGTGTTTTTCGGCGTGGTTCTGCTCGCCGCGGCGTTGTGGATCGTTTGGCCGGTGCTCGGCGGCCCGGCGACGATGCTGTTGAGTGCGCTCTGGCTGCTGATCGCGGCGGTCGCCCTCGGCCTGTTTTCCAGGTCGGTCGCGGGCGGCTCGATATGGCACCGGTTCGGGCGGGCGGTCGGAGTCGTGATGGCCGTCTGGGCGGTCGCGCTTCTCATTGGCCTCGCCGCGGGATCGTCGGACCCGCTGCGCCCGCTGGCGGTGCTCGCGGCTCGCGCCGGCAATCAGGCGGGCATCGCGAAAGATGGCTCCAGCGCGGTCGCAACGGCGTCGCAAAGCGATTTGACGTTCGCACCGGTTCGTTCATCGGAGCAGCTTGACCAGGCCGTCAAAACGGCCGCACAGCCTGCCATGCTCGATTTTTACGCGGATTGGTGCGTGAGCTGCAGGGAAATGGAGAAATTCACCTTCAGCGACCCGCGCGTTCAGGCGAAGCTGAAGCAGATGAATCTGCTGCGCGCCGACGTCACTGCGAACAATACCGACGACCAGGCGCTGCTCAAGCGCTTCAACCTGTTCGGGCCGCCGGGGATTATTTTCTTCGATCAGGAGGGCAAGGAAGTGCTGCGGGTGGTCGGCTACGAATCGGCGGATAAATTCCTGCGCACACTGGATCGGGCTGGTGCGTCGGGGGTGTAATCGAACGCCGCGGGGTGTTGAAAGGCCGCTCCGGCGCAAACGAGCAGCAAAAAAAGGAGGCGAAACCCAAGGTTCGTCTCCTTTTTGTTGTCTCGACGTGCTAAACCGCGCGTTGATTTACTTTTGCGATCGCAGGATCTTCGCGGCATCCAGCGCGAAATACGTCAGCACGCCGTCCGCGCCGGCACGCTTGAATGCCAGCAGCGATTCCATCATCACCTTGTCGTGATCGAGCCAGCCGTTCTGCGCGGCGGCTTTCAGCATCGCGTATTCGCCGCTCACCTGGTACACGTAGGTAGGAAACTGGAACTCGTCCTTCACGCGACGCACGATGTCCAGATACGGCATGCCCGGCTTGACCATCACCATGTCCGCGCCTTCGTTGATGTCGGCCTGCACTTCGCGCAGCGCCTCGTTCGAGTTGGCCGGGTCCATCTGGTAGGTCATCTTGTTGCTCTTGCCGAGGTTCGTCGCGGAACCGACGGCATCGCGGAACGGGCCGTAGAACGCCGAAGCGTACTTCGCCGCGTACGCCATGATGCGGGTGTGGATGTGATCCTCGCTCTCGAGCATTTCGCGGATCGCGCCGATGCGGCCGTCCATCATGTCTGACGGCGCGACGATGTCGACGCCGGCTTCCGCCTGCGCGCGCGCCTGCTCGACGAGGATTTCGACGGTCTCGTCGTTCATCACGTAGCCGGCTTCGTCGAGCACGCCGTCCTGACCGTGGCTCGTGTACGGATCGAGGGCGACATCGGTGAGCACGCCGAGCTCCGGAAAATTTTTCTTCAATTCACGCACCGCGCGCGGGATCAGACCCGCTGGGTTGGCCGCTTCGCGGCCTTCGGGCGTCTTCAGCGAGTGCTCGATCGCGGGAAACAGCGACAGCACCGGCACGCCCAGTTCGACGCACTGCTCCGCGACGCCCATCAGCAGATCGACCGACACGCGCTCGACGCCCGGCATCGACGGCACCGCTTGTCGAACGTTGGTGCCCTCGACGATAAATACCGGGTAAATCAGGTCGTTCGTGGTGAGGATGTTTTCGCGCATCATGCGGCGCGAGAAGTCGTCACGGCGCATGCGGCGCGGACGGTAGTGCGGGTAGAAGCTCATATCGAATCGAAGATCGTGGATGGGTGGAGTGGACAAATGGCACCTGGCTCCGCTCCCGGAAACTTTTCGAGACAATGGTATATCATACCGATCGAGCAAGGCGCCTAGCGCTGACCTCCCCGCTTCTCCTCCCTGAGCGGGTGCCTGTCGTTTTTCGATTAGGCTGTTTGACCCGCCGTTCAAGCGGCGGGTTTTTTTATGGGTGGACGGAAATGCGCCCTCATACGGGTATTCAAGGCATATCACGCGTCACGCGCGCTGAGGGATTCCGGCATCGATAGTGATTCAGCCCGCAACCGGCTTTTCACCTGCTTCGTCCACCGCGCCGGGGATCAGCCAGCTCTCGATCAGCTCATGCGCTTCGTCGAGGCCCGTTCGTTTGAGCGCCGAAAAGAGCTGTGCGGTCAACTCGCCGCGATAGCCGGCGGCTCGATATTCGGCCAATCCCTTCTGCGCAGTGCGCAACGCGTTCGTGCTTTCCTGACGCGTCAATTTGTCGCATTTGGTGAGCAGCGTGTGGATCGGCTTGCCGGTCGGCGCGAACCACTCGATCATGCGTCGATCGAGCTCCGTCAGCGGGCGGCGCGAATCCATCATCAGGATCATGCCGCGCAGTTGCGAGCGCGATTGCAGGTACGTGGACAGCAACGCTTCCCAGTGAGCCTTCGCCGCTCCCGGCACCTCCGCATAACCGTAGCCCGGCAGGTCGACCAGATAGCCGGCCGGTTCATCTGCCTTGCCAACCGAAAAATAATTGATGTGCTGCGTGCGGCCAGGCGTCTTACTCGCGAACGCAAGTCGCTTCTGATTGCAGAGCACGTTGATCGCCGTCGACTTGCCTGCATTCGAGCGTCCCGCGAAAGCGATCTCGGGCTGCGCGGTGGCCGGCAGGTCACGCAGATGATTGACGGTGGTATAGAAGCGGGATTCGTGGAGCAGGAAGGGCATGGTGGAAGCCAGATTGGAGACGCCGCGGAGCCCGCAGCGGGAACGGGGTCAAGCCCGACTGGCGTCTAAGCGATTAGCGAGTTATTGTACAATACGATGGTTTACTGAAAACCTTGGGAGCCCGCCCCACGTGCCTTGGCGGCTCCTGGCGGTCACTCGGTCGCCGTCGTCGTACTTTGCAGAACCTCTAAAATCCCACAAGACGAGACAGGGTGTGCGAATGAATCGACTGTGCAAGACTCTGATGGTGCTTCATGTAACGGCAGGTCTTTCAGGTTTGGCAATTCAGGCACGAGCAGCAGATCCGGCAAAGCCGGACATCAATCGGGGGCAGGCAATCGCGGTACAAGTGTGCGCGTCTTGTCACGGGGCAGACGGCAACAGTGCCGGCGGTCCATATCCGAAGCTGGCGGGCCAGCATCCTGAGTATCTCGTCAAGCAGCTCCGAGATTTCAAGACGCAACCGGGCGCCAAACAGGCCGCGCGCAATAATGCGATCATGGCAGGCATGGCCGCCGCGCTCTCCGATCAGGACATGATCAACGTTGCGGCTTACTTCTCGACGCAGACGCCCAAGCCTGGCTATGCGCACAATAAGAACACGGTCGCGGTGGGGCAGCAGATCTATCGCGGTGGGATTGCCGACCGCGGCGTGCCCGCCTGCGCGGCCTGCCACGGTCCCACGGGACAGGGTATTCCGATCCAGTATCCGCGCCTGTCGGGACAGTGGGCCGAGTACTCGGTGACGCAGCTGACCGCGTTCACGCAAGGTCCGGGCGCTCGTAACAACAGCGACGCGATGCATGCGATAGCATCGCGTTTGTCGGACAACGAGATCAAGGCGGTTGCCGACTACATCGCGGGTCTGCATTAAGCGGTTCGCCCGCGCGAATCCAACCGGCCCGGCGAGGCCGGTGAAAAACAAGAAAAGGGTGAGGGTGTCGTAGCTACGACAGCCCTTCACCCTTTTTTGCTGTTCAGTCGGAGTTTGAATGAGCGTCACCACGTCGGGTCTGCAGTCGAAGTCGGGCAATCGCGTCATGCGCAGCTCCATCGAGCTCCTGAGCTCGATGCGTTTCGCCATTGCGCTGCTCGTGATTCTGTCGATCGCCAGCATCATCGGTACCGTCCTCACGCAGGACGATCCGTATCCCAACTACGTCAACCAGTTCGGTCCGTTCTGGGCGGACATCTTCCGCGCGCTGAGCCTCTACACGGTGTACAGCTCGTGGTGGTTCATGCTGATTCTCGGCTTCCTGATGGTGTCGGTGTCGCTCTGCGTGATCCGCAATGCGCCGAAGATGCTCGCCGATGCGAAGAGCTGGAAGGACAAGGTTCGCGAAGGCAGCCTTCGTGCGTTCCATCACAAGGGCGAGTTCGCCGTGCACGGCACGCGCGCGCAGACCGCGGCAGTGCTCGCGAAACTGTCGGCGAAGCTCGGCTACAAGTTCGTCACGCGTGAGTCGGACGGCGCGACGCTGATCGCCGCAAAGCGTGGCGCGCTGACGAAGTTCGGCTACATCTCCGCGCACCTCGCGATCGTCGTGATCTGCCTCGGCGGCCTGCTCGACAGCAATCTGCCGATCAAGCTGCAAATGTGGCTGTTCGACAAGTCGCCGATCAACTCGAACACCGTTATCAGCGAGATTTCGCCCGAGCATCGGCTGTCGCAGTCGAACCCGACGTTCCGCGGCTACGCGTGGGTGCCCGAGGGGCAGCACGTGTCGACCGCAATCCTGAATCAGCCCAACGGTTCGCTGATCCAAGACCTGCCGTTTTCGATCGAACTGAACAAGTTCATCGTCGATTACTACACGACCGGCATGCCGAAGCTGTTCGCGAGCGACATCGTCGTGGTCGATCACAAGACCGGCGCGCGTGTGCCGGCGCGCGTCGAGGTCAACAAGCCGTTCGAATACGACGGCGTGTCGATTTATCAGTCGAGTTTCCAGGACGGCGGCTCGCAGATGCAGATGACCGCCTTCCCGATGTCCGGCCCGAGCGCGAAGCCCGCGCCGTTTGGCGGCACGATCGGCGGCAGCGCGCAGTTGAGCTCAGCGACGCCGCTCGCCGACGGCCAGACTGTCGAATTCACCGACTTCCGCGCGATCAACGTCGAAAACATCTCCAACGCCAATGGCCAGAACGACGCGCGCGGGGTCGCTGCGCAGCACTCGCTGAAGGAAGCGTTCGACGAGCGTCTCGGCTCCGGCGCGAAATCCTCGAAGCCGCTCGACCTGCACAACGTCGGCCCGTCGGTGCAGTACAAGATTCGCGGCAAGGATGGACAGGCGCGCGAGTACAACAACTACATGCTGCCCGTCGACGTGAACGGCGAGAAGATGTTCCTCGCCGGCATGCGCCTGAATCCCGACGATCCTTTCCGCTACCTGCGCATTCCCGCTGACAGCGGCGGCACGCTGAAGGAATGGATGAACCTGCGCGCCACGCTCGAAGACCCGAACCAACGCGCCATCGCCGCTCATCAGTTTGCGCAGCGCTCGGTGTCGGGCTCGAATGCGGAGTTGCAGCAACATCTGGAGGAAAGCGCGTTGCGCGTGCTGACCCTTTTTGCGGGCGCCGACGCCAGCATGAAGATGCCGAACGGCGAAACGCTCGGCGGCTTCCAGGCAGTCGCTGGGTTTATCGACCGCTCGGTACCGAAGGGCGAGCAGGAAAAGGCCGCGGGCCTGCTGCTTCGGATGCTCGAAGGCGTCACGTGGGATCTATGGCAACTGTCGCGCCAGCGGCTCGGCGAGCCCGCCGCGCCGGCCAATGCCGATACGAGCCGCTTCATTCAGAGCTCGCTTAATGCGATATCCGACAGCTTTCTGTATGGATCACCGGTCTATTTGCAGCTTGACTCGTTCAAGCAGGTGCAAGCTTCGGTATTTCAGTTGACGCGCGCGCCGGGCAAAAAAGTCGTGTATCTTGGCAGCCTGCTTCTCGTATTGGGCATCTTCTCGATGTTCTACGTCCGCGAACGGCGTCTGTGGTTCTGGCTCAAGGATACGGACCACGGCACGAACGTCGTGATGGCGATGTCGAGCGCGCGTAAGACGCTAGACTTCGAGAAGGAGTTCGTCCGGACGCGCGACGCCGTGAGCGCCGCACTGGGCGCGAAACTCATCGAAGCAGCCGATGCCCGTCCGGCCACTCAGGCCGCCGCCCCGTCGGCAAGTTCACAGGATTCGACCCGGTAAGATCATGGACTTGACTCAGGTTTCCTCCTCTTCTTCTGCTTCACGCGCCGACAAGGCGTTTGCGAGCAGCACGCCCGAACTCCAGCAATTCGACGAACGGCCGTTCCTGAAACGCCTGGGTATCTTTGACTGGCTGTTCGCACTCGCTCTGGTCGGGGGCGCCGGCTTTGCGCTGTCGCGGTACTACCCGTTCATGAACTACTACGACAAACTGGTGCTGGTGTGCTCGGTGCCGGTTTTCCTGGTGCTCGGCTGGCGCTGGAAGCCGGTGCGTCCGCTGATGGTGGGAATCGCCGCGCTGTCGCTGCTTGCGATCCAGATCTACCAAGGCGATCTGAGCCGCGCCGACAACGCGTTCTTCCTCAAGTATTTCCTGTCCAGCCAGTCCGCGATCCTGTGGATGAGCGCGCTGTTCGTCTTCGCGACCGTGTTCTACTGGATCGCCTTGCTGTCGCGCTCGCCGACCGGCGCCGCGATCGGCTCGAAGATGACGTGGGTGGCGGTGCTGATGGGTTTCGTCGGCATGATGGTGCGCTGGTACGAGTCGTACCTGATCGGCTCGGACGTAGGCCATATTCCGATTTCGAATCTGTATGAAGTGTTCGTGCTGTTCAGCCTGATCACCGCGCTGTTCTATCTGTATTACGAGCAGCACTACAACACGCGCGCGCTCGGCGCGTTTGTGCTGCTCGTGATCAGCGCAGCCGTCGGCTTCCTGATGTGGTACTCGGTCTCCCGCGATGCGCAGCAGATCCAGCCGCTCGTGCCGGCGCTGCAAAGCTGGTGGATGAAGATTCACGTGCCGGCGAACTTCATCGGCTATGGCAGCTTCGCGCTGTCGGCGATGGTCGGCGTCGCCTATCTGGCGAAGGAACGCGGCGTCCTTGCGGATCGTCTTCCGGCGCTCGACGTGCTCGACGACGTGATGTACAAGTCGATCGCGGTCGGCTTCGCGTTCTTCACGATCGCGACGATTCTCGGCGCGCTGTGGGCCGCCGAAGCGTGGGGCGGCTACTGGAGCTGGGACCCGAAGGAGACCTGGGCGCTGATCGTCTGGCTGAACTACGCGGCCTGGCTGCACATGCGTCTGATGAAGGGCCTGCGCGGCGCGGTCGCCGCATGGTGGGCGCTGACCGGCCTGCTGGTCACGAGCTTCGCGTTCCTTGGCGTGAACATGTTCCTGTCGGGCTTGCATAGCTACGGCAAGCTGTAAGATCCGCCGCGCTGAACCGACTAAGAACCGCCGCGTGCTTTAGCACCGGCGGTTTTTTCATGGTGGACGGAATATTCGTCGCGCCCCGGTGTTCACCAATCAAGCACCTGAGCAGGTACCCGTGGATGACAGGCGCCCCCAAACGGGCGATCATCAATATGGCACCGCAACGCGCATGACGCGGCGGGCCGGCAAGGAGCAGCACGATGTGGATCAAGCGAAGCGACAGGATTCAACTGACCGGCGATGACATCGCGCGCAGCGAAATCGCGCCGCGGCACGTGTTCGAGAACCGCCGACGCATCCTGCAGGCAGCGGGCGCGATGGCGCTCGGCAGCCTGATCGGCGTGAGCGGGGAGGCGCTCGCGACATACTCATCCCCCGATCCGAAGGCGCAGAAGCTCGCGGCGAAAACCAACACCAGGTTCGTCGCGCTCGACAAGATCACGCCGTACAAGGACATCACCACCTACAACAATTTCTACGAGTTCGGCACCGACAAATCCGACCCCTCGCAGCACGCGGGCACGTTGCGGCCGCATCCGTGGAAGGTGAGCGTGGAGGGTGAGATCAAGAATCCGAAGGTCTATGACATCGACGACCTGCTGAAGCTCGCGCCGCTCGAGGAACGTGTGTACCGGCATCGCTGCGTCGAAGGCTGGTCGATCGTGGTGCCGTGGATCGGCGTCTCGCTTTCTGAGTTAATTAAACGCGTCGAGCCGACCGGCAATGCGAAGTACGTGCAATTCATCACGCTCGCCGATCCGTCGCAGATGCCCGGGCTGTCGCAGCCCATACTCGAGTGGCCGTACTCGGAAGGCCTGCGGATGGACGAAGCGATGCACCCACTGACGCTGCTGACGATGGGCCTCTACGGCCAGGTGCTGCCGAATCAGAACGGCGCGCCGGTGCGCGTGGTGGTGCCGTGGAAGTACGGCTTCAAGAGCGCGAAGTCGCTCGTGAAAATTCGTTTCGTCGAGAAGCAGCCGCCGACCAGTTGGAACACGTACGCATCGAACGAATATGGGTTTTATTCGAATGTGAATCCGAATGTCGATCATCCGCGCTGGAGCCAGGCTACGGAACGGCGTATCGGCGAAGACGGCTTTTTTACGCCGAAGCGCAAGACACTGATGTTCAACGGTTACGGCGATCAGGTCGCATCGCTCTATCAAGGCATGGACCTGAAGAAGAACTTCTAAGGCGAGCGCGATGGCAACCGACACGCAAACTGTCACCCGCAGCGAGCCTGCGACACGGCGCACGGCGCCGATGTCGGCGGCCAAGCCGCGGGCCGCGGGCGGCGCGCGCTGGATCGTCCCGGCGAAAGTCGCGGTCTTCGTCGCGGCGCTCTATCCGCTCGCACGCCTCGTGCTGTTTGGCCTGACCGACCGGCTCGGTTCGAATCCGATCGAATTCATCACCCGCTCGACGGGCCTGTGGACGCTCGTGTTCCTGTGCATCACGCTAGCGGTGACGCCGCTGCGCCGTCTGACCGGCGTCGCCGCGCTCGTGCGTTTCCGTCGGATGCTCGGACTCTATACGTTCTTCTATGCGACGCTGCATTTCACCACGTACCTGTGGTTCGACAAGTGGTTCGATGTGGCGGAGATACTGAAGGACATCGGCAAGCGGCCCTTCATCACGGTGGGCTTCGCCGCCTTCGTGCTGCTGATCGCGCTTGCGGTCACGTCGCCGCGCGCGATGGTGCGCAAGCTCGGGCGTCGCTGGCAGACGCTGCATCGTGCGATCTACGTGATCGGCGCGCTCGCCATCCTGCATTTCTGGTGGATGAAGGCGGGCAAGCACGATCTGCTGCTGCCGAAGATTTACGGCGCGGTGATGATCGCGCTGCTGGGGTGGCGGCTGGTTGTGTGGATACGTGAGCGAAGGATGACAACGCGCCGACGGTGATTGCGCGAACCTTTCGCGTCACGCACGGTGCTGCGAAGAAAAATGGCGATGCCGGGGAGGCATCGCCATTCTTTATTGCTGCGGTTTATTTACCGTTGGCTCTGCAGCCAGCCCCAATGTTTACGCCGGCAGAATCGTTTCGCCTGCAAACAGCTGGCTGATCTCTTCGCGCGCGCGAACTATGTGCGCTTGTGTACCATCCACCATCACTTCGGCGGCGCGCGCACGGGTGTTGTAGTTCGAGCTCATCACGAAGCCATACGCGCCGGCCGAACGGATCGCGAGCAGATCGCCGCGCTCGACCGCGAGCAGCCGTTCGCGGCCGAGCCAGTCGCCGCTTTCGCAGACCGGGCCGACCACGTCATAGACGTGCGCAGGGACGTCGCGCTTCACGACCGGCTCGATTGCGTGATACGCGTCGTACATCGCGGGGCGTGCGAGATCGGTCATCGCCGCGTCGACGATCGCGAAGTTCTTGTCCTCGCCCGGCTTCAGATACTCGAGACGCGTGAGCAGCACACCCGCGTTGCCGACCAGCGAGCGGCCAGGTTCGAAATAGACTTCGCGGTGACCGTGGCCGCGCGCTTCGATGCGATCGAGCACCGTGCGCACGAACTCGCCGATTTCCGGCGGCGTTTCGTCGTCGTATGTGATGCCGAGGCCGCCGCCGACGTCGATATGGCGAATCGTCACGCCGTCCTGCTCGATCTGCTCCACGAGCTCCAGCACTTTGTCGATTGCGTCGAGGTAAGGCGCGACTTCGGTGATTTGCGAGCCGATATGGCAGTCGATGCCGACCACCTCGAGATTCGCCATCGCCGCGGCCGCCTGATAAGTGGCACGTGCATCCTCGAACGCGACGCCGAACTTGTTCGTCTTCAGGCCGGTGGAAATGTACGGATGCGTTTTCGCGTCGACGTCGGGATTCACGCGCAGCGACACTGGCGCCTTCTTGCCCATCTCGCCCGCCACCGCGTTGAGTCGATCGAGCTCGGGAATCGATTCGACGTTGAAGCATTTGACGCCCGCCGCGAGCGCGTCGCGCATTTCGCTCGCCTGCTTGCCGACGCCCGAAAACACGGTGTTTTCCGCTTTGCCGCCGGCCGCGAGCACGCGCGCGAGTTCGCCGCCCGACACGATGTCGAAGCCCGCGCCGAGGCGCGCGAATACGTTCAGCACCGCCAGATTGCTATTGGCCTTGACGGCCACGTGCACGCTCGCGCGACGCCCGGCGCAGGCGCCCGCATAGGCGTTCCACGCCGCGGTGAGCGCGGCGCGCGAATAGACGTACAGCGGCGTGCCGAACTGCTCGGCGAGGGAAACGGCGGACACGCCTTCGGCGTGCAATACGCCGTCGACGTAGTCAAATGCGGATCGAGTCATGCGAAAGTCTTATTGAGCGGAAGGGACGGCAGAGGCGGGCAGCGGCACTGCGGGAGCCGATGCCGCCGAAGCGGGCGGCGTCTTGAGTTGGTCTTCGGGGGCGAGCGTGAGCGGCGTGCCCGAGGTGTCCGGGATCGAGTCCGCGTTGGCCGCGCCGTTAGCCGGCTGCGTTTGATCGGTCGACGGTGTTTGCGTGCGATGAGCCGGCGGGGCAGGCAGCGGCGGTACGGTTGGCAGATAGAGCGAGCCGCGTTGGCCGCAGCCGGTGAGCGCACAACCTGCGAGAATGGCTAAAACCGCTACAATCGCGCGGCCGGGCGCTGCCGCGCGCATCCGAGTTACGACTCGCATGACTGTCCCTGAATGAATAATCGATGGAGTTTAGCATGTCCGATAGTGATTACCTGACCCGTGCGGAAGCCGTACTGGCCGCCATCGAGAGCGCGCTCGACGACATCGACGCCGACATCGAGCTCGAGCGCAGCGGCAACGTTCTGACGCTCGAATTCGAGAACCGCACGAAGATCATCGTCAATCTTCAGCCGCCGATGAGCGAGATCTGGATCGCGGCGAAGGCCGGTGGTTTTCACTTCCGTTTCGTCGACGGCGAATGGCGCGACACGCGCAGCGGCTCGGAGTTTTTCGCGGCGCTGTCGCAGTATGCGACCGAGCAGGCTGGCGAGCCGGTGCAGTTCGCCGCGCAATGAGCGTGGCGCAATGAGCGCGAAGCACGAGACGCTCTCAAAACAAAACCGCCGCGTAACGAACGCGGCGGTTTTTTCTTTCTAACGGTACGTCCACGCGGCCTCAGTGCCCGCGGAACAGATTCATGATGTCCTGCTTCTCCTGCTCGCCGACCTGTTCCGGCGCGGCGGCCGCGGCGCTCGCCTGGGCGTCGAGCGTCGCCTGACTGACGCCGACCGTTGCGATGAACCCGTGGCCCGGGGTGAAATCGTCGAAATAAAGCTCCGAGCCGATTTCGCTGACGTCGTCGGGGCGTGCCATCTTGTACTCGGGCACACCCTTCAGCGCGCGTCCCATGTACTCGATCCACACCGGCAGCGCGAGGCCGCCGCCGGTTTCCTTGTCGCCGAGGCTGCGCGGATTGTCGTAGCCCATCCACGCGATCGCGGTGAGCGTGTGCTGATAGCCGGCGAACCAGGCGTCGCGGGAATCGTTGGTCGTGCCGGTCTTGCCGGCGAGATCGGTGCGCTTGAGCACGTTGCTCTTCGCGCCGGTGCCGTGCTGCGCGACGCTTTGCAGCAGGCTGTTCATCACATAGGCGTTGCGCGGTTGGATCGCATACGGCGCGTTTCGGCCGGCCACGAGCGGCTGCGCTTGCGCGACGACGCCGCCGCGCTGATCGGTGACTTCCGCGATCAGGTAAGGATTGATCCGGTAGCCGCCGTTGGCGAACACCGAGAACGCGCCCGCCATCTGCAGCGGCGTCACGAGGCCCGCGCCGAGCGCCATCGGCAGATAGGCGGGATGGCGATCCGCGTCGAAGCCGAAGCGCGTGATGTATTGCTGCGCGTACTTCGGGCCGATCTGGTTCAGGATGCGGATCGACACGAGATTCTTCGACTTCTGCAGCGCGGTGCGCATCGTCATCGGACCGTCGAAGCCGCCGCCGTAGTTCTTCGGCTCCCACGCCTGGCCGCCGGTTTCGGCGGCGCTGAAAAAGAGCGGCGCGTCGTTGATGATCGTCGCGGGCCCGAGGCCTTTTTCGAGCGACGCCGAATAAATGAACGGCTTGAAGCTCGAACCCGGCTGACGCCACGCCTGCGTCACGTGATTGAACTTGTTCTTGTTGAAGTCGAAGCCGCCGACCAGCGAACGGATCGCCCCGTCCTGCGGCACCACCGAGATGAACGCGCCTTCCACCTGCGGCAATTGCGTGATCGACCAGTCGCCCTCTTCATTCTTCACGAGCCGCACGATCGCGCCAGGCCGGATGCGCTGATTCGGCTGCGCGCGCGGGCCGAGCGCGAACTGCGCATAGCGCAGACCGTCGCCCTGAATCGTCGCGACGTTGCCGTCGATGAAGGTCGCCTGCACCTCCTTCGGGCTCGCCGCCGTGACGACGGCGGCGATGATTTCGCCGTTGTCGGGATGCTCGAGCAGCGCATCGTCGATGGCCTGCTCGCGCTCGTCGGCGTCGGCCGGCAGATCGATGAACGCCTCCGGGCCGCGATAGCCGTGACGGCGCTCGTAGTCCATCAAGCCTTTGCGCACCGCGTGATAGGCGACGTCCTGATCGGCCGAGTCGATCGTGGTCACGACGTTCAGGCCGCGGGTGTAGGCTTCCTCGCGATACTGCGCGTACATCATCTGCCGCACCATTTCCGCGACGTATTCCGCGTGCACGCTGTACTCCTTGCCCATGCCCTTCACGACGAGCCGCTGGCGGCTCGCCTCGTCGTACTGTTCCGGGGTGATGTAATGCAGTTCGTACATGCGCTGCAGGATGTATTCCTGGCGCACCTTCGCGCGCTTCGGATTGACGACCGGGTTATACGCGGACGGCGCCTTCGGCAGACCGGCGAGCATCGCCGATTCGGCGAGCGTCAGGTCCTTCAGATCCTTGGCGAAGTACACGCGCGCCGCACTCGCGAATCCGTACGCGCGCTGACCGAGATAGATCTGATTCATGTACACCTCGAGAATCTGATCCTTGCTCAGCTTCGACTCGATCTTGTACGCGAGCAGCATCTCGTAGATCTTGCGCGTGTAGGTTTTCTCGCTGGACAGAAAGAAGTTGCGCGCGACCTGCATCGTGATTGTGCTCGCGCCTTGCGTCGCATGGCCGTTGGTCAGCGCGACGATGCCGGCTCGCGCGATGCCGGTCAGGTCGACGCCCCCGTGTTCGTAGAAGCGCGCGTCCTCGATCGCGAGGATCGCTTTCTTCAGGCTGTCGGGCACGTCCTGGATGTGCACGATGTCGCGCCGCTCCTCGCCGAATTCGCCGATCAGCACGTGGTCGGCCGTATAGATTCGTAGCGGCACCTTGGGTTGATAGTCGGTCAGCGCATCGAGTGACGGCAGGTTCGGCGTCGCGACGACGAGCGCATAGCCGAGCACCAGCGCCACGCACACGATGCCCGCCACGATCAAGCCGACAAAGCCGAGGATCAGCTTCAGCCATAGCGGACGTTTGCGCTTTTCCGGCGCGGGCGGCGGAGACGTAGGAGACGTGGCTTGCATAGGAGTACCGGAAAAACAGTCCCGCGATTATAGCCGCCAGGGTTTTTCTGCTTTCGGAAGGCTTACGAATGGCGTGCGATCGGCACATGCCAGGCGGCGCGGGAACGACCTCGCTGTAGTCCCAACTGTAGTCGCTTTGATGCCGCTCGGGGCGGCTTCGCAGCCGCGTTAGCCATTCGGCTGAATGTCGTTAGGACGCGCGTCTGCCGACAATGATCCCTCGTTATTCGCGTTCAGAGGGAGGGCGGTATGGCTTACAGAAATTCATGGCTTCAGGCGGTGAGGGAGGGCCGGCAGCGTTTCGCCGCCGGCATCGACGTCGGCTCGCAAAACGTGCGTCTCGTGGTGGTGAGCCAACGCGCACGGGGCGCGCTGCATCTCGAACATATCAGCACGGTGCCGCTCGCGGCCGGCGTGATGGCGGGCGCCGAGATCGTCGATCGGCAGGCTGTTTCGCGGGCATTGCGCGATGCGTTCGCCGGCTTGCCGCGCGTATGCGCGACGCACGCGCTGCGCTGCGCGATGGCCGTGCCTGCGTCGGCCACGCTGACGACGACAGTGCCGCTCGCGCGGCTCGCCGCGCAGAGCGACTGCGAGGCGGAGGACGGCGGCGTCGCGCTCGCCGGACTCGCGCCCGCTGTGATGGGCGAAGCCGAGCGCATCGCCGGGCTCGAGCGTCATGCACTCGCGGTCGACTGGTACGTCGACGAGACGCCGTCTCCGCAGCGCTCGGTGAAGATCGCCGCGACCTCGCGTCAGCATCTGGAAGCGCGGATCGAATGCGCGGCGACCGCGGGCATTTCGCTGTCCGCTATCGATGGCGAACCGCACGCCGCATTGCGCGCACTGCGCCATGCGGCGAGTCGCGAACTCGACCCGAACGAACCGTACGCGGCGGTGTGGGTCGGTACGGACGGCGTGTACGGCTGGAGTGTCGTCGATGGCGCGAACGTCGGCGAGATGCGCTATCCGGCGCCCGAGCATGCCGATCTCGCCGACGCGTTGCGCGATCTCACGCACGGGCCGGAGTTCGACTGCGCGCTGATCGGCGGCGAAATCGAACTGCTCGACGGCGTCGGTTTTTCGCTCGCCGAGATTGGCGACGTGCTCGGCTGCTCGGCGCTGCCGTTCGAGTGCGCGCTGCTCGGCAGCCATGCGCGGCCGCTCGACGACGCGTTGCTGCACGAACCGGCTGGCGCGGTCGCGTTTGGGCTCGCGTTGCGTGGGGTGCTGGAATGAGGGGCGCTCTGTCGTTTTCATCTGGCGTGGCCGCGAGTCCCCATCGGTGTGACCAGCGTGCCGCTGTGCCGTGGCTAGGCGGCTTCAATCTGCTGCCGTACCGCCAACGCAACGCGCGACTCGCACGGCGCCGCTGCATGCGCGACTGGGCCGTGGCGGCGTGCGTCGGTGCCGCGGGCGTGCTGCTCGTCGCCGGTTGGCAGAGCTTTGCCGCGGCGCGGTTGGATGCGCGGCGCGCAGCTATCGAGCAGGCGCTGACCCCGCTCGCCGCGCCGCTCGCGGAGCACGCGAAGTTGTCGCGGGCCGAACAGGCGCAACGCGAAGCCGCGGGGCGCGCCGCGAGTCTCGCGAGGCCGCTCGCGCATCTGCGCGATCTGCTCGACGCGCTGAGCTTCGAGCCCGGCGAGCGCATCGTGTTGCGGCAGTTTCGACAGCGCGAGTACGAGACCGAATTGCTGGCGACTTCGAGCGGCCATCTCGCGTCGGCTGAGTGGCTCAAGCGGCTCGGCGCGATTCACGGCGTGCAGGGCGCGGAGATGCGCGATTTACGTCGGCCGACTGGGAAGGGCGGCGCATCGACGGAACCGGCGATTGGCGGACCGGTGGAATTCGATGCGCGCCTGCGCTGGGGCGAACCGCCGCTCCAAGCGACGCACGCGTCGAGGGCCGCACGAAAGGGAGGTGCACGATGAGCACGACATTTTTCGAGCCGGGCGGTGCACCGTACGGCGCCGCGTTCGTTTCACGCTGGGTCAAGCGGGCGCGTATGCCGCTCGAGGCTTGGAGCTCGCACCGTCGCTGGCTCGTCGCGACGGCAATCGCCGCGCTGGTGTTCGCCTTCGGCGCGTACGGCTGGAACACGGCCGATCTCGCCGGACTGGAAGCGAGCCGCGCGGCGCTCGCGCTCGGCACGCAGCGTCTCGCGCAGGCGCGCCACGCGCTAGCGCAGCTGCCGTCGCTGCGCCGTGCAGCCGCGGCGATGCCGGCCACGGTGTCGAGCGCCGTGCCGTGGAATTCCGCCGACGACGTGCGCATCGTCTCCGAGCTGGCCACGCAGAGCGGCGTCCTGTTGCTCGCGGTCGAACCGGGCGCGGCGAGCGGCGAGGGCGTCGAGCGCAAGCGCGAGCTGCAGCTCACCGCGCGCACGGACTTCGTCCACCTGATGGCATTTTTCCACGGGCTCGCGCAACTGCCGGTGCTGATCGTTCCCGTCGATGTGACCGTCAAGCAGGACGGCAAAGGTCTCGCGGTGGCCGCGACGCTGCAGGTGTACGACGCGCTGCGGCCGGCGTCCGCGACCCCGGCTGCGAGCGCCGGCGTAAGCGCTGACGCCGACGAGGCCGCCGCCGACGACGAAGGCCTCGTATTTTTCGATCCGTTCGCGAAGCCGCAGATCTCTGCGAGCGGCGAGCCGGGCGATGTTTCCGAGTTGCGGCTTATCGGTTTGCTGCGCGATCGTACCCGCGGGCTTGCCCTGCTCGACACGCCAGACGGCACGACGACTGTCGCGGCCGGCCAGCAACTGGGTGTCGAGCGGGTCACGCAGCTCGACGCGCTAGGCATTACGCTCGCGAACGGCGGCGCGACGCGCACGCTGACGCTGATGCAGACGGAGGCGTCATGATGCGCACACTCAAGCGATTGAGAGTGGCGATGTTGCGGGGCGAACGCGAGGTCCGTGTCGTCTGCGGGCTGTGTTTCGGGCTCTACGTCGCTGCGACGCTGGGCGGTGGGGTCGCACAGGCAGCGACGCCACCGTTGCTACCGCCGTTGCCGACTTACGCCGCGCTCGACGATCCAGCCGTATCGGCCAATACCGCCCACGAGACAGCGCCGCTGCCGAGCGGCGGCATCGGCCAGGCGGCGAATCCGTTCGGCTATGTTTCTGCGCCAGGCGCGGCCCCGGACCCGGACACCCTCGAGCCGGCCTCGCGTGCCGCGATAGCGGCCGACGCTTCCCCGGACGACGCCGGCAACGGCCAGATCCTGCCACCGTCGCCAAAACAACCCGCCGTTACCGCCCACGACGACGGCGCCGGCACGCCCAGTCTCGAGGGCCCGCCGGTTCCGCTGCCGCCGCGGCCGCGCCTCGCCGACGCAGCGGCCGGTGCCGACTCGGGCCTTCCCGCGGGCAACAAGCCGATTTCGCTGAACTTCCAGCAAGCGCAACTCGGCGCAGTCCTGAAAGCGTTCGCCGAGTTCACCGGCCTGAACATCGTCGCCAGCGACAAAGTGCGCGGCGCCGTGTCGATACGGCTCGATCAGGTGCCGTGGCGCACCGCGTTCGACACGCTGCTCGACGTCAACAATCTGGCGATGGAGCGCCATGGCAACGTCATCTGGGTCGCGCCCGCCGCCGAACTCGCCGCGCGCGAACGTCAGCGCTTCGAAGCTCACGCGCGCGCCGCGGACCTCGAACCGCTCGCGAGCCGCACGTTCGAGCTGCACTACGCGCACGCCGAGGACGTGCGGCGCCTGCTGACCGGTTCCGGCACCCAGCGCGTGCTGTCCAAACGCGGCGCCGTCACCGCCGATCCACGCACCAACCTGCTGTTCGTCACCGATCTCGCTGGGCGGCTCGAACAGATCGCGGCGCTGATCGCCTCCGTCGACCGGCCGACTCGCCAGGTGCTGATCGAGGCGCAGATCGTCGAGGGCGACCAGGGCTTTTCGCGCAATCTCGGGGTGCGGCTGTCGCTGGCCGGCACGAGCGCGGATGGTACGTCGAGGGGGCTGACGGGAGGAGCGGACGGCACCGTGTACGATCTGTCGGCCCGTCCGATTTCCGGATTCGATGCCGCGACCGCCGGCCTCACGCTATTCGCGGCGCACGCTACACGGCTGCTCAATATCGAACTCTCGGCGCTCGAATCAGAGGGACATGGGAAAATCGTGTCGAGCCCGCGGGTCGTGACGGCGGACCGGATGAAGGCGATCGTCGAGCAGGGCACCGAGCTGCCATATCAGGCGAAGGTCGGCCAGGGCGTATCTGGCGTGCAGTTTCGCCGCGCGACGCTCAAACTGGAGGTCGAGCCGCAGATCATGCCGGATGGCCGCGTGGTGCTCGATCTAGACGTCGCGAAGGACAGCGTCGGCGAGCAGACCGACGCCGGGCCCGCGATCAACACCAAGCACGTGCAAACGCGCGTCGAGGTCGAGGATGGTGGTACGGTGTCGATCGGCGGAATTTACGAGACCGACGACCGCGACGACGTCGAGCGGGTGCCCATCCTTGGCAAAATACCGGTTCTGGGCGCGTTGTTCCGCCATCGGACTCATCGCGACACGCGCAGTGAACTGGCGGTTTTCATCACGCCGCGCGTGGTGCGGGAAAATTAGGGCATATAGGGCACGCTTGCGCCGCCGTCCGTCGGCGGCGCGCAGGCTCGACAAGGCAGCCGCTTTGCCAGTAAGCTGCGGCACGAACTACACCGGATTAGCCAGAGGACACCGTTGCAAGCGCGGGACGCACACGCCAATGTTTTTTTCGTAGGGCTCATGGGGGCAGGAAAGACCACTGTGGGTCGGGCGGTTGCGCGCCGTCTCGAGCGCCCGTTCTTCGATTCCGACCATGAAATCGAGGCGCGCACGGGCGCGCGCATTCCCGTGATCTTCGAGCTCGAGGGCGAAGCGGGCTTTCGCGATCGCGAAGCCAGCGTGATCTCGGAGCTGACCGCGCGCGACAATATCGTGCTCGCGACCGGCGGCGGCGCGGTGCTGCGGCCGGAAAACCGCGAAGCGCTGAAAAGCCGCGGCCTCGTGATCTATCTGCGCGCCAATCCGCATGACCTGTGGCTGCGCACGCGGCGCGACAAGAATCGTCCGCTGCTGCAAACGGAAGACCCCAAGGCTCGCCTCGAAGCGCTCTATGAAGTGCGCGACCCGCTGTACCGCGAATGCGCGCACTTCGTGATCGAAACCGGCCGGCCCTCGGTCAACGGACTCGTCAACATGGTTCTGATGCAGCTCGAGATGGCCGGCGTCGCCAAACATCCTGCGTCATAATGGACCGTATGATTACCGTCAACGTCGAACTGGGCGAGCGCGCCTACCCCATCCATATCGGTGCCGACCTGATCGGCCGGACCGAGCTGTTCGAGCCGCATATCGCCGGCAACTCAGTCACGATCGTCACCAACAGCACCGTCGATCCGCTTTACGGCGACAAGCTGCGCGCGGCGCTCGCGCCGCTGAACAAGCAGGTGTCCACGGTCGTCTTGCCGGATGGCGAAGCGCACAAGAATCTCCAGACGCTGAACCTGATCTTCGATGCGCTGCTCGGCTCGCGTGCCGACCGCAAGACCACGCTGATCGCGCTCGGCGGCGGCGTGATCGGCGATATGACCGGATTTGCCGCTGCCTGCTACATGCGCGGCGTGCCGTTCATCCAGGTGCCGACCACCTTGCTCTCGCAGGTCGATTCGTCGGTGGGTGGCAAGACCGGCATCAATCATCCGCTCGGCAAGAACATGATTGGCGCGTTCTACCAGCCGCAGGCGGTGATCGCCGACATCGGGGTATTGCGGTCGCTGCCCGAGCGCGAACTCGCGGCGGGCATCGCCGAAGTCATCAAGACCGGCGCGATCGCCGATGCCGGTTTCTTCACCTGGATCGAGGCCAATATCGAGGCTTTGAACCGCTGCGAACCGGCTGCGTTGACCGAGGCGGTCAAACGTTCCTGCGAGATCAAGGCGTCGGTGGTGGCGCAGGACGAGCGCGAAGGCGGTCTACGCGCGATCCTGAACTTCGGCCATACGTTCGGCCACGCGATCGAAGCCGGGCTCGGTTATGGCGAGTGGCTGCACGGCGAGGCGGTCGGCTGCGGAATGGTGATGGCGGCCGATTTGTCCGTGCGCCTCGGCCATCTGGACGAAGCGTCGCGCAAGCGACTCGTCGACGTGGTGCTTGCCGCGCATCTGCCCACGCGTGCTCCCGCTCTCGGCACGGATCGCTACGTCGAGCTGATGCAGATCGACAAGAAAGCGGAAGGCGGCGCGATCAAGTTCATTCTGCTGAAGCGTTTCGGTGAGACGCTGATTACCCGCGCGCCCGACGCCGAAGTGCATGCGACGCTGGCCGCCGCCGTCTAGATTCAGCACGGCCCTGCAGCCACGCTTCATGCACTCGCGTCACGAGGCGCCGCCCATGTTTCGGAGAACCCGGTGACTGACAGGCGCAGCGACGATATCCAGCATGACTCGACAAGTGCGCGCGCAGGCGCCGGGAACGGCGCGATCGGCGCCACGGCCATCGTTGCGGATGCCGCTGCCGCGATCGCTGCACCCGCCGTCCCCGCGCCGACCCAGCAGGCGCTCGAAGCGCACCTCGCGCCGTACGCGGCGCATTCGAGCCAGTCGCGCGGGCGCCGCTATGCGGAAACCGCGCCGAGCGCGCGCACCGAGTTTCAGCGCGACCGCGACCGCATCGTCCACTCCACCGCGTTCCGGCGGCTCGAATACAAGACTCAGGTATTCGTCAATCACGAGGGCGACCTGTTTCGCACGCGCCTCACCCATAGCCTCGAAGTTGCGCAGATCGCGCGCTCGGTTGCGCGGAATTTGCGCGTCAATGAAGATCTGGTCGAAGCGATTTCGCTGGCTCACGATCTCGGCCATACACCGTTCGGCCATGCCGGCCAGGACGCATTGAACGAATGCATGCGCGAGCACGGCGGCTTCGAGCACAACCTGCAGAGTCTCGCGGTCGTCGACGAACTCGAGGAGCACTACGGAGCATTCAACGGTCTGAACCTGTGCTTTGAGACGCGCGAGGGCATCCTCAAGCATTGCTCGCGCGACAACGCGCGCCGGCTCGGTGAATTGGGCGAGCGCTTTCTCGAAGGGCGGCAGCCGTCACTCGAAGCGCAGATCGCCAACGTCGCCGATGAAATCGCGTACAACAATCACGACGTCGACGACGGCTTGCGCTCCGGTCTGCTGTCGCTCGAGCAGCTCGCCGAAGTGGAGCTCTGGCAGACGCATTGTGAGGCGGCGCGCGGCGACTACCCGCAGATCGAAGGACGTCGTCTGATTCACGAGACGGTGCGGCGCGTGATCAATACGCTGATCGTCGATCTGATCGAGACCACGCGGGCCAACCTCGCTCGCTACGCACCGGCGTCACTCGACGACGTGCGCGCGTCGCCCCCGCTCGTCGCGCACAGCGATGCGATCGCGGCTCAGGCCGCGGCGCTCAAACGTTTTCTGTTCAGAAACATGTACCGCCACTATCGTGTGATGCGCATGGCCAACAAGGCACGCCGCGTCGTGGTCGGCCTGTTCGACGCGTTCACCGACGATCCGCGGCTGCTGCCGCCTGACTATCAATCGAGCGATGCGACGCGCCAGCCGCGTCTGATCGCACATTACATCGCGGGGATGACCGATCGCTACGCGCTGAAGGAGTATCGGCGGCTGTTCGTGATCGACGATAACTAGTCGTTAGCGGCTAGGCGCGGCAAGGGGGCAACGTTCGATCTTGCCGCATCGAAGCGGCCGTCGCTTCTCCTTGCCAGCACCCTCAAGCCGCGCAAGCCAGCGTCATCGCGAACGCGACGCGAACAGCGCCCCCGCCACCAGTGCAAGCCCGCCGACGATCGCAATCGTCTGCCACGGATTTTCATGCACATAGTGATCGGCGTCCGAGATCGCGACGCCCGCGCGGTCGCGCATCGCATCGCGCGTGTCGTTCAGCCGCTCGCGCGCGGCGTCGAGCTGTTTGCGCAGCCTGCCGCGCAAGGCCACGGCGTCGGCCTGCGTGCCGTCGGCCAAGGTCGATTCGAGTTCCGACAGCAGGGTGCGCAACTCGACCGCGATATCTTCGGCCGCATGGCGGCTATGGCGAGCGATGCGCCGCGCCCGGCGACTCGCGCTGGTCCAGGATTCGCCGAGGGCGTCTCGCGTATTTGGAAGTGCTGTCATGGTCGCTCCGTCGATGAGTTGAAAGGCCCCGCGCATCGTCGCGCGGACACGCTATGCGCAGACGCACTATCACGTCGCAGCGTAGGAAACGCCATCTAACGCAACTTCGATGCCAAGCGTCGCATCGGCCGTAACGTGACAGCGCGCGGCTCGCGACACGCTTCGAGTGGCCGTAACGTTGCCAGATATTGCACGCAGGTGAGCTGCATTCGCGTCAAATTTACAAACGCCGATGCCGGATGACACTGCCATGCCGATACGACCGGGACGCCAAACAAAAACGCCGTCATCTGCTCGATGACGGCGTTCCCCAGGGCGCGAAAATTCGACTACCCTAATTCAAGCCACCTGCTGTCGCGATGCGTTAGAAACGGTAACCGATGTTGACGTAGGTGACGATCGGGTTCAGCTTGATCTTGGTCTGCGATTGCACGGTCAGCGTGCCGACCGGCGTGGTGGCCGCCGAACTGAGCTTTGCGGTCGTGCTGAGCGGCAGGTACGAGATCGACACGCCGGCGAACCAGTGCTGATTGAAGGAGTAATGGAAGCCCGCATTAAACACGGGTTCCCACGAACTATCCGTCGAGACACTGGTCGGACCATGCAGAACGTTGGCTTGGAATGAACTGTTGGTGATGTGCTCGTCGGTGAACCAGATGCGGCTCACACCGACACCGAGATACGGCCGGAACGCAGCGGTCGGCGCGTTGAAGTAGTACTTGAACAGCAGAGTCGGGCTCCACTGTTTGGCCTGCCCGATCTTGCCGAACTGCGCGAGGCTGCCCGTGCCTGACAGGTCGAAAGTTGGCGGGACGCCAATGACGAATTCGGTGGCGATGTGGTCAGTGACGAAGTATCCGGCGGTGAAGCCGATGGTGTCGGCCGAACTCAGCGAAGCGCCGGTGTTGGCTTCGGTGATGTTGGTTGGACTACCGCCAATGCTGGTTACGGTCAGCGGGTCGCTGCTCGATTGGGGCGCCAGATGGAACCAGCCCGTCGTGACGTAAAAGCTGCCGGCCGATTGTGCGTGCGCCGCCGTGCTCATGCAGGCAAGCACTGCCATCCCCGTTACGGCCTGTTTTAATTTCATATGTGCTCCTCCAAAAAAGGCCCGCTCATTATGACTACAACGTTTGAAACAAACCATACGCGGCGGTTAGAGTTTTCTCCCTAAGCACCGCATGGTTTCTGGCTTGGCCGCATGGCGCCGAACCTTGCGCGCATGCGGATCTTCGGACCTTCGGGTATATACCAACGCGACTATTGGACACTCCAGCATGGCACGGCTTGCACGTCTTTATGTCCCCGACCAGCCGCAGCACGTCATCCTCCGCGGGCTCGATCAGCAGCCCGCCTTCGTCGACGACCAGGACTACGAGCTTTTCATCGACTGTCTGAAGGCGGCTTCCCGGGACCATCACCTTTCCATCCACGCTTATGCCTTGATGCCGGGCGCCGTGCAACTGCTCGTCACGCCCACCGAGGAGTCGAGTCTGCCCAAGGCGATGCAGGCTGTCGGGCGGCGCTACGTCGCGCACTTCAACCGGCGCTATGCGCGTCGCGGCACCTTGTGGGAGGGCCGTTACCGGGCCACGGTGATCGAAGGCGAGCGCTACTTCCTGCTGGCGAGCAGGGTGGTCGAGATGTGTCCGGTGCGCTTGCAGCTGGTCAACGCGGCGGAGGATTATCGTTGGTCGAGCTATCGTCACCACATCGGCCTTACCCTCGACAGCCTGATCACAGATCACCCTCTCTACTGGTCTCTCGGCAATACGCCGTTCGAGCGGCAGCGTGCTTATCGCGAACTGTGCGAGCAGCCGCTCGACGAGCGCGAAGCAAGTCAGCTCCAGCAAGCCACGTTGAAGGGTTGGGTACTCGGCAGCGACACTTACCGCGAATGGGCGGCGCGCGCCGCGAACCGACGTGTGTCCCCGCTACCGCGTGGCCGGCCACGCAAGGTGCGCGAGACGCCGCATACCCAGTGACGCGGCGACACCCGCTACCCCAGCATCGCCGATAGAGTGGCTTTAAATTCGAATAAAGCGTTTTGCATCAAAGGACTGCATGAAGACGGCATTTCGTATGCCGTTTTCTTTTGCGCCGAATTGATGTGACACCAATAAAAAATAGCCGCAACGCACCAATTTGATAATCGGGGGCGGATCACTATGTTTTATTTGCTATTTCCTTGATTCGTCGCGTATATTCCGATTTCCGACGCTTTTCGTCCCGCGCAGTCTGGCTGCGAGAAGAGCGCCGTCGTGGTTGCGAAGCGCACTGCGGCAAAAAAACAATGGTTTAACGGCCTGTCCGGCCTCCTCACAGACGGTGTCCCCATGAACGACCACCAGCAACCGATTCACCCGGTTCCCGCCGCCCAAGGTCTGTACGACCCGCAAAACGAGCACGACGCTTGCGGCGTCGGCTTCGTCGCCCATATCAAGGGCCACAAGAGTCACGAAATCATCCAGCAGGGCTTGAAGATTCTCGAGAACCTCGACCACCGGGGCGCCGTCGGCGCCGATCCGCTGATGGGCGACGGCGCGGGCATCCTGATCCAGATTCCGGACGGCTTCTATCGCGAAGAGATGGCCCGCCAGGGCGTGACGCTGCCGCCGGCTGGCGAATACGGCGTCGGCATGATCTTCCTGCCGAAGGAGCATGCGTCGCGCATCGCCTGCGAGCAGGAGCTCGAGCGCACGGTGAAGGCCGAAGGTCAGGTCGTGCTCGGCTGGCGCGACGTGCCGGTCGACCACGCGATGCCGATCTCGCCGACCGTGAAGGCGAGCGAGCCGCTGATCCGCCAGATCTTCATCGGTCGCGGCAAGGACATCATGGTGACCGACGCGCTCGAGCGGAAGCTGTACATCATCCGCAAGACTGCGAGCCACCGCATCCAGGCGCTGAAGCTCAAGCACGGCAAGGAATACTTCGTGCCGTCGTGCTCGGCGCGCACGGTCGTCTACAAGGGTCTGCTGCTCGCGGGTCAGGTCGGCGTCTACTACCGCGACCTGCAGGACGAGCGTGTCGTGTCGGCGCTCGCCCTTGTGCACCAGCGCTTCTCGACCAACACGTTCCCGGCGTGGGAACTGGCACACCCGTACCGCATGATCGCCCACAACGGCGAAATCAACACGGTGAAGGGCAACGTCAACTGGCTGAACGCGCGCACCGGCGCGATCGCCTCGCACGTGCTCGGCGACGATCTGCCGAAGCTGTGGCCGCTGATCTATCCGGGCCAATCGGACACCGCATCGTTCGACAACTGTCTCGAACTGCTGGTGATGGCCGGCTATCCGCTCGTCCACGCGATGATGATGATGATCCCGGAAGCCTGGGAACAGCACACGCTGATGGACGAAAACCGCAAGGCGTTCTACGAATACCACGCCGCGATGATGGAGCCGTGGGACGGCCCCGCCGCGATCGCGTTCACCGACGGCCGCCAGATCGGCGCGACGCTCGACCGTAACGGTCTGCGTCCGGCGCGCTACATCGTCACCGACGACGACCTCGTCATCATGGCGTCGGAAGCCGGCACGCTGCCTATTCCCGAATCGAAGATCGTCAAGAAGTGGCGTCTGCAGCCGGGCAAGATGTTCCTGATCGACATGGAGCACGGCCGCATCATCGACGACAAGGAACTGAAGGACAACCTCGCCAACGCCAAGCCGTACAAGAGCTGGATCGACGCCGTGCGCATCAAGCTCGACGAGATCGAGGCGAAGGCCGAAGACGTCGTCACGGAGCGCCGCGAAGCTGCTGCGCTGCTGGATCGCCAGCAGGCGTTCGGCTACACCCAGGAAGACCTGAAGTTCCTGATGGCGCCGATGGCGCAAGCGGGTGAGGAAGCCGTCGGCTCGATGGGCAACGACTCGCCGCTCGCGGTCATGTCCAACAAGAACAAGACGCTCTACCACTACTTCAAGCAGCTATTCGCGCAGGTCACGAACCCGCCGATCGACCCGATCCGTGAAAACATGGTGATGTCGCTCGTGTCGTTCATCGGCCCGAAGCCGAACCTGCTCGACACGAACAACATCAACCCGCCGATGCGTCTTGAAGTGTCGCAGCCGGTGCTCGACTTCAAGGACATCGCGAAGATCCGCGCGATCGATCAGTACACCGGCGGCAAGTTCAGCTCCTACGAACTGAACATCTGCTATCCGGTCGCCTGGGGCAAGGAAGGCATCGAAGCGCGTCTCGCGTCGCTGTGCGCGGAAGCAGTCGATGCGGTCAAGTCCGGCTACAACATGCTGATCGTGTCGGACCGCAAGACCGACCGCGACAACGTCGCGATTCCGGCGCTGCTCGCCACCGCCGCGATCCACACGCACCTCGTGCAGCAAGGTCTGCGCACGAGCACGGGTCTCGTCGTCGAAACCGGTTCGGCGCGTGAAACGCACCACTTCGCGCTGCTGGCGGGCTATGGCGCGGAAGCCGTGCACCCGTACCTCGCGATGGAAACGCTGAGCCAGCTCGCGGCCGGCCTGAAGGGCGACCTGTCGGCGGAGAAGGCGGTCTACAACTTCACGAAGGCGGTCGGCAAGGGCCTGCAGAAGGTCATGTCGAAGATGGGCATTTCGACCTATATGTCCTACACCGGCGCGCAGATTTTCGAAGCGGTCGGTCTTGCGTCGGATCTGGTGGCAAAGTACTTCCACGGCACGTCGTCGAAGGTCGGCGGCATTGGTCTATTCGACGTCGCGGAAGAAGCGATCCGTCTGCATCGCGAAGCCTTCGGCGACAACCCGGTTCTCGCGAACATGCTCGACGCGGGCGGCGAGTACGCATACCGCGTGCGCGGCGAGGAACACATGTGGACGCCGGATGCGATCGCCAAGCTGCAGCACTCGGCGCGCAGCAACTCGTACCAGACGTACAAGGAATACGCGCATCTGATCAACGATCAGACCAAGCGTCACATGACCTTCCGCGGCCTGTTCGAGTTCAAGTTCGATCCGACCAAGGCAATCCCCCTAGACGAAGTCGAACCGGCGAAGGAAATCGTCAAGCGTTTCGCGACCGGCGCAATGTCGATGGGCTCGATCAGCACCGAAGCGCACGCTACGCTCGCCGTCGCGATGAACCGCATCGGCGGCAAGTCGAACACCGGTGAAGGTGGCGAAGACGCGAACCGTTATCGCAACGAGCTGCGCGGCATTCCGATCAGGAACGGCGACACGATGAAGTCCGTGATCGGCGACGAAGTGGTCGTCGACATTCCGCTCAAGGAAGGCGATTCGCTGCGCTCGCGCATCAAGCAGGTCGCGTCGGGCCGCTTCGGCGTGACGGCGGAGTACCTCGCGTCGGCCGATCAGATCCAGATCAAGATGGCGCAGGGCGCGAAGCCGGGCGAAGGCGGTCAGCTGCCGGGCCACAAGGTGTCGGACTACATTGGCAAGCTGCGTTACTCGGTGCCGGGCGTCGGCCTCATTTCGCCGCCGCCGCACCACGACATCTACTCGATCGAAGACCTGGCACAGCTGATTCACGATCTGAAGAACGTCAACGCGTCGTCGAGCATCTCGGTGAAGCTCGTGTCGGAGTCGGGTGTCGGTACGGTTGCCGCCGGTGTCGCCAAGGCGAAGGCCGATCACGTCGTGATCGCCGGTCATGACGGTGGCACGGGTGCGTCGCCGCTGTCGTCGATCAAGCATGCGGGCACGCCGTGGGAACTGGGTCTCGCAGAAACGCAGCAGACGCTGGTGCTGAACCAGCTGCGCGGCCGTATCCGCGTGCAGGCCGACGGTCAGATGAAGACTGGCCGCGACGTCGTGATCGGCGCGCTGCTCGGCGCGGACGAATTCGGCTTCGCGACGGCGCCGCTCGTCGTCGAAGGCTGCATCATGATGCGCAAGTGCCATCTGAACACGTGCCCGGTCGGCGTCGCGACGCAAGATCCGGTACTGCGTGCGAAGTTCCAGGGCCAGCCGGAACACGTCGTGAACTTCTTCTTCTTCGTTGCGGAAGAAGCGCGCGAAATCATGGCGCAACTCGGTATCCGCAAGTTCGACGACCTGATCGGCCGCGCGGAACTGCTCGACACGAAGAAGGGCATCGAGCACTGGAAGGCGAAGGGCCTCGACTTCTCGCGCGTGTTCTATCAGCCGCAAGTGCCGGCCGAAGTCGCGCGTAAGCACGTCGACGTGCAGGATCACGGCCTCGACCGCGCACTCGACCACACGCTGATCGAGAAGGCGAAGGCCGCGATCGAGAAGGGCGAGCACGTGTCGTTCATCCAGCCGGTGCGCAACGTGAACCGCACGGTCGGCGCGATGCTGTCGGGCACGATCGCGAAGAAGTACGGTCACGAAGGTCTCGCGGACGACGCGATCCACATCCAGCTGAAAGGCACCGCGGGCCAGAGCTTCGGCGCGTTCCTCGCGAAGGGCATCACGCTGGATCTGGTCGGCGACGGCAACGACTACGTGGGCAAGGGCCTGTCGGGCGGCCGCATCATCATCCGTCCGACCAACGATTTCCGCGGCAAGTCGGAAGAGAACATCATCTGCGGCAACACGGTGATGTACGGCGCGATCGAAGGTGAAGCCTTCTTCCGCGGCGTCGCGGGCGAGCGTTTCTGCGTGCGTAATTCGGGCGCGACGGCGGTCGTCGAAGGCACGGGCGACCACGGCTGCGAATACATGACGGGCGGCACGGTGGTCGTGCTCGGCGAGACGGGCCGTAACTTCGCGGCCGGCATGTCGGGCGGTATCGCGTACGTGTTCGATCCGGACGGCACGTTCGCGAGCAAGTGCAACAAGTCGATGGTTTCGCTCGACCCGGTGCTGCAACAGGCCGAACAGGAGCGCACGGTCGACAAGGGCGTATGGCACCGCGACACGACCGACGAAGCGCTGCTCAAGGGGCTCATCGAGCGTCACTTCCAGTTCACGGGCTCCCCGCGCGCGAAGGCGCTGCTCGAAAACTGGGACGCGGCACGCCGTCAGTTCGTGAAGGTGTTCCCGACCGAATACAAGCGCGCTCTCGGCGAACTCGCCGCGAAGAAGGCGAACAGCGAAGTGCTCGCCGCCTGAGCTGCCGTCACGGAAGTCACATTTAGACGTACCCGCCGCGTTCCGATCGATCGACGCGCGGCGGGTCCAGATTACCCCTAGATACAGATAGAGAAGAGAACCACATGGGCAAGGCAACCGGTTTTCTCGAGTTCGAACGTCGCCACGAGACGTACGAGGCTCCGCTCACGCGTGTGAAGCACTACAAGGAATTCGTCGCGGCACTGACCGACGACGAAGCGAAGATTCAAGGCGCGCGTTGCATGGACTGCGGCATTCCGTTCTGCAACAACGGCTGCCCGGTCAACAACATCATCCCGGACTTCAACGACCTGGTGTTCCGTCAGGACTGGAAGAACGCGATCGAAGTGCTGCATTCGACCAACAACTTCCCCGAGTTCACGGGCCGCATCTGCCCGGCGCCGTGCGAAGCGGCGTGCACG
The DNA here is from genome assembly GCF_040948755.1 of Paraburkholderia sp. BR13444. Taxonomy (NCBI): domain Bacteria; kingdom Pseudomonadati; phylum Pseudomonadota; class Betaproteobacteria; order Burkholderiales; family Burkholderiaceae; genus Paraburkholderia; species Paraburkholderia sp. BR13444. Next base: position 93,850 of record NZ_JBFPKM010000015.1, on the reverse strand, counting down.
CTCGGCATCAACGACGACCCGGTCGGCATCAAGTCGATCGAGCACGCGATCATCGACAAGGCCTGGGCCGAAGGCTGGGTCGCGCCGCAAACGCCGAAGCACAAGACCGGCAAGAAGGTCGCCGTGGTCGGCTCGGGCCCCGCGGGTCTCGCGGCTGCTCAGCAGCTCGCGCGCGCCGGTCATGACGTGACCGTGTTCGAGAAGAACGACCGGATCGGCGGCCTGCTGCGCTATGGCATCCCCGACTTCAAGCTGGAGAAGTGGCAGATCGATCGCCGCATGCGCCAGATGGAAGCCGAAGGCGTGACGTTCCGCACCAACGTGTTCATCGGCAAACCGGACTCGTTGCCGGCGCACATCGGCAACACCGCGAAGGAAACCATCACGCCGGCCGAGCTGAACGAGCAGTTCGACGCGGTCGTGATCGCCGGTGGTTCGGAAACGCCGCGCGATCTGCCAGTGCCGGGTCGCGAGCTCGAAGGCGTGTACTACGCGATGGAATTCCTGCCGCAGCAGAACAAGGTCAACGCCGGTGACAAGGTGCCGAACCAGCTGATCGCGAAGGGCAAGCACGTCGTCGTGATCGGCGGTGGCGATACCGGTTCGGACTGCGTGGGTACGTCGAACCGTCATGGCGCGAAGAGCGTCACGCAGTTCGAACTCCTGCCGCAGCCGCCGGAAGAAGAGAACAAGCCGCTCGTGTGGCCGTACTGGCCGATCAAGCTGCGCACGTCGTCGTCGCACGAGGAAGGCTGCGAGCGCGATTGGGCGGTTGCGACCAAGCGCCTCGAAGGCAAGAACGGCAAGGTCGAGAAGCTGATCGCCGCGCGCGTCGAATGGAAGGACGGCAAGATGGTCGAAGTGCCGAACTCCGAATTCGAAATGAAGGCCGACCTCGTGCTGCTCGCGATGGGCTTCACGCAGCCGGTCTCGCCGGTGCTCGAAGCATTCGGCGTCGACAAGGATGCGCGCGGCAACGTGCGCGCCACGACCGAGGGCGACAAGGCGTACTACACGTCGGTGAACAAGGTGTTCACGGCGGGCGACATGCGTCGCGGCCAGTCGCTCGTGGTATGGGCGATCCGCGAAGGCCGTCAGTGCGCACGTTCGGTCGATGCGTTCCTGATGGGGCATTCGGAACTGCCGCGTTAAGCGTCTTCAATTTGCAGGAAGACGTGGAGACGACAAGGTGCCCCATGAAGGACACCTGTAGCGGTAAAGCGATGCAGTAAGAAAGAAACCGGGCTCGCCTGAAAGGGGGAGCCCGGTTTTCTTTTGCCTCGTCGCGGTGCGTTATGTCCGCCTCATTTGCGACAGCGCGCGAGCGTCACGCGGCATTTATTGGCGCGCACCCGGCCCTCTTTTTTCTTACTAACCCCTTCGATGTAACGCAAAACTTATTGGTCAACGTTAAACTGCGTCTGCAGCCCGGCTGCCCACTCGATCCTCCTATAACCCGTCGCCTCCGATGCCCGTCACCGCGAAAAACCGTTCGCCTTTCCGCACCCTTACGAGCACGACCGTGCCCGTGGAGCGCGGCATGCTGGGCGAAACGTCGGCGGCGCGGCGACGCTTTCTGAGGGGCTCGGCCGGTGCGATGCTGGCCGCGGGTTTCGGCAGCACGCTGCTATCCGCGTGCGGCGGCAGTCTCGAAGCCGAGCAGCCTGCTACGCCGCGACTCGTGTCGGTCAGCAATTTCCGCGATGTCGGCGGCGCGGGTGCCGGCTATCTGACCGTCGACGGCAAGCAGATGCGGCGCGGCGTGTTCTTTCGCGCGAATGCGCTGACGCTGAGCGGCACGGACGCGGCGACGCTAGCCAAGCTAGGCATCGTGTCGGTCTATGACCTGCGCACACCCGCCGAAATCGCGCGCACCGCCGACGTGCTGCCGAGCGGCGCGACATCCTCAGCGCTGAATGTGCTCGGCACGAACGACTTCGTTACGCCCCCGGTCGATTCGCCCGTCGACGCCGTCGCGTTCATGCAGGCTCAGGCGCGCGCGTATGTGACGGGCGGCCCGCAGCGAGCCGCCTATGGCGCGTTGCTCGGCGCGCTCGCCAACGGCACGGGCGCGCAGCTATTCCATTCGAGTGCGGGAAAGGACCGCGCGGGCTGGGTCGCGGCGCTGCTGCTCAGCATCGCCAACGTTCCGCTCGACGTGATCATGCAGGACTACCTGCTGAGCAACGTCTATCTCGCGCCATCGATCGCTGCCCAAACCACCGCGCTGCGCGCGCAGGAAGGCGCGGCCATCGCCGCGGCGAGAGCGCCGTTGTTCGACGTCGACGAGAATTATCTGCAGGCGGGCTTCGACCAAGTGCAGGCGAGCTACGGCACGATGGCGAGCTATTTAACGCAAGGCCTCGGCCTTTCCACGGCGACGGTCGACGCGCTGCGCAATCGGCTCGTGCATTGACGTGCTTCGGCCGTCCGATAGCGAAAAAAAAGTCCGCCCCAGAGGAGCGGGCGGACGGAGAAGGGCGGCATCGAGGTTGCCGGGGGCGACTATAAGGCCGCGACCCGCGCGACGGCCGATGCGGTAAGGGCAGGTAAGTGCCCCGGTCCGCGTCCCCTTACCTGCGAGCATCCTCACGTCAGCGCCAGGTCCACCGGCAATTCGATCCGTACGTCGAGCCCGCCCCGCGCATGATTGCGCACGAGGCAGCGTCCGCCGCGATGGTGCGCGAGCCGCGCGACGATCGCGAGACCGAGCCCGCAATGGCCTTCGCCGCCGCGCGCGGCGTCGAGCCGCACGAACGGCTTCATCGCCGCGGCGATGCGGTCGTCGGGAATGCCGGGGCCGTGGTCGCGCACGCTGATGATCCAATGACCGTCGTTGCACGCGGTTAAGATTTCCACCGGCGGCATGCCGTGTTCGAGCGCGTTGTCGACGAGGTTCGTCACGAGCCGGTCGAGCAGCGTGCGCGGCAGCGTGAACGAGGGGCCAGCGCGCAAGTCGAGTGCGAAAAGCTGGGTTTCGGCGGGGTCCGCCGCTTCGGCGGGTTCAGCGGCCTCCGCGTAATCGCCCGAGGAAAACTGCTCGCGCAAGAACTCGTCGACTTCGACCGGCGGTCCGGCATCCGCCGATTGGCCCGCGAATTCGAGGAACTGCTGGACGATGTTGGTCAGCGAATCGACGTCGCGGATCAGGCCGGCACGCTCGTTTTCGTCGACCAGCACGCTCGCGCGCAGCTTCAGGCGCGTGAGCGGCGCCTTCAGATCATGCGCGACGCCGGCGAGCATCACCGCCTGGTCGTCGCCGGCTTCGTTCAGGCGGCGCATCATGTCGTTGAACGAGCCGATCAGATCGCGCAGTTCGCGCGGGCCCTGCACCGGCACGGGTTCAGGCCGGCCCCCCGAGCCGAATGCGCGCGACGCATCGGCGACGCGCAGCAACGGCCGTTGCATCTGCCAAACCGCGAACAACGACAGGATCAACCCGGCGGCCAGCATCGAGACCGATTCGATCAGAAAGCGCGGCGGCGGCGGGACATCGACCGGCACGACGACCCAGTTCGACTTGCCCGGAACCAGCACCCACAGTTGCGGCGGACGCAGATCGTCGACGGCGATCTGCGTGCCGGCCGGCAGGTTCTCGCGCAGATGCCGGCTCAACTCGACCAGCACATGCTCGTGCGGCTCGCGCAGATGCACGCTGGTCGGCATGTTCCAGGTGGGTACCAGATGCACGCGCATCGCCGGCGCGAGCGCGGCGCCCTTGATCGGCTCGCCGTTGATCGCCTGCAGCACCAGCAGAATGCCGCGCGCGAAGCCGTCGATTTCATGGCGCGGCGGCTGCATCGTCACCAGCACGAACCAGCTCGCCTGAATCGCGAACAGCACCGCCGCCGACAGCAACGCCATTCTGCCGAACAGCGTGTTCAGCGGATTTCTCATGCGCTCGGGGCGGCCCCGTCCTCGAAGGGGGTGCCATTGGCGTCGGGCACGAACACATAGCCCTTGCCGCGCACCGTTTGCACATAGCACGGGTTCGACGGGTCGTCCTCGATCACGCGGCGCAGGCGCCAGATCGGCACGTCGAGGCTGCGGTCGCGGAACGCGAGGTCGTCGCGATGCACGAGATCGTGAATCAGCACGCGCGACAGCACCTTGTACGGATTGTTGACGAAGATCTTCAGCAGCGCGAATTCGCTGTCGCGCAGCGGCAGCTTGGCGTCGTCGCGGGTAAGCGAGCGCGTCGCGAAGTCCAGTTCGAACGGACCGAAGCGATAGCGCTTGCGTGCTTCCGGCGCGCTCGTGGTGGATGGCCCGCGCCGGCGCAGCACGGTCTGGATGCGCACCAGCAGTTCGCGCGGATCGAATGGCTTGGTCAGATAGTCGTCCGCGCCGAGCGATAGACCGACGATGCGATCGGCCACCGTGCCGCGCGCAGTCACGAAGATCACCGGGATGTCGTCGCCGGCGGCGCGCAACGCGGTGAGCGCGCGCAGGCCGTCGGTGTTCGGCATCATGATGTCGAGCACGACGACTGACGGCCGCTCGCGCTCGAGACGACGCTGCAAATGAGTGCCGTCATGCAGCACGGACGCATCGAAGCCGTTCGACTGCAGAAACTTGCAAAGCAGATCGCGTACGACCGGATCGTCGTCGACGATAAGGACCTGTGGATTCATGGCGAAATTCTAGACTGGCGCGCCCGACGCGCGACCGCGCATTTCCTTACCAACGCTTACTGTGCGCCACGTAGCGCTGGCGGGCTTGCGCCGGGGCGGATCAGCGAAGGTTCCGCGCCTACTTTAGCACTGCCTGATCCTGCTCTCCGCAACGACCGCCACGCGATGACAACGCCTGGCAAGCACTCGAAAGCACTCGCAAGCCCACGGAACGGGTCGTAACAACCGCGCGAAAGCATGCTTTGCTTCGCCCATCGTCGGCGCCTGCGCGGCGCGATGATTCGTTCCGCAGCAAGTCGCGCCGCACGCCGAACGAGGCCAGCTGCCTCGGATGACGGCTACGGCGCTCAACCGACACCCGCGCGCAATGCGCGCCTTCGCGAGGTCCATCATGACGATCCACAACACGCTCAGTTCCACGCCTTTCTCCACGCTGGCGAAGACGCCAGCCACGGAGAAGTCCACCAGTTCGAGCCCCACCGGTGCAGCGGCGAAATCGCAGCAAAGCAGCGCGCTCGCGCAGCCTGCACTGCCTGCGCCGGGGACGGGGCTCATCGGCCATCTGGTCAACACGACCGCGTGAACCGGCGAGGTCCGCGTGCCGTTATCCAGAACTACTGAGCATCGGCGTCGCGTCGTGGCGTGGCTCGTTGCCGGCGCGCTGCTGTTGCCGCTCGGCGGCTGCGGCGCCGCGGCGCTGCCGTGCCGGGTCACGGCGGCGACCCTGAAAGTGCTGCCGGTCGTCGGCCATGCGGCGGCGACGCCTTTCGACATGTGCGCTTCCGCGATCGATTGAATCATGACGCTCACCCGGATGGTTGGCGCACTGATGCTGCTCGGCGGTGTGCTGTCGTGCGTCGCGCATGCGCAGCCTGTCGCGCGCGGTCCGAAGGCGGCCAGCGCGGCATCGAACAGCGTCGTCGCCGACACGCGGCGGCGCTCGCCGGACGCGCCGTTTTCGTTTCGCGGCGTCGCGCTCGGCATCACGATCGACGAATTCCGTGCGGGCTCCGCCGTGCGCGCGACGCCGGTCGGCAGCGTACCGATCTGCGAGACCGACGTGCAGGCGGGAGCGCTCGGCATGCGGCTGAAGTCGCACGATAGCCTGAGCGTCGCGTGCCGCTGGGCGCATCGCGACGATCAGCGCTGGGCGGTCTCGCAGGCGGTGGTCGATGGCGCGCCGGCGCTCGAACACGTGATGCGCTTCACGCGCATCGACGGGCAAGGCGCATTGCGTCTCTACGAGATGTCGTTCGTGATCGACGAGCTGACCGCGGAGGATCTGCGCGACGCGCTCGAAGATCGTTATGGGCCGCCGCGTCTCGCGACGCGCAACGCGGCGGCGCCGGGCGCGATGCCGATGTACGTATGGGAGAACGCGGTCAGTTCGATCACGCTGTGCTTTCTGCCGGGCAGCCGCAACGGCACGCTCACGTATCTGCTGAAGGGCTCGGATGCGTGGATGAAAGCGGTCGTGCGGCAGTGGCAGGCGAGCGGCGCCGACGCGGGCTGATGATTGCCAGGCAAGCCTGATTATCGGTGCGAACCCAACGCCGAAAGCGGATGGCGTCTGGCTAGCGCCGCCACGCTTTAACTCCTTTTCATCTTTCTCGCCACGGAGTCAGCATGACCGCACTACGACTCATCCTGGTGCTCGGCGCCGCGAGCTGTCTCGCGGCCTGTTCGAATACGCAGACCAGGTCGATCGTCGAAACGCCGATGGCGCCGCCGCTCGCGTCCGCGCCGTTGAACGTCAACGCGCAAGGCGCGATCTATCAGGCCGGCGCGCCGCTGCTGCTGTATGAGACGCCGCGCGCGCAGCATATCGGCGACGTGCTGACGATCCGGCTGTCCGAATCGTATAGCGGCAACAACAGCGCGAGCGCATCGGCGAACCGCGCGAGCAGCATCACCGCGACCGCCGCGGACCAATCGACGAACGCCGCCGCGCGGCTCGCGAAACTGTTCAATATCGGCTCCGCCAGCACCGACTACAAGGGGCAAGGCAATCTGCGCGACATCAGCGATATGACGGGCACGCTCGCCGTGACCGTGATCGGCACGGTGTCGGGCGGCAATCTCGTCGTGTCGGGCGAGAAGGTGATCGCGATGAGCGGTACCCGCGACCGTCTTCGGTTGTCGGGCATCGTCAATCCCAAGGACATCGAAGCAGGCAATTACGTTGCGTCGAGCAAGGTCGCGAACGCGCGTATCGAACAGGCGGGCCTCGGCATGGTCAACGACGCGACGACGATGGGCTGGCTGCAGCGGATGTTTCTGAGTGTGCTGACGTTTTGACCGTCAGCCGCGTCAGCGCGCTGCGCGCTGCGCGTTGTGCGCGACGCGCAGATCGCATCGACTGGCTCGGATCAGATCGACTCGCGCCGCTAGCCGAGCGGCGGCGCGAGCCCGCGTTCGGCCGCGCCGAACTCGCCATCCGGCACGAACACATAGCCGCGTCCCCACACCGTCTGCACGTAGCGCGGTTCCGATGGGTCCACTTCGATCAGCCGACGCAAGCGCCAGATCGATACGTCGAGACTGCGATTGCGGTGCGCTTCGCTATTGCCGTGCAGTTTCTCGAGCAACTGCGCACGTGTGAGCACGGTCATCGCGTGCGTGACGAACACCTTCAGCATCGCGAATTCGCTCGAACGCAGCGTGATGCGTTCGCCGTCGCGGCGCAGTTCGCGCGCGGGGAAGTTCACTTCGAAGCGGCCGAAATGATAGGGCGCGCGTTGCTCGGGCGCGCCCGGCGCGATCGAGCCGCGACGCCGCAACACCGTGCGAATCCGCGCGACCAGCTCGCTCGGTTCGAACGGCTTGCCGAGATAATCGTCGGCGCCGAGTTCGAGGCCGATCACGCGATCGATCGGATCGGCGCGCGCGGTCAGCAGAATCACGGGAATGTCATCGCCGGCGACGCGCAACGCGCGCAGCGCGCTGATGCCATCGAGCTCCGGCATCATGATGTCGAGCACGACGAGCGCGGGACGCTCCTGCTGCAATCTGCGCTGCAACGCCAAGCCATTTTCGAGCGTGGAGACGTTGAAGCCGCGCCCGTGCAGATATTCGCTGACGAGCTCGCGTACGACGGGATCGTCATCGACGATCAGGATGGTCTGGTTCATTCAGGTCATCTTAGTGATGCGCACGGGCCGCGCAAAGCGCATACCGCTTTCCAATCCTTTCCCGTGTAAGGCGCTGCAAGCGAACGCACAGCCGCGGGTCTTCAGCGGGTCGGCGGGAAGGCCTGCGAGGTTTGCAGGGTCTGCTGTTGATGCTCCTGGCGCGCGAAATCGGTCCGATCGACGACCATCCGCTCGATCAACCCGCCGAGCTTCACCGAGGCCGACGAGAAGCGGTCGGTGTTCAGGCCGCCGGTCTGATAGCGCGCGGTGACCAGAATGCGGCCGCTCTGGATCAGTGTCAGATCGATGATCGACAGGTACTGGATGGATTCGTCGCTGAACGAGCGGCGCCCATAGTCGATCGCGGCGTTGTAGACGAGCCGCGCTTCGCAGCCGGCCGGCGAGGTCCCCGGATTGTAGACGTCCGAACGAATGCCGCGCCGCTCGAGCGCGAGCTGCAGCGCCGGCACGAAATCGCCGACCGACACCGTCGGATTCACTTCGATGCACACGTGCTGCACATCGGCGGGCCGGCCGTTGACGAAGGTCGGCGACGAGTAGTTCGACGCGATCGCGTAGCCGGCCTGGATCACGGAACCGGTGGCGTCGGCGGCCTGGATCAGCGTCCATGCGCAGCCGTCGAGCGTGAGCGTCAGCGTCGCGGCGAAGGCGGCGAGGGCGCAGCGACGCCGGGATATCAGCGAGGCGATCGGACCCAGGCGCGAAGGCTTGGTTGCGGCTGGCGCGCGCACGGTTGGCGGCGAGGTCATGAGGCAGCGCCCGATCCCGGTCACGAGATTCGCTGGGTCATCGAAAGGAGCGACGGCCGCGCGCTCAGCGCGTCACGCGCAGTCGCAGTTCGTTCTGGCCTTGCACGCTCGCGGTGACGTTCAGGCGGCGCGCGTCGGTGGTCACGACGAAATGCTGGCGCACCGGGGTGTTGACGTCGTGCACGACGCGCGGAAAGCAGGCGGCGATGTCGGCGCCGAGTTCTTCGAGCGGATCGTTGATGACGCCGTCGGCTTGCCAGTGCGCGCGCCAGTGGCAGTCGTACGCGTGCGCGGTAGCGCGGCAATCGTCGGAATGGGAGACGCCCGGCAGTTGCGCGGCGGTCTCGTTCGGCAGTTGCCGGAAATCGCTCGCATCGACGATGTGCGTGAGCGCCGCGCAGATATCCGCAGGCTGGTTCGGCTCGGCGGTTTGCGCGGCGTCGACGGCGTTCGTGAAGAGCAGCGCCGCGCCGCAGGCGAGCGCGAGGCGCGGGAGCAAGGTCGGGAACAGAGGTGAAACACGGCGAGCGAATGACATGGGCGAGAAGTCCGGAGAGCGGTTGCGATCAAAGTCGTGACTGACGTCAACGAAGGCCGACGCATGGCGCGGCCCGTACGACTATCGTCGCTGCTCGCGGGCATTTTCAAAGCGCGGAACAGCTTGCGCGCTTCGTAAATGCTTCCGAACTCTTCTCGTGTCTTTCCGGATGTTGCGCACGACGCGCGGGGGCGGCGTCGTGCGCTTAATTGAAGTGAGCGCTGTGCGCGTCGCTCACGCCGCTATCGCTTCGGCCGAACGCTCGACGTCGAGCGTTTCGTCATGGAACGCAGCAAGCGATTCGCGATGCGCGACGCTGACGATCGCCGCCTTCGGCAGCCTCTCGGTGAACAGTCGATAGAGCCGCGCCTCGTTTTCCGCGTCGAGCGCGCTGGTCGCTTCGTCGAGGAACAGGTAGTCCGGCTTGTGCAGCAGCACGCGCGCGGCGGCGAAGCGCTGCTGCTCACCCGGCGACAGCACGCGGGTCCAGTGCCCCGTTTCCTGCAGACGGTCCGCGTATTCCGACAGATGGCAGGTGATGAGCGCGTCGCGGCATTCGTCGTCGCCATAGGTGTCCGCCGCCGACGGATACGCGAGCGCCGCCTTCAGCGTGCCGATCGGCATGTAGCTGACCTGTGGAATGAACATCATGCGCGCGTTGACCGGCGCGTCGATCGAGCCGTCTCCGAACGGCCACAGGCCCGCGAGCGCGCGCATCAGCGTGCTCTTGCCGGCGCCCGACGGACCGCGCACGAGCCAGCGCGAGCCCGGCCGGATCGCGATATCGCGGATGCGCGACAGCGGGTTGCCATTGGGCAGCGCGAGCGTGAGGCTGTCGGTGGAAAGCGAGTTGCTGTCGACGAAATGCAGATTGATGCCACCGTGTTCCGTGGCCGGCGACACCGATTCCTTCAGACGCGGCGAATGCACGACGCGCTTGAATTCGCGCAACCGGTTCACGGTCGCGCGCCATTCGACGAGGCTCGTATAACTGTTGATGAACCACGAGAACGAATCGCTGACGGTGCCGAACGCGCTCGAAATCTGCATCAGCACGCCGAACGTGAACGCGCCCGCGAAGTAGCGCGGCGCGGCGACGACGATCGGGAAAATGATCGCGATCTGGCCGTAGAAGCTCAGCACGAAGGTCAGGCGCTTCGTGTACTTCATCACCTGCCACCAGTTGTCGCGGATGCGGCCGAACAACGTGCGCGCGTTCGTCTTCTCGGTTTCCATGCCGTTGTAGAACGCGATCTGCTCGGCGTTCTCACGCAGGCGGATCAGACCGAAACGGAAATCCGCCTCGACTTTCTGCGCCTGATAGTTGATCGACACGAGCGGATGGCCGACCTTCTGCATAACGAGCGAACCGACCACCGCGTACAGCGCGGCGGCCCAAACCATATAGCCGGGGATATGCAGCGGCATGCCGCCGAGCGAAATACTCAGCGCGCCCGCGAGCGTCCACAGGATCGTGATGAACGACACCAGCGTGACGACGGTCGATAGCAGATCGAGCGTCAGCGACAGCGTGGTGGTCGCGAACGACTGCAGGTCGTCGCTGATCCGCTGGTCGGGGTTGTCGGCGAGACGGTCGCGCTCGATGCGGTAGAACGCGCTGTCGTTGAGCCACTCGTTCAGGTAGCGGGTGGTCAGCCACTGGCGCCAGCGGAAGCCGAGCATCTGACGCAGATAGCGTCCATACACGGCGAGGATGATGAAGCCGAACGCGAGTCCGGTAAAAATCATCAGCAGATGCGGGAAGTCGTGGACGTTCTTTTCCTGCAGCGCGTTGTAGAAGTCCCTGCTCCAGCTATTCAGGCGCACGTTGATCCAGACGACGAGCAGGTTCATCACGATGATCGTAATGAGCAGCCCCCATGCGATGCCTCGTTCCTCGGAAACCCAGTAAGGCTTGATCAGGCTCCAGGCGGAGACCTTTTCGTCGGACGGCAGCGCGGGGCTGGCGGAAGTATGTGGTGTCATGAGCGTCCTGATGAAGTGCTGACCCGAAGTGCATTCCGGCGGCGTACGGGTCCGATCTGGTTGACCCATGTCGGGCGATCCCGCTGACAGCCGGCCCTTTGCGAGGCCGTGGCTGAGGCGGGTCTGCGATACCTGGCCGGGCATCGCGCCCTCGCGCTCGATGAACGCGAGTCCGGACGGGCGCCCGATTCTGGCGTGACGCCCTTAAGCGAAAATTAATTTTTCGGGGCCGGCGTCCGCCGGGATGCCGCCGCCACGCATGCGGCCACGAGTGCCGCGCGCGCCGCGTTTTTTCGGCACCGGTCACCGCATTGTGCCAGAGCGCCGGGCCGCTTCGCATCGGCATCTCGCTAGACGGTGCCAGATCAAAATCGCGGCAGCGACGGTGGACCGCTGGTTTGCGGGCGCCGCGCCTTTTATGGTCTAATGACCTGCGACGAAACAGGGGTGCTTCGCCCACAGGCGGCATGATTTTCATGCCGGGGCGGCGAGGCTGAGAGAGACCCTTTGCACCCGATCCGGGTAATACCGGCGCGGGAAGTTTCCGGAAGCAACCGTCTTCCATTCCCCGCCGGGCGGCGAGCGCAGCTCACATGCACACGCCGTGACCGGCCGGCTTCACCCGCCGGTTTCGTCCTGGGTACGTGCGTTTTTGGCCGTACGGAAAGGACTCGATGACCGCCTATTCTTCAGACATGCATCTTTCTCTTCGTCACGCCGGCTCCGGCGTGCCGTGCCGCTTTGGTTTCGCCCGCCGCTGTCAAACGGAGCGGGTGCGATGAGCCATTCCGCTCGACCTGATTTCGCCGTGCTCGGCGGCGGTTTGTGCGGCCGGCTGGTCGCGTGGCACCTCGCGGGCGACGGACATCGCGTGGCGCTCTATGAGCGCGGCGATGCCACCGGCTCGCAGGCTGCCGCGTGGGTCGCCGCGGCGATGCTCGCGCCGCTGGCAGAAGCCGCCAGCGCCGAGCTGCTGATCACACGGCTCGGTGCGAGTTCGCTCGAAAGCTGGCCGCGCGTGCTCGCCGAACTGCCGGAGCCGGTGTTTTTCCAGCGCAACGGCACGCTCGTCGTCTGGCATCACGCGGATCGCACGGAGGCGCCGCTGTTCGAGCGCCGCGTGCGCGCGAACGCGCCGGCCGAGTTGCTCGAGGGCGGCTTCGTCGCGCTTTCGGGCGCGCAGCTCGGCGCCGCCGAACCCGCGTTGGCCGGCCGCTTCAATCAGGGCTGGCTACTGCCGCGCGAGGGCCAGCTCGACAACCGCCAGGTGCTGTCCGCGCTCGCCGCGGGGCTTGCCGAGCGCGGCGTCGACACGCACTGGAACACGCCGATCGACGACGCGTCGCTGCCCGACGCCGGTATCACGATCGATTGCCGCGGGCTCGGCGCAAAGCCTGTGCTGCCGACGCTGCGCGGCATCCGCGGTGAAGTTGCGCGCGTGCATGCACCTCACCTGCAGCTGACTCGCCCGGTGCGGCTGCTGCATCCGCGCTACCCGCTGTATATCGCGCCGAAGCAGAACGGCCTCTACGTGATCGGCGCGACCGAGGTGGAGGGCGAGGACATGTCGCCCGTCAGCGTGCGTTCGGCACTCGAGTTGCTGAGCGCGGCGTTCTCGGTGCATCCGGGCTTCGGCGAGGCGCGCATCCTCGAGCTGAATTCGCAGTGCCGGCCGACCTTGCCCGATCACCGTCCCGCGCTGCTGTGGGACGGCGCGCGCACGTTGCGCGTGAACGGCCTGTATCGGCACGGCTTTATGATCGCGCCGGAAGTCGCCGACGAAGCCGTACGCTTCGCGAGCGCGCTGCTCGACGGCCGCGTCCGGGACGCCGACGCATTCGCCGGCTGGCGGCGCGACGCACGCTGGAGCGAGCTGTTCCAACAGCACTTCGCGCGTGAGCCGGCCTGAGCGTAGCGGCAAACGTGCCGCACGCGATGCCGCTTGCGCCATCGATTGAATCGTATTCGAACACCATGGACATTCATATCAATCAGAAGCCGTTGTCGCTGCCCGAGGGCGCGACTGTCGCCGATGCGCTTGCCGCCTTTGGCGCGCGTCCGCCGTTCGCGGTCGCGCTCAACGGCGATTTCGTCGCGCGTGCGCAGCATGCGGCGCGCGCGCTGCAAACGGGCGATCGGCTCGACGTCGTGCAGCCGGTCGCGGGCGGCTGAGCGCGCTCGCGCCGGCCTGCTGCTTACCGAACGCAACAACCGTCGCCGAAAACCCATTGCCGTCACGCGGTCGGTTCTAGCCGCGACGGCAAACCAGGATGATGCAAATGACTTCTCACGAGAGCGCCGACGCGCTGACCCTATACGGTCAAACTTTCGCAAGCCGCGTGCTGCTCGGCACGTCGCGCTACCCGTCGCTGCAATCGCTGTCCGATTCGATCGACGCCGCGCGCCCCGGCATGGTCACCGTCGCGCTGCGCCGTCAGATGAACGAGGGCAACGCGGAAGCCGGCTTCTTCGATCTGCTCAAGCGCCACGGCGTGCCGCTGCTGCCGAATACGGCGGGCTGCCTGAGCGTCGGTGAAGCGGTGACGACCGCGCACATGGCGCGCGAAATCTTCGAGACCGAGTGGATCAAGCTCGAACTGATCGGCGACGACTACACGTTGCAGCCCGACCCGGTCGGGCTGATCGAGGCCGCCGCGCGGCTCGTCAAGGATGGCTTCAAGGTGCTGCCGTACTGCACCGAAGATCTGGTGATCGGCCGCCGTCTGCTCGACGCCGGCTGCGAGGCGCTGATGCCGTGGGGCGCGCCGATCGGCACCGGCAAGGGCGTGGTCAATCCGTACGGGCTGCGCGTATTGCGCGAGCGGTTGCCGGACGTGCCGCTGATCGTCGATGCCGGGCTCGGCGTGCCATCGCATGCGGCCCAGGTGATGGAGTGGGGCTTCGACGGCGTGCTGCTGAATACGGCGGTGTCGCAGGCGACGCACCCCGACGCGATGGCGCGCGCGTTCGCGCTGGGCGTCGAGGCGGGCCGGCAGGCGTATCTCGCGGGCCCGATGGCCGAGCGCGAGAGTGCGCACGCGAGCACGCCGGTGGTCGGCATGCCGTTCTGGCATCAGGATGGAGGTGCGGTATGACGCAGTCGTTGACGCTGAAGGACCGCGATCTGTTCTGGCCGACGGCCGACGAACTCATCGAAGCCGCCGAGCGCATCCGCGCGCGGCTTGGCGACTGGCCGCCGACCCACGCGCCGTGGCGCATCTGCCTCACCGCGCCGGACGAACCGAACGGTGGCGACCTGATCGTGGTCGCCGACGCGCAGCAGCACGGCGAGCAGGTCGCGCGCTGGCTGACGCGGGGCGCGGGCGTGATCGTCGCTGCGGAAAACCGCGCGACGCTGCATCTAGGCGGTGAGAAATACGGCCTCGAAGGCCATCTGGCGGAAGACTGGATTCCCGCGCTGGCCGCGTTCCTCGACTGCGGTTTCGATCCGCACGACGCGCTGGTGCTCGCGCTCGCGTGGCGCGACGGCGACGAGACCCGCGCCGACGACGCTTTCCCGTCCGACCTCGGCCGCTTTCCGCGCCTTACCGAGCTGCCGCCGGCACCCGCCAGGGCGTTCCCGCGCTGCCCGGAAAAGCTCGGCCTGTATCCAGTGCTGCCGACCGCGGACTGGGTCGAGCGGGTGGTGGGGTTCGGCGTGAAGACGGTGCAGTTGCGCCGCAAGTCGGCCGAGCCCGCCGACGAACTGAAGCGCGAGATCGCCCGCTGTGTGGCGGCCGGCCGCGCGCACGACGCGCAGGTGTTCATCAACGATCACTGGCAGGCGGCGCTCGAGGCGGGCGCGTACGGCGTGCACCTCGGCCAGGAAGACGTTCATACTGCGGATCTGTCCGCGCTGGCCGACGCGGGCATCCGTCTGGGCCTGTCCACGCACGGCTTCTACGAGATGCTGAAGGCGCTGCATTTTCGTCCGAGTTACATTGCATTGGGCGCGGTGTTCCCGACCACGACCAAGATCATGCCGACCGCGCCGCAGGGCTTGCGGCGCCTCGCATGCTATGTGCGGCTGCTCGACGGTGTGGTGCCGCTCGTCGCGATCGGCGGGATCGATCTGCAGGTGCTGCCGGAGGTGCTCGCGACCGGCGTCGGCTGCGCGGCGGTGGTGCGCGCGGTCACCGAAGCCGCCGACCCGGCCGCCGCCGTTTCTGCGCTGCAACACACGTTTACGCAATAATCGTCAGGCATAGTCAAGGAACGGGGCACCTCAACGCAGCTTTTGCATGATGGCCCTATAATTCGGCCTTCCGTGTAAAAGGATTGTCAGTTTGGTGCCTTCCTCCCCCGAGACCATACTCGAGCTGCGCGACGTCGACTTCGGCTACGGCGACCGGCTCGTCCTGTCGAATCTGAATCTGCGCTTTCGCCGCGGTCAGGTCGTCGCGGTCATGGGCGGCTCGGGTTGCGGCAAGACCACGGTGCTGCGGTTGATCGGCGGCCTCGTGCGCGCGCAACGCGGCCAGGTGCTGTTCCATGGCCAGGACATCGGCGGGCAGACGCGCGAAGGCCTTTACGCGCTGCGCCGCAAGATGGGCATGCTGTTCCAGTTCGGCGCGCTGTTCACCGACATGTCGGTGTTCGAGAACGTCGCCTTTTCGCTACGCGAGCACACCGATCTCCCCGAAGAACTGCTGCGCGACCTCGTGCTGATGAAGCTCAACGCGGTCGGCCTGCGCGGCGCCCGCGATTTGCTGCCGTCGGAAATTTCGGGCGGCATGGCGCGGCGCGTGGCGCTCGCGCGCGCGATCGCACTCGATCCCGAACTGATGATGTACGACGAACCGTTCGCCGGCCTCGACCCGATCTCGCTCGGCATCACCGCAAATCTGATCCGCACGCTGAACCAGGCGCTCGGCGCGACGTCGATTCTCGTCACGCACGATGTGCCGGAATCGTTCGCGATCGCCGATTACGTGTACTTCCTGTCCAGCGGCGGGGTGCTCGCCGAAGGCACGCCGGACGAGCTGCGCGCGTCGACCGACCCGACCGTGCGGCAGTTCATCGACGGCGCGCCGGACGGCCCGTTCAGATTCCACTATCCGGCTCAGACGCCGCTCGCGGCGGACTTCGGCATCGGCGGAGGCCAGTCATGATCGGTACGATCGGTCGCTCGGTCCTCACCGGGCTCGGCACCGCCGGCTACGCGACGCGCTTCTTCCTGCGGCTCGTGCTCGAAATTTTCCCGCTGCTGCGCCGTCCGCGTCTTGTCACGAAGCAGATCCACTTCGTCGGTAATTATTCGCTCGTGATCATCGCGGTGTCGGGGCTGTTCGTCGGCTTCGTGCTCGGGCTGCAGGGCTATTACACGCTGAACCGTTATGGCTCCGAGCAAGCGCTCGGGTTGCTCGTCGCGCTGTCGCTGGTGCGCGAGCTCGGGCCGGTCGTGACCGCGCTGCTGTTCGCCGGGCGCGCGGGCACGTCGCTGACCGCCGAAATTGGCCTGATGAAGGCCGGCGAGCAGCTCACCGCGATGGAAATGATGGCCGTCGATCCGGTCAAAGTCGTGATCGCGCCGCGCCTGTGGGCGGGCATCATCTCGATGCCGATCCTCGCGGCGATCTTCAGCGCGGTCGGCGTGCTGGGCGGTTACGTGGTGGGCGTGCTGCTGATCGGCGTCGATGCCGGCGCGTTCTGGTCGCAGATGCAAAGTGGCGTCGACGTGTGGCGCGATGTCGGCGCCGGGGTCGTCAAGAGCGTGGTGTTCGGTCTCGCGGTGACCTTCGTCGCGCTGTTTCAGGGCTACGAGGCAAAGCCGACGCCGGAAGGCGTGTCGCGCGCGACGACCCGCACGGTCGTGTACGCGTCGCTCGCGGTGCTCGGGCTCGACTTCCTGTTGACCGCACTGATGTTCAGCTAAGGCCGCGCAGCGTGCCGGCTGCCGGCGGCGTACGATGCGCCGCGCACGGCAGGAAGCGGCGGCGGCGCGGCGGATTCACTTTGGGATGACGATGAAAAAGAATGTTCTCGACTTCTGGGTCGGCCTGTTCGTGGTGCTGGGTTTCGTGGCGTTGCTGTTTCTTGCGCTGAAGGCCGGCAATATGAGCTCGCTGTCGTTCCAGGCAACCTACCCGGTCAAGCTCAAGTTCGACAACATCGGCGGGCTGAAGCCGCGCGCGCCTGTAAAGAGCGCCGGCGTGACGGTCGGCCGGGTCGCGTCGATAGGCTTCGATAGCAACACCTACCAGGCGCTCGTCACGATCGATATCGACAAGCAATTCGAGTTTCCGAGAGACACTTCGGCGAAGATCCTGACCTCGGGTCTGCTCGGCGAACAATACATCGGGCTCGAGCCGGGCGGCGACTCGGAAATGCTTAAGGCGGGCGATACCATCGCGATGACGCAATCGGCGATCGTGCTGGAAAACCTGATCGGCCAGTTCCTGTATAGCAAGGCCGCGGATTCCGGCGCGGCGAAGCCCGCTGCATCCGCCCCCGCACCGGCGCCGGGCGCGCCGGCCTCCGGCGCTGCCGGCCAGTCAGGCCAATAAGGAGAACAACGATGCAGACGAAACTGCAGACCCCGCGCAGCGGCGCGCGCGTCCTACAGTTCGGCAAGGTCGCCGTGGCGGCTGCGCTGCTCGCCGGTTGCACGACCGTGCAGACGCCGACCAAGGGCGACCCGTTCGAAGGGCTGAACCGCACGATCTTCACCATCAACGACAAGGTCGACCAGTACGCGATCAAGCCGGTCGCGCAGGGCTACGTGTTTGTCACGCCGCAGCCGGTGCGCGACAGCGTGACGAACTTCTTCTCGAACATCGGCGACATCTATATCGCGGCGAACAATCTGCTGCAGTTGCGGATCGCGGACGGCGTGTCGGACATCATGCGGATCGTGATCAACACGTTGTTCGGCGTCGGCGGCCTGTTCGACGTCGCGACGCTCGCGAAGCTGCCCAAGCACGACAACGACCTCGGCCTGACGCTCGGCCACTACGGCGTGCCGGCGGGCCCTTACCTCGTGCTGCCGCTGTTCGGGCCGAGCACGGTGCGCGACGCGTTCGGCTCGCTCGGCAACTACTACGTGAACCCGATCAGCTACATCGATCCGCCGGGCCTGAGCTGGGGCTTGTGGGGCTTGAACATCGTCAATACGCGCGCGAACCTGCTCGGCGCGAGCAACCTGCTGGAAGGCGCGGCGCTCGACAAATACTCGTTCGTGCGCAATGCGTATCTGCAGCGCCGCCAGTATCTGCTGTCGGATAACCGCCGGCGTCCGCAGGACCTGCCGAGCTATGAGGAGGAAGCGCCGCTGCCGAAGTACGACGAAGGCGAGACGGGCGCGGCCGCGGGGGCGGCAGGTGCGCCGGCAGGCGCTGCAACCGGCGCGGCGGGCGCCGCAGCGGGCACGCAGGGTGCTGCGGCAAAGGCGGCTCCCGCATCCGGCGCGGCCGTGGCAACACCGCAAGGCGCATCGGCACCGCAGGGCGCGTCGGCACCGCAAGGTGCGTCGGCGCCGGAGGCCGCGTCGGGCACCGAAACCCCGCCGCTCGACCTGAAAGGCGGCCCTGAAACGCAGATTCCGGCCGGTCAGCTGGTGCCGCCCACGCGCTTCAACTTCCCGTCGTTCAGATTGCATTGAACGTGCAGCCGTAACAGATCGATACGACTCTCGCAGTTTGCGCATGGATTGCCGTCAAACTCGCGTGATAAGGTCGCTCACACCGTTGCACTATTTTTGAGGCAAAGCTCGATATGAAAAAATTCTTCCTGATTCCGTTGTTTGCCGTGTTGTTTTCATTCGTCAGCGCGGGCGCATCGGCGCAAACCGTCGACACCAACTCCCCCGAGGCGCTGATCAAAACCGTCACCCAGCAGGTGATGGACGCGATTCGCGGCGACAAGTCGATCCAGCAGGGCGACATCACCCACATCACGGCGCTCGTCAACGAAAAGATCCTGCCGTACACGGACTTCCGCCGCACCACCCAGCTCGCGATGGGCCGCAACTGGCGCACCGCGACGCCCGAGCAGCAGAACCAGGTGGTCGAGCAGTTCAAGATGCTGCTGATCCGCACGTACTCGGGCGCGCTCGCGCAGGTGCGCGACCAGCAGATCCAGTTCAAGCCGTTCCGCATGAACCCGGACGACACCGACACGGTGGTGCGCTCGGTCGTGATGAACAATGGCCAGCCGATCGAACTCGACTATCGCCTGTACAAGACGGCGCAAGGCTGGCGCGTGTATGACCTCAACGTGCTCGGCGCGTGGCTGATCCAGGCGTATCAGCAGCAGTTCAACGAGCAGATCCAGCAGAAGGGCGTGGACGGACTGATCCAGTTCCTCACGCAGCGCAATCAGCAACTCGCCGCGGGCAAGCAGTCGTGAGCGACGTGCTGAACCAGGTCGCGAACCGCTTCGACAGCGGCGCGACGCTGACCCACGAGAGCGCGAAGGCCGCGCTCGCGGCGGGTCTGCAACGTATTGCGGCGGGCGCGCGCGGCGTCGATTGCGCGCCGCTCACGCAATTCGATTCGTCGGCGCTCGCGGTCCTGCTCGCGTGGGTGCGGGCCGCGGCGGCGCGCGGCGACAAGTTCGAAATCATCAATCTGCCGGCCGGTCTCGCCAGTCTCGCGCAGGCCTACGGCGTCGATACGCTTCTCTCTCCTGTCGCCTCCAGCATGGTTGCGTCAGCGCGACATTGACGCTCCTCTAGCGTTGTCTCCCCCCTTCCGGCCAGGCCGGGGGTGTCAGTTTTTGCCCTATAATCAAACGTTTTTTTGGGGCGTTGAACTGGCCCCCTAATCGGCCCCGGTTCCGTTTCTTCCAGCATTTGCACGTCCCCAAGCTCCATCGGGGCTACTTCAGGCGCCGCGACGCGCGCGGCCCATAGTCATGTCAGCCATAGAAATTCGTAACGTCAAGAAGCGCTACAAGGACTTGCAGGCGCTCAAGGGCGTCAGCCTCACGGTCGAAGAAGGCGAGTTCTTCGGACTGCTTGGTCCGAACGGCGCGGGCAAGACGACGCTCATCAGCATACTCGCGGGTCTCGCGCGCGCCGACGAAGGCAGCATCGCGGTGCGCGGTCACGACGTCGTCGACGATTTCCGCAATGCGCGCCGCGCGCTCGGCGTGGTGCCGCAGGAGCTCGTGTTCGATCCGTTCTTCACGGTGCGCGAAACCTTGCGCATCCAGTCGGGCTACTACGGTCTGCGCAACAACGACGCGTGGATCGACGAGATCATGGCCAATCTCGATCTCACCGAAAAAGCCGATGCCAACATGCGCGCGCTGTCGGGCGGCATGAAGCGCCGCGTGCTGGTCGCGCAGGCGCTCGTGCACCGTCCGCCGGTGATCGTGCTCGACGAGCCGACCGCGGGCGTCGACGTCGAACTGCGCCAGACGCTGTGGAAGTTCATCTCGCGCCTGAATCGCGAAGGCCATACGATCGTGCTGACCACGCACTACCTGGAAGAAGCCGAATCGCTGTGCGACCGCATCGCGATGCTGCGCCGAGGCGAGGTCGTTGCGCTCGATCGCACCAGCACGCTGCTGCAGCGCTTCGCCGGCATGCAGCTGTTCGTGCGCTTCGCGCACGGCGTGCTGCCTGCCGATCTTCGTCCGCTCGAGGCGGAAAGCGGCGCGGGCAACGGCAATGGCCGCCAGCACCTGCTGCGGCTGACGAGCTACGACGACGTCGAGCGCATCCTCGCGCAATGCCGCGCGGCCGGTTGTACATTCGAAGAAATCGAGGTCCGCAAGGCCGACCTCGAAGACGTATTCGTTCAGGTGATGAACGGTCCAGAAGTGATCGAGGGGCTCGCATGAGCGGCTACAGTGGATTTGGCACGCTGTTTTACAAAGAACTGCTGCGTTTCTGGAAGGTATCGTTCCAGACCGTGCTCGCGCCGGTCATCACCGCGCTCCTTTATCTGACCATCTTCGGCCACGCGCTGCGCGGCCACGTCGAGGTCTATCCGGGCGTCGAATACACGAGCTTCCTGATTCCGGGTCTTGTGATGATGAGCGTGCTGCAGAACGCGTTCGCGAACAGTTCTTCCTCGCTGATCCAATCGAAGATCACCGGCAACCTCGTGTTCGTGCTGCTGCCGCCGCTGTCGCACTACGAGATGTTCGCGGCCTACGTGCTCGCGGCCGTGGCGCGCGGGCTGTGCGTCGGTTTCGGTGTGTTCATCGTGACAATCTGGTTCGTGCCGCTCGCGTTCACCGCGCCGCTCTACATCATCGTGTTCGCGATGTTCGGCGCGGCGATTCTCGGCACGCTGGGGCTGATTGCCGGCATCTGGGCCGAGAAGTTCGACCAGCTCGCCGCGTTCCAGAACTTTCTGATCATGCCGCTCACTTTTCTGTCGGGCGTGTTCTACTCGACGCACACGCTGCCGCCCGGGTGGCGCGAAGTATCGCGGCTCAATCCGTTTTTCTACATGATCGACGGCTTTCGCTATGGCTTTTTCGGCGTGTCGGATATCGACCCGCTGGTGAGCCTCGCGATCGTCGCCGGTTTCTTCGTGGTGCTGGCTGTCGTGGCGATGCGCATGCTCGCCACCGGCTACAAGCTGCGCCACTGACGAGGAGCTTCTCTCATGTTGCCGACTCCCGAACAGGTCAAACAGTACATTGCAGCTGGACTCGCGTGCGAGCATCTCGAAGTCGAAGGCGACGGTCAGCATTTCTTTGCGACGATCGTCTCGCCGAGCTTCGAAGGCAAGCGCCTGATCCAACGTCACCAACTCGTGTATGCGGCGCTCGGCGAGCGCATGCGCGAAGAAATCCACGCGCTCAGCATGAAGACGCTGACGCCCGCCGAATGGCAGAACGCGTAATCTGGAAATTTAGTGCGAGTTACTCACGAAGGGCGCGACGCAGCTAGCGGCGCGCCGAACACAGACAAAGCAGGTCCGGGCGCGAACCGGGCCGATCAGGAACCGACAGGCATGGATAAACTCATCATTGAAGGTGGCTACCCGCTCTCCGGTGAAGTTGTCGTCTCGGGTGCGAAGAACGCGGCATTGCCGATCCTGTGCGCGGGTCTGTTGACCGCCGATCCGGTGCATCTGGAGAACGTGCCCGATCTGCAGGACGTGCGCACGATGCTCAAGCTGCTCGGCCAGATGGGCGTGCGTATCGAGGCAGGTGAAGGGCGCGTCGCGCTCGACGCGTCGAAGGTCGACAACCTCGTCGCGCCGTACGAGATGGTGAAGACGATGCGCGCGTCGATCCTCGTGCTCGGTCCGCTCGTCGCGCGCTTCGGTCATGCGCGCGTGTCGCTGCCCGGGGGCTGCGCGATCGGCGCGCGTCCGGTCGATCAGCACATCAAGGGTTTGCAGGCGATGGGCGCCGAGATCACGATCGAGCACGGCTTCATCGAAGCGCGTGCGAAGCGTCTGAAGGGCGCGCGCATCGTCACCGACATGATCACCGTGACCGGTACCGAGAACCTGTTGATGGCGGCGGTGCTCGCGGAAGGCGAAACCATCATCGAGAACGCCGCGCGTGAACCCGAAGTGGTCGACCTCGCGCATCTGCTCGTCGCGATGGGCGCGAAGATCGAAGGCATCGGCACGGATCGCCTCGTGATCCAGGGCGTCGACAAGCTGCACGGTGCGAAGCACACGGTCATTCCGGACCGCATCGAAGCGGGCACCTTCCTGTGCGCGGTCGCGGCGGCAGGAGGCGACGTCACGCTGCGCAAGATGCGTCCGCTGCTGCTCGAAGCCGTCACCGAAAAGCTGCGCGAAGCGGGCGTGACGGTCGAGGAAGGCGGCGACTGGATGCGCGTGCGCATGGACAAGCGCCCGAGCGCGGTCACGTTCCGCACCTCCGAATACCCGGCGTTCCCGACCGACATGCAGGCGCAGTTCATGGCGCTCAACACGATCGCCGACGGTACGTCGCAGGTCGTCGAGACGATCTTCGAAAATCGCTTCATGCACGTGCAGGAGCTGAACCGCCTCGGTGCGAGCATCACGATCGACGGCAACACCGCGCTCGTGACCGGTGTCGAGAAACTGTCCGGCGCGAAGGTGATGGCCACCGATCTGCGCGCGTCCGCGAGTCTCGTGATCGCCGCGCTGCGTGCCGAGGGCGAGACGCTGATCGACCGTATCTATCACCTCGATCGCGGCTACGACCGCATGGAAGCGAAGCTCAACGCGATCGGTGCGAAGGTGCGCCGCGTATCCGGGAGCCAGGCATGAGTTCGATGCCGCAAACGTCGTCGTCGCCGGCGGTGAGCGCGCCGCTCACGCTCGCGTTGTCGAAAGGGCGTATCTTCGAGGAAACGCTGCCGCTGCTCGCGGCGGCCGGCATCGAAGTCGCCGAAGATCCCGAGAGTTCGCGCAAGCTGATCCTGCCGACCACCGACCCGAACCTGCGCGTGATCATCGTGCGCGCGACCGACGTGCCGACCTACGTCGAGTACGGCGCGGCCGACTTCGGCGTGGCCGGCAAGGACGTGCTGCTCGAGCATGGCGGTAGCGGTCTGTATCAGCCGGTCGACCTGGACATCGCGCGTTGCCGGATGTCGGTCGCGGTCGCGGCGGGTTTCGATTATGCGAACGCGGTGCGCCAGGGCGCGCGTCTGCGTGTCGCGACCAAGTACGTTGAAACCGCACGTGAGCATTTTGCCGCCAAGGGCGTTCACGTCGATCTGATCAAGTTGTACGGTTCAATGGAACTGGCGCCGCTGGTCGGCCTCGCCGACGCGATCGTCGACCTGGTCAGCTCGGGCAATACGCTGCGCGCGAACAATCTCGTCGAGGTGGAGGAGATCATGCAGATTTCGTCGCGCCTCGTGGTGAACCAGGCGGCGCTGAAGTTGAAACGCGCCGCGTTGCGGCCGATTCTCGACGCGTTTGCCAATGCGTCGTCGAAAACCGGCGCCCCGGCGGCCTGACTGAACGATGGCACTCTGATCACGCTGCGACTCAGCGCCTTACCGAAACGGATACCTGTATGTCTACCAAGATTCGCAAACTCGATTCCACCGCTCGCGACTTCAACAAGTCGCTGCATGCGGTGCTCGCGTTCGAGGCGAGCGAAGACGAGGCCATCGAGCGCTCGGTCGCGCAGATTCTGAACGACGTGAAGGCGCGCGGCGACGACGCAGTGCTCGAGTACACGAAGCGCTTCGATCGCATCGATGCGAAAAGCGTGGCCGAGCTCGAACTGCCGATGGCGGAGCTCGAAGCGGCGCTCGAAAGTCTCGAGCCGAAGCAGCGTGCGTCGCTGGAAGCGGCGGCGGCGCGCGTGCGCGGCTACCACGAGAAGCAGAAGATCGAGTGCGGCAGCCATAGCTGGCAGTACACAGAAGCCGACGGCACCGTGCTCGGCCAGAAGGTCACGCCGCTCGATCGCGCGGGCATCTACGTGCCGGGCGGCAAGGCGGCGTATCCGTCGTCGGTGCTGATGAACGCGATTCCGGCGCGGGTGGCCGGCGTGCGCGAAATCGTGATGGTCGTGCCGACGCCGGACGGTGTGAAGAATCCGCTCGTGCTCGCGGCGGCACTGTTGGGCGGTGTCGATCGCGTGTTCACGATCGGCGGCGCGCAGGCGGTGGGCGCGCTCGCGTACGGTACGCAGACCGTGCCCGCGGTCGACAAGATCTGCGGCCCCGGCAACGCGTATGTCGCGTCGGCGAAGCGTCGCGTGTTCGGGACGGTCGGTATCGACATGATCGCCGGGCCGTCGGAAATTCTCGTGCTGTGCGACGGCACGACCGATCCGCGCTGGGTCGCGATGGACCTGTTCTCGCAGGCCGAGCACGACGAGCTCGCGCAGTCGATCCTGCTGTGCCCGGACGACACGTTTATCGCGCGTGTGCAGGAAGCGATCGACGAACTGCTACCCACGATGCCGCGCCGCGAGGTAATCCGCACGTCGCTCGAAAACCGCGGCGCGCTGATCAAGGTGCGCGACATGGCCGAGGCCTGCGCGATCGCCAACGACATTGCGCCGGAGCACCTCGAAATTTCGGCGCTGGAGCCGCATCAGTGGGCGCAGCAAATCCGCCACGCGGGTGCGATCTTCCTTGGCCGCTACACCAGCGAGAGCCTCGGCGACTACTGCGCGGGCCCGAACCACGTGCTGCCGACGTCGCGTACCGCACGGTTCTCGTCGCCTCTCGGCGTTTATGATTTCTTCAAGCGCTCGAGCCTGATCGAGGTCAGCGCGGAGGGCGCGCAGACGCTCGGCGAGATCGCCGCCGAACTTGCATATGGCGAAGGTCTGCAAGCGCACGCACGTAGCGCCGAATTCCGGATGCGGCAGAACAACAACGAACGCGGCTGAGACGGAAGCGGCGAAGGCGGAGACTGCCGCGCGAGCGACGCATCGAGCACCCGCCCCGGTCAAATAACGACGACAGAGACCAACCCGAACGCCCTGCACCGACGACGCCGACATGGCAGTCTTCGCCCGGCCCGGCCCCGAAGCTATGACGACACTTCAAGACATCATCCGCAGCGACGTGCTCGCAATGACGAGCTATCCGGTTCCGGACGCCACCGGCTTCATCAAGCTCGACGCGATGGAAAACCCGTTCCCGCTGCCGCCGGAACTTGCCGCCCATCTCGGCGAGCGTCTGGCCGGCGTCGCGCTGAACCGGTATCCGGCGCCGCGTCCCGAGCAACTGATCGAGCGCATCCGTCACGTGATGGGCGTGCCGGCGGGCTGCGACGTGCTGCTTGGCAATGGCTCGGATGAAATCATCAGCATTATGTCGGTCGCGTGCGCGAAGCCGGGCGCGAAGGTGCTCGCGCCGGTGCCGGGCTTCGTCATGTATCAGATGTCGGCCAAGCTGGCGCATCTCGAATTCGTCGGCGTGCCGCTGAAAGCCGATTTCACGCTCGATACCGACGCGATGCTCGCGGCGATCGCCGAGCACGAACCGGCGCTGATCTATCTCGCGTATCCGAACAACCCGACCGGCACGCTGTTCGATGACGCCGCAATCGAGCGCATCATCGCCGCGGCGGGCAAGAGCCTCGTCGTGATCGACGAGGCGTATCAGCCGTTCGCGCAGAAGAGCTGGCTGCCGCGCGCCGACCAGTTCGACAACGTCGTCGTGATGCGCACGGTGTCGAAGCTGGGCCTCGCCGGGATCCGCCTCGGTTATCTGGTCGGCAAGCCCGCGTGGCTCACCGAATTCGACAAGGTGCGCCCGCCGTACAACACCAACGTGCTGACGCAGGCCGCCGCCGATTTCCTGCTCGACCACATCGGCGTGCTCGACGCCCAGGCCGCGCAATTGCGCGACGAACGCGAGAAGCTCGCGCAGGCGGTGGCCGCGCTGCCGGGCGCCGAAGTGTTCGCCAGCGCAGGCAATTTCCTGCTCGTGCGGGTGCCCGATGCGTCGGTATTGTTCGAAACCCTGCTAACGGCGCGTATTCTGATCAAAAACGTGAGTAAAATGCACCCATTGCTGGACAACTGCGTGCGTTTGACCGTCGGTTCGCCGAACGAGAACGCCCAGTTGCTAGCCGGCCTGAAACTCGTGTTGCGGTAATCCGCCGCATCGAGCGGCGGCACCGAGCCGCTGCATTGAACGGCTGCACTGAGCAGCCCGCCATTAGTCCACTCCACATTACTAGCGCTTTTAAGCCAGATTCGAGGAATTGCCATGCGCCTTGCGGAAGTCGTTCGCAACACCAGCGAAACGCAGATCCGTGTGAAGATCAACCTGGACGGCACCGGCCAGCAGAAGCTGGCCACCGGTGTGCCGTTCCTGGACCACATGCTCGACCAGATCGCCCGCCACGGGCTGTTCGACCTCGAGATCGAAGCGCATGGCGACCTGCATATCGACGACCACCACACGGTCGAGGACACCGGTATCACGCTCGGCCAGGCCGTCGCAAAGGCGATCGGCGATCGCAAGGGCATCCGCCGCTACGGCCATTCCTATGTGCCGCTCGACGAAGCGCTGTCGCGCGTCGTGATCGATTTTTCCGGCCGTCCGGGCCTCGAATTCCACGTGCCGTTCACGCGCGCGCGCATCGGCACGTTCGACGTCGACCTGTCGATCGAATTCTTCCGCGGCTTCGTGAACCATGCCGGCGTGACGCTGCATGTCGACAATCTGCGCGGCATCAACGCTCACCACCAGCTCGAAACGGTGTTCAAGGCGTTCGGGCGCGCGCTGCGCATGGCCGTCGAACTCGACGAGCGTGCGGCCGGACAGATTCCGTCGACCAAGGGCAGTCTCTGACCGAACGGCCGTAGCAGGCTTTAACACAGGGTTTCACCGCCCCCAACGTCTTCAGGCCACTCACCTTCACGCGACTCATCGGGCAGGACCGCATTTCCGGCACGTCGTTCGACGCCGCGCGGCGGCATCGATGGATCGAGGACAGAGCGGCCCAACTTGAAATGAAAACTTCGATAGCGATTGTGGATTACGGAATGGGCAATCTGCGCTCGGTTGCCCAGGCACTGCGCAAAGCGGCGCCGGAAGCGGACGTGGCGATCGTCGATCGTCCGGAAGCGATCCGTGCGGCCGACCGCGTGGTGCTGCCCGGCCAGGGCGCGATGCCCGACTGCATGCGCAGTCTCGGCGCGTCCGGTTTGCAGGAAGCGGTCGTCGAGGCGTCGCGCAGCAAGCCGCTGATGGGCGTGTGCGTCGGCGAGCAGATGCTGTTCGACTGGAGCGCCGAGGGCGACACGCCGGGGCTGGGTCTGTTGCCCGGCAAGGTGGTGCGCTTCGAGCTCGAAGGCCGCCTGCAGGACGACGGCTCGCGCTTCAAGGTCCCGCAGATGGGCTGGAACCGCGTGCGTCAGGCGCAGCCGCATCCGCTGTGGGACGGCGTCGCCGACCACGCATTCTTCTACTTCGTGCACAGCTACTACGTGGTGCCGGACAACCCGACGCACACGTCGGGCGAGACGGTCTACGGCGTGCCCTTTACCTCGGCTGTAGCGCGGGATAACATTTTCGCCACCCAGTTTCACCCCGAAAAGAGCGCCGAGGCGGGTTTGCGCGTGTATCGCAACTTCGTGCACTGGAACCCGTGAACGCCTTTCTTTATCCCGTTGCCGCGCGTGCGTCGCGCGGTGCCGCGGTCCCGCATCCGACCGGCGCCCCACTGGAGCGCCGAAAGAGTTGTACTAAACTAGCGAGACGGTATTGCGGCGGGCTGATCCGCCAGCCGCTGCCGCCGACCTTCAATCCACTCCCAGATAACACCCGATTGCTATGCTGCTGATTCCCGCCATCGACCTGAAAGATGGTCAGTGTGTACGCCTCAAACAGGGCGATATGGACCAGGCGACGATTTTCTCCGAGGAACCGGCGGCAATGGCCCGACATTGGGTCGACCGCGGCGCGCGTCGTCTGCATCTCGTCGATCTGAATGGCGCGTTCGCCGGCAAGCCCAAGAACGGCGATGCAATCCGCGCGATCATCGATGAAGTGGGCGGTGAAATTCCGGTTCAGCTCGGCGGTGGCATCCGCGACCTGAACACGATCGAGCGCTATCTGGACGACGGTTTGTCGTACGTAATCATCGGCACCGCGGCGGTGAAGAACCCCGGCTTCCTGCAGGACGCGTGCACCGCGTTCGGCGGCCACATCATCGTCGGCCTCGACGCGAAAGACGGCAAGGTCGCCACCGACGGCTGGAGCAAGCTGACCGGTCACGAAGTGGCCGACCTCGCGCGCAAGTTCGAGGACTACGGCTGCGAGTCGATCATCTACACCGACATCGGCCGCGACGGCATGCTGCAGGGCATCAACATCGAAGCGACGGTGCGCCTTGCGCGCGCGGTCAAGATTCCGGTGATCGCGAGCGGCGGTCTGTCGAACCTAGCGGACATCGAATCGCTGTGCGAAGTCGAAGGCGAGGGCATCGAAGGCGTGATCTGCGGCCGCGCGATCTATTCGGGCGACCTCGACTTCGCGGCCGCGCAGACGCTCGCGGACAAGCTGCGCGAAGCGGACGACGCCTAAGCGCGGCGTCGGCCGCGCTTGCCGGGAAGCTTGCGCCGTGTGCCGGCGTGGCACTCACCTCGGCTTGCGGTACTCGCTCGACCGACGGCTTGCCGGGTAGCGCGCTTCGCACGATCACGCAACCGGAACCTCGGCGGCCTGCGGCCAGCACTTCACTCGCGGCGCGACGCAACCGCTCGCGCCGGCACCGTGCCGCTTGCCCGCAAGCGAGCGGCCTCATCAGCGGTATTGGCAGAATTGCACGATCATGGCTCTAGCTAAACGCATCATCCCTTGTCTCGACGTCACCGCGGGCCGCGTGGTCAAGGGCGTCAACTTCGTCGAACTGCGCGACGCCGGCGACCCGGTCGAAATCGCGCGCCGTTACGACGATCAGGGCGCCGACGAACTGACGTTCCTCGACATCACCGCGACCTCGGATCAGCGCGACCTGATCCTGCCGATCATCGAGGCAGTCGCCTCGCAGGTGTTCATTCCGCTGACGGTCGGCGGCGGCGTGCGCGCGGTCGAAGACGTGCGGCGCCTGCTGAACGCGGGCGCGGACAAGATCAGCATGAATTCGTCGGCGGTCGCGAATCCGCAGCTCGTGAAGGACGCGACCGACAAATACGGCTCGCAGTGCATCGTCGTCGCGATCGACGCGAAGCGCGTCTCTGCCGACGGCGAAACGCCGCGCTGGGAAGTGTTCACGCACGGCGGGCGCAAGGCCACCGGTCTCGATGCGGTCGAATGGGCGCGCAAGATGGCCGAGCTCGGCGCGGGCGAAATCCTGCTGACCAGCATGGATCGCGACGGCACCAAGAGCGGCTTCGACCTTGCGCTGACGCGCGCGGTGTCGGACGCGGTGCCGGTTCCGGTGATCGCCTCGGGCGGCGTCGGCAATCTGCAGCATCTCGCCGACGGCATCAAAAGCGGTCACGCGGATGCGGTACTCGCCGCGAGCATCTTCCACTATGGCGAACACACGGTCGGCGAGGCCAAGCGCTTCATGGCCGACCAGGGCATTTCGGTGAGGTTGTGACGTGACGAATCCTTCGGCAGTGAACTGGCTCGACAAGGTCAAGTGGGACGCGAACGGCCTCGTGCCGGTGATCGCGCAGGAAGCGTCGACGAACGACGTGCTGATGTTCGCGTGGATGAACCGCGAGGCCCTCGCGAAGACCGTCGAGACCGGCCGCGCGGTGTATTTCTCGCGTTCGCGCCAGCGCCTGTGGTTCAAGGGCGAGGAATCGGGCCACGTGCAGCACGTGCATGAAGTGCGGCTCGATTGCGACGAAGACGTCGTGCTGCTGAAAGTCGAGCAGGTGTCGGGCATCGCATGCCACACCGGCCGCCACTCGTGCTTTTTCCAGAAATTCGAAGGCTCGGTGGACGACGGCGACTGGCAGGCCGTCGATCCCGTGCTGAAAGACCCCGAACACATCTACAAATGACGCAATCCATGCAAAACCCGTCGCCCGCCGAGGCTTCAACGCTCGACACGCTGCTGCGCCTCGCGGCGGTGATCGATGGCCGCAAGGGCGGCGATCCAGACACCTCGTACGTCTCGCGTCTGTTCCACAAGGGCGACGACGCGATTCTGAAGAAGATCGGCGAAGAAGCCACCGAAGTCGTGCTGGCCGCAAAGGACGCGCGCCACGGCGGCGTGCCGAAGGCGCTGGTCGGCGAGGTCGCGGACCTGTGGTTCCACTGCCTCGTGATGTTGTCGCATTTCAATCTGAGCCCCGCCGACGTGATCGCCGAACTCGAGCGTCGCGAAGGCCTGTCGGGCATCGAGGAAAAAGCGCTGCGCAAGAGCCGCGAGCGTGAGGAAAACGGTGACTGAGCAGCCGGAGCGGAAATCTGGCATTTCCGCTTGAAGTCGCGCGCGCTGGCACCTATATAGCGGTAACCGCACCTTCGTGAGGACGCAAGCATGGAACAGCCGCAAGGAAGCTATCCGCCGCCGGTCTACCGCCACGCGATGGAACCTGAGCGGGAGCGCAGCCTGCGCACGCTCACGCACGTGCTGTACGCGCTGTATGCGGTTCATTGGCTGACCGGTGGGCTCACCATTCTGGTCGCGATCATCATCAACTACGTGAAACGGGCCGACGTGGCCGGCACGCCGTACGAAGCGCACTTCGAATGGCAGATTCGCACGTTCTGGATGGGGCTCGTCGGTTATGCGATCGGCGCGTTGCTGTTGGTCGTCGTGATCGGCATCCCGGTGCTGTGGGCGGTCAGCATATGGATGTTGTACCGTATTATCAAAGGCTGGCTGTATCTGTACGATAACAAGCCATTCGCGAATCCGGCCGGCTGGGTCTGAACGCTAGCCGGCCCGCACGCGCGGACCGGCATTCGGGTCGAACCTCGTCGCGTGCGGCTTCGCTCGCCTAAGTCATACCGCGTCAGGAACACGATGAGTCACGATCCGAACTGTCTTTTCTGCAAGATCGCCGCTGGCGAAATCCCCTCGACCAGAGTCCACGAAGACGACGAGTTCGTCGCCTTCCGCGACATCCGTCCGGCGGCCGAAACGCATGTGCTGGTGATTCCTCGCAAGCACATTGCAACTCTGTCGAACTGCACGGAAAGCGATGCGCCTCTGCTTGGTAGAATGCTTGTCTTGGCCGCTCGACTGGCGGAGCAATTGGGGGTCGCGTACAGCGGCGGCGAAACGGGCTTTCGCACGGTAATCAATACCGGTCCGGGCGGTGGTCAGGAGGTGTATCACCTGCACGCGCACATTCTCGCGGGACCGCGCCCCTGGCATCGCATGGGCTGAGCGGGCGCATGGGTCATGCGCGCCGCGGGGCGAGAGCACACCGCCGCGAGTTTTGGTCGAGGACAATAGCGTCGCCGTTATTTTTACCGCTGTGTAATACCGTCGACGCGATGGCCTGACCACAATGACGGCGGTTCAGACTGCGGCGCACTTTGCGAGCGAGGTGGTGCGAGCTGCGGTAACGTAGAGATAGAGGCAGACGAAGCGTACGCGCTTCAGGTTAGGCAAATTTGCCGCATCGAGATGCGGTGTCGGGGTTAAGGAGAGTAGTCATGGGTTCGTTGAGTATTTGGCATTGGTTGATCGTTCTGTTGATCGTCGCGCTCGTGTTCGGCACGAAGAAGCTGCGCAACATCGGCAGCGATCTGGGCGGCGCGGTGAAGGGCTTCAAGGAAGGCATGAAGGAAGCCGAATCGCCGTCGGCCGACGCGCAACAGCAGCAGCGCGAGTTGCCGCGCAACGGTGCGGTGGACGTCGAAGCGAAAGAAAAGACGCAGCAATCGGGCGATTACCGCTAAGCCGCGGCGTTTGCGCCGTTCCCGCGTTTCTGACGGACATTTCACCTCATGCTGGACCTCGGTCTAACCAAGATGGCGCTGATCGGCGTCGTCGCGCTGGTCGTCCTCGGGCCTGAGCGCCTGCCGCGTGTCGCCCGCACGGCCGGCGCGCTGTTCGGCCGCGCACAGCGGTACGTCAACGACGTGAAGGCCGAAGTCACGCGCGAAATCGAGCTCGACGAATTGCGGCGCATGAAGACCGAGTTCGAGAAGGCCGCGAGCAACGTCGAAACGGCGGTTCAGGACAATCTGCGCAAGCACGAGAATGAACTGAACGAGGCATGGAAGAGCGGTACGTCGGTGTCGCCGAGTATCGCCGGCGGCGCGCTCGAAGACGCCGGCAGCGGCGTCAGCGGCAGCACCGGTGCCACCTCGTGGCCGGTCAGTACACCGGCCGCCGCGCCCAAACGCAAGAACTGGCGCGTCCAGCAAAGCGCCACCCCCACCTGGTACAAGCGAGCGAGCCTGCGCCGCACGCGCGTGCAGTCGGGCGCCGCGCGCGTTGCGCGGCACACACCTGCCAACCTGCGTCGTCCGACGCGGTTTTTCTGATGTTCAGAGCGACAATCCCTAACCGAGGGCCGGTGTGAGCGACCCCCAGCAATCCCAGAACGAAGGCGCCGAAGAGACCTTCATTTCCCACCTCGTCGAACTGCGTGACCGCATCATCCGTGCGGGGCTCGCCGTCATCGTCGTGTTTATCGGGCTCGTGTACTGGGCGCCGGACATCTTCAAACTGCTCGCGCGTCCGCTGATGATGAATCTGCCTAAGGACGGCAAGATGATCGTCACCGACGTCACCGGCTCGTTCTTCGTGCCGATGAAGGTGACGATGCTGGTCGCTTTCGTGATCGCGCTGCCGGTCGTTCTTTACCAGATCTGGGCGTTCGTCGCGCCGGGACTCTATCAGCACGAGAAGAAGCTCGTCGCACCGCTGGTGGCGAGCAGCTATACGCTGTTCCTGTGCGGCATGGCGTTCGCGTATTTCGTCGTGTTCCCGACCATCTTCCGCGTGATGGCGCACTACAACGCGCCGCTCGGTGCGGAAATGACAACCGATATCGACAATTACCTGAGCTTCGTGCTCACGATGTTCATCGCGTTCGGTGTCACGTTCGAGGTGCCGATCGTCGTCGTCCTGTTGGTGCGGATGAACGTGGTGACCCTGAAGAAGCTGAAGGAGATCCGGCCGTATGTGATCGTCGGCGCTTTCGTGGTGTCGGCCGTCGTGACGCCGCCGGACGTGTTTTCGCAGCTGATCCTCGCGGTTCCGCTGATTCTGCTGTACGAAGCCGGCATCGTCGCGGCGCGGTTGATCGTCGGCAAGCAGCCGGTGGTCGTCGAGGATGCGAGTCCGCCGCCGTCTAATTGAGGTGCCGGGAGTCGGTGCCCGGCGTCACATGAAAAGGGCAGTCCATCACGGACTGCCCTTTTTCGTTGCGTTAGTCGCGGCCTTGACGTCAACCACCTTCGTCGTCCGGCTGATCGCCGCCGTTTTCGTCTTCCGGCTGTTTGGGCGGCGGCGGGCGTTTGCCGATCATCACGTCGAGATCGATCTGATGGCCTTTGCGTACCAGATGCACTTTTGCCGCCGTGCCCGGCTTGATCTGCGCGATCACGTTCAACAGGCGCGTCGTATCGGTGATCACCTGGCCGTTCACGCTCGTCAGGATGTCGCCGGGCTTGATGCCCGCGCGGTCGGCCGGTCCGCTCTTCAGCACGCCGGCGACGATCGCGCCTGACTTCTGATCGAGCCCGAACGACTCGGCGATTTCCGGCGTCACGTCCTGCGGTTCGACACCGATCCAACCGCGCGTGACTGTACCGGTCGTGATGATGCTCTCGAGCACGCTGCGCGCGGTCGACACCGGAATCGCGAAGCCGATGCCGAGCGAGCCGCCCGAGCGCGAGTAGATCGCGGTGTTGATGCCGAGCAGATTGCCGTTCACGTCGACGAGCGCACCGCCCGAGTTGCCGGGGTTGATCGGGGCGTCGGTCTGGATGAAGTTTTCGAACGTATTGATGCCAAGGTGGTTGCGGCCCAGTGCGCTGACGATGCCCATCGTCACGGTCTGCCCGACGCCGAACGGATTGCCGATCGCGAGCACGACGTCGCCGACGCGGGTCTGGTCCATCCGGCCGAGCGTGATGGTGGGCAGATTGCTCATGTTGACCTTGAGCACCGCCAGATCGGTCTCGGGGTCGATGCCGATGACCTTCGCGCTGGCGGTGCGGCCGTCGGCGAGCGCGACTTCGATCTGATCGGCGCCGTCGACGACGTGCTGGTTCGTTAGAATGTAACCTTCCGAACTCACTATCACGCCTGAGCCGAGATTCGAGGCAGGCTGCTCCTGCTGCTTGCGATTGTTCCTGTCGCCGAAGAAGTAGCGGAACAGCGGATCTTTGGCGCGCGGGTCGGGCGGCAGCGAGCCATCCTTGCTGGAGAACACGTTGACGACCGCGGGCATGGCCTTTTGCGCCGCTTCGGCATAGGACGTTTCGGCATGCCCTTTGCTGATGCCCGGCGCCACTTCCCGCAGCGCCACGATTGGTTCGGCGAGTTGTCTGCCGAATTGTCCTTGACGCTGCAGCCACTGCGGTTTGAGGGTCGCAATGATGAACATCAGCGCCAACAGCACCGTCACCGCTTGGGCAAATAACAGCCAAAAGCGTCTAAGCATCTGAAGACAAGAGGTCTATATGGATCGGATTGAACTTGAATTGTACTTGAACAATCTCCTTGAAACCGCGCGCTTCAAGGACTATTGCCCGAACGGACTGCAGGTCGAAGGGCGCCGCCGGATCAACAAACTCGCGACCGGTGTGACCGCGTCGGTGGCCTTCCTGGAGGCCGCGCTCGACTGGGGCGCGGACGCCGTGCTGGTCCATCACGGCTACTTCTGGCGCAACGAGGCGCCGCAGATCACCGGCCGCAAGCATGCTCGACTGAAGCTGCTGCTCGCCAACGACCTGAACCTGTTTGCCTACCACCTGCCGCTCGACGATCATCCCGAATTCGGTAACAACGCGCAGATCGGCGAGAAGATGGGCTGGATCAGCGACGCGCGTTTCGGCGACAACGACCTCGGCTGGCTCGCCACGTTGCCAATGCCGATCTCGCTTTCGCACCTGAGCGCGGAAATCGAGCAAACGCTGGGCCGCACGCCGCTCGTGTTCGGCGATCCCGATATGCAGCTGCGCCGCGTCGGCTGGTGCACGGGCGCCGCGCAAGGGATGTTCGACGCGGCGATCAACGCGGGCGTCGACGTCTACGTGACCGGCGAAGTATCGGAGTCGGTGATGCATACGGCGGCCGAAAGCGGCGTCGCCTTTCTTGCGGCCGGCCACCACGCGACAGAACGTTTCGGCGTGCAGGCGGTGGGCAAGCATTTGTCCGAATCGTTCGATATCGAACACCTGTTTATCGACATTCCGAATCCCGTTTGAATTGCGAATTGCATTAACGAAGAAAAAGGCGCGAATACCGTAGAAGGCGCTTAAAAGGAGGTGCAAAAAAGTTTGCGATCGGTACGGATAAACCCTGATTTATCAAGGGCTTCGCACGGTTTTTGGCAATCGGCCCTTGTAAATGGCGACTCCATTCGAGCAAACTAGCGGCGGTAGAAGCGACGTGAAGGAAAAATCCAACTCAGAAGTGGGGCGTGTGATGCGAGACAAAGAAGAGGAACGCGTCGATGGCAGCCGCCGTAACTGGCTGGTAGCGACGACCGTAGCAGGCGGCATAGGAGGTGTTGCCGTTGTCGTACCCTTTGTTAGTTCGTTTGCACCATCCGAAAAGGCCAAGGCTGCAGGTGCCCCGGTCGAAGTCGATATCAGTGGTCTGAAACCCGGCGACATGATGACGGTCGCCTGGCGTGGCAAGCCGGTGTGGATCATCAACCGCACGGACCGCATGCTCGCCGATGTTCAAAAAGCCGATAGCCAGGTAGCGGACCCCCACACGCAGAATCCCTTCTCGATGCCGCTGCCGGACTACTGCAACAACGAATTCCGTTCACGCGCCGAGAACAAGCATCTGCTGGTTGCCGTCGCCGTTTGCACGCATCTGGGCTGCACGCCGACGCCGCGCTTCCAGGAAGGCCCGCAGCCCAATCTGCCCGACGACTGGCCCGGCGGCTTCCTGTGCCCGTGCCACGGCTCGACCTACGACATGGCCGGCCGCGTCTTCAAGAACAAACCCGCCCCGCAGAACCTTGACATCCCGCGCTTCATGTTCACGTCGGCGACGGCCCTTGTGATCGGGAAGGACGAAAAAGGAGAAGCGTAATGGCGAGCGAACACGAAGTAGAGACGACCGGGCTGGCTGGTTGGATCGACCAGCGCTTCCCGATGACTGCCACGTGGAAGAAGCACGTTTCCGAGTACTACGCGCCGAAGAACTTCAACTTCTGGTACTTCTTCGGTTCGCTTGCATTGCTGGTGCTCGTCAACCAGATCGTCACCGGCATTTGGCTGACGATGAACTACAAGCCCGATGCGACGCTGGCGTTCGCGTCGGTCGAGTACATCATGCGCGAGGTGCCGTGGGGTTGGCTGATCCGCTACATGCACTCGACGGGGGCGTCGATGTTCTTCGTCGTTGTGTATCTGCACATGTTTCGCGGGCTTTTGTACGGCTCGTACCGCAAGCCGCGCGAGCTCGTATGGATTTTCGGCTGCCTGATTTTCCTGAGCCTGATGGCCGAAGCGTTCTTCGGCTATCTGCTGCCGTGGGGCCAGATGTCGTTCTGGGGCGCGCAGGTGATCGTGAACCTGTTCTCGGCGATTCCGTTCATCGGGCCGGATCTGTCGCTGTGGATTCGCGGCGACTATGTCGTTTCCGACGTCACGCTGAACCGCTTTTTCGCGTTCCACGTGATCGCGATTCCGCTGGTCCTGGTCGGCCTCGTGATCGCGCACCTCGTCGCGCTGCACGAAGTCGGCTCGAACAACCCGGACGGCATCGAAATCAAGGCGAAGAAGGGGCCGGATGGCGTGCCGCTCGACGGCATTCCGTTCCACCCGTACTACTCGGTGCACGACTTCATGGGCGTGGCGATCTTCCTGCTGATTTTCGCGGCCATCATCTTCTTCGGGCCGGAAATGGGCGGGTACTTCCTTGAAGCCAACAACTTCGTTCCGGCGAATCCGCTGCAGACGCCGCCGGAAATTGCGCCAGTTTGGTACTTTACCGCTTTTTATGCGATGCTGCGCGCCACCACCGATCCATTCAAAATCGTCCTGATGATCGTCATTGCGCTACTGGGGCTGCTCGCGCTCGTGCGCGCGCGCGGCAAGTGGAAGATCGGGTTGCCAGTGCTCGCGGTGCTGGTGATCGTCGCGATGGTGTTCACCGAATCGAAATTCTGGGGCGTCGTCGTGATGGGCAGCGCGGTTATTTCGCTGTTCTTCCTGCCGTGGCTGGACCGCTCGCCGGTCAGGTCGATTCGCTACCGGCCGTTTTTCCACAAGGTTTTCTTCGGGATCTTCGTGATCGCGTTCCTGACGCTCGGCTTCCTCGGCACGCGGCCGCCATCGCCCGCCGCAACGCTGATCGCCCAGATCTGCGCGCTGGTGTACTTCGCGTTTTTCCTCGGCATGCCCTTCTGGACGCGGCTTGGCAAGTTCAAGCAGCCGCCGGAACGGGTGCGGTTCAAGCCCCACTAATCGCGAGCCAGGAGAACACGAAGATGAAAAAACTCCTTTCGATGTGCGTGCTGGTCGGCGCGACCGTGCTTGCGATGTTGGCGGCTCCAGTCCACGCGGACGAGAATTTCCCGCTCAATCGCGCGCCGGACAACACGAACAATTTCGCTTCTTTGCAGCGCGGCGCGCAATTGTTTGTAAACTACTGCCTGAATTGCCACAGCGCGAACCTGATGCGCTACAACCGTCTGACCGATCTCGGCATCACGCCGAACGAAGTCCAGGCGAATCTGCTATTCACCACCGACAAGGTCGGCAACACGATGACCGTGGCGATGCGCCCGGACGACGCGAAATCGTGGTTCGGGGCGACGCCGCCGGATTTGTCGGTGGAGGCGCGGGCGCGCGGCACGGACTGGCTGTACACCTATCTGCGTAGTTTTTACCGCGACGATACGCGGCCGACTGGCTGGAACAATCTGGTGTACGAAAACGTGAGCATGCCTCACGTGCTGTGGCAGCTTCAGGGGCAGCGGGCGGCGAAATTCGGTGATGAAACCGACGAAAAAACCGGCGAAAAGGTACACAAATTCCTCGGTTTCCAGCAACTCACTCCGGGGACGATGTCGCCGGTAGATTATGATTCTGCTGTGGCCGACCTCGTGTCGTACCTGTCATGGATGTCCGAACCGACGCAGCAAACCCGCAAGCAACTTGGCGTGTGGGTGGTGTTGTTCCTCGGTATCCTGAGCTTTTTCGCTTGGCGACTGAACGCCGCGTACTGGAAACATATCAAATAATCACGCCGCTACACGGCGTGGGGCCGGCGCCAGGAAAGACCTGCTGAACGGTTTTTCCGTGCGCTGGCCCTTCAGCTTTTTGAGGAAACGTAAACATGATGGTTCTGTATTCCGGCACTACTTGCCCGTTCTCCCAGCGTTGCCGGCTGGTGTTGTTCGAAAAGGGCATGGACTTCGAGATCCGCGACGTCGACCTGTTCAACAAGCCGGAAGACATCGCCGTGATGAATCCGTATGGTCAGGTGCCGATTCTCGTCGAACGGGACCTGATTCTGTACGAATCGAACATCATCAACGAGTACATCGACGAGCGCTTCCCGCACCCGCAGCTGATGCCGGCCGATCCG
The DNA here is from genome assembly GCF_040948755.1 of Paraburkholderia sp. BR13444. Lineage (NCBI taxonomy): Bacteria > Pseudomonadati > Pseudomonadota > Betaproteobacteria > Burkholderiales > Burkholderiaceae > Paraburkholderia > Paraburkholderia sp. BR13444. The sequence goes on along the minus strand of NZ_JBFPKM010000015.1, from coordinate 54,748 downwards.
GTGCAACGCGCGCGGGCACGCCTGTTCCTGCTCAACTTCGAGAAAGAGCTGTTTGTCCACGTCGGCACACTCGAAAACGAGAAGGGCAAGGCAGCGGAGAAGAATCACGAGAAGGCGCGCCTCGCGATCCGCGATCGCCTGACGCAGCTCGCGCCGATCTTCCTGAAGAACAAGTACATGCTCGGCGAAGAGTTCTCGATGCTCGACGTCGCGATCGCACCGCTCTTGTGGCGCCTCGACCACTACGGTATCGAGCTGTCGAAGAACGCCGCGCCGCTGATGAAGTACGCCGAGCGCATTTTCAGCCGCCCGGCTTATATCGAAGCGCTGACGCCGTCGGAAAAGGTGATGCGTCGTTGAGTTTGGCTTTGGTGTGCGGGCGCCGCATTGCTTCGATGCGCGCCCGCGCCCGCAAGAGGACTGTTGATGCAAGAGATTTCCACGAAGCCTTATCTGCTGCGCGCGCTCTACGAGTGGTGCACGGATAACGGCTACACACCGCACATCGCGGTCCGCGTCGACAATCAGACGCGCGTGCCGCGTCAGTTCGTGCGAGACAACGAGATCGTGTTGAACATCAGCTTCGAGGCGACCAGCCAGTTGCAGATGGGCAACGACTGGATCGAGTTCAACGCGCGCTTTTCCGGCAAGTCGCACAAGATCGAAGTGCCGGTCGCCAATATTCTGGCGATCTACGCGCGCGAGAACGGCCAAGGTATGGCGTTCCCGGTCGAATCGGCGGGCGGCGAGGCTCAGGATTCGGGCGCGGATGCCGCGGACGAAGCGGACACGCCGGCGGCGCCGCGCGCCGTCGAAACCGCGCCGGCCGACCCGGCTGCGGCCAGCGACGCCGACGACAAACCGCAACCCGACGACGATGGCTCGAAAGGTGGCGGAAGGGCTCGCCTTAAGATCGTGAAATGAAGTAGAATCACGGCCTCATGCCGGCTTAGCTCATCAGGTAGAGCGCTTGACTTGTAATCATGAGGTGGCGGGTTCGAGTCCTGCAGCCGGCACCAGATTGTTTTATCAGCAGTAACTGGAAATGCTTGAAAACCCCGTCGAAGCACACGCTTCGGCGGGGTTTTTCTTTTTTCGGCAGTCGAGTCGCCGAGCTAGACCGATTTGACCTCGCCGCCGTCCATCCGCAGCGTCGAGCCTGTCCAGCGTGCTGCGTGCTGCCGGCGATATGACGAAAGCCACGTTGGATGCGGTGTGAGGTGAGCCGCTGGGTAGCTCAGAAATCACGATATCTCTTTCACCTTGTCCACAGTAGACTTTTTAATCTGTAATCGGCGGGCCTAAATGCAGTGCGGGCCAAGGTGCGCCGTTCGATGGCTCAAACATCACGCAATCTCCTTCACCTTGTCGATCGTGGACTCTTTAGTATTTAGTCGCTGAACTTCGGCTGCACCGCCGTTTGAGGTGAGTCACTGAATGGCTCAAAAAATCACAATATCTCTTTCACCTTGTCGATTGTAGACTTTTTGGTCTGCAATCGACCCGCTAAAGTGCGCCCATGCCTTGGGGTGCGCCGCCTGACGGCTCAAAAATCACGCTAACTCTTTCACCTTGTCGATCATGGACTTTATTGTCTACATTTGGCGCGTCTAAACTTACCTGATCATCGTCACCGATCCATGCGGCGCCGCGAAGCCGCACGGCGGCGGTACTGTACTATTCGGGCGTCGCCCGGGATGGCGGGCAGCCGCCAGACGTTCCGGTCCGCTGCCGCGGTCCACGTCGCCGGCGACGTCAGATCGACTCAATTGCACCATGACCAACCCCGCAACTCTCACCTGGCCCGAAGCCGACGGCCCGCGCACCGCACGCTGGCGCTCCGAAGCGGCCGTGCCGCCGCCGAAGCGCGTCGTCGTCGCCGACGACCGCTCCACCGCCGATTCGGCCTACCGCCTCGCCTGCGAAGGCACCGCGCTGTTGTGGCACGGCGACTTCCAGAACGCGCGCCAACTGTTGCAGGCGGTCACGCGCCGACTCGAACGCAAGGCGCGCAAGCAGGGAGCGACACCGCTCGACGCGTTCAACCTGCATCGGCAGGCGCAGTCGCAGCGCGCCCGCACGCTCGGCATGATTCTGATTCCGCTCGATGCCGACTACGGCATTTCCCTGCGCCGCGCGCCCGACGTGCGGCAGGCCTGCACCGAAGCGTACGGACCGGCGACCGGCGAGGCGTCGGTGGTGTCGTTGCGCGAGTTGCTCGGTTTGATCGGCGCGCACGAATGGCGCAAGAAGGGTGTCGAGATCGCGGCGCTCGGCGAGCGCATTCATCCGCACTACGGCGTGTTCTCACCGGTGCGTGGCGAGTACGTCGATCTGGTCGCGCGCGCCGCGCTGCCGTCGCTGGATCTCGCGTTCGATATCGGCACCGGCACCGGCGTGCTGGCCGCGCTGCTGGCCAAACGCGGCGTGCGCAAGATCGTCGCAACGGATCAGGATGAGCGCGCGCTGGTGTGTGCGCGTGAAAATCTCGCACGCCTGGGCTACGCCGGGCAGGTCGAGATCGTGCAGGCCGATCTGTTTCCGGACGGTCGGGCGCCGCTCGTCGTCTGCAATCCGCCGTGGGTGCCGGCGCGGCCCGCGTCGCCGCTCGAATACGCGGTCTATGATCCTGACAGCCGCATGCTGCTCGGCTTCCTGAACGGCCTCGCCGATCATCTGACGCCGGGCGGCGAAGGCTGGCTGATCATTTCGGATTTCGCCGAGCATCTCGGGTTGCGCACGCGCGCATGGCTGCTGGCGGCGATCGAGCACGCGGGGCTCAGTGTGGTGGGACGCGAGGATATTCGTCCACGGCATCCGAAGGCCAGTGATCAGAACGATCCGCTGTATGTTGCGCGAGCGGCCGAGATCACGTCGTTGTGGCGGCTCAAGGTGCGGTGACGGCGAGTGCGTGCGTCACGCCGATGCGCGGCGCGCTTCGAGATACGCGCATGCGCCCCGGCCGGCCACGAGCCCGCTGGCAAAACAGGCCGTCAGCAGATAACCGCCGGTCGGTGCTTCCCAGTCGAGCATTTCGCCCGCACAGAATGCGCCGGGCATCCGGTCGATCATCAAATGTGCGTCCAGCGCCTCGAACGGGATGCCGCCCGCCGTGCTGATCGCTTCGTCGATCGGTCGCGCGCGCAGCAGTCGCAACGGCAGCGCCTTGATCGCGTGGGCGAGACCGCGCGCATCGGCGAATGCTTCTTTCGACAGAATCTCGTGCAACAGCGCCAGCTTGACCCCGCCGATGCCAATCCGCCCATGCAGATGACTCGCAATCGAGCGTGAGCCGCGCGGCCGCGTCACTTCCTCGATGACCCGCTCGAGCGGCAAGCCTGGCGCGAGATCCAGCGCGATGGTGAGCTCGCCGTCGGCCAGAATCCGCTCGCGGATCGGCGCCGACAGCGCGTAAATCAGACTCCCTTCGAGGCCTGTTTCGGTCAGAAGTATTTCACCTTGTCGATTGTGGACTTTTCCGTCTACATCGGTGAAGGAAATCGCGATCGTCTTGATCGGCTGACCAGCGAAACGCTCGCGCAGATACGGGCTCCAGTCCGCGTCGAAGCCGCAATTCGCAGGGCGCAACGGCATCACCGGGACGTCGCGCGACATCATCAGCGGCACCCACGCGGCGTCGGAGCCGAGCCGCGGCCAACTGCCGCCGCCGAGCGCGAACACGACCGCGTCGTAGCTCGCCGTCTGCTCACCATCGGGCGTGGCGAAGCGCAGCGCGTGCGCAGCGTTGTCTTCGGACACTGAGACCCAGCCGTTCCATTTGTGACGCATGTGGAACCGCACGCCCGCTTCGCGCAGTCGATGCAGCCACGCGCGCAGCATCGGCGCGGCCTTCATGTCGGACGGAAACACGCGCCCCGAACTGCCGACGAACGTCTCGACACCCAATTCGCGCAACCAGGCGCGCAGCGCGTCGGGACCGAACGCGTCGAGCAGCGGCGCGATGCGCTCGCGGCGCGTGCCGTAGCGGTCGAGAAACGGCTCGAGCGCTTCCGAATGCGTGATGTTCATGCCGCCTTTGCCCGCCATCAGGAATTTGCGGCCGACCGACGGCATCGCGTCATGTACGTGGACTTGCACGCCGCGCCGGGCAAGCGTCTCGGCGGCCATCAGGCCGGCGGGGCCGCCGCCGATTACGGCGACGCGGGCGGAATCGAGCGAGGAGGGCATGCGGTTCGGCGGATCTGCGGGGGAACAAGGGCGCTTCGCCGCCAGCAACCGAACGGACGGGCGGCGCGAAGGGCGTTATTGTCACACCGCGCGCGGCGCGCGGCAAACGCCGTCGACGCGGTCGAACTGCTTTCACCGCTTGGCTCGCGCTGCGCGCGACCTATACTTTTCACACATCTTCCTCGATCGTCTGGTTCAAGGAGATTGTCATGACCCGCAAATACATCGACTGCCGCGAATTTCCGAGCGAAATGAACTGCACCGTCGCGATGTCCGCCGACAGCGACAGCGAACTGCTCGAAGCCGCGGTCCAGCATGCCGTCAGCGTTCACAAGCACGCGGATTCGCCGGAGCTGCGCGCGCAGCTGAAGACGCTATTTCATGAGGGAACGCCGCCCGCCGAGGCGCCGCGCGCTTGAGATACCCGCCAAGGGGAGTGTGGAAGCCCGCGTCGCGAGCGGCATCTAGCCGCCCGCGCGCGGTCGTGTTGCAGCAGTCTTTTGGTCACACGCGAAACGCGATACCAAGCCATCCTAACCAACATGCCGACGCGCTAACCCGGATACGCCTCATCGACCTTCAGCCCGGCGAGCTTGAAGATCACCCGCAACGTCTGCGGCTTGATGTCGCGTCGCGACGCGAGCGTCGTCATCACGAAGTCGAGCACTTTGGCGTACTTGAGCATCGTGAGGCAAGTTTCGAGGTCGACGTTGCCGTCTCGCATGACCTCGGCGAGCCGCAGCATTTCCGTGGAGATATCGCGAGCCATCTCCAGTTCGAGTTGCTGTTTCTCCGACCATGCCGGCGCGGTGGTGAGCTTCGCAAGCATTTCCTGAAACTTCTGTTCGACATTTCCGTTGGGTACCGTATCCATTGCCGCCTCTTCGGTGATCTTCCGAGCGCGCGACCGGTAGCAAAGCCGGCCGCTGCTGGTTACGTAACGTTCGGCCCGCGTTGCGGGACCGCTCTCCCCACATGCATCCGGTTCGCGTGTCCGGTCGCACGACCGGACAGCCTCCTGTTTTCGGCGACACGGCTTGCACCCGCGGGCTCCGCCGGCGCGCAAGCTGTTTTCAGCCATTCTCGAGACACTTCCGCGCAGCGCCTGTCGAGCAGGAAGTGTTCCCAGCAGAGCACCTATGTCGCGTGGTCCGCGCGGCGTGCTCGCTGGGAATGCCGCAGTTTGGGTAAACTGGCAGTAACTTTTCTCTTTTTCCGTCATCTGTCGCACGTTCGCGCTGCAATTGATGGCGACCCACACGATGTCCGGCAAAACCCACGAAATCCGTCCCAACCAGTCCGTCGAACTGCTCAAAGAACTTCACATCCTCACGCGCGACGGCAAGATGAATCAGGACAGTCGTCGCAAGCTAAAGCAGGTCTACCACCTGTTCCAGTTCATCGAGCCGCTGCTCAAGGACCTGAAGGACCAGCAGGGTTCGCTGACGCTCGTCGATCACGGCGCGGGCAAGTCATACCTCGGTTTTATCCTGTACGACCTGTTTTTCAAGGAGTTTCAGGACGCCGCTGGTGGGGCTTCGCACATTTATGGCATCGAAACGCGCGAGGAACTGGTGACGAAGTCCGAAGAACTGGCGGCGCGGCTCGGCTTCAAGGGGATGTCGTTTTTGAATTTGTCGGTGGCGGAGTCGATCACCTCGACGCGGCTGCCCGCCGAAATCGACATCGTGACCGCGCTGCACGCGTGCAATACCGCGACCGACGACGCAATCCGTTTCGCGCTCCAAAAGCACGCGAAGTACATCGTCGTCGTGCCGTGCTGCCAGGCCGAGGTGGCCGGCGTGCTGCGGCAGAACAAAGGCAAGGCTCTGAAGAACGCGCTCACGGAAATCTGGCGGCATCCGCTGCACACGCGCGAATTCGGCAGTCAGATTACGAACGTGCTGCGCTGCCTGCAGCTCGAAGCGCATGGCTATCAGGTCAGTGTGACCGAGCTGGTCGGCTGGGAACACTCGATGAAAAACGAGCTGATCATCGCGCAGTACAAGGATTTGCCGCGGCGCCGGCCGGCTGAGCGGCTCGGCGAAGTGCTGGACACGCTCGGACTCGATGCGCTTAAGGAGCGTTTTTTCGTGCCGGCCTGAGGCGCAGCCTGGCGCTTCACCTAGCGTTTCATCAACGCATCCCAGCCTTTGAGGCCAATGCGCCGCAGCGTTTCCTGATTGCGCTCGTAAATCTCTTCCGCGTCGGGAAAGGCCTGCACGGCTCGCTCGATGCTGTCTTCACGCAGCAGATGCAGGATCGGATACGGCGCCCGGTTCGTGTAGTTTTCGATGTCGTCGGGCTCGCTGCCTTCGAACTGGTAGTGCGGATGAAAGCTCGCGATCTGAATCACGCCTTCGAGCCGCAGTTGCTGGATCAGGCGGTCGGCGAAGAACAGGCAGTCGTTGAAGTCGAGAAAGTCGCCGAACGCACGCGGCAGGATCAGCAGCGTCGTGTCGATAGCGACGGGGTCGGCGGCGACGAGCGTCTGCAGTTCGGCTTCCAGGTCGGTGAGTACCGCTTCGAGCGTGTCCGCTTCGCTGACCGCATAGCGAATCTGCTCCTTCACATGCACAGCCTTTGCGAACGGACACAGGTTCAAGCCGATCACGACCTCGGTCAGCCAGTGACGGGTCGTGGCGATAACGGCATCGTGGGATTCGGCGGGCAACGGCATGGCGGAAGGATGAGACGGGGAAACGCGCAATTCTAAAGGACCCAGTCGACGGACTGACTCAGCGAGCCTGCTTCTTCGCGCAAGCGGCCGCAATCAACTGCGCGGCGACTCGCGGCGCGGCGAGGATCGGCCCGCAGCCCGGCCCGTAAGTCTGGCTCGCCGCGTACACGCCCTCGATCAGCAGGCCGAGCCCATCGGCGAGCGCTTGCGGATCGTCGGCGCCGGCCGCCGTCGACAGTTCGACGAGGCGCGCCATCAAGCGCTGCTTATTGCGGAACACGAATTGCCGCGCCGGATGCGCGGTATCCGAAAACTCCACCGACACGTTTACGAACGGGCAGCCGCGGTAATGGTCGACCGAGGCGCGCACCGCGAGGTCGTCGAAGTACTGCTGAAGCTGCTTCGCCGGCTCGCCCGGATGCTTGGCGAAACTCTTCTCGACGTAGCCGAAGAACTGCTCGTCCTTCTGTTCCAGATACGCCATCACCAGCTCGTCCTTCGACGAAAACTGCCGGTACAGGCTCATTTTGTTCACACCCGCGCGCTCGACCACCGCATCGACGCCGACGGTGCGCACGCCCTCGCGATAGAACAACTCGCTAGCCGCGCGCAGCAGATGCTGCTGCGCCTGCGGCCCCGCGGTCTGTGCGCCGCGCGCACGCCGCGAGCGAGTAGCGGCGGGCTTGAGAGTTTCGCTGTCGGACATGGCAAGTCACCCGAATGAAATTGACGCCTTGACATGTTACCGACCAGTAACTAACATCGCAACACCATTGTGACTGATCTGTCACAAATCATTTACCGAAGCCGTAACAATACGAACGATGCCGCCACCCCGGCCGCGTCGATTGGAGAACCGATGAACTGGGCTGCGCGACTGATAGGCGGACGTTTCCACTATGGCTGGTTGACCGTCGCCGTGGTGTTTCTGGTGTTGCTCGCGGCGGCGGGTACGCGCGCGACGCCGAGCGTGATGATGGTGCCGCTCGAGCACCAGTTCGGCTGGAGCCGCGCGACGATTTCGCTCGCGATCTCCGTGAACATCGCGCTGTACGGGCTGATGGGGCCGTTCGCGGCCGCCGCGATGCAGCGCTTCGGTGTACGTCCGACGCTGCTTGCGGCGCTCGGTACGATGGCCGCGGGCGTCGCGCTGTCGTCGCTGATGGCGCATCCGTGGCAGATGGTGCTGATCTGGGGTGTGATGGTCGGCGGATCGACCGGGGTCGCGGCGCTGTCGCTGTCGGCGACCGTCGTGACGCGCTGGTTCACTACGCGCCGCGGTCTCGTGATGGGTATCCTGACCGCCAGTTCGGCGACCGGCCAACTGGTGTTCCTGCCGCTGCTCGCGGCCGTCGCCGAGCATTACGGCTGGCGCCAAGTCGTGTGGGTGGTCGCGCTCGCGGCGGGCATCGTGATTCCGCTCGTCGCGTTCCTGCTGCCCGAGCATCCGGCCGACATGCAACTGCGCCCATACGGCGAACCACACGACGCGCCGATTACCACGAGCATCACCAGGCAGAACCCGCTCGCGATCGCGTTCGGCACGCTCGCGTCGGCGAGCAAAACGCGCGATTTCTGGCTGCTGTTCTTCAGCTTCTTCATTTGCGGCGCGAGCACCAATGGCTATGTCGGCACCCATCTGATCGCGATGTGCGGCGACTATGGCATGACCGAAGTGCAGGGCGCGTCGTTGCTCGCGGCGATGGGCGTGTTCGACCTGTTCGGCACCACGCTGTCGGGCTGGCTGTCGGATCGCTTCAATAGCCGCGTGCTGCTGTTCTGGTACTACGGGCTGCGCGGCCTGTCGCTGATGTATCTGCCGCACGCGTTCGGCATCGACTTTTTCGGGTTGCCGCTGTTCGCGGTGTTCTACGGTCTCGACTGGATCGCCACGGTGCCGCCGACCGTGCGTCTCGCCACCGACGTCTACGGCAAGGAATCGGCGCCGATCGTGTTCGGCTGGGTGGTCGCCGGCCACCAGCTCGGCGCGGCGTTCGCGGCGCTCGGCGCGGGCATGCTGCGCGCGAGCCTGGGCACTTATACGGTCGCCTCGATGATTTCCGGCGGCTTGTGCCTGATCGCCGCCGTGATCGTGCTGCGCATCAACCGCCCGGCCAAAGTGCCGGCGCCGCAGGCAATCTGAATCGCCTTCGCGGACCGCGCAGATTCGCCGTCAGTAATGCAACGGCGCACGGCCCCATCACGGGCCGTGCGCGCTTTTCAGCCAGCGCGCATAGCGCCGTGCTGCAAGTTGGAACGCGCATCGAAAGCCCGTTATGCTATGTGGCCTCGGGCAACCGCCCGACGATCATGAATTTCTACCGAGAGAAACGCATGGCCAAGAAACCCGCCCCAACCGAAGTTGCCATTCACGAGCTGATTGCAGGCCGCTGGAGCCCGCGCGCGTATTCGAGCGAGCCGGTGAGCCGCGATCAATTGCGCGCCGTGCTCGAAGCGGCGCGCTGGGCGCCGTCCTCGTATAACGCGCAGCCCTGGCGTTTTGTCGTATTCGATCGCAGCGTCGATGAAGTCGCGTTCCAGAAGGCTTTCGCCACGCTGGTGCCGTTTAACCAAGGCTGGAATGCGCCCGCGCCGGTGCTGATCGCGGTGACCGCGCACACCTTGTCCAACAAGGGCGACGTCAATCGCTGCGCGCTCTATGACGCGGGCGCGGCGGCGATGGCGCTGGTGCTGCAGGCGCACGCGCTCGGCCTTGCCGCGCACCAGATGAGCGGCTTCGACGTGAACGCGTTCCGCACCACCTTCGAATTGCCGCAAGACGTCGAGCCGATCGCGATGATCTCGCTTGGCCATTACGGCGACGTCGACAAACTGGACCCGGTCCTGCGCGAACGCGAGAAGGCGCCGCGTCAGCGCGCGGCGCTCGCGGAAATCGCGTACGGCGGCGGCTGGAAGAAGGCGTTCTGAGCAACGGAGTCGCGGCGCTTGCCGCGTGACTTCGCCAGGCAGTCAGGTACGCGCGGCACGGTCCGCGCGTTTTTCATCGGCGCGCTGCACGCCGTACTCTTCATCCGTCACGCTCGACAGCGGCGCCGCGACATGCTCGAGCGACTTGCGCTCAGCGTCGACACCCCAGATCGCCGCGACGAGCGCCGCCGCGAGCATCAACCCCGAGCCCACCAGATAGCCCGAAAACACTTCGCTGCGCTGATGCGTGTCGATCAGCCGACCGAAAAACGCCGGCCCGATGATGCCGCCGAGCGCGGTGCCGAACGCATAGAAAACGGCAATCGCGAGCGCGCGGATTTCGAGCGGAAACGATTCGCTGACGGTCAGATACGCGGAACTCGCGGCCGCCGACGCGAAGAAGAAAATCACCATCCAGGCGACCGTCTGCGTGACGACGGTCAGCAGTTGCTGCTCGAACAGATAACCCGACAGCGTCAGCAGGATCGCCGACATCGCGTACGTCGCGGCGATCATCTTGCGTCGGCCGATCACGTCGAATAGCCGCCCGAGCACGAGCGGCCCCAGGAAATTGCCGAGCGCGAAAGGCAGCAGATACCAGCCGATGTCGCCGCCCGGCACGTGATAAAAGTCGGTGAGGACCAGCGCGTAGGTGAAAAAGATCGCGTTGTAAAAGAATGCCTGCGCGGTCATCAACGTGAGACCGACCAGCGAGCGGCGCCGGTGCAAGTTGAACAGCGTATGGAACACCTCGCGCAACGGCGTGTGGTCGCGAGCGCGCAGGCGCAGCCGCGTGAGGGCGTCGTCGGCGAGCGTGTGGCCGTCGTCGCGAAAACGCGTTTCGATGCCCTCGACGATCGTCCGTGCATCGCGCTCGTCACCGTGCGTGAGCAGCCAGCGCGGGCTTTCAGGTATCCAGATGCGCATCGGCAGAATCCCGAGCGCGAGCACCGCGCCGATGAAAAAGCACGCGCGCCAGCCCCAGTCGGAAGGCAGCAGATGCGGGTCGAGCAGCACCAGCGAGCCCGCGGCGCCGAGCCCCGCGCCAACCCAGAAAGTGCCGTTGATACCGAGGTCGGTCCAGCCGCGCACGCGTGCCGGCGTGAATTCCTGGATCGTCGAGTTGATTGCCGTGTATTCGCCGCCGATACCCGCACCGGTCAGGAAACGGAACAGCATGAAGCTCATCAGATTCCACGACAGCGCGGTCGCCGCGGTCGCGGCCAGATAAAGCGTCAGCGTGATGAAAAAGAGCTTGCGGCGGCCGAGTCGGTCGGTCAGCCAGCCGAAACCGAGCGCGCCGAGCACCGCGCCTGCAATGTACGCGCTGCCGGCGAGGCCGACGTCGGCATTCGAAAAGCTGAGCGCCGGGCTGGTTTTCAGCGCGCTCGCGACCGCGCCGGCAAGCGTCACTTCGAGCCCGTCGAGCAACCACGTCACGCCGAGCGCGACTACGATCAGCGTGTGAAAGCGGCCCCACGGCAGGCGGTCTAGCCGCGACGGCAGGTCGGTTTCGATCAGCATGGCGTGGTGGTCATCGACGGCGGCGGTGGGCGGCACGCTCATGACGCGAAGTCTCCTCGATGGCGAAATGGGGCGGCGTATCCGGTCGGACGCAGCAAGATCCGTTCCGCGCCACGATTTCACGCGATCTTGCCGCGGTCCCGTCAGCTTCAGTTGATGCTGCCGGAGTTTTCGTGATACAAAGCCGCTCCCCTTTCTGTGCGCGCCAGCCGTGAGCGGCCATTCCTGCCATGAACTATTGCGCGATTGACTTCGGTACTTCCAATTCGGCCGTTGCGATTCCGAGCGGCCCGCAGCTAAAGCTGGCGCCGGTCGAAGGCGCGTACACGACGCTGCCCACCGCGGTCTTCTTCAATACCGACGAAAACACCACCGAATTCGGGCGCGCGGCGCTTGCCGCCTACATCGACGGTTTCGACGGCCGGCTGATGCGCTCGATGAAAAGCATTCTCGGCTCGCCACTCGCCGAAAATACGACCGATCTCGGCGATGGCAGTGCGATCAAGTACACCGACGTGATCGCGACGTTCCTGACCCATCTGAAGCGCGCGGCCGAAGCGAGCGCCGGCGGCGCGATCGACCGCGCGGTGCTGGGCCGCCCGGTGTTCTTCGTCGACGACGATCCGCGCGCCGACCAGATGGCGCAGCAACAGCTCGAAGCCGCTGCGCGCACGGTCGGCTTGCGCGACATCCACTTTCAGTATGAACCGATCGCGGCTGCGTTCGATTATGAATCGCACCTGAGCGCCGAAGGACTCGTGCTTGTGGCGGACATCGGCGGCGGTACGTCGGACTTTTCGCTCGTGCGAGTGGGGCCGGAGCGGATGAAGCGCGTCGAGCGCAAGGACGACGTGCTCGCGCATCACGGTGTGCACGTCGCGGGTACGGACTTCGACCGCCGGGTCGAACTCGTGACGATCCTGCGCGAACTCGGTTACCAATCGCTCGATCCGCAAGGGCGCGAAATCCCGAACCGGATCTATTTCGATCTCGCGACCTGGCATCTGATCAATACCGTCTACACGCCGAAGCGCGTCAGCGACCTCGCGCTGATGCGGCACCTTTTCACCGAGACGAAGCACCACGACCGGCTGATGCGCGTGGTCGAGCAGCGTTTTGGGCACGCGCTCGCGGCGCACGCGGAGGAGGCGAAGATCGGCGTTGCAGCGGGCGGCGAGACCGTGATCGATCTCGAGCAAGTGGAAGAGGATCTGCGCCTCGCCTTCGACGAAGCGCAACTCGTCAAAGCCGGCGAGGATGAAACGCGACGCATCGTGCAGGCTGCGCGCGATACGGTGCAGGCGGCGGGTGTCGCACCGCGCGAGCTCAACGCGATTTATTTCACCGGCGGCTCGACCGGCCTCGCGTTTCTGTCGGGCGCGCTGGCGGCGGCGTTTCCGGACGCGAAAGCGGTGTTCGGCGACCGTCTCGCGAGCGTGGCGACCGGCCTCGGAATTCATGCCCGACGCGTGTTCGGATAATCGCGAATAATCGGAAAAATAATCCGCCGCGAATTGCGAATGCGGCAAATTTAATCCATTAATTTCGATTCGCCGCCGATAAATAAAAAACCCCGCCAAGGCGGGGTTTTTTGCGTCCAGAAGGAAGCTAGAAGCTTACACCGGCTTGATGTTAGCTGCTTGCTTGCCCTTCGGGCCCGTCTTCACTTCAAACGTGACCTTCTGGTTTTCTTGCAGCGTCTTGAAGCCGTCGACGCGAATTTCCGAGAAATGCGCGAACAGATCTTCACCGCCGCCGTCCGGAGTGATGAAGCCAAAGCCCTTAGCGTCGTTGAACCACTTGACGGTACCGGTTTCCATATTACTTTTTCCTAAAAATGGTGAATAAGGCCGAAGCCCGGGGTGCATGAAAATCAAGGAAGGGGGTAATGGGACCAACCGGAGTACCGTTGATGGGCGAACTACGAAAGAACCACTTCACTCGCCACTTGAAATCCTGCTGGAACGTTATACGGCGAATTCGGGCGAAGGTCAACAGTCTGCACGAAACTTTGGTGGATTATTACAAAGAGGTCTTACAAAGCTTGCGTATCGGGCTGGTTTTTTGCTAGGGAGAACCCTTAGTCGGCCGGCGGTTTCACTGCAGCAACCCGGTGCAACCGTTAAACTACGCGCCGCGCGTCGGTTGCACCTGTTCCGCATCTGGACGCGCTTGCATGCGCGTCACCCGTTGCCACCGCCACAAGCGATGTGACGCGGTGCCGACATGGTTCTGATTTAGGAGAAGACGTGAAAAGTTCTATACAACGGAACATCGGGCCATTCGCGCTGATGCTGACCGGTCTCGGCTCGATCATCGGGTCCGGCTGGCTGTTCGGCGCGTGGAAGGCTGCAAAGATTGCCGGTCCCGCTGCAATTTGCGCATGGATCATCGGCGCGGTCGTGATTCTCGCGATTGCACTGACCTACGCGGAACTCGGCGCGATGTTTCCGGAATCCGGCGGGATGGTGCGCTATGCGCGCTACTCGCACGGCGCGCTGGTCGGTTTCATCAGCGCGTGGGCCAACTGGATCGCGATCGTGTCGGTGATCCCGATCGAAGCCGAAGCATCGATCCAATACATGAGTACGTGGCCCTATCCTTGGGCGCATGCGCTCTTCGTCGACGGATCATTGACCACCAACGGTCTGTTGTTGTCCGCCGGCCTCGTGATCATCTACTTCCTGCTCAACTACTGGGGCGTCAAGCTGTTCGCGCGCGCCAATTCGGCGATCACCATCTTCAAGTTCCTGATTCCGGGCGCGACGATCGTCGGTCTGATGATGACCGGCGTCCACACCGAGAACTTCGGCCAGACGGGCACGTTCGCGCCGTACGGCTGGTCGGCGGTGCTGACTGCGGTCGCGACGAGCGGGATCGTGTTCGCGTTCAACGGTTTCCAGAGCCCGGTCAACCTGGCCGGTGAAGCGCGCAATCCGGCCAGGAGCGTGCCGTTCGCGGTGATCGGCTCGATCCTGCTCGCGCTCGTGATCTACGTGCTGCTGCAGATCGCGTACATCGGCGCCGTTAATCCGGCCGACGTGGTGAAGGGCTGGAGCCACTTCAACTTCGCTTCGCCGTTCGCGGAACTGGCGATTGCGCTGAACCTGAACTGGCTTGCGTTCCTGCTGTACGTCGACGCGTTCGTGAGCCCGAGCGGCACCGGTACGACCTATATGGCGACCACGACGCGGATGATCTACGCGATGGAGCGCAACAACACGATGCCGAAAATTTTCGGCCAGGTGCATCCGTTCTACGGCGTGCCGCGTCAGGCGATGTGGTTCAACCTGTTCGTGTCGTTCATCTTCCTGTTCTTCTTCCGCGGCTGGAGTTCGCTCGCGGCGGTGATCTCGGTCGCGACGGTGATCTCGTACCTGACCGGCCCGATCAGCCTGATGGCGCTGCGTCGCGCGGCAACCGATCTCGAGCGTCCGCTGCACATCGCCGGCATGAAGGTGATTGCGCCGTTCGCGTTCGTCTGCGCGTCGCTGATCCTGTACTGGGCGAAGTGGCCGCTGACCGGCGAAATCATTCTGCTGATGGTCGTCGCGCTGCCGGTGTACTTTTATTTCCAGGCCCAGCAGGGCTTCGAGGGCTGGGGGCGTGACCTGAAGGCAGCCTGGTGGCTGGTCGCGTATCTTCCGATCATGGCGATCCTGTCGCTTATCGGCAGCAAGGAGTTCGGCGGCTTCGGCATCCTGCCGTACGGCTGGGACATGCTCGTCGTGATCGCCTTCTCGTTGGTGTTCTACTTCTGGGGCGTGAACAGCGGCTACCGTTCGGAGTATCTGGACGAGCGGCTCGTGCACGACGAAGTGCTCGAAGGTATCGGCGCGCACTGAGCGTTCGCCGCAACCGAAGGGGCCGCTCGAAGCGGATCCTTCGCGGTAGATAAAAAGCCCGCCTGATCGATGATCAGGCGGGCTTTTTCGTTGGTCGTTGCGGCTGGCGGGTTCCGCGGCGGATCAGGCGGTGGCGGTGCCGAACACGTAGTTGGTCATTGCGAGCGAACGCTGGTAGGTGCCGAGCGACTGGATCGCAAGCGAATAGTCGTCGTCGGCGGCGCCGAGGGCGGCGAACACCGGCAACAGATGCTCGTCGGTCGGATGCATCAGCACCGCGTGCGGCGCCTGGCGGCGATAGTCGAGCAGCGCGTCGATATCGCGCGCGACGAGCTTGTCTTCAAACCAGTCGGTGAACTCGCTCACGCGCGGATCGGCGTCTTCCGGGCGAGCGGAGAAATCGGCGGCGCGCAGGTTATGGGTGATCTGACCGGAGCCGACCACCATCACGCCTTCGTCTTTCAGCGCGCGCAGCGCCCGGCCGACGCGGAAATGATGCGCGGCGTCCTTGTGCGGCTGGATCGACAGTTGCGCGACCGGCACGTCCGCTTGCGGGAACATCAGCAGCATCGGCACCCATGCGCCGTGGTCGAGCCCGTGCGGCTGCACGTCCGCGACGATGCCGCTCGCGCCGAGCAGCGCGGCGGCGCTGCGCGCGACATCGGGTGCGCCCGGTGCCGGGTATTGGATTTCGTAGAGCTGACGCGGAAAGCCATAAAAATCGTGGATGGTTTCAGGCGCCGTCGCGATGCTGGCGAGTGGCTGGGCGGTGCCCCAGTGCGCCGACAACATCAGAATCGCCTCGGGACGCGGCAATTGCGTGCCGAGCGCGCCGAACTCGGCGGACGGCATCGAAGGATCGATCGGCAACGTGGGCGAGCCGTGGGACAGGAAAAGCGAAGGTAAGCGGTTCATGACAGCAACGCGGCCGTGACAGCACGGCACTGAGAAATTGGGTTGCTACCAATATAGGTCCGCACGGCAGCTTGATAAATGGGCTTGCGGGGAATTGATTGTGTCGCGATTGTTGTTAATTCGCGTTGCCGCTGCTAATCCTGCGCGTCCCGCAGTCCTTGCCATGCCGGCGACAACGCCGGTCCCAGCGCAAACAGATCGAGCACGCGTGCGACCGTATGGTCGACCATCTCGTCGATCGAAGCAGGCTGGTTATAGAACGCGGGCAGAGGTGGGAAGATCACGCCGCCCATCTCGGTGACGGCAGTCATATTGCGCAGATGCGCGAGGTTCAACGGCGTTTCGCGCACCAGCAGCACGAGGCGGCGACGCTCCTTCAGTGTCACATCGGCGGCGCGGGTGATCAGGTTGTCGGCGAAACCGTGCGCGATACTCGCGAGCGTTTTCATCGAGCAGGGCGCGACGATCATGCCGTCAGTCGCGAACGAGCCGGACGCGATGCTCGCGCCGACGTCGCGCACCGAATGGACGACATCCGCGAGCGGATGCACGTCTTCTTTGCCCAACTGGAGTTCATGCTGGATGTTGAGCCAACCCGCGCTCGAAATCAGCAGGTGGCTCTCGACGCCGCCGAGCCGCCGCAGCGTCTCGAGCAGCCGGATGCCGTAGATGGCGCCGGTGGCGCCGGTGATCGCGACGATCAGCCGGCGGGGGGCCGCGGTGCGTGCTTGCTGCATGGCTTGGGGCGCCTGATAAAGCGAACGGAGCGCAGAGCGCTCAGGCCGCGGCGAACAGCTGCTGCAGTTCGCCCGATTCGTACATCTCCATCATGATGTCCGAGCCGCCGATGAATTCGCCCTTCACGTACAACTGCGGAATGGTCGGCCAGTTCGAGAACACCTTGATGCCCTGACGGATTTCGTCGTCTTCGAGCACGTTGACGGTCTTGATTTCACCGACGCCGCACGCTTTCAGGATCTGGATGGCGCGGCCGGAAAAACCGCACATCGGGAACTGGGCCGTGCCCTTCATGAAGAGAACGACGTTGTTGCCGTCGACGATTTGCTTGATGCGTTGTTGCGTATCCATGACTGACCTTGCGGTTCCGATAAAGGATGGGAATAGGCTGAAATGATAGCGGATTTCGCTACGGGCGGCCGCAGCCGCGTCGCGCCTGGGGTTTTAGCCTCGGCGACCGCCCTCAGGCCGCCGCGGCGCGCAACACGCCCCCGCTGATGCGCTCGATACCGGCGAGATCGCGCTCCGAGCGGACCTCGGCAAAACCGCCCGCGCTCAGCAACGCGCGCACGGCTTCCGCCTGGTCGTAGCCATGTTCGATCCAAAGCGCGCCATCGGCGGCGAGACGCTCGGGGGCACCGGCGACGATCGCGCGGATCGCGCTGAGGCCGTCGGCCTCGTCGGTGAGCGCGCCGCGCGGCTCGAAGCGCAAATCGCCTTCGGCTAGATGCGGGTCGCCGCTCGCGATATACGGTGGGTTGCTGACGATCGCGTCGAAGCGCAGCGCGGCGTCGAGCGAGGCGTACCAGTCGCTGTGCAGGAACGTCACGGCGCCGCCGGGGCGCTTCGCATCGAGCAGGCGCGCGCCGTTGCGCGCGGCGACGGCGAGCGCGTCGGCCGAGCGGTCGAGTGCCCAGACCTGGGCGTCGGGCCGCATCGACGCAATCGCCACCGCGATTGCGCCGGTTCCAGTGCCGAGGTCGAGCACGCGGGGACGCGGCCGAGCTTCGATCGCCGCTAGCGTGGTCTCCACCAGCAGCTCGGTTTCGGGACGCGGAATCAGCACGTGCGGCGTGACTTCGAATTCGAGCCCGAAGAACTCGCGCGCGCCGACGAGTTGCGCGACCGGCTCGCCGGCCATGCGCCGCGCCTCCAGCGCGCGATAACGCTCGACGCTCGCCCGCTCGAGCGGCTCCGCGCCGCGCGTGATCAGCTGCGTGCGCCGCCAGCCGAGCACATGGGTGAGCAGAATCCGCGCTTCGAGCGGCGGCAATGGCGATGCGCGCAATAGCACGTCGGCCGTCGCGGGCGGAGCGGCGGGGTCTAGCGGGATTGGGGAAGCGTCGGTCATTGGCGGGGCGTCAGTCCGCGTCGCCGAGCGAGGCCAGCAGCTCGGCCTGATGCTCGCTGACGAGCGCCGCGATCAGTTCTTCGAGATCGCCGTCCATGATCGCGTCGAGGCGATACAGCGTCAGGTTGATGCGGTGATCGGTGAGGCGCCCCTGCGGGAAGTTGTAGGTGCGGATGCGCTCCGAGCGGTCGCCCGAGCCGATCAGGTTCTTGCGCGTCGCCGCTTCCTTCGTCTGCTGCTCGTGCGTTTGCTTATCCTTGATGCGCGCTGCGAGCACCTTCAGCGCGCGGTCCTTGTTCTTGTGCTGCGAACGGTCGTCCTGACATTCGACGACGATGCCGGTCGGCAAGTGCGTGACGCGCACTGCCGAGTCGGTCTTGTTGATGTGCTGGCCGCCCGCGCCCGACGCGCGGAACGTGTCGATACGCAGATCGGCCGGATTGATCTCGACCTCGCCGATCTCGTCCGCTTCCGGCATCACCGCGACCGTGCAGGCCGAAGTATGGATGCGGCCTTGCGTTTCGGTGGCCGGCACGCGCTGCACGCGATGCCCGCCGGACTCGAATTTCAGCTTCGAATACGCGGCATCGCCGGCAATTCGCACGATGACTTCGCGATAGCCGCCGAGATCCGATTCGCTCGCCGACATCATCTCGACCTGCCAACGATTGCGCTCGGCATAGCGCAGATACATGCGCAGCAGATCGCCAGCGAACAGCGCGGATTCGTCGCCGCCGGTGCCGGCTCGGATTTCGAGGAAGATGTTGCGCTCGTCGTTCGGGTCCTTCGGCAGCAGCATTTTCTGCAGTTCGACGCCGAGCGTTTCCATACGATCGCGCGCCGCGCGGATTTCCTCTTCGGCGAAATCGCGCATCGACACGTCGGCGAGCAATTCCTGCGCGGTGGCTGCGTCGTTCTGCGCCTGGCGCCACAGCCCGTAATGCTCGACGACCGGGCCGAGCTCCGCGTGTTCGCGCGTGAGCTTGCGGTATTGGTCGAGGTTGGCGGTGATGTCCTCGCGGCTCAACAGGTCGTTCAGTTCGGCCAGCCGGGTGGTCAGCTGGTCGAGCTTGCGTTGCATGCTCGTTTTCATCGGGCGGGTAGCGGAGCGGACTCCGGAAAGGATGCGGCCAGGGGAACGGGCGAATGCCCGGGGCGGAAGCACTTCGCGAGCCACAGCGGTGGCGCGCGGGGTGCGGCGAGCACTGCGGCGCTAACGCTCGGAAGAGCCGGGGTGTTTGTAGAAGCCGCTCATCAGCTCGATCAGCTTGTCACGGTTGTCGCTGCTCGCGCGGTTCAACGCGTGAGTAGGACCATGGATCAGCTTGTTGGTGAGCGATTGCGACAGTGCTTCGAGCACTGCAGCCGGGTCGTCGCCGCGCGCGAGCATTTTCTGTGCGCGTTCGACTTCCGCGCGGCGCAGCGTGTCGGCCTGCGTGTGCATGTGGCGGATCACGGGCACGATGCTGCGCGCGTCGAGCCACTGCATGAAGTTCTGCACGCGCGTTTCGATGATCGCTTCGGCCTGCGCGACCGCAGCCTGGCGCGACGCATTGCCTTCGCGGACGATCGCGCCGAGGTCGTCGACGGTGTACAGGAACACGTCTTCGAGCTGGCCGGCTTCGGGTTCGATGTCGCGCGGCACCGCGAGGTCGACCATGAAAATCGGCCGGTGACGGCGCGCCTTGACCGCGCGCTCGACCGCGCCGAGACCGATGATCGGCAGCGTGGACGCCGTGCACGACACGATGATGTCGAACTCGTGCATCCGGGAGGGCAACTCGGAGAGCGGAATTGCGCGGCCGTTGAAGCGCTCGGCGAGCCGCATGCCGCGCTCGGCGGTGCGGTTCGCGACGACGAGTTCACGCGGATGTTGCGCGGCGAAATGCGTCGCGCAGAGCTCGATCATTTCGCCCGCACCGATGAACAGCACGCGCTGGTTCGCGATCTTGTCGAAAATGCGTTGGGCGAGGCGTACTGCGGCGGCGGCCATCGATACCGACTGCGCGCCGATTTCAGTGGTGCTGCGCACTTCCTTTGCGACGGCGAAGGTGCGCTGGAACAACTGATTCAGGTAGGTGCCGAGTGCGCCGGCTTCGGACGCGGTGCGGACCGCGTCCTTCATTTGCCCGACGATCTGCGTCTCGCCGAGGACCATCGAATCGAGCCCCGACGCAACGCGGAACGCATGCCGCACGGCTTCGGACTGCGGCAGCGCGTAGACGTGCGGCGCGAGTTCATCGATGGGGAGATTGTGGTACTTCGACAGCCACTGGACCGAGGCTTCGCGTGCTGCGAGGTCGTCGGTCGCGCAGTAGAGTTCAGTGCGGTTGCAGGTGGAAAGAATTGCCGCTTCCGGCGCATTGGGGGCCATGCGGCCCAGCCAGATGCCTTTGAACGTATCCAGAGCGGGCTTGATCTGTTCGAGCGGAAACGCCACGCGTTCGCGCAAGGCGACAGGCGCAGTGTGATGGTTGATTCCGATCGTTAGAAGCTGCATTTGGGGGAGCTATCGTTCAGCCTTATATTATAGCGTTTTCACGATTCTCACATCCCGCACGCCGAATACCCAGCATGCGTCAGCTCTCGCCTGTCTGAGTCTCTGGCGGAATCGCGTCGAGCTGGTAACCGTAACCATAGACCGGCGTCAGCGCGTAGCCAAGTTCCGGACGCAGTTGCAGCTTGCCGCGCACGCGCGACGCGTGAGTGTCGATGGTGCGCGACTTTACGTCGCGCCGGCGCGACCACACGGTTTCGAGAATATGCGCGCGCGACACCGGTCGCGCCAGATTGTTGAACAGCAGCAGCGCGAGGCGGAATTCCTTTGGCGTCAGGATGACGGTCATCTCACGGAAGGTCACGGCGCAATTCGCCGCGTCGAAGGTATAGCCGCCGATCACGTCGCGCCGACGTTTGGGTGGCCGCCGGAGGCCCGCGCGGCGTTGCAGCGCCTCGACTCGCGCAAGCATTTCGGGGCCGCGCACCGGTTTGCTGAGGCAGTCGTCGGCGCCCGCGTGCAGCGCGGCGACGATCTGGCATTCGCTCGGTGCCGCAATCAGCATCATGATGGGCAGACCTGGCAGAATTGAGCGCGCGCGCGGGATCACGTCTTCGGCGCAATGGTCGCCGGCCCAGCTTTCGGTGATCAGCAGATCGAAAAATTCATCGGTGGCGTGCTGCAGGAAGGTGGCGCTGGTGGTGAAGTGAAGGCATACATGGCCGCCGGCGAAAATCAGCCGGTCGACCAGCTTGGCGTGTTGCAGGTCGGGTTCGATAAGTGCGATACGCATGGCGCGGCGTCAGCCTGGCAACGAGCGGAGCGTGAGATTTTTCGTCAGGCTTATAACTTGCCTAAGTACACTCCGACCCCTAAACTCAACCGCTATGCGGAAAGCGCCGTGCTGAACTTCTATAGTTAAAGAGGCCAAAATGCTAGCCTTGGCGGCTCCGTCGTCCTATGAGACGAATCCGAAATTGAACTTGCCCTGTTCCGGCACCCAATCCGGAGCCCACGCCTGATGGGGTGGCCAGGCATTCTCGTTCTCGGCGTCGTGATCGGCCTCGCGGGCTGGTGGTTGCACCCGCTGCGCAGGGTGAGCCGCGCGCGCTGGTGGGCCGCACTGTTGGCCGGCGTGCTCGGCGCGAGCGTCGCGCGCATGGCCGGCAACGTGACGGGTCTTTTCCATGACGGCGACATGCTCGAATGGCCGGTATGCACCGCCGTCGCGCTGATCGCCGTCGCCGTGACGGTCGGTCTTTTTTCGCGCCGGTCAATCCGTCGATGAATCCTTGCAGGTAACTCCATGAACGCCCGACTCCCCGAAACCTCCTCCATTCCCGAGCGCCTCGCGAGCCTGCGCGCCGCGATGGCGCGCGAAGGCATCGCCGCTTACCTCGTGCCGTCGGCCGATCCGCATCTGTCCGAGTATCTGCCAGGGCGCTGGCAAGGCCGCCAGTGGCTGTCGGGCTTCACCGGCTCGGCCGGCACGCTGATCGTCACCGCCGATTTCGCCGGCGTCTGGACCGACAGTCGCTACTGGGAGCAGGCAACCGCGCAGCTCGCCGGCACCGGTGTCGAACTGATGAAGATGACCGGCGGCCAGCTCACGACGCCGCATTTCGAATGGCTCGCGCAGAACGTCGTGAGCGGCGGCACGGTCGGGGTGGATGGCGCGGTGCTCGGCGTCGCGGCCGCGCGTGCGTTGAGCACGGCGCTGAACGCGCGCGGCGTGCAACTGCGCCCCGACATCGACCTGTTCGAGGCGATCTGGGCGCAGCGCCCGGCGCTGCCCGCCGACGCAGTCTTCGAGCACGCTGCGCCGCAAGCGGGCGTCGCGCGCGCGGACAAGCTCGCGCAGGTGCGTCGCGCGATGGCCGACAAAGGCGCGCAGTGGCACTTCATCTCGACGCTCGACGACCTCGCCTGGCTGCTGAACCTGCGCGGCGCCGACGTCAGTTACAACCCGGTGTTCGTCGCGCACGCGCTGATCGGCGTGGATCGCGTGTCCCTCTTTATCGCCGACGGCAAAGTGTCGCCGGCGCTCGCCGACGTGCTCGCGCGCGACGGCATCAGCGTCGAGCCATACGCGAAAGCCGCCGACGCGCTCGCCGCGCTGCCAGCCGGCAGCACGCTGCTGATCGACCCGCGCCGCATCACGTACGGCTCGCTGCAGGCGGTGCCGTCGTCGGTCAAGGTGGTCGAGGCGGTCAATCCGTCCACGTTCCTCAAGTCGTGCAAAACCGCCGCCGATGCCGCGCACGTGCGGGACACGATGGAGCAGGACGGCGCGGCCCTCGCGGAATTCTTCGCCTGGTTCGAAAGCGCGCTGGGCCGCGAGCGCATCACCGAACTGACGATCGACGAGCGTCTGACTGCCGCTCGCGCGCGCCGTCCCGGCTTCGTGTCGCTGAGCTTCGCGACGATCGCGGGCTTCAACGCGAACGGCGCGATGCCGCACTATCGCGCGACCGAGGAGTCGCATGCGGTGATCGAAGGCAACGGCCTGCTGCTGATCGATTCGGGCGGCCAGTACCTGAGCGGCACGACTGACATCACGCGCGTCGTCCCGATCGGCACGCCGAGCAACGAACAGCGCCGCGATTTCACGGTCGTGCTGAAGGGCATGATCGCGCTGTCACGCGCGCAATTCCCACGCGGTATCCGCTCACCGATGCTCGACGCGATCGCGCGCGCGCCGATCTGGCAGGCCGGCGCGGACTATGGCCATGGCACCGGTCACGGGGTTGGCTACTTCCTGAATGTGCACGAAGGCCCGCAGGTGATTTCGCACTACGCGCCGGCCGAACCGTGGACCGCGATGGAAGAGGGCATGATCACGTCGAACGAGCCGGGTCTGTATCGGCCGGGGAAGTGGGGCGTGCGCATCGAAAACCTCGTGCTGAACGTGGCCGCGGAAAAAACCGAATTCGGCGACTTCCTGAAGTTCGAGACCCTGACGCTGTGCCCGATCGACACGCGCTGCATCGAGCTGGCGCTGCTGCGCGACGACGAGCGCGCGTGGCTCAACGCGTATCACGAGACGGTGCGCGCGCGCCTCACGCCGCATGTATCGGGCGACGCCAAGGCGTGGCTCGAACTGCGCACGCAACCGATCTGAGCGTAGCGGCGACCTTGCAAACGGAGCGTGGTGCATGGCGATCAAGGCAGTGGTGTTCGATTTCGGCGGCGTGCTGATCGATTGGAGTCCCGAGTACCTGTACCGCGAGCTGATTCCCGACGAATCGGAGCGCCGCTGGTTCCTCACGCACGTCTGCTCGATGGACTGGGTGATCCGCCAGGACGGCGGCCAGCCGATCGTCGAAGCCACCGACGAGCTGATCGCGCAGTTTCCCGATCACGAACCGCTGATCCGCGCGTTCTACGAGCGCTGGCATCAAATGGTGGCGGGCGTGCTCGACGACGGCATCGCGCTGATGGAGAAGCTCGAAGCGGCCGAGGTGCCGCTCTTCGGGCTCACCAACTGGTCGGCCGAGACCTTCCCGTATGCGTGGGAGCACTATCCGGTGCTGCGGCGCTTTCGCGACATCGTCGTGTCGGGGCGCGTGAAGCTCGTGAAGCCCGATCCGGCGATCTTCGCCGAGATGCGCCGGCGCATCGAGCTGCAGATGCCCGGCGTCGAGCCGGCCGAACTCGTGTTCATCGACGACAACGCGAAAAACGCCGAAGCTGCTACGGCGCTCGGCTGGCACGGCGTGCATCACACGAGCGCCGCGCAAACGGAAGCGAAGCTGCGCGAATTGGGCTTGCCGGTTTGAGCTGAGCGCTACCGCTACTGTCCCAGCAGATTCTTCAACGCATTGCCGAGGCCTTTGACGGTCTCCCCCGCACCCTTCGCGACACCTTCGACGCTGACCCCCAGCGCCTTTGCAAACCCCTCGCCGATGCGCTTGAGGATCCCTTCGCGTACCGAGAACTTCGGATCGCGCAGATCGCCGTCGAGCACGAAATGCAGTGTGATGTTGCCGTCATGCGTCTTGAGCGCGGCGACGGCGGCGCGGGTCGGAATCGACATGAACGTCTCGAGCGGATTGTCGGTTTCGGCGAGTTGCAGATTGTGGACCGTCACCGTGCCGGGCGCGTGCAGATGATAGTCGCGCACTGTCGATTCGATCGACAGATCGACCGTACCGCCCGTCACCTGCGCGCGCGTGCCGGCCTTCTTCAGCAGATAGGGATCGAGCATCGCGACATCGACACCATGCAGCGTGGTCGTCGTCTGCGAATCGCGGCTGGCGATCTTGATCCAACCGTCGAACGTCACGGTGCCGGTATGCGCCGGACCCTTCAGCGAGCCGCGAACGCTGACATTGGTCGGCTCGGCAAGCGACGGCAGATGCAGATTGTCGACGCTCGCGTTCGCGTTGCTGACCGTGACCTTGAACGGCGGCGGCCCGACGCTCATGTCGTAGAAGTGGAAGTTGCCGTGTTCGAAGCGGATATGGTCGACCAGTTTTTCGCGTGGGATCGACGCCGCCGTGCCGGAGCCGCCCGAATGATCGCCTCGGTTCAGCGATTCGCGCAGGTTCGGCAGCAGATTCAGCGAGCCGTCCTTCGTGCGTAACACGGCCATGTCGAAGCCGCGCACGACGACCTCGCGGATATGCATGCGCCGCGCGATCAGATCGCGCACGTCGGGGGTGATCGTGATTTCGTCGGCGCGTAGCGGTTCGGCCGCCGGCCAGCCTGGCGGCGCTTTCAGCACGACATGGGTCAGGTGTACCGAAGTGAGGCCGACGTCGATACTGTCGGCGCTGCCGAGCGGGCCGAGCGCCGCGCTGACGCGATTCTTGACTTCCTGTTGCGCGAATTGCATTGCGCCGATCGCGATCAGAATCAACGCCAATAGCGTTCCGCCCACGACGACGATCCAGCGCCTGCCCTTCGACATCGCCATGCCTGTGTCTCCTCGTCAACGCGCTGCGTGTCGGGCGGCGCCGTGTTGACCGTCTGTCGTGTGCGCGGGACTGTCACGCGCGCCTCCATCAGGTGACGAATAGCAACGCGCATGCCCCGGGGCCCGTCCGGCATTGCGCCAGACGGGCCGGTGTGCCCGCCTGTTAACGCGAGATCGGCTTGTAGCGCAGACGCTTCGGGCGCGCGCCTTCCTCGCCGAGACGCGCGCGCTTGTCCGCTTCGTATTCCTGGTAGTTGCCGTCGAAGAACGTGACTTGCGAGTCGCCTTCGAACGCGAGGATATGCGTCGCGATACGGTCGAGGAACCAGCGATCGTGCGAGATCACGAGCACCGAACCCGCGAATTCGAGCAGCGCGTCTTCGAGCGCGCGCAGCGTTTCGACGTCGAGGTCGTTCGACGGTTCGTCGAGCAGCAGTACGTTGCCGCCCGCGATCAGCGTCTTCGCCAGATGCAGACGACCGCGCTCGCCGCCGGACAGATTGCCGACGATCTTCTGCTGGTCGCCGCCCTTGAAGTTGAAGCGGCCGATATACGCGCGCGACGGCGTTTCGTACTTGCCGACCGTCAGCACGTCGGCGCCGCCCGAGATTTCCTCGAACACCGTCTTGTTGGCTGCGAGCGCTTCGCGGCTCTGGTCGACGTAAGCGAGCTTGACGGTCGGGCCCTGCACGATCTCGCCCGAATCCGGTTGTTCGCGGCCGGTCAGCATCCGGAACAGCGTCGACTTGCCGGCGCCGTTCGGACCGATGATGCCGACGATCGCGCCGGCCGGAATCTTGAAGCTGACGTTATCGAGCAGCAGACGATCGCCGTACGACTTGCTGACGTTCTTGAACTCGATCACTTCATTGCCGAGGCGGTCGCCGACCGGAATGAAGATTTCCTGCGTTTCGTTGCGCTTCTGGTAGTCCTGGCTGTTCAGTTCCTCGAAGCGGGCGATACGCGCCTTCGACTTCGCCTGACGGCCCTTCGGGTTCTGGCGCACCCACTCGAGCTCCTTCTTGATCGCCTTCTGGCGCGCCGACTCCGACGCTTCTTCCTGCTTCAGGCGCTCTTCCTTCTGATCGAGCCAGCTGCTGTAGTTGCCCTTCCACGGAATGCCGTGACCGCGGTCGAGCTCGAGAATCCACTCGGCGGCGTTGTCGAGGAAGTAGCGATCGTGCGTGACGGCGACCACGGTACCCGGGAAGCGCGTCAGGAACTGCTCGAGCCATTCGACCGATTCCGCGTCGAGGTGGTTGGTCGGCTCGTCGAGCAGCAGCATGTCGGGCTTTTGCAGCAGCAGCTTGCACAGCGCGACGCGGCGCTTTTCGCCGCCCGACAGATGCTCGATCTTCGCGTCCCACGCCGGCAGGCGCAGTGCGTCGGCGGCGATTTCGATTTGCTGCTCGGCGCTGCCGTCGGTCGTCGCGAGGATCGCTTCGTACTTCGCCTGCTCGGCCGCGAGAGCGTCGAAGTCGGCGTCCGGCTCCGCGTAGGCCGCGTAGATTTCGTCGAGCTTCTTCTGTGCGTTGAACACGTCGCCGAGGCCTTCCTCGACCGCTTCACGCACGGTTTTCTGCGGATCGAGTTGCGGCTCCTGCGGCAGATAGCCGATGTTCAGATTCGGCATCGGCGTGGCTTCGCCTTCGATCTCCGTGTCCACACCGGCCATGATGCGAATCAGCGTCGACTTGCCCGAGCCGTTCAGACCGAGCAGGCCGATCTTCGCGCCGGGGAAGAACGATAGCGAAATGTCTTTGAGGATCTGGCGCTTGGGCGGCACGATTTTGCCGACCCGGTTCATGGTGAAAACGTATTGGGCCATTTGCTTGCAGTAGACGTTGACGATGCCGGCCGCGTGCGGGCGGGCAGTCGGGGTTGAATGGGTAATCGGTGTGAGGGCCGGGCGGAACACCCGGCGCCGGCCGGCGCGGCGCCGGATTCGACGACGCTGCCACGCGCGGCATGTGGTTCAGGTGGCATTGTACTTCGCCCGGCGGGGGCCGGGCGGCGGGCGGACCGCTGGCGGGCCGCTTCACGCACCGGGTGGTGCGCTATTTGCACGCACCGTGTCGCCGATCTTCGGAGCCATTGCGCGACGCCGCCGACGGGAGAAGGCGGCGGCGTCCGGCATCGGTGTCAGTTCGCGCGCCGTCCCGTCACCGGATCGAAGAAGTGCAGATGTCGTGCGGGCAGCGCGAGCTGCAGCGTCTCGCCCGCCGCCGGACGATGAGCGTGCGGCAGTCGCGCGGTCACGTCGTGCTTGCCCCAGCGGCCGTGGGCGAGATTGTCCGCGCCGAGAATCTCGCAGGAATCGACGGTGAGCGTCGCATCGGCCGTGCCGGGGCTCAGATGCTCGGGGCGAATGCCGAGCGTCCATTCGCGGCCCGTCGCGACTTCGCGGCCGATCGACGGCACGCCCGCGAGCGGCAGCTTCGGGCCGTTGCCGGCGACGTCGAAGGTCGAGCCGTCGTCCGAAACCCGGCCTTCGAGCAGGTTCATCCCCGGCGAGCCGATGAAGCTCGCGACGAACACCGTCGCCGGTCGCTCGTAGACTTCGGTCGGCGCGCCGATCTGCTCGGCGTGGCCCTTGTTCATCACGATCACGCGTTGCGCCAGCGTCATCGCTTCGATCTGGTCGTGCGTGACGTACAGGCTCGTGGTCTTAAGGCGCGCATGCAGGCGCTGGATTTCGAGGCGCATCTGCACGCGCAGACGCGCGTCGAGATTCGACAGCGGTTCGTCGAACAGAAACACCGCCGGTTCGCGCACGATCGCGCGGCCCATCGCGACGCGCTGGCGCTGTCCGCCCGACAGTTCGCGCGGCTTGCGCTGCAGCAGCGCGCCGAGTTCGAGAATCTGCGCGGCGGCTTCGACGCGTTTCGCGATCTGCGCGCGATCGACGCCCGCGATCTTCAGCGCGTAACCCATGTTCTCGGCCACGCTCATATGCGGATACAGCGCGTAGTTCTGGAACACCATCGCGATGTTGCGATCCTTCGGCTCCAAGTCGTTGACGACCTTGCCGGCGATCGAGATGCTGCCGTCGGAGATGCGCTCGAGGCCGGCGACCATCCGCAGCAACGTCGATTTGCCGCAGCCGGACGGGCCGACCATCACGACGAATTCGCCGGCGGCGATGTCGACGTCGATGCCGTGCAATACGAACTGTTTGCCGTCGTAGGTTTTCTTAACGTTTTGCAGAGTCAGTGCAGCCATGCGGTTCTAGCCTTTGATTTTGAGTGCTTGTCGCAGTCCGCCATACCGGATTACTTTTCCGAGTCCACGAGGCCGCGCACGAACCAGCGCTGCATCGTCAGCACCACGGCGAGCGGCGGCAGCATCGCGAGCAGCGTGGCCGTCATCACCAGATGCCATTCGGTCGCGGTATCGCCCGAGGCGATCATCCCCCTGATGCCGATCACCGCGGTGGTCAGCGACTGCTGGCTCGTGATCAGGATCGGCCACAGATACTGGTTCCAGCCGTAGATGAACGTGATTACGAAGAGGGCGGCCATCGTGGTCCGCGACAGCGGCAGCACGACGTCCCAGAAGAAGCGCAGCGCGCCCGCGCCGTCGATGCGCGCAGCTTCCATCAGCTCGTCGGGCAGCGTCTTGAAGAACTGGCGGAACAGGAACGTCGCGGTCGCCGACGCGATCAGCGGCAGCGTCAAACCGGTGTACGTATTGCTCAGATGCATCGACGACACCACCTGCACGGTCGGAAAAATCCGCACTTCGACCGGCAGCATCAGCGTGATGAAAATCAGCCAGAACGCGGCCGTGCGAAACGGAAAGCGGAAGTAGACGATCGCGTACGCGGAGATCATCGACACGGCGATCTTGCCCACCGCGATCACGAGCGCCATCACGAGGCTGTTGAGCAGCATGCGATTGAACGGCGCCGCCGCGTTGCCGGTGCCCTGCGTCCAGATCGTGACGATGTTCTCGAACAGGTGCGTGCTGGGCACGAGCGACAGCGGCACTGTGAACACCTCGTGATCGCTCATCGTCGCCGCGCAGAACGCGACGTACACCGGAAACACCACCAGCGCGACGCCGATGATCAGCACCGCGTGACAGAACAGGTCGAAACCGCGTCGGTTCTCGATCATGAGTATTGAACCCTGCGTTCGATGAAGCGGAATTGCACGACGGTCAGCGCGACGACGATGATCATCAGCACGACCGACTGCGCGCCGGAGCTGCCGATGTCGAGCCCCTGGAAGCCTTCGGCGAAGATCTTGTAGATCAGCGTGCGGGTCGCCTGGCCTGGTCCGCCGCCGGTCGCCGCGTCGATCACGGGGAAGGTGTCGAAGAACGCGTAGGTGATGTTGATCACCAGCAAAAAGAACGTGGTAGGCGACAGCAGCGGCAGCGCGATGCCGAAGAAGCGCCGCACCGGACCGGCGCCGTCGATCGCGGCCGCCTCGATCAGCGAGCGCGGAATCGCCTGCAGCCCCGCGTAGAAAAACAGGAAGTTATAGCTGATCTGCTGCCAGACCGACGCGAGCACGACGAGGAACATCGCCTGACCGGGGTTCAGCGCGTGATTCCACACGACGCCGTATTTCGCGAGCGCGTACGTGACGAGGCCGATGCTCGGGTTGAACAGGAACGACCACAGCACCGCGGCGATCGCGGGCGCGACCGCGTACGGCCAGATCAGCAGCGTTTGATAGGCCTTCGCGCCGCGCGTCACGCGGTCCGCACAGACCGCCAGCAACAGCGAGATGACGAGGCCCGACACGGTGACGAGCGTGCAGAACACGATCGTCGTGTTGAACGACGCGAGATATAAAGGATCGGCGAACAGCTGCTTGAAGTTCGCGAGTCCGACGAACTCGCTCGACGTGCCGAACGCGTCCTGAGTTTGCGTCGATTGCCAGAGCGCGACGCCGGCCGGCCACAGGAAGAACACCAGCGTGATGATCAGCTGCGGCGCGACGAGCAGGTAGGGCAGCGCGCTGGTGCCGAAGTAAGAGCGCTTATCCATCGGGATTCTCGAGATGTGTTGCAACGACTTCGGGTTCCGGTGCAAGAGCGCCGGAACCCTGCCAGCCGGCGATGCTTAGCTACCGGCCTTTTCGAAGCGGCGCAGCAGTTCGTCGCCGCGCGAGACGGACGAATCGAGCGCCTGTTGCGGCGTCTTCTTCTCCGCCCACACCTGCTCGAGTTCTTCGTCGATCACGGTGCGAATCTGCGGCATGTTGCCCAGACGCAGACCCTTCGTGTACGGCAGCGGCGGTTTGTTCAGCATCTGGCGGATCGCGGTGTCGCTGCCCGGGTTCTTGTCGTAGAACCCCTGCTGGCGCGTCAGATCATATGCGGCGGTCGTGATCGGCAGATAGCCGGTGTCCTGATGCCACTTCGCGGCGACCGGCGGCGTGGCCAGATACGCGAGGAACTTTGCGACGCCCTTGTAGACGGCCGGGTCCTTGCCCGACAGCACCCACAGGCTCGCTCCGCCGATGATCGCGTTCTGCGGCGCGCCCTTCACGCTGTCGTCGTACGGCATCATGCCGGTGGCGAAGCTGAACTTCGCGTATTTCTTGATCGTCGCGAGCGAGCCCGACGAGTTCGTGATGATGCCGCAGTCGCCGCTATAGAACTTCGACACCGGTTCGTCCTTGCGGCCGACATAGGTGAACGTGCCGTCCTTCGCCATGCTTTGCAGGAACTGGATGTGCGCGACCTGCAGCGGCTTGTTGAATTCCAGCTGGGCGTCCATGCCGTCGAAGCCGTTGTTACGCGACGCGAACGGCGCCGCGTGCCACGCGCTGAAGTTCTCGAGCTGAATCCAGCTCTGCCAGCCCGACGAATAGCCGCACGACATGCCCGAGGCCTTCAGCTTCTGCGCATCGGCGTGCAACTCGGCCCAGGTCTTCGGCGGCTGGTTCGGATCGAGGCCGGCCTTCTTGAACGCGTCCTTGTTGTAGTACAGCACCGGCGTCGAACTGTTGAACGGCATCGAGATCAGCTCACCGGTCTTCGAGTCGCTGTAATAGCTGGCGATGGTCGGCACGAAGGCCTTCTGATCGAGCGGCACGCCCGCGTCCTTGAAGACCTGCGTGACCGGGACGATGGCTTTCTTCGCCTGCATCATCGTTGCGGTGCCGACTTCGTAGACCTGCAGGATCGCCGGCGCGTTGCCGCTGCGATAGGCGGCGATGCCGGCGGCGAGGGTCTGGTCGTAGGTGCCCTTGAACACGGGCACGATCTTGTAGTCGCTCTGCGATTTGTTGAAGTCGTTCGCGATGTCGTTCAGACGTTCGCCCAGTGCGGCTTCCATCGCATGCCAGAACTGGATTTCGGTCGCGGCGTGAGCCGCCTGGCTGATGCCGATGCTCAATACAGCGGCGACGGAAAGTGAGCGGAACAGCGGCTTGTAATTCATCGATTTATCTCCTGTTCATAAGGGCGCGGACGCGAATCGCGCGATTCTATTTGTGTTCGATGACATTCCGGCGTCGGTGGCCGGGTGGCGCGGACCATGGGTGGCGGCGCGCCGGAAGCCGAAATTTAGCATCGGCTGTCATGGAAAGGAAATAAATGGGCGGTGGTTCGGGAAGATCCCGGGCCATGCAGAGCATGGCGAGGTGCGGGATAGTGTGTTCCGCGACCATTACCCTGTTTGAAATTTGACGCGTTGCGCAAGTCGTAGCGCGCAAACAAAAAAGCCCGCAACCCCTGAGGGTTCGCGGGCCTTACTCGGGCAGCGCAGTGTGCGCCGCTTCGCGCTTACACGTTGAACAGGAAGTTCATCACGTCGCCATCGTGCACGACGTACTCCTTGCCTTCCGCGCGCATCTTGCCGGCTTCCTTCGCGCCTTGTTCACCCTTGTAGGTGATGTAGTCGGCGAAGCTGATCGTCTGCGCGCGGATGAAGCCGCGCTCGAAGTCCGTGTGGATCGCGCCGGCCGCCTTCGGCGCCGTATCGCCGATGTGGATCGTCCACGCGCGCACTTCCTTCACGCCGGCCGTGAAGTAGGTGTGCAGGCCGAGCAGCTTGTAGCCCGCGCGGATCACGCGGTTCAGGCCCGGCTCCTCCATGCCCATGTCGGCGAGGAAGACTTCCTTGTCGGCTTCGTCGAGATCGGCGATGTCCGCTTCGACCGCCGCGCACACGGCCACGACCGGCGAGCCTTCCGCGGCCGCGAACTTCGTGACCGCGTCGAGGTGCGGATTGTTCTCGAAGCCGTTTTCCTTCACGTTGGCGACGTACATCGTCGGCTTCGCGGTGATCAGGCAGAAAGGCTTGAGCGTGGCCTTTTCTTCATCGCTCAGATCGAGCGCGCGGACCGGCTTCGCCTGGTTGAGTTGCGCGCGGACCTTCTCCAGCACCGCCACGTTCTTCACGGCTTCCTTGTCGTTGCCAGACTTGGCCGCCTTGGAGTAGCGCGCGAGCGCCTTTTCGACGGTGCCGAGGTCGGCAAGCGCGAGTTCGGTGTTGATCACCTCGATGTCCGACAGCGGATCGACCTTGTTCGCGACGTGAATCACGTTGTCGTCCTCGAAGCAGCGCACGACGTGTGTGATCGCATCGGTTTCGCGGATGTTCGCGAGGAACTGGTTGCCGAGGCCTTCGCCCTTGCTCGCGCCGGCCACCAGACCCGCGATGTCGACGAACTCGACCACCGCCGGCAGGATGCGCTCCGGCTTGACGATTTCGGCAAGCGCCTTCAGACGGGTGTCCGGCACCTCGACGATGCCGACGTTCGGCTCGATCGTGCAGAACGGATAGTTCTCAGCGGAGATGCCCGCCTTCGTGAGTGCGTTGAACAGGGTGGACTTGCCGACGTTAGGCAGGCCGACGATGCCGCATTGGAGGCTCATGGAAATCCTTCAGTGAATCAGTAGGTTGCGTGATGCGCTCGACGCTGCGCGCGGATTCGGAAAGCCTTGGCGTTAGGAGGGGCGCGGCAGGCTCAGCGGAGCGGACAAGTCACCGAATCGGGGCGTTGGCTCGACGATTGAGTGCGAGTTTTCACGGAAAGCGCAATTGTAACCCGTTCGCCCGCGCGGACCGGGCGGCGCATTTGCGCATCGCCACTGTAGAATCGTCAGTTCAAAGCCGGCAGAGCTCCATTTCCGGGGGACCAGCGTGCGAATCATGAGATGGGTCGGAATTGGCGTCGCCGCCGCGATCGTGGTGGGCGTGGTCGCGGCATGGGTCGCGCCGGATTTCGACGAAGCCCAGGCAACCACGGACCGTCAGACGATCGACTGTTTGTCGACCCACCTGTCGCACGAAGATCGCGCCGACATCGCGCGGTTCGCTGACAAGAACGACTACGACTCGCTGTGGAGCGTGTTCGACCGCGTCTTCCCCGACTGCGCGGTGCGCAGCGATCAGCGCGATCGCAAGGCCGAGCTCGAGGCGGCCGCATGGCGCAACCTCTCGTCCGATCGCGATTTCATGCGCATGCGCGAGGCGAACGCGGCGCTCGCGGCGAGCGCCGCGACGCGTTAGCACGACCCATCAGGGGCCCGCGCATGGAGCCCAGATGCCCGCGCCCGTCGATCCGTCCCCCGCACCCCCCGCGGCTATAATGCGCGCATGAACGCACACCACCAGACCTTTGATGCCGCCGTGATCGGCGGCGGGCTCGTCGGCAAGACCGCGGCGCTCGCGCTCACGCAAGCCGGACTGCGCGTCGCACTGCTCGCGCAGCCTTGCGCGGCGCTGCCGGCGGGTGCTGCCTTCGACTCGCGCGTCTATGCGTTGTCGTCGAGTTCGCAGGACTTGCTCGAACGGCTGCGGGTCTGGCAGGCGCTCGATCACTCACGGCTCGGTCCCGTCTACGACATGCGCGTCTACGGCGACGCGCACGCCGAACTGCATTTCTCCGCGTTTCAGGCATCGGTGCCGCAGCTTGCGTGGATCGTCGAGTCGTCGGTGATCGAGCGCGCGCTCGATGCCGCGCTGCGTTTCCAGCCGAACCTCACATGGATCGACACGCGCGCGCAGGCGCTCGATTTCTCCGTCGTCAGCGCGAGCGTCGGCCTCGCGAACGGCAACGTGCTCGAAGCGGACCTCGTAGTCGGCGCGGACGGAGCGCACTCGTGGGTGCGCGCCCAGATCGGCTCGAAGATGGTGCGCCGCGACTACCGGCAGATCGGCGTGGTCGCCAATTTCAAGGCAGCGAAACCGCACGGCGAAACCGCGTATCAGTGGTTCCGCGACGGCGAGATCATCGCGTTGCTGCCGATGCCGGACGGCCACGTGTCGCTGGTCTGGTCGGCCCGCACCGAACACGCCGAGCAGTTGCTCGCGCTCGATCCCGAGCGGCTCGCCGCCGAAGTCGAGCACGTGAGCGGTGAACAGTTCGGCGCGCTCGAGTGTGTCACGCCCGCGCAGGGCTTCCCGCTCGCGTTGCAAACCGTCGACCGGCTGGTCGCGCCGCGTGTCGCGCTGGTCGGTGATGCCGCGCATCTGATCCACCCGCTGGCGGGGCAGGGCATGAACCTCGGCTTGCGCGACGTCGCCGCGCTCGCGAGCACGGTCGGCGGCAAGGAGTCGTTTCGCGATCTCGGCGACATGGTGCTGCTGCGTCGCTACGAACGCGCGCGCCGCGAAGACATCCGCGCGCTGATGATCGCTACCGACGGCCTGCAGAAACTGTTTTCGGTGCCCGGTCCGCTCGCGCGCGCCGTGCGCAATACCGGCATGGCGTTCGTCGGCGCGCAGCCGTTCATCAAGCGCTGGCTCGTGTCGGCGGCGCTGGGGTAAACCGCAACGAGGCGTCGCGCGGATAGCCGATGGCCGGTCACGGGCGCCCGGGACAGGTATCATGACCGGATCGACGCGCTGCGATCCGCCCCTATCCGGCCCTTATCCGAACCCGATCGAACCTGATCGAGCCTGATCGAACGTGATCGAGCCTGATCGAACCGATAGGCGGCCAAAGCGCGCGGCCGGAACGTAACGAACGCGCAGGTGCGCGAATGACCTCCAGGACTCCCGCATGAAAAAGACTTTCCGCATCGCCGCCACCGCCCTCGCGATCGCTGCCGTCACGCTC
Organism: Paraburkholderia sp. BR13444; assembly: GCF_040948755.1. Lineage (NCBI taxonomy): Bacteria > Pseudomonadati > Pseudomonadota > Betaproteobacteria > Burkholderiales > Burkholderiaceae > Paraburkholderia > Paraburkholderia sp. BR13444. The sequence continues at coordinate 19,136 of NZ_JBFPKM010000015.1, read as the reverse complement.
GGCTGCTCGGCGCAGGCCGACCAGACCACCGACAAGCTCAAAGCCACCCTGCAAAATCGCCTGTCCGACGTGACGATCAAGGGCGTGTCGAAGACGCCGATCGCGGGCCTGTACGAAGTGAACCTCGGCACGCAGATCATTTACAGCGATGCGAGCGGCGACTACCTGATGCTCGGCGACATGGTGGACTCCAAGACGCGCAAGAATCTGACCGAAGCACGCCTGTCGGAAACCAACCGCATCGACTTCGCCAGCCTGCCGTTCGGCGACGCGGTGAAGGTCGTGCGCGGCAACGGCGCACGCAAGATCGCGGTGTTCTCCGATCCGAACTGCCCGTACTGCAAGCAGCTCGAAAAAACGCTGCAGTCGATCGATAACGTGACGGTCTACACCTTCCTGTACCCGGTGCTGTCGCCGGATTCGACGGCCAAGTCGAAGTCGATCTGGTGCTCGGCCGATCGCGCGAAGGCGTGGGAATCGTGGATGCAGGACCGTCAGGCGCCGACCGCCGCCGCCACCTGCGACACCGCCGCGATCGACAAGAACCTCGCGCTCGGCCGTTCGATGAACGTCGAGGGCACGCCGACGGTGTTCCTGGCCGACGGCCGCCGCCTGCCCGGCGCGGTGCCGGCAGACCGGCTCGACAAGGAACTGTCGGCCGTGCACTGAACAGTGCGCTGCACGCAGCGTCAAGCACGCCCCGGGCGCGCAACAGATGCAACGTTCAAACGAAAGGAGGCGCACGCAGCGCCTCCTTTCGCATCGAGCCCCGAACTTCTTCGCCTCACTCTCCTGACACTCCCAAACGCCGCCGATGAAGCCGATACGCTACACCATCGTTCCGAGTAACCCCGCCGCCCACCTGTTCGAAGTCACCGTGACCGTCGCCGATCCCGATCCGGCCGGCCAGCGTTTCATGCTGCCGGTGTGGATTCCGGGCAGCTACATGGTGCGCGAGTTCGCGCGCAACATCGTGACGCTGCGCGCGGTCAACGACGCGGGCCGCAAGGTGCGCGTCGAGAAGGTCGATAAGCACACGTGGCTGGCCGCGCCGGTCAAGGGAGCGTTGACGCTGCGCTACGAGGTGTACGCATGGGACATGTCGGTGCGCGCCGCGCATCTGGACGACACCATCGGCTTTTTCAACGGCACGAGCGTGTTCCTGTCGCCGCTCGGGCATGAAGACGCGCAGTGCGTGGTCGATATACAGAAGCCGCAGGGCGCCGCGTATCGCGACTGGCGCGTCGCGACCGCGCTGCCGGAAGCGCGCGGCACCCGGCGCTACGGCTTCGGCGAGTACCGCGCGCAGAACTACGACGAGCTGGTCGACCATCCGGTGACGCTCGGCGAGTTCGCGCTCGCGACGTTCAAGTCGCACGGCGTACCGCACGACGTCGTGATCGGCGGCCGAGTGATCGGGCTCGACATGGAGCGGTTGTGCCGCGACCTGAAGCGCATCTGCGAGGCGCAGATTGCACTGTTCGAACCGAAATCGAAGAAGGCGCCGGTCGAGCGCTACGTGTTCATGACGCAGGCCGTCACCGACGGTTACGGCGGTCTCGAGCATCGCGCATCGACCGCGCTGATCTGCAATCGCACCGATCTGCCGGTGCAGGGCCGCGATGCGATGAGCGAGGGCTACCGGACTTATCTCGGTCTGTGCAGCCACGAGTATTTCCACACGTGGAACGTGAAGCGGATCAAGCCGGCCGTGTTCGCGCCGTATGACCTCGGCGTCGAAAACTACACGTCGCTGCTGTGGCTGTTCGAGGGCTTCACGTCGTATTACGACGACCTGATTCTCGTGCGCAGCGGCGTGATCTCGCAGGACGACTATTTCGGCCTTCTCGGCAAGGTGATCGGCGGCGTGCAGCGCGGCAGCGGGCGCCTGAAGCAGAGCGTCGCCGAAAGCTCGTTCGACGCATGGGTCAAGTACTACCGGCAGGACGAGAACGCGCCGAACGCGATCGTCAGCTATTACACGAAGGGCTCGCTGATCGCGCTCGCGTTCGATCTGACGATCCGCGCGCAAACCGGCAATCAGAAATCGCTCGACGACGTGATGCGTCTGCTCTGGAAGCGCTTTGGCCGTGATTTTTATCGCGGCAAGCCGGTCGGCGTCGACGAAAGCGAGATCGAGGCGATTTTTGCGGAAGCGAGCGGCGCGGAACTCGCCGAACTGTTCGCCGAGGGCGTGCGCGGCACGCGCGATCTGCCGCTCGACGCGTTGCTCGCGCCGTTTGGCGTGACGCTCGCGCCGGACGTCGACAAGAACGGCAAGCCGTCGCTCGGCGTGCGGCTGCGCGGCGGCGCGGACTGCGCGCTCGCGACGGTGCATGAGGGCAGTGCCGCGCAGAAAGCCGGCCTTTCCGCTGGCGACGTGCTGATCGCGCTCGATGGCCTGCGCGTGACCGGCGGGAATATCGATGCGCTGCTGGCGCGCTACCAGCCGGGCGCGAAAGTCGAGGTGCACGCGTTCCGCCGCGATGAGCTGCGGGTCACGCAGGTGAAGCTCGACGGTCCCGAAGTGGCGCGCTACAAGCTCACGGTCAGCGATCACCGTCCCGCCGCGCGCAAAGCCCTCGAGCGCTGGCTGACGAAGTGAACGGCGTGGCGATGGGCCGCACCGGGCGGTCCATCGATCGTCGCTCGTCTCGTCGCCAATCGGCGGAGGAGGGCGGTGGATTGTTCTACCCATGCAACAATCCGTCGCCGCCGGACGGCTTTTTCGCCGCTCGATAAAAAAACACAATGGCTCCACTCGCGCAACACTGCGCGCCCCTACTGGAGTCAACCATGACCACGATCCTGCAAATCAACTCGGCAGCCCGTTCGCAAGGCGCGAACTCGACACTTCTCGTCAACGAACTGACCGAAAAGCTGCAACAGTCGCATCCGGGCGCGCAAGTCGTCGTCCGTAACCTGCAAGCCGAACCGCTGCCGCACCTTGACGACGCCGTGCTCGGCGCGTTTTTCACGCCGGCCGAGCAGCGCACGCCGGAACAAGCCGCCATCGCCGCGCGCAGCGAAGCGCTGATCGCTGAACTGCAAGCCGCCGACGTTATCGTGATCGGCGCGCCGATGTACAACTTTGGCATCTCGTCGCAACTGAAGACGTACTTCGACTTCATCGCGCGTGCGGGCATCACGTTCCGCTACACCGCGAACGGCCCGGAAGGCCTCGTGACGGGCAAGAAGGTCTACGTCGTGTCGGCGCGCGGCGGCAAGTATCTGGGCACGCCGAACGATAGCCAGACGCCGTATCTGAAGAGCTTCCTCGGCTTCCTCGGCATGACCGACGTGAACTTCATCTACGCCGAAGGCCTGAACATGGGCCCGGACGCCGCGACCGCCGCGCTGAGCTCGGCACGCGAAGCGATCGCCGCGGTCTAAGCGGCTTCGTCGTATCGCATTGCGCCGCTTCGATGCGGCGCAAGCGGTGAAATAAAAAACGCCACGGATGGGTTCACCCTCCGTGGCGTTTTCGCTTGGTATCGACATCTTCCGACGGCGACGCCGTCACGCAAGCATTTGCGCGTCGTCCGGCAGACGCCAGTCGATCGGCTCGCGGCCGTGCTGCATTAGATATTCGTTCGCCTTCGCGAAATGACCGCAACCGAGAAAGCCGCGATGCGCGGACAACGGCGACGGATGCGGCGCCTCCAGCACATAGTGCGATTTGCCGCCGAGCAGCGCGCGCTTGGCCTGCGCATGCGCGCCCCACAGCATGAACACGAGATTCTGATGCCGCGTAGCCAGTTCGTGGATCAGCGTGTCCGTGCATTTTTCCCAGCCGCGTTTCGCGTGGCTCGCGGCGCTGTCGCGCTCGACGGTCAGCACCGTGTTCAGCAGCAACACGCCCTGTCTGGCCCAGCTGTCGAGGCACCCGTGCTGCGGCGTTGCGTGACCGAGACTCGCGCCGATTTCCTTGAAGATGTTGCGCAACGACGGCGGCGGCCGCACGTGCGGCGCGACCGAAAACGCGAGACCGTGCGCCTGCGGTGTGCCGCGGTCTTCGCCGTGGTACGGGTCCTGGCCGAGGATCACGACTTTCACTTCGTCGGGACTCGTCAGGCGCAGCGCGCGGAACACGTCGGCCGGATAGATGGTTTTGCCGGCAGCGCGCTCGCCGTCGACGAAGCGGCACAGCGGCGCGTAGGTGTCGCTGTCGATGAAGGGTTTCAAATGCGCACGCCAAGCCGCCGGCAGCGCGGCGAATTGGGCTTCGAGCGTGGGCGGGGCGGCGGTGGTGGCGTCGGCCGAGGCTGCGGCGGGAGCTGGCGCGGCATCGTCGAACAACGACGCCTGCGGCGAACTGGAGCGGGTACGGGTAGCGGAGGTCATGGCGGGGAAGTGTCGCAGCAAACGCTGGCTAGCTCAAGTTGCGGCGAGCGAGCGCATGAGGCGCCGCGGGTTTCGGCAACCCACACCCATTCCGCGCTTACCCCGCGCGCAACCGATAGCCACGCTGCGCCTTGCTGATGTCATCCGGTGCGAGGCCGGCAATCCGTTTGCCGAGTTCGGCGGCCAGCGTGTGAAGCGCCGCTTCGTCGCCCGACTTCAGTTCGAGCTCGATCTCCGAGATTGGCGCGCGACGCGCTTCATCGTCGACTTCGGCGAGCACGTCGCCCTGATCGATCGCTGCCTCGATCTGAGCGCCGTCGGTGTCGAGCAGCCAGAGCGTGCGGGTGAAATTGGTGTGGAACAGCTCGATCAGCGCAGGCGCGGCCTGTCTCAGAGCGTCCGCGGCGGCGGGTTCGTCGCAAGCGTTCAGCAACGAATCGATTTCGAGTTTCGCGCCGGCGACCGGCATTTCCCATTCGTGCCGGCTATGCAGGCCGTTGGTTGCCGTGCCGACCGTCTTGAAGGTCTGCAGCCAGCCGTCCGGCGTCTGACGCAGACGCAGCGCGCTCTTCGATGACGCGAGCGTCAACTGCGGCGTGTCGAAGTAAATGTTCACGAGCTTGATCGCGCGTCCTTTCTTGCCGGCGCGCGCGGCGAACCACTGCGTCGCCGCCTGCACCTGCGAAGCCGGCAGTGCCAGCTTGATTTCGCGTTCCATGCTCATGGTACGTGTCTTGGCTTATGCGAGCGCCGTGCTCAGAAAAACATCCGCGCAAGCTCCACGCCCGGCTCGTCCGCGCGCATGAACGCTTCCCCGACGAGGAACGTATGCACGTTGCGCGCGCGCATGCGCTCGACGTCGTCGCGCGACAGGATGCCCGATTCGGTCACGACGATGCGGTCGTCGGGAATCGCGTCGAGCATGCCGAGCGTCGTGTCGAGCGAAGTTTCGAAGGTGCGCAGATTGCGGTTGTTGATGCCGATCAGCGGCGTCTTCAGCGTCAGCGCTTCCTTGAGTTCATCGCTGTCGTGCACTTCGACGAGCACCGCGAGACCGAGCGAATGCGCGAGCGCCTCGAGGTCCTGCATCTCGGCGGTTTCGAGCGCGGCGGCGATCAGCAGGATCGCGTCGGCGCCCATCGCGCGCGCTTCGACGACCTGATACGGATCGACGATGAAGTCCTTGCGGATCACCGGCAACTGGCACGCGGCGCGCGCTTGCTGCAGATAGGCGACGCTGCCCTGGAAGAACTGCACGTCGGTCAGCACGGACAGACACGCCGCGCCGTGCTTTTCATACGAACGCGCGATGTCGGCCGGCACGAAGTGCTCGCGCAGCACGCCCTTCGACGGGCTCGCCTTCTTCACTTCGGAGATGACCGCGGCGAGACCGGCCGCGTGCTTCGCGCGGATTGCGCCGACGAAGTCGCGCAGATCGCGCGACGACGCTTCGAGCCGCAATGCTTCGAGCGGCACGCTCTGCTCGGCCGCCCGGATTTCTTCGCGTTTGACCGCGATGATGCGGTCGAGAATGTCGCTCATAAATGTCTCGCTACGTGATTACTGCTTGAATTGCTGGGTGAAGCGCACCAGTTCGTCGACCTTCGCGCGCGCCTTGCCGCTCGCGATCGCTTCGCGCGCGAGCACGATGCCGTCCGCGATCGTGGCCGCGACGTTCGCCGAATAGAGCGCGGTGCCGGCGTTCAGCGTGACGATCTCGCGCGCGACGCCGGGCTTGTTGTCGAGCGCGTCGAGCAGCATGACCTTCGACTCGTTCGCGTCGGCCACCTTCAGCGTGCGATTCGACACCATCTGCATGCCGAAGTCCTCCGGATGGATTTCGTACTCGCGGATTTGGCCGTCGCGCAACTCGCCGACCAGCGTGGCGCCGCCGAGCGACACTTCGTCCATGCCGTCCATCCCGTACACGACGAGCACGTGCCTGGCGCCGAGGCGCTGCATCACGCGTACCTGAATGCCGACGAGGTCGGGGTGGAACACGCCCATCAGCTGATTCGGCGCGCCGGCCGGATTGGTGAGCGGCCCAAGGATGTTGAAGATCGTGCGGATGCCGAGCTCGCGGCGTACCGGCGCGACGTTTTTCATCGCCGGATGATGGTTCGGCGCGAACATGAAGCCCATGCCCGTTTCAGCGATCGATGCCGCGACCTGTTCCGGTTGCAGATCGATGTTGACGCCGAGCGCTTCGAGCACGTCCGCGCTGCCCGACTTGCTCGATACGCCGCGATTGCCGTGCTTCGCGACCTTCGCGCCAGCCGCGGCCGATACGAACATCGTCGCCGTGGAAATGTTGAACGTGTGCGCGCCGTCGCCGCCGGTGCCGACGATGTCGACGAAGTTCGAGTTGTCCTGCACGTCGACGTGCCGGGCAAATTCACGCATCACCGTGGCGGCCGCGGTGATTTCGCCGATGGTCTCTTTTTTGACGCGCAGGCCGGTGATGATCGCTGCCGACATCACCGGTGACAGCTCACCGCGCATGATGAGGCGCATCAGGTGCAGCATTTCGTCGTGGAAAATCTCGCGGTGTTCGATGGTCCGCTGCAGGGCTTCCTGGGGCGTAATGGACATGATCTCGTCTCTCTTCTGGTCAGGCATTGCGGGAAGCCGGATGATGCGCAGCCTTGCCGCCGACGGTCAGCTTCGACTGCTTGACGAAGTTTTCGAGCAGCGCGTGGCCGTGTTCGGACAGGATCGATTCCGGGTGGAACTGCACGCCTTCGACGGCGAGTTCCTTGTGGCGCACGCCCATGATTTCGCCGTCTTCGGTCCATGCCGATACTTCGAGGCAGTCGGGCAGCGATTCGCGTTCGATCGCGAGCGAGTGATAGCGCGTCACCGTGAAATGCTTCGGCAGGTCCGCGAACACGCCCTTGCAGTCGGTTTCGATCGTACTGACCTTGCCGTGCATGATGGTTTGCGCGCGCACGACGCGGCCGCCGAATGCCTCGCCGATCGCCTGGTGGCCCAGGCACACGCCGAGAATCGGCGTCTTGCCGGAGAATTCGCGCAGCACGTCGAGCGTGATGCCCGCGTGTTGCGGATTGCTCGGACCCGGCGACAGGCAGATGCGCTCGGGGTTCAGCCTGGCGATTTCATCGAGTGTGATTTCGTCGTTGCGGTAGGTGCGCACGTCTTCGCCGAGTTCGCCGAAGTACTGCACCAGGTTGTAGGTGAACGAGTCGTAGTTGTCGATCATGAGCAGCATGGTGTGTCTCCGGTCAGAAGTCGCTATCGAGGCCGTCCTGGACCTGCTCGGCAGCGCGCAGCACCGCGCGCGCCTTGTTCTCGGTCTCTTGCCATTCGGATTCCGGCACTGAATCGGCGACCACGCCCGCGGCCGCCTGCACATACAGATTGCCGTTCGCGATCACGCCGGTGCGGATCGTGATGGCCAGATCCATCTCGCCGGTGAACGACAGATAACCGACCGCTCCGCCGTAGAGGCCGCGCTTGATGGGTTCGAGCTCGTCGATCAGCTCCATCGCGCGGACCTTCGGCGCGCCCGACAGCGTGCCGGCCGGGAAGGTGGCGCGCAGCACGTCGAAATTGGTCATGTCGCTCTTGAGCTTGCCTTCGACCGAGCTGACGATGTGCTGCACGTGCGAGTATTTTTCGATCACCATCTTGTCGGTCACGACGACCGAGCCGATCTGCGCGATGCGGCCGACGTCGTTGCGCGCCAGGTCAATCAGCATCACGTGTTCGGCGATTTCCTTCGGGTCGTTCAGCAGTTCGGTCGCGAGCGCGGCGTCGCGCTCGGGCGTGTTGCCGCGCGGACGCGTGCCAGCGAGCGGGCGGATCGTGACGATACGGTCCTCGCCGCGCTTTTCCTGGCGCACCAGGATTTCCGGCGACGCGCCGACCACGTGGAAGTCGCCGAAGTTGTAGTAATACATATACGGCGACGGATTCAGCGAGCGCAGCGCGCGATACAGCGACAGTGGATTGTCGCGGTACGGCTTGGTCAGGCGCTGGCCGACCTGCACCTGCATCAGTTCGCCGGCGGCGATGTATTCCTTGGCCTTGCGCACGGCGGCCAGGTAATCGTCTTTCGCGAACTCGCGGTAGATCTCGGTGCGCACACTAGCCGACACGACGGGCGGCTCGACGGTGACGCGCAGCCGCTGGCGCAGTTCGCGCAGACGGTGCTTCGCTTTCGTATAGGCCTCGGCCTGGGTCGGGTCCGCGTAGACCACCAGATACAGCTTGCCCGCGAGGTTGTCGATGACGGCGACTTCCTCGGTCAGCAGCAACTGAATGTCGGGCAGGTTCAGATCGTCTTTCGGCGCGCTGTGCGCGAGCTTCTTCTCGATGTAGCGCACCGCGTCATAGCCGAAGTAGCCGGCGAGACCGCCCGTGAAGCGCGGCAGCCCCGGGCGTTGCGCGACCTTGAAGCGCGCCTGGAACTGCTGGATGAAGGCGAGCGGATCGCCGTCGTGCGTTTCGACGACCTTGCCGTCGCGCACCACTTCCGACACGCCGTTGCGCGTGCGCACGAGAGTGCGCGCCGGCAGCCCGATGAACGAATAACGCCCGAAGCGTTCGCCGCCGACCACCGATTCAAGCAGGAACGAGTTTGCGCCGTTGCGCTCGGTCTGCGCGAGCTTCAGGTACAGCGACAGCGGCGTTTCGAGGTCGGCGAGCGCTTCGGCGATCAGCGGAATGCGGTTGAAACCCTCGTTGGCGAGGGACTGGAATTCGAGTTCGGTCATGTTCCGATCCTGTACGGTGGTCCGGCGGCAGCAAGCGTCGGGCAAAGCGGGGCAAGGCGCCTCCGGTCAGGGCATGGGTCGACATTCTCGACACGATAATACCGACCGGCGCGGGTCTTCCATCGGCGCGTGCGAGCGGTGCGGGTGAGCAACGGTACCTTGCGGGTACGCGCAGGCTCAATCAGCCGAAGCAGCAGCGCAAATATAAGACGATGGAAGAAGCGCGTAAGCGCAGCGAAGTAAAAAACGGTTGCCGAAGACGAGCTTCAGCGTACCTCAGGCGAGGTTAGCGCGACCAGCGACGCCAGGGCCAGGCTCCCCGGTCGATGCTAATCAGACTCCGTTTTTTATTCAGAAACATGAAGATGAAGGACTGTTAAGTCGTGGATTGGTGCGCTGCGATCGCCTTGGCGGCGTCGAGCAGCGAGGCAACTATACCATCGGATTTTATTGTTTGTATAGCTTGGCCGTGGTTGTAGCCGTAGGGCACGGTCAGCGTCGCCATGCCGGCCGCGCGGCCCGCCAGCGCGTCGTTTTCCGAGTCGCCGATGGCGACCGTGGCGCTCGGTTCGACGCCGAGTTGAGCGGCGGCGGTCAGCATCGGCAGCGGGTCCGGTTTCTTTTTCGCGAGACTGTCGCCGCCGAGCACGACGCTGAAATACTGCGCGAGTCCGTATTGCTGCAGCAATTCGAGCGCGAAGCGGTGCGGCTTGTTGGTCACGCAGGCGAGCTTCAGGCCCGCGTCGCGCAGCGCGCGCAGACCGGCTTCGACGTCCGGATAAAGCCGCGTGTGCACGCCGTTGATCTTCGCATACTCTGCCTGATAGATCGCGAGCGCTTCGTCGAAGCGCTCTTGCGCGTGTTCGGTTTCGAAGCGCGGGGCGAGCACGCTGCGGATCAGATGCTCCGAACCCTTGCCGACATAGCCGACCACTTCCTCGCGCGTCGTTTCCTCCGCGTCGAGCTGAGCAAGCATGCCGTTCAGGCCGGCGGTGAAGTCGTCGGCGGTGTCGATCATCGTGCCGTCGAGGTCGATGATCGCGGCTTCGAGGCGCGGGCCGGCAAAGGACGGGGCGGGGTACGGAGCAGTCATCGTCAGGTCAGCGCTGGACGGTGGCGAGGGCGGCGCGCATCTTGTCGATCACGACCTTGTGATCGGGCTGGCCGAAGATCGCCGAGCCGGCCACGAACGTGTCCGCGCCGGCCGCCGCGATTTCCGCGATGTTGTCGACCTTCACGCCGCCGTCCACTTCGAGATGGATCTCTCGGCCGGTGCGCTCGCTGTACGCGTCGATGCGCTTGCGCGCTTCGCGCAGCTTGTTGAGCGCCTCGGGGATGAACGACTGGCCGCCAAAGCCCGGATTCACCGACATGATCAGCACGAGGTCGACCTTGTCCATCACATGATCGAGATAGTTCAGCGACGTCGCCGGATTGAACACGAGGCCGGCCTTGCAGCCGTGATCGCGGATCAGCGACAGCGTGCGGTCGATGTGATCCGACGCTTCCGGGTGAAAACTGATCAGGTTCGCGCCGGCTTTCGCGAAGTCCGGCACGATGCGGTCGACCGGGCGCACCATCAGGTGCACGTCGATCGGCACGTCGACGTGCGGGCGGATCGCTTCGCAAACGAGCGGGCCGATGGTCAGGTTCGGCACGTAGTGGTTGTCCATCACGTCGAAGTGGATCCAGTCGGCGCCGGCAGCGACGACGTTGCGGACCTCTTCACCCAGACGGGCGAAATCGGCGGAGAGAATGCTGGGGGCGATGCGAAATTGCGTCATGACGGGAGGCGGATGCAAGCGGGAAAGCGCCATTTTACCGGTTTTGCGCGTGCGGACCGGCGTGCAGGCCGCGGTTGGCGTGGCGGAATCGCGCGATGAAACGTCGCAAACTGCCGGCGCAACAATGGCATCGAAAGGCGACGCGGCAAGCAGCCGTGTCCCAACGTCTTAGACACTCCTGGTCGGAAGACGTGTCTGGTTGCGGCCATGCCGCGCATCAAGCAGAATGCCACTCCATGAGCGCCGCATCGCCGCTGCACCGGCAGACCATTGGCGTTCGGGGCCTCCCACGATTTTTCACAGCCCGTTTGATCAGATCGGAATCAGGATGAGCCAGTACGAATTCAGCGTGTCGGCGCAGGTGCAATACCTGCCCGAAGAATCGGACCCGGAGCGTCGCCAGTACGCCTTTGCCTACACGCTGACCATCCGTAACACCGGCCAGGTGCCTGCACAGTTGATCGCGCGTCACTGGATCATCACCGACAGCGAAAACACCGTGCAGGAAGTCAAAGGCCTGGGCGTGGTCGGTCATCAGCCGCTGCTCAAACCGGGCGAGCATTTCGAATACACGAGTTGGGCAGTGATCGCGACGCCGGTCGGCACGATGCGCGGCGATTATTTCTGCGTGGCGGAGGATGGCGAGCGCTTCGAGGCGCCGGTGCCGGAGTTCGTATTGCGCATGCCGCGAACGTTGCATTGAACCGGCGCGGTCCTGCGCGGTCATTAATGAGTTCTTGTGGGCGCGCGAAGCAGCGGGCAGTTGAGTGGCAGGTTGGATGAGCGCTCGGGCGAGCACTCGATGCACGAGGGGTTGCGCGGTGCTGCGTGCAGCCCGCAGGTCAAGGTCAATGCGGCTTTTGCTGTTGGGACCGTTCCGCCGAGCTGGCACGTCGCGCTTTTTTCTTGCCGGACGACGTCCACACAACGATAAAGACGAGCAGGAATAGCGCGACCAGCGATTCCAGCGCGAAGATGAGCATCGGGTATTCGTCGAACAGATCAGACATGGCGGTTTCCATCAAGAACGAACATTGTATGTGTTTTATCCGCAGGGCCGGCGCGTGGCTTGGAGCGTTGTCGGTTGCAGTGTTGCTTGCCTCCTGCGGTGGCGGCGGCGCGATCCGGCCTTCACCGCCGAGCGGTGCGGCGATCATCCCCGGCCAGATCGCGTCGGCGCGCCTGACCGCGGTTGCATGGCAACAGGTGCCGGGCTGGCAGGACGACTCGCTGATCGGCGCGACCGCCGCATTGCGGCAAAACTGCACGAGGCTCGCGCGTCAGCCGAACTGGTCGCGTGCGTGCGCGGCGGCCGCGCAAATCGACGATCTCGACGTCACCAGCGCGCGCGCCTTCTTCGAAGCCTACTTCACGCCGTTCCAACTCGCGAATAGCGACGGCACGCTCGACGGTCTGGTCACCGGTTACTACGAGCCCCTGCTGCGGGGCTCGCGCACGCGGCACGGCGTGTATCAGACCGCGCTGTACCGCTGGCCCGCCGGCTATCGCGCGGGGGCGCCGTTGCCGGCTCGCGCCCAGCTCGAACGCTCGGGCGCGCTCAGCGGCAACGAACTCGTGTGGGTCGACGATCCGATCGAAGCGTTCTTTCTGCAGGTGCAAGGCTCCGGGCGCATCGTGATGGAAGACAGCAGCGTGATGCGCGTCGGCTTTGGCGGGACCAACAATCAGCCGTACAAGTCGATCGGGCGCTGGCTCCTCGATCATGGCGAGATCACGCCGGCGCAGGCGACGATGCAGGGCATCAAGGCATGGGCCCGCGCGAATCCGACGCGCGTCGATGGCCTGCTCGACACCAATCCGCGCTTCGTGTTTTTCCGCGAGATGCCGTCGGCCGAAAGTGTGCCGAGCGGCGGCGCGGACGGTCCAATCGGCGCGCTCGGTGTGCCGTTGACGCCGGAGCGCTCGATTGCGGTCGATCCGAGCGCGATTCCGCTCGGCACGCCGGTGTTCCTGCAGACCACGCGGCCGCTGACGAATTCGCCAATGAACCGTCTCGTGTTCGCGCAGGATACTGGTACCGCGATCAAAGGCGGCGTGCGCGCCGACTACTTCTGGGGCCTCGGCGACGATGCCGGCGATCTGGCTGGCAAGATGAAGCAGGGCGGCAGGATGTGGTTGCTGCTGCCGAATTCGTGAGGCGGTGGGGCGGAGACGGAAGCGTGACTGCCGTTTGACTAGCAGCAGTTTTCGCAAGGCGGGTTTGAGGCTACCGCGGAGCCTCAAATAGATGTCGTTGAAATCGGCGTCACGTGTGGATCAGAATCCGTGCGTGACGCCGTTTTTCGTTGGGCTCGTACGCTGCGCGTCGTTGCCCGTTGCATCTTGCCCGACTTAGAGGCCCGACTTGCGCTTGTCTATCACGCGCCGCGCCTTGCCCACCGAGCGCTCGATTCCATTCACCGGCAGCACGTTCACCACCGCGCTCACGCCAATCAGCGCCTTGATGTCGTAAGCCAGCGCGTTTTTCGCGGTGGTTAGCGCCGCGGTATCCGGCGCGCTTTCGGGGCACGGTTCGATGTTCAGCGTCAACACATCGAGCGGCCCTTCCTTCGTCAGCACGATCTGATAGTGCGGCGCCAGCGCGCGCTGCTTGAGCAATAGTTCTTCGATCTGGGTCGGGAACACGTTGACACCGCGCACGATCATCATGTCGTCCGAGCGGCCCGTGATCTTTTCCATACGCCGCATCGTGCGGGCGGTGCCCGGCAGCAGGCGCGTGAGATCGCGCGTGCGGTAGCGGATGATCGGCAGCGCTTCTTTCGTCAGCGACGTGAACACGAGCTCGCCGAGTTCGCCATCGGGCAGTACCTCGCCCGTTTCGGGGTCGATGATCTCGGGATAGAAATGGTCCTCCCAGATCGTCGGACCGTCTTTGGTTTCGACGCACTCCGAGGCGACGCCCGGGCCCATCACTTCGGAAAGACCGTAGATGTCGACCGCGTCGATGCCCATACGTTTTTCGATCGCCTCGCGCATGTCGTTGGTCCACGGCTCAGCGCCGAAGATGCCGATGCGCAATGAGCAGCTGGCCGGGTGGATACCCTGGCGTTCGAATTCGTCGGCGATCGACAGCATGTAGCTCGGCGTCACCATGATGATGTCCGGCCGGAAATCCTGGATCAGCTGCACCTGCTTTTCGGTCTGGCCACCGCCGAACGGAATCACGGTGAGCCCCGCGCGCTCGGCGCCGTAATGCGCGCCGAGGCCGCCCGTGAAGAGGCCGTAGCCGTAGCTCACGTGCACCTTGTCGCCGCGCTTCGCGCCGGCGGCGCGTACCGAACGGGCGACGAGATTCGCCCACGTGTCGATGTCGCGCGCCGTATAGCCGACGACAGTCGGCTTGCCGGTCGTTCCAGACGACGCATGGATTCGCGAAATCTGCTCTTGGGGCACGGCGAACATTCCGAACGGGTAGTTGTCGCGCAAATCCTTTTTCGTCGTGAACGGAAACCGAGCGATGTCCGCGAGCGACCTAACGTCGCCCGGATGAACGCCGACCTCGTCGAACTTGCGCCGATACACCGACGAATTTTCATACGCATGGGTGAGCGACCATTTGAGCCGTTCAAGTTGGAGCGCGGCGAGCTCGTCGCGGCTGGCGGTCTCGATCGGATCGAGCGGAAGAGCGGTGCTCATCGAATGTCTCCTTGCTGCCTCAGTATCTGGGTCTGATATGTGACGCATTGGCGCCAGAGCGCCACGCGGACAATTGCCCGCGTGGGCGGTTCTGGCTGGCCGCCGCCAATCGTTAGTCGCCGGTGGGAATCAGGTTACCCTTGATTTGCGCCGACTTGCCGCGAAACATTGCGACAGTCTCGCCGGCGCGATTCGTCACGCGAATATCGTAGATTCCAGTGCGCCCGCTCAATGTTTGTTCGACCGCTTCGGCGCTCAGCACGTCGCCGCCGTGGACCGGCCGCAGATACTCTATCGAGCAGCCGGCGGCGACTGTATTGACGTTGTAGGTGTTGCAGGCGAACGCGAAGGTCGAATCGGCGAGTGTGAAGATCAGCCCGCCGTGGCAGATCTGATGCCCGTTCAGGAAGTCGTCGCGCACCGCCATGCGCAGCCGCGCATAGCCGGGGCGCACTTCGAGAATCTCGAGCCCGAGCGCGCGACTGCAGGCGTCGTTTTCGTACATCGCGGCGGCCGTCGCGCGGGCGAGTTCGTCCGCCGTCATTTGGTCGGGCCGGGTGGTTTGTGTGGGCATCTCAACGTCCCTCGAAGCGCGGCGCGCGTTTTTCGATAAATGCCTGCACGCCTTCCGCATAATCATGCGAGGCGCCTAGTTCGCGCTGCAGATCGCGCTCGAGATCGAGTTGCTGGTCGAGCGTTTGTGTCGTGCCGGCACGCATCGCCTGCTTGATCGCGGCGATCGCGCGCGTCGGTTGCTGGGCGAGCTGGGCGGCGAGTTTTGCCGCTGCCGGCGCCAGTTCGGCGTCGTCGAGCACTTGCCAGATCAAGCCCCAGCTTTCAGCTTTTTCGGCGCTGAGCTTGTCGCCGGTGATTGCGAGGCCGAGCGCGCGGGCCATGCCAACGCGCTGCGGCAAGAACCACGTGCCGCCCGAATCCGGCACGAGACCGATCTTCACGAATGCCTGGATAAAACTCGCGGAGCGAGCCGCGAGCACCAGGTCGCACGCGAACGCCAGATTGGCGCCCGCGCCGGCGGCCGTGCCGTTGACCGCCGCGATCACCGGAAACGGCAGCGCCTGCAGACGGCGGATCAGCGGATTGAAGAATTCATCGATCACGGCGCCGAGGTCGGTCATCGCGTCGGGCGTGAAATCGAGGTCGGCGAGATCCTGGCCCGCGCAGAAGCCGCGGCCTGCGCCGGTGAACACAAGCGCACGGGCACCGGAGTTTTCGACCTGGTCGAGCGCCGCGCCGAGTTCCTGATGCATCGCGCGCGTGAAGCTGTTGAGCTTGTCCGGGCGGTTCAGCGTGATGGTGGCGACGTGGCTCGATGAGTCGATGTCCAGCCGGATCGCTTCATATGACATGGGGTGTCTCCTCAAACTCTCTTTGGCCGATGGGCACGGTGGCTCGGCTAGCGTCGGCGCGTGATGCCGACCCGATGTCTGATGCTAGTCGGAGCGCACGACCCGGTCCATCCGCCGAACGGCATAGGACGAAGTCGTGCGTAGCGTTGAAGCCGTGTCTTATGCCGTTCAGCCAGCTACCGTCGGCGCCGTCTTCGGTTCAACATGAACGCGGCTTTGAACGACACGGAAGCGGTTCGCGACGAAAGCGGCGTCGGCCAGCGCGGCATTGGCGGCCGGGTTGGCGCCCGTGCCGTGAAAGTCCGAAAAAGCCGCGGACTGGTTGACGAACACACCGCCGGTCAGGTTGATCGAAAGCGCCACACCGCCGCGAATCGACGCTTCGTGCGCGGCTTCGAGCACCGCGTCGTCCGTGCTGTAGACCGCCAGCGTCAGCGCGCCGTGCTCGGCGGCAATCTCGCCAGCGAGGTCGAGCGACTGCGCGCTCGAGTCCGTCGCGATGACGAACGAGATCGGCCCGAACCATTCTTTCGTGAACTGGGCATGATCGGTCGCGGCGTCGAGTTGCAGTACGAGCGGCGTGCGCACTCGAGCGCCCGCAAACGCCGGATGCTCGAGCGTTTGGCTCGCGACGAGAACGCGGCCAAGTTTGGCGGCTTCGTCGATGCGCTGCACGACACCTTCGTTCTGGATCGCGCCGAGCAGTTCGACTGCGCGGGCCGGATCGGCGACGAGCTTTTGCACCGCACCGGCAAGCGACTGGGCGACCTCGTCGAAGCTGAGCGTGCCGTCTGCGGTGCGAATGCCGCCGCGCGGCACATAGATATTTTGCGGCGCGGTGCACATCTGGCCCGAGTACAGCGCCAGTGAGAACGCGATGTTGCGGGCGGCCGCCTTGATGTCGTCGACCGAGTCGATAACGATCTGGTTGACCCCGGCTTTCTCGGTGTAGACCTGCGCCTGGTGCGCGTTGCGCTCGAGCCAGGTGCCGTTCTGGGTGCTGCCCGTGAAGTCGATCAGCTTGATCTCCGGGCGCTGTGCCAGTTGCTGGACGAGGGCGCCGTCGTTCGGCTCGGTGGCCAGCAGCGTGACGACATTCGGATCGAAACCCGCCTCGCGCAGCACGTCACGCGCGATGCGCACGGTCAGCGCGAGCGGCAGGATTGCGCCCGGATGCGGCTTGACGATTACCGTGTTGCCGGTGGCCAGATCGGCGAACAGGCCCGGATAGCCGTTCCACGTCGGGAATGTGCAGCAGCCTAGAACGAGGCCGATGCCGCGCGGCACGACGGTGTAGCGCTTGTGCATCGCGAGCGGAGGGTTTTTGCCTTGCGGTTTTTCCCAATGCGCGTCGGCGGGAATCCGGCGCAGTTGATCCCAGGCATACGCGACCGCTTCGAGCGCGCGATCCTGTGCGTGCGGACCGCCCGCCTGGAAGGCCATCATGAACGCCTGGCCGGTCGTGTGCATCACGCTGTAGCCGAGTTCGAAGCTGGCTCGATTCAGACGGGCGAGGATTTCCAGGCTCACGCCGATCCATGTTTGCGGGCCGGCCGCGCGCCACTCGCGTTGCGCCGTCGTGGATGCGGCGATAAGCGCGTTCGGATCGGCTTTCGGGTAACGCACGCCGAGCGGGAAGCCGAACGGCGAAACTTCCGCGCCGACGGTCTCTCCCGTCGACGGTTGGTCCAGGTCGAACGTCTTGTCTAGGTGCGCCTTGAACGCGGCTTCGCCGTCCGCGTTGGCTGTTTCCCCGTACACTTTCGGACTGGGCATCTCGGCGAACGGGCTCCAGTAGCCGCGCGTTTCGAGCGCGGCGAGCGCTTTGTGCAGCGTGTCTTCGTGCTTGGTGAATAGCGGATGTGTCATGGCAAAGGGGCTCGGCTGTACGTTGGGAGAAGACCTGTCAAATAATTGACCGACCGGTTGGTTGGGGAATGGTAGCATCACTACGAACGATGCGCGAAGCGTTTTTCGCGTGCGATTAACCCTTATGGAGGTGGCATGGCTTACGAAAACATTCTGGTTGAGACGCGGGGGCGGGTCGGACTGATTACTCTCAATCGTCCGAAGGCTCTAAATGCACTGAACGACGCGCTGATGGACGAACTGGGCGCTGCGTTGCGCGAATTCGACGGCGACGAGTCGATTGGCGCAATCGTCGTAACGGGCAGCGAGAAGGCGTTCGCGGCCGGCGCGGATATCGGCATGATGGCGTCTTACACCTATATGGATGTCTACAAGGGTGACTACATCACGCGCAACTGGGAAACGGTTCGCTCGATCCGTAAGCCGATCATTGCCGCGGTGGCGGGCTTCGCGCTCGGCGGCGGCTGCGAACTGGCGATGATGTGCGACATCATTTTCGCCGCCGACACGGCGAAGTTCGGTCAGCCGGAAATCAAGCTCGGGATCATGCCGGGCGCGGGCGGCACGCAGCGCTTGCCGCGGGCGGTGTCAAAATCAAAGGCGATGGACCTTTGTTTGACCGCCCGTTTTATGGATGCCGCCGAAGCCGAGCGCGCCGGACTCGTTTCGCGCGTGATCCCGGCTGCATCGTTGCTTGACGAAGCGGTTGGCGCGGCTGCCACCATTGCGGAATTCCCCCTGCCGGCGGTGCTGATGGTCAAGGAATCGGTCAATCGAGCCTATGAAACGACGCTCGCGGAGGGCGTGCATTTCGAGCGCCGCCTGTTCCATTCGCTCTTCGCTACCGAAGACCAGAAGGAGGGCATGGCCGCGTTCGTAGAAAAGCGCAAACCGGTTTTCAAACATCGTTAATACATTTGTCAAAATATCGCTTGCAAGTCGCGATGGTGGCGACTAGAATTCCGCTCTTTCGTGCTCCGGACGCCGGGGCGCGGAGAGGCGGGAAGCCTTTGTTGGCGAGGGCTTCAGCGGCGTGGGCAGGTTAAGCAAGTGATAAAAACCTGTTGACGATCCGGTGAAAGTTCTCCATAATCTCGTTTCTCTGCTGCAGACGCAGCGACGCAAACGAAGCAGTGCCGGGTGGTGGTTCAGGTGCTGCGGGTGGGGCGGATCGATCTTTAAAAACTAACAGCCGATAAGTGTGGGCGCTTGATGCGGAATGCGGCGGCCGATCCGTATGGATCTGCTGCAAGGCAAAAGTATCAGAAGCCTCACACAGTATTAGAGGAAGGTTTATCTGTCGGAAGACGGATGGATCATCGTCAGTACGTTGAGTGAGCGACCGGTTCGCAAGCAGGAAACTGCGGAACCGAAAACAG
>NZ_JBFPKM010000014.1:0-167084 GCF_040948755.1 Paraburkholderia sp. BR13444 | reverse complement strand
CTGTTTTCGGTTCCGCAGTTTCCTGCTTATGAACCGGTCGCTCACTCAACGTACTGACGATGATCAATCCGTCTTCCGACAGATAAACCTTCCTCTAATACTGTGTGAGGCTTCTGATACTTTTGCCCTGCAGCAGATCCATACGGATCCGCCGCCGCATTCCGCATCAAGCGCCCACACTTATCGGCTGTTAGTTTTTAAAGATCGATCCGCCCAACCCGCAGCACCTGAACTACCACCACCCGGCACTGCTTCGTTTGCGTCGCTGCGTCTGCAGCAGAGAAGCGAGATTATGGAGAGCGGTCCGCGCCGCGTCAATACCCTTCTCACAAATTATTTTAAAAAGTTGAAGAGCTTAAAAATTGAGCAGTGCCGCGTACAACATGAATTAGTTAGGCGTCCAATTGGATTTCCCTAGGCGCCGCGTCGAGTGGAGTTGCGAAAAGCCGTTAAGCAGCTTTTCCACAGAAAATGTTCGCAAGGCTGTGGATAACCGCTCCACAACCGCGCCAAGTACTTGATCCAAAACCATTCTCGCGCGTTGCGCGCGAAGCGTCGCCGCTTGTGCGGCCACGCGTCACCGTCTTATTCAAGCGGACTTCATCGTCACCCGCGCATTCGTACGCATAAAAGCACTGCGCTCGACCATCGCGCCGAACAACAGCCCGATCGTCGTCCACATGACCACCTGCATGCCGATCGCCGCGACGCGGAACTTCCACAGCAGCACGGCCGGGAACGTGGCCGGCACTTCATTGATGACCGGCATCGACAGTTGTACGGCCGCGATGATCGCGACGAATACGAGCCCCGCGACGATCGAGCCGTTCCATGCACCCAGCTTCGCCGCCGCGCGGCGCCGCACCTTCAGCGAAAACACCATCGTCGCGAGCGAAATCGCGATCATCAGAAAGAACAGGCCCGTGCGCGCGCCGATCGTGTCCGGGTCACCGACCGACGGCGGATTGGCCGGATACTTGATATTCGGCACGACCACGATGGCGATGAACGCGCCAAGCGCGAGCCACGCGGACAGCGCGCGCACGCTCAACGAACCCGCGCGTCCATACGCATAAGCAAACACCAGCGAGAACAGACCGCCGAATGCCGCGCCATACGTGACCACGCCAGTCAGCAGGCCGAGGCCAGCCTGCGTCTCACGGCTCACGATTTCGGGCTCGGGCGCCTCGCCGCGCGCGGCCGCCGCTTTTTCTTCGAGCGATATGGCCTGATCGACCTGTGGTTCGCCGACGATTCGCGCGAACGCGAACGTGAGCAAGCCCGCGACGATGCCCGCGAGCATCCCGCGCACTAACAATTTACCTACCATGTCGAACTCCGTTAGTGGCAGGGAAAGCCAAGCAGATGGCGGCCGTCGTGCACGAACTCATGCACGTACATGCCAGGCACGAGCGACGTCGCACCCTGTTCCGCACCAACGAAGTAAAGCGCGAGCAACAGCAGCAAGCCGCCGAATACGACCCACGGCAGCAGTTCACGCAAGGGAATGGGAGTGGGCTGGGCCGCCGGTTGCGCGGCGCGATCGAAAACAGCTTCGGTCATGATGGACATCTCCTGGGGTAACGCGCCCCGATAGTCGATTGCAGAGGAATGGTGCGAAGCTCAGGTCTGGCTTTCGGTTCTTGTGGATTGCAAGGCCGATTACAGTGGCGCGACCGCGCCGGGCTCTCACCGGCTTCCGTGCTTCGCAGTGTCGGTATTCTACGCGCTAAACTGCGGCTTCCGCGACGGCGAGGGCCACGCTGCAACGCGCAACGCACGCCGCGAGCCTGTCAAGCCACGCAGGCAAGTGCGAATGAGGCGCTAACGCAAAGAATGGATACACGATTATTACTGGTGAGCCATGCGGCAACGGCCGCGCAGCGCGCGGGCCGCTTCCTCGCCGACGATCCGCTCGACGCGCGCGGCCGCGCCGAAGCCGAAGCGGCGCGCGCCCGTCTCGCGCTTCCCGCCGACGCCACCGTATTCACCAGCCCCGCCGCCAGCGCCCGCGAAACGGTCGCCGCGCTCGGTCTGAGCGCCACGCCTGCCGATGCATTGGCGGATATCGACTATGGCAAATGGCGCGGCCAGCGCCTCGCGGACATTGCCGACGAAGCCCCCCGCGAACTCGCCGCCTGGACGCGCGAGCCCGACGCAGCACCACCCGGGGGTGAATCGTTCGATCGACTCGTGCGGCGGATCGGAGAGTGGCTCGACGCGCAACAGGCAGACGTACGCTCATGCAACGCGGTCAACGAAGCAGGCTTCGCGGCCTCTGCACACCGTCGAACCATCGTCGCGATCACCCACGCAACGCTTCTGCGAGCGGCAATCGTGCATGCCCTCGACGCATCGCCAACCGTGTTCTGTCGCATCGAGATCACGCCGCTGTCGGTCGTCGAATTGCGCCACTCGCGACGCGGCTGGTCATGGTGGCCGTCTGCCACCGCCTGACCGGAACCGCCGCTTACCTGCCCGACACCACGAGCCGTAACCGGTTCGCCCCCTCGGGAGTCAGCGTGATTTCGGTGCGTCGATCCTTCGCGCCGAGATAAAAGTGCTGACGTCCCGGCGAATTCTGATCGTGCGTTGCATCGGGCAGGCACGACGCGATGTCGGCCGCGACCGCTTCCAATGCATCCGCGTTCGAGCCCGCCGCCTGATGCGGCGTCCAAGTGCACTGGAAACTACGATGCGCGGCTGAACATTGCGCGTCGTCGCCATAGGGTTGCGCGACGCCTTTGCTGTCGTCGGGCGTCAGCGAGGTGAAGCCGTCGGGCGCCGCGGCGACGATCCGTTTGAGCGCGCCGCAAGGTCTGGGGCTATCGTCGGCGGATGCGCCGACCGGCAGCAGCGCAACGAGCGATGCCGCGGTAAGCGCGATAGCGGAGAGTCGATAGGTTTTCATGTTGTGCGTGAAGCTTCCAGAGTGCTGCCGAGAAAAAGCTCGCAGCAAGCCACCCTCAAGAGCACGCTTCATGCCCATTCGCGCGAGCGCCCAGCACGCAGGCCGCGCAGGACGGCACACAAATTGCGTGGCGCCATACCGGCCGCAACATCACGCCGCTTCCGATCAAAGCCACTGCCGACGTCATTGCAACCATCATGTCGACTACCACCGCCGCCCCCACCCCCGCCCGCTTATCGTCGGGCATCGCAGGAATCGACGACATCCTCGGCGGTGGTCTTACGCCGAACCGCATGTACCTCGTAGAGGGTGCGCCAGGCACGGGCAAAACGACCCTGGCATTGCAATTCTTACTCAAGGGCCTCGACGAAGGGCAGACCGGTCTTTACGTCACGCTGTCCGAAACGCGTGCCGAATTGCTCGCGATCGGCAATAGCCACGGCTGGGATCTGAGCCGCTTCAAGATACTCGAACAGCTACCCGAAGAAGGGCTCGAACCGCAATACGAACAGAGCGTGCTGCACCCGGCCGAAGTCGAACTCGGCGAAAGCGTGCGCAACGTGATCGAACACGTCGACGAACTGAAACCCGCGCGCGTCGTGCTCGACAGCCTGTCAGAACTGCGTCTGCTGGCGGAGAACCCGTTGCGCTACCGTCGGCAGATTCTCGCGCTCAAGCACCATTTCTCGACGCGCGCATGCACGGTGCTGCTGCTCGACGACACGTCGGCCAGCGCCTCCGGCATTCAGCTTCACAGCATCGTGCACGGCGTGATCAGCCTCGACAACATTGCCCACGATTACGGCGGCAACCGCCGGCGTCTGCGCATCGCGAAGATGCGCGGCATCAAGTTCCGCGAGGGCTATCACGACTTCACGCTGAACACCGGCGGTCTGCGCGTCTATCCGCGCCTCGTCGCCGCCGAGCATCACCGCGAATTTGGCACGAGCCCGATGAGCACCGGCACGTCGGGCCTCGACGCGCTGCTCGGCGGCGGCCTCGTTCCCGGCACCAATTCGCTGATCATCGGCCCGTCGGGGGTCGGCAAAACCACCACCGTCGTGTCGTGCCTGCTTGCCGCGCTCGAACGCGGCGAGCGCTGCGCGTACTACGTGTTCGATGAAACGCTCAGCACCCTGGTCACGCGCTGCGCGTCGCTCGGCATGGATCTCGCACCGCATGTCGACAGCGGCCTGCTGACGCTGCGCCAGATCGATCCCGCGGAAATTTCGCCGGGAGAGCTGTCGAGCGACGTGCGCAACGCGGTCGAAAACGAGGGCGTGCGCTATGTCGCGGTCGACAGCCTGAACGCCTATCTGCAGGCGATGCCCGGCGAGCGCTTCCTGCTGCTGCACATGCACGAGCTGCTCGGCTATCTGAATCAGCAGGGCGTGGTCACGATGCTCGTGCTCGGGCAGCACGGCATCATCGGCGAGGTGCAGACCGAGGTCGACATCAGTTATCTGAGCGACGTGGTCGTGCTGTTCCGCTACTTCGAGCATCACGGCGAAGTGCTGACCGCGGTAACCGCCGTCAAGAGCCGCGCGAACGATCATGAACGCACGATCCGCCAGTTCCGCCTCGGCACCAAAGGCGTCGAGGTCGGCGAAGCGCTGCGTGACTTCGAGGGCGTGCTGTCGGGCCTGCCCTCGTATCGCGGCAACACCGCGATGCTCGGTGCGGCGAATCTGATCGACACGTCGGGACAGTAAGCGATGGAGCAGCGCGTCCTAATCCTCGCACCGTTCGGCCGCGACGCCGAAGTGATCGCCGCTGTGCTGCACAACGACGCACGCGCCTGCGTGACCTGCGACGACGCCGACGCGCTCACCAGCGAGCTCGACGCCGGCGCGGGCACCGCGCTGCTCACCGAGGAAGCGCTCGCGAACGGCCACGGCTCGGGCCTCTTTGCGTGGCTCGAACGCCAGCCCGCATGGTCCGACTTCCCGTTCATCCTGCTCGCCGCGCGCAGCATCGGCCATCGCTCCACGCGCGGGCTCGAAGTGCTCGAACGGCTCGGCAACGTCGTCGTGCTCGAACGTCCGCTCAATTCGGAAACCTTGCGGCGCGCGGTCGCGTCATCGTTGCGCGCCCGCGGGCGGCAATATGAATCGCGACGGCTGCTTGCCGAGCGCATCGAGGCACAGGACGCGCTGGAGCAGCTGAACGATTCGCTGGAAAGCCGCATCGCCGCGCGCACGCACGAACTCGCGTCAGCCAACGACCGGCTGATGGCCGAGATCCACGAACGCGCGAAGGTGCAGGCCGTGCTCGTGCAATCGCAGAAGATGGAGGCGCTCGGCCAGCTGACTGGCGGCATCGCGCACGACTTCAACAATCTGCTGAACGTGATCATGGTGAACGCGGAACTGATCGCGCGCTTGAGCGGCGACGAACGCCTGCGCGGCATGGCCGCCACCGTCAAACGTGCGACCGAGCGCGGCGCGAAACTGACCGGCCAGCTGCTGACCTTCTCGCGCAACAGCAACCCGAATCTGAAAGCGATCGACGTGGTCGCGCTGCTGCAAGGCATGCGCGACATCATCGCGGTGTCGCTCGGCTCCAGCATCCGCTATGGCAACGACTTCGAGCGTAATGAAATGTGGACCCGGGCCGACGCGAATCAGCTCGAGCTCGCGGTGCTCAATCTCGCGATCAACGCTCGCGACGCGATGCCGGATGGCGGCCGCCTCGACATTCACGTGACCCTGCGCGATGCGCCCGACCAGACGCTGAAGCAAGGCCGCTACGTCGTGATCGAAGTCATCGATACCGGAGAAGGCATTCCGCCCGACGTCCTGTCGCGCGTGTTCGATCCGTTCTTCACGACCAAGCCTGTCGGCAAGGGCACGGGGCTCGGCCTGAGCCAGGTGTATGGCATCGCGAGGCAGGCGGGCGGCACCGCGCGCATCTTCAGCGAAGAAGGCACCGGCACCACGGTGCAGATCTGGCTGCCGATGCGCGAGCGGGTGCTCGCGCACAACGAAGCGGAGTCCGACGCGGAAGCGAACGCGGCCGGTGACAAGCATGTGCTCGTGGTCGAGGACGACAACGAGGTGCGCGCGATGCTCGTTGAATCGTTGCGCATGCTCGGCTATACGGTGACCGAGGCCGCCGACGGCCAGGCGGGCCTCGACCGCCTCGTCGACGATCATCCCGATCTGCTGATGGTCGACTTCGCGATGCCGGGCATGAACGGCATCGACGTGATCGCCGCGGCGCGCAAGCTGCGTGCCGATCTTCCGGTGATCCTCGCGACCGGTTATGCGGACGTGAACATTTCCGATCTCGCAGTCAAGCATTGCACGATCCTGCGCAAGCCATTCCAGCTCGACGATCTGGCGCGCACGGTGCGGATCGGGCTGGTTGCGTGATTCGCACCGCAGACTCCTCCGCTTCGGCCACGATTTCCAAAATCAATAGTTTGCTAACGAATATTTTGGAAATACAATACCGGCCATGTCGAATCTCGATGCCTTGCGCCGCACCGTCAGCAGCACGCTGGTCGTCGCCGCCAGAAAGTGGCGGCGCACGAGTCACGGTGTGCTCGCGGCCTTCAACGTCTCCGAAGCGTGCGCGACACCGCTTCTGACCGCAAGTCGGCTCGGCTCGGCGGTACGTCAGGTCACGCTCGCCGATCACATCGGCATCGAGGGGCCATCGCTCGTGCGGCTGCTCGACCAGTTGTGCGCGGCCGGCCTGATGCGCCGTGACGAAGACCCTGAAGACCGCCGCGCGAAGACCGTCGCCCTGACCGACGAAGGCCGCGCCGTCACCGCGAAGATGGAAGAGGAGCTGGTCACGCTGCGCGCGCAGGCGCTCAAAGGTGTATCGCGCGACGATCTCGAAGCCGCGCTGCGCGTGCTCGCCGCATTCACGACCGATGCCGCCGCACTTGCCGAACCAGGCGGCGGCGGCGAGCCCGAGCCGGCCAAAGGCGAGGCGCTTGCCAGCAAGGTCAAACGGACGAGCGGCAAAAGCGCGGCCAAAACGGCCGGCAAATCACGCGGCACCGTCAAGGCGCGCAAGTCCACCAAGCGCGGCGCGCGAGCCAGCGCGCCGCACAACGCCGATTCCGCGTAACGGCTTATGGTCTATCCCACTCTCCGCGACTGGCTGTTCTCCGTCAAGACGTTCGCCGCGGCCATGCTCGCGCTCTACATCGGCCTCGCGTTCCAACTGCCGCGGCCGTACTGGGCGATGGCCACCGTCTACATCGTGTCGAACCCGTTCGTCGGCGCGACCCGCTCGAAGGCGATCTATCGTGCGCTGGGCACGGTGCTCGGCGCTTCGGGCGCGGTGCTGCTGGTGCCGCCGTTCGTCGAATCGCCGTACCTGTTCAGCGTGATCGTCGCAGCGTGGACCGGCACAATGCTGTACCTCGCGGTATCGGACCGCACCGCTCGCAGCTACGTGTTCATGCTGGCCGCCTATACGATGCCGATCATCGCGCTGCCATCGGTGACGAATCCGACCGGCGTCTTCGATCTCGCCGTGAGCCGGACCCTCGAGATCCTTGTCGGCATCGTCTGCGCGAGCATCGTCGGCAGCGCGGTGTTTCCGAGCCGGCTCGCGCCGACGATCATCGAGCGCACCGACGCATGGTTTCGCGACGCCGCGTTCTACGCGACCGAAACGCTATCGGGCCGTATCGCAAGCTCGGCGATTTCCGGCGCACGGCAACGGCTCGCGAGCACGATCAATGGTCTCGAACTGCTGCTGAGCCAGCTCGCCTACGATCACACGCGGCCCGACGTGCTCGCGCGCGCGCGTGAACTGCGCGGCCGCATGCAGTTGCTGCTGCCTATCATGTCGTCGCTCGCCGATCCGCTGCTCGCGCTCTACAACAACGGCCCGCAACACTGGCCCGAAGGGCTGCAGACGCTGATCGACGACGTCATCAAGTGGTTCGACCAACCGCTGCCCGAGCCGAGCGAGGGCTATCATGCGGACGAAACCGCCAACGCGCTGCGCGCGCGCATCGCCGCGATGCGCCCGCCTGCCGCCGCGCTCGCGCATTGGGACGGCGCGCTGCTGTCGAACGCGCTGTGGCGCCTGGGGCAAGTGATCGACGTGTGGCAGGACTGCCGCTCGCTGCGCATCATCATCACGCGCGAGGAAGGTTCGTGGCGGCCGCATTTCCGTCACTGGCGGCTCGGCGGCACCGAGCGCTTCTACGATCGCGGCATGATGCTGTTCGCGACGCTGTCGGCGGGCGCGGCCGTGGTGCTCGCGTGCGCGCTGTGGATCGGCTCGGGCTGGAACGACGGCGCGAGCGCGGTCACGCTGGCGGCAGTGGCCTGCTGCTTCTTCGCCGCGCTCGACGAGCCCGCGCCGTTCGTGTTCCGCTTCTTCGTCGCGACGGGCGTCGCCGTCGTGGCCGCGGGCCTCTATCTGTTCGTCGTGCTGCCGCAGGTGCACGACTTCGCGATGCTGGTGATCCTGTTCGCCGCGCCGTTCATTCTGGTCGGCACGCTGATTCCACGCCCGCAGTTCAACATGGTGACGGTGCTGGTCGCAGTGAACACGGCCACCTTCATCAGCATTCAGGACGCTTACGACGCGAACTTCCTGACGTTCCTGAACGCCAACCTCGCGGGCCTTTCTGGCCTGCTCTACGCCTATCTGTGGACCCGCGTGACGCGCCCGTTCGGCGCCGAGCTCGCCGCGGCGCGCCTGTTGCGCTCGAGCTGGGCCGACGTCGCTCTGACCGCATCCACGCGGCCGATCGAAGATCCGCGCAACCTCGCCGCGCGCATGCTCGACCGGTTGATGCAATTGATCCCGCGCCTCGCGGCCACCGACGATTACCGCCATCCATCGATCGAGAGCTTCCGCGACCTGCGCATCGCGTTCAACGCGCTCGATCTGCGCCGCCTCACACGCAAGCTCGGCGGCGAAGCGGCCGGCGCGATCGAGCATGTGCTCGACGGAGTGCGTACATACTACGAGAGCTGCGTCGCTCGACGCCACCGCGAGCCGGTACCGGACAGCCTGATGTCGTTGATCGACGTGGCCGTCGCGCGCGTCACCGCGCAGGGGCTCGCCAACGCCGCGGCGCCGACCGAGACCTCGCAAACCTCGGCGCGCCAGTTGCGCGATGCGCTGCACGCGCTGGTCGGCTTGCGTCTTTCGCTGTTTCCGGCGACCCTCACGAAACCAACGCCGACCGAACCGGAGGCCGCCGCGTGATGTACCCATTCTTGCGCCACCGCTCGTACCCGCTGGCGCGCCCCGCCCCCCCTTTTCCCAGTTCCCGCGATGATCGGTGAAATCGATATCTTCGGCGTGTTCGTACCGTCCGTGCTGGTCCTGATGTTGATCGCGTATCTGATCAACCTCGGCATTCGCACCGTGCTCGATTACGCCGGGTTTTACCGCTTCGTCTGGCATCGCTCCGTCTTCGATCTCGGCATCTATGTGCTGGTGCTGGGCCTTGTCGTCGTCGTTTCGCACAGACTAATAACGTGAAAAAAACCTGGTTCTCCGTCGGTCAGATCCTGCTGACCCTGATCGTCGTGGTGGTCGCGGCATTCGTGCTGTGGAAGCTCGTCAACTACTACTTGTTCGCACCGTGGACCCGCGACGGCCACGTACGCGCCGACGTGATCCAGGTCGCCCCCGACGTGTCGGGACTGATTTCGTCGGTCGAGGTCATGGACAACCAGCAGGTCAAGCAGGGCCAGGTGCTGTTCAGAATCGATCAGGCCCGCTACACGCTCGCTTTGCGTCAGGCCGAGGCAACCGCGCAGCAGCGCCGCGCGACGCTCGATCAGGCGCGCCGCGAATATGCGCGCAACCGCCAGCTCGGCAATCTCGTCGCCGCCGAAGTGCTCGAAGAAAGCCGTTCGCGCGTCGACGCGGGCGAAGCCGCACTTGCCGACGCGAACGTCGCGATCGACACCGCCAAGCTGAACCTCGAACGTTCGACGATCAAAAGCCCGGTCGACGGCTATCTGAACGACCGCGCGCCGCGCGCCGGCGAATTCGTCGCGGCGGGCCGCGCGGTGGTCGCGGTGGTCGACATGCATTCGTTCCGCGTCGACGGCTACTTCGAGGAGACCAAGCTGCGCGGCATCGACATCGGCCAGCCGGTCGACATCATCGTGATGGGCGAGCCGAAGCCGCTGCGCGGGCACGTGCAGAGCATCGTCGCCGGCATCGAAGACCGCGACCGCACGCAAAGCGCCAATCTGCTGCCGAACGTGAACCCGGCGTTCAGCTGGGTGCGGCTCGCGCAGCGCATTCCGGTGCGCGTCGCGCTCGATGAAGTGCCCGCTGATTTTCGCCTGATCGCGGGGCGGACCGCGACGGTGTCGGTGCGTGACCTGTCGCCGGTCAGGACCCGAGCCGTGTCGGGCACGGGCGGCGCATCTGGCTCGGTCGCCGCTTCGGCTGCGCCGGTGGCGCCGGGTTCGTCGGTGGGCTCCGGGTC
Organism: Paraburkholderia sp. BR13444; assembly: GCF_040948755.1. NCBI lineage: Bacteria > Pseudomonadati > Pseudomonadota > Betaproteobacteria > Burkholderiales > Burkholderiaceae > Paraburkholderia > Paraburkholderia sp. BR13444. Next base: position 156,738 of record NZ_JBFPKM010000014.1, on the reverse strand, counting down.
GGCCGGGGCAACGGCCACCGCACCGTCGGGCGCGTCGCAATGAAGTTCGTGCGTACCTTGTCCTCGCTGGCGCCGCGCTTGCCGCTGCTGCCGCTGCTGCCGTTATTGCCGCTCGCCTTCGCGCTGAACGGCTGCATCAACGTCGGGCCGAACTACACGCTGCCGAAACAGGCGCTCGTCAATGCGCCGCTCGCCACCGGAGCGATCGAGGGCGCCGATCCCACGCTGACGTCGAACCTCAATACGCCGACCGTCTGGTGGAAGCTGTACGACGATCCGGTGCTGAACGGTCTCGTCGAACAGGCGTTGAAATCGAATACCGACCTGCGCGTCGCGGCCGCGAATCTCGCGCGCTCGCGTGAAGCGCTGGGCGTGGCGCAGGCGCAGGGCGGCTTCTCGGGCAACGCGTCGGTGGCGATCCAGCGCGCGCAGGAATCGGCCGAGCAATTCCTGCTGTTCGAGAAACTGCCGGTCGCCAATCTGGGCGACATGGGCATCAACGTCTCGTACGAAATCGATCTGTTCGGCAAGCTGCGCCGCGGTGTCGAAGCGGCGGCGGCGGACACCGAGGCGGTGGAAGCCGCGGGCGACCTCGCGCGCATCACCGTCGTCGCGGACGTGGTGCGCTCGTACGTCGAACAATGCTCGGCGGCGGAGGAATTGCACATCGCGCAGCAATCGCTCGCGTTGCAGATGCAGCGCGTGGATCTGTCGCGCCGTCTGCGCGACGCGGGCCGCGGCAACCAGACCGCGGTCACGAGCGGCCAGACCCAGGTCGAGACGCTGACGGCCGACATTCCGCGCTACACCGCGCGCCGCAAGATCGCGCAATACCGGCTCGCAATGCTGCTGGCGCAGTCACCGTCCCAGTTGCCGCCGGCCGTGCTCGCGTGCGACCGGCTGCCGCAAATCCACCAGCCGATTCCGATCGGCGACGGCGCCGGGCTGCTGCGGCGGCGCCCGGATGTGCACGAAGCCGAGCGTCAGCTCGCGGCGTCGACGGCGCGCATCGGCGTCGCGACCGGCGCGCTTTACCCGAGCATCAGCATCGGCGCGTCGGCGGGCTTCACCGGCATTCTGGAAGACATTCCCACCCAGCCGACTGCGCGTTGGGGCTTCGGTCCGCTGATCAGCTGGAACTTCCCGGCCAATGGCGCGCGGCAGCGGGTCCGCGAAGCCGAAGCGTCGAGCCAGGTCGCGCTCGCGAAGTTCGACGGCGTGGTGCTGGGCGCTCTGCGTGAAACCGAGACCAACCTCGCAACCTACGCGTCCGATTACGCACGCGCCGAAGCGCTGCGCGCGGCGCTGAAGTCGGCCGCGCAATCGGCGGATGAAACGCATCGGCTGTATCGCGCGGGGCGCGAGTCGTTCATCGCCGACCTCGACGCAACGCGCACGCTGACGTCCGCGAGGTCGCAGCTCGCGGCGGCGGAAGGGCAGGTGGCGGTCGATCAGGTCAATCTGTTCCTGTCGCTGGGCGGCGGGTGGGAGGTCGGCGGGCAAAGCACACCGGGAGAAACCCGGCCGCAGTTGCAGGCAACACCTGTGGCGGGCAAGCCGAGCGCGAAGTCGGGAGCGTCGGGCGCCGCGACTGCGAAAGCGCCTTGATCGGCCGTCTTACGATTTATTTTTGACAAGCTTTCTTTTTGCTTTCCCTTTCGGTCAAATACGTGACACCACTTCAACTACGGGGTCTCGTATGTCGCCATTCATGCAGGGCGTAGTCACGTTGGGCGGATGCATCGGTATCTTCACCGCGGTGGTGACGGTGGTCGAAATGTTTGCGCGTTGACTTGGGCGGGCGGCGCTCCGCCAGAGCGGCTCAGCTCTTGCGCGCCTTCGCCGCCGCCTGATGTATCGCCGCCCGCACCCGAGGATACGTGCCGCAACGGCACACCACCGGCGTCATCGCCTCGTCGATGTCGGCATCGGTCGGATCGGGCTTGTGCTTCAGCAACGCGCAAGCCGCCATCAATTGCGCGCTCTGGCAATAACCGCACTGCACCACATCGAGTTCGAGCCACGCGGTCTTCAGCGCCTGCGCCTCGCGTCCCTGCAAACCCTCGATCGTCGTGATCTTCTGCGTATGCAGGCTCGACATCGGCGTCTGGCAAGCGAGGCACGCGGCATCATCGAGATTGATCGTGCATGCGCCGCAGATGCCCACGCCGCAGCCGAACTTGGTGCCGGTCATGCCGAGATCGCAGCGCAGTACCCATAGCAGCGGCATGTCCGGGTCGGCATTGACCAGCACTCTGCGTCCGTTGATGTTCAGTACCGCCATGCCTGCCTCCTGAGTCGCCACGCTGCATCGCAAGCTGTTGCCTGTCCGCCGTCCGTCATGCAAGCCGCAACGGCAGCGCCCGCAAACGCTGCCCCGTCAGCGCGAACACCGCATTGCCCACCGCCGGCGCGATCGGCGGCACGCCCGGCTCGCCGACACCTTGCGGATGCAGTTGGCTCGGCATGATGTCGACTTCGATCGCCGGGCACACATTCATCCGCACGACCGGAAAGTCCACGAAGTTCTTCTGCTGCACCTGGCCGTTGACGATCGTGATCTCGTTCTGCAACGCGCTCGACAGCCCAAACACGATGCCGCCTTCCATCTGCTGACGGATCAGGTTCGGGTTCACCGGTAAGCCGCAATCGATCACGCACACCACGCGATGCACGCGAATCTGCCGGTTCGCCCCGATCGACACCTCCGCGACCTGCGCCACGACGCTGCCGAATGCCTCGTGCAACGCGACGCCGCGGGCGCAGCGCGCGCCATCGGCGGCGGGTTTGAGCGGACGTCCCCAGTCCGATAACTTCTCGACACGCTTCAGAACCGCCAGATGACGCGGATGCTGGGCGAGCAGCATCGCGCGAAACGCGATCGGGTCTTGGCCGGCCGCGGCGGCCGCTTCGTCGGTGAAGCTCTCGGTGAAGAAGGCCTGATGCGAGTGGCCGACCGAGCGCCAGAAGCCGATCGGCACCGGCAATTCGACGATCTTGTGCGACACGCGCGCGGCCGGCCACTCGTACGGTTGATCGAACGCGCCTTCGCAGGTGGTCTTGTCGATCGGAATGCGGGGCATGCCGTAGTAGCGCGCGAGCGCATCCGGCACGATCGCCTGGCCCGCCGACTTCGCGTGCCACGCGACCAGCTTGCCCTGCTCGTCGAAGCCGGCCTGCAGCCATGCCGCGCACGCGGGCCGGTAGAAGTCGTGCGTGAAATCCTGCTGGCGCGACCAGATGGTCTGCACCGGGAGGCCATCGGCCTCGCGCGCGATCGCCGCGGCCTGCGCGACGAAATCGAGTTCGAGGCGCCGGCCGAACGCGCCGCCCAACAACTGCGTCTGCACATCGACGAGATCGACGTCGAGGTCGAGCACTTTCGCCGCATGGTGCCGCGCGAGCCGCGGCATTTGCGTCGATACCCAGACGGTCGCCGCGCCGTCGGCGACCTGCACCGTGCAGTTCAGCGGCTCGACCGCGCCATGCGCGAGGTAGGGCGCGTGATAGACCGCTTCGATCTTGCGCGCCGCGCGGGTCATCGCTTTGTCGACGTTGCCGATGTCGTAATAAACGTGACCGTCCGTATGGTCGAGCGCGTCGACGAGGCGGCGATCCACTTCCGTGCTCGACAGCTTCGCGGCCTCGCCGTGATGCCAGCTCACGTTGATCGCCTCGACCGCGTTCATCGCGTGAAACGCATTGTCCGCGATCACGGCTACGCCGCCGGTGCCGCCCGCATACGGCCGCACGGCGAGCGCCTTGATGAAGCCCGGCATCTTTTGCGCTGGCGTCGCGTCGAAATGCGCGACCGTGCCGCCGAGCGTCGGGCACATCACGACGCTCGCATAGACCAGGCCGTTCGGCAGCACGTCGATGCCGAAGCGCGCCGCGCCGTCGATTTTCGACGCGGCTTCGATGCGCCGTACGGGCTGGCCGATCAGCTTGAAGTCGGCGGGCTGCTTCAGGACGACGCTGCGCGGCAGCGGCTGGCCTGAGGCCACCGACGACAACTCGCCGAACGTCGCCTTATGTCCCCGCGGATGCAGCACGTAGCCGTGTTCCGCGCGGCATTCGCGGACCGGCACGTCCCAGCGCTCGGCCGCCGCCCCGATCAGCATCACGCGCGCCGACGCGCCGGCCTCGCGCATCGGCGTCCAGAGATCGTTCATGCTCGACGAGCCGCCCGTCATCATCGTGCCGATCTCACGCACCGCCTTGCTCGTAATCCACACGGTGCCGCGCCGGATATAGCTGTCGTCGTCCGGGCGAAACGGCAGATCGTCGACGATGCTCTGCACCGCGTTGTAGATCCGGTCGATCGGCGCCTCTTCGACGTGCACCTGCGACCAGTCGGCGTCGAGCTCTTCGGCGAGCAGCATCGCCAGCCCCGTATGGATGCCCTGCCCCATCTCGGCCTTCGGTACGATGATCGTCACACGGTTATCGGTGTCGATCTTGACCCAGCCGTTCAGCGCGACCTGCGTGCCTTGCGTCGGCAGCGGCGTCGACGTCATCAGGCGCTGGCGCGGCGGCAGCACGCCCCAGCCGACCAGCAGTCCGCCCAACGCACTGGCGCCGCCAAGCAGAAAGGTTCTGCGCGTCAACATGGCATGACTCGCTCGGCTGGCTCGATGGTAGGAAAGCGGCGACAGCGCCGATGCACCCGTCTTTGACTGCGAATAGTAATAAGACGAATCGGCGTGCGTGAGACTTAATTGCGCGCGTGAACCTGGAGCGGCCGTGCGGCGTGGAAAGGCGGGAACTGAAAGCGGCGGGGGAAAGTCGTGGGGTGTTTCATTAACTGCTGTCGCGCGGGCCGCGGTGTGCGAGCGTGGTTAAAACCGCTGGCACACCGCGAACCTTGCGCTTTGATTCAATCAGGCGATCATGCAACAGGATCAACGGCGGTTCGAACCCGAGACCACATCGATCCATACGGCCAGCACGAGGATGCCGCCCTTCACGATCATCTGCCAGTATGCGTCGACGTCGAGCATCGACATGCCGTTGTCGAGGCTCGCCATCACCAGCGCGCCGATCAGCGCGCCGTACACGGTGCCGGAGCCGCCGCGCATCGACGTGCCGCCGATGAAGCACGCGGCGATCGCATCGAGCTCGCCCATCGAGCCGGCCGACGGCGAACCGGCCGCGAGCCGCGCCGTGTTGACGATGCCGGCGAACGCGCACATCAGCCCCATCAGCGCGAAGATCGCAAGCTTCACGCGGTCGGTGTTGACACCCGAGAGCCGCGTCGCTTCGAGATTCGAGCCGACCGCGTAGATGCGGCGTCCGAACACGGTCTGCGTCGCGATCCACGTGAAGATGCCGAGCAGCGCGAGCAGCAGCAACACCGGCACCGGAATGCCGCCGTAGTTGTCGAGCATCGCGACGAAGCCGGCGAGAATCGCGCCCGCGCCGACCACCTTCGCGACGTCCTGCCAGAACGGCACGACGCGCAACTGATAACGCTGCCGGTTGGCGCGCTGGCGGATCGTCAGGAAGGCCAGCAGCACGAACAGCACGACGGCGAGCGTGTCGCCGGCGAGCCGCGGCAGATAGCCCTGGCCGACGAACACGAAGCTGTCCGACACCGGCGCGATCGTCGAGCCGCCGGTAATACCGAGCAGAATGCCGCGATACGCCAGCATCCCGCCGAGCCCGACGATAAACGACGGCACGCGCCGATACGTCGACCACCAGCCGTTGAACAAGCCGACCACGATGCCGAGCAGCAGCACGACCGGAATGGTCACGCCGATCGGCCAGTGCCGGTTCACGTCGAGAATTGCCGCGACGCCGCCGAGCAAGCCGAGGAGTGAGCCGACAGACAGGTCGATTTCACCGGCGATGATCACGAACACCATGCCGCACGCCAGCATGCCGGTAATCGACATCTGCCGCAGCAGATTCGACAGGTTGCGTGGCGTGACGAACGCGCCGTGCGTAAGCGCCGAAAAGAAAATCCAGATCACGGCCACGGCAATCAGCAGCGCGAGAATCTTGTAGCGCGCGAACAGTTGCTGGAGCCGTTGCGAGCCGCCGAATGTGTCTCGCGGCGCGGCGTTGTCGGTGCGTTGGGAAGTTACGTCGGGAGTCATGCGGCACTCGCTGCGGTTGAGTTCGTAGATAGATGCACGGGGCGGATCGCGGCGCCGAGAATGTCTTCCTGCGTGAGACCGTCGTTGACGAAGTCGCCGCGCAACTCGCCTTCGCCGATCACCAGCACACGGTCGCTGATGCCGAGCACTTCCGGCAATTCGGACGACACCATCACGATCGACATGCCGCGCTGTGCCAGCTGGAAGATCAGCTTGTAGATCTCGTACTTGGCGCCGACATCGACGCCGCGTGTCGGTTCGTCGAGGATCAGCACGGTCGGGTTGGTCAGCAGCATGCGCGTGAGCACGGCCTTCTGCTGATTGCCGCCCGACAGACTTGCAATCGATAGCATCGGATTCGCCGCGCGCACGGAAAGCCGCTTCATTTCCGTATGAATCGTGTCGAGTTCGGCTGCGGAATCGATGCGTCCGCCCGACGCGAAACGCTGCAATACCGCAAGCGTGATGTTATGGCCGACGCTCATGCCCGGCACGATGCCGTGGCGTTTGCGGTCCTCGGGCACCATCGCGATGCCGGCGCGAATCGCGTCGATCGGCGCGCGAATCTTCAGCGGCTTGCCGTCGAGCACGACATGTGCCTCGCTGATGCCCGCATACGCGCCGAAGATCGCCTGCATCAGCTCGGTGCGGCCCGCGCCGACGAGCCCGGCGACGCCGAGAATCTCGCCGCGTCGCAACGAGAACGACACGTCGTCCACGCGCTTGCGGCGTGGATTCGTCACGTCGAAACAGGTGACGTTGCGGGCTTCGAAGATCACGTCGCCGATCGGATGCGGCTCGCGCGGAAACAGATTCTTGATCTCGCGGCCGACCATCAGCGCGATGATCCGTTCGGTCGTCAGCGCGTGCATCGGCTCGGTCGCGACATGGCGGCCGTCGCGAATCACGCTGATCGTGTCGCAGACTGCCGCGACTTCGTCGAGCTTGTGCGAGATATACACGCAGGCGATGCCGCGCCGTTTCAGATCGCGCACGATGTCGAGCAGAATCGCGATTTCCGAGGCGGTCAGCGAAGACGACGGTTCGTCGAGAATCAGCAGCTTCGCGCGCTTGTTCAGCGCCTTCGCGATTTCGATCAGCTGTTGATGGCCGCCGCCGTAGTTCATCACGGGCTGCGCGGCGTTGATGCCGCTGATGCCGAGTTCGCGTAGCAGTTCGTCGGCGCGCTGATACATCGCCGCGTAATTCATGCGGCCGCCCGGCAGCGTGATTTCGTTGCCGAGAAAGATATTTTCCGCGACCGACAGCTCCGGCACGAGCATCAGTTCCTGGTGGATGATGATGATGCCCGCGCGTTCGGTGTCGCGTACGCTCGCGGCCTTCAGCGTCTCGCCTTCCCAGGTTATTTCGCCATCCCAGGTTCCATGCGGATACACGCCGGACAGTACTTTCATCAGCGTCGATTTGCCCGCGCCGTTTTCGCCGCACAGGCCCACGCATTCGCCCGGCGATACGGTCAGATCGATGCCATCGAGCGCCTTCACGCCGGAAAAAGCTTTGACGATGCCGCGCATCGTCAGAAGAGGTTGCGTCATTCGCTATGCCTCGCTGCAAGTTGGGCCGATGTTCGAGCACGCTCCCGGGCGCGATGGCCCGGGAGCGTGGCGTTCACATCACACCCGTCTCAGTGTTATTTGCTCGCGAGTTGCTCTTGCGTGTAGAAGCCGTCCTTCACGACGGTGTCGAGGTTCGCCTTCGTCAGCTTGGTCGGCTGCAGCAGCACCGTATCGACCTTCTTCTTGCCGTTGTCGTACTGCGCGTTGAACGCCGGCTTGTCACCCTTCGCCAGAGCGACCGACAGCTTCGCCGCTTCGCCCGCGATCAGCTTCAGCGGTTTGTAGACGGTCATCGTCTGCGTGCCGGCAGCCACGCGCTTCACAGCCGCGAGGTCGGCATCCTGACCCGAGATAGGTACCTTGCCCGCGAGGCCTTGCGCCGCGAGCGCCTGGATCGCGCCGCCAGCGGTGCCGTCGTTCGACGCGACGACTGCGTCGATCTTGTTGTTGTTCGCGGTCAGTGCGTCTTCCATGATGCGCAGCGCGGTCGATGCGCTCCACTCCGGCACCCACTGCTGCCCGACGACCTTGATGTCACCCTTGTCGATCGCCGGTTGCAGCACCTTCAGCTGACCTTGGCGCAGCATCTTCGCGTTGTTGTCGGTCGGTGCGCCGCCGAGCAGGAAGTAGTTGCCCTTCGGCCGCGCGTCGTAGACGCCCTGCGCCTGCATTTCGCCGACCTTCTCGTTGTCGAACGAGATGTAGGCGTCGATATCCGCGTCGAGGATCAGGCGGTCATACGACACGACCTTGATGCCCGCTTTGCGTGCTTCGGCCACCACGTTGCCGAGCGTCTTCGAGTTGAACGGCACGATCACGATTACGTCGACGCCACGCGAGATCAGGTTTTCGATCTGCGAGATCTGACGCTCTTCGCTCGCATCGGCCGATTGCACGGACACCTTCGCGCCGAGCTTTTCCGCCGCGGCGACGAAATAGTCGCGATCGCGCGACCAGCGCTCGACGCGCAGATCGTCGATGCAGAAGCCGATTTCCGGATGATCCTTGCTGGCGTGCGCGAGCGGCGCGGCGAGCGACAGGCTGGCGAGTACCGCGCCGCACAGCAGCGAGCTCAGTACGTTACGACGCATTGCGAACTTCATTTTTGTCTCCTTCGTTAGTGATCGCCGGAATACCGGACGTTTCGGTCTGCGCTGCGAGCCGCAGACTCGGACAAGCGACAACCCACAGCTTGCTGGTGCGCGCGATCCACGTGGCCGCGCAATCTTTATTCAACGTCCGCTATAAATCGCCTGATTTACGATGTTTTCCATCTGTTCCTGCTGCCCGCTCACATGCCGCGGCTTCAGATCGCGCGCCAGCGTGTCCTCCGCGAGCGTCGACAGCGAATACTCGCCGGACAGGATCTTGCGGCCGAATTCGCCATCCCAACCCGCGTAGCGTTGCCGCTTGAACTGTTCGAGGCGCTCGTTTTCGACCAGCACCACCGCGCGTTCGAGGCCGAGCGCGAGGTTGTCGATCGCGCCGATGTGGCCATAAAACAGGTCTTCGGGATCGACACTCTGGCGCCGCAATTTCGCATCGAAGTTCATGCCGCCGGTCGTGAAGCCGCCGTGGCGCAGAATCTCGTAGAACGCCAGCGTCAGTTCCTCGACGCTGTTGGGGAATTGGTCGGTATCCCAACCGTTTTGCGGATCGCCACGATTCGCATCGATGCTGCCGAAGATGCCGAGCGCAAACGCGGTCGCAATTTCGTGATGGAACGAGTGGCCCGCGAGCGTCGCATGATTGGCCTCGATGTTGACGCGGATCTCCTTGTCGAGACCGTGCTGCAGCAGGAAGCCATGCACGGTTGCGACGTCGTAGTCGTATTGATGCTTGGTCGGCTCCTGCGGCTTCGGCTCGATCAGCAGGGTGCCCTTGAAACCGATCTGGTGCTTGTGCTCGACCACCATGTGCAGGAAGCGCGCGAACTGCTCGCGCTCGCGCACGAGGTCGGTGTTCAGCAGCGTGTCGTAGCCTTCACGTCCGCCCCACAACACGTAGTTCTCACCGCCGAGGCGCAGCGTCGCGTCGAGCGCATGACGCACCTGGGTCGCCGCAAAGGCGAACACCTCCGGATTCGGATTGGTCGCGGCACCGGCCGCGTAACGCGGATGCGAAAACAGATTCGCGGTGCCCCATAGCAGCTTGACACCGGTATCCTGCTGCTTGCGCGCGAGGTAGTCGGACACGCGCAGGAAGTTCTCGCTGTATTCCTTCACGCTCGCGCCTTCGGGCGCGACGTCGGTATCGTGGAACGTGTAGTACGGCGTGCCGAGCTTCGAGAAGAATTCGAACGCGGCGTCAGCCTTCTGAAGCGCCCGCTCCATTGCGTCGCCGGGTTGCTGCCACGGCCGCCGGAACGTGCCCTGACCGAAGATATCGACGCCCGGCCAGACGAACGAGTGCCAATAGCACACGGCGATACGCAGATGCTCCTCGAGCGTCTTGCCGAGTACCTTCCTGGTTTTGTCGTAGTGACGGTACGCGAGCGGGTTGTCCGTTTGCGGGCCTTCGTAACGAATCTCGGGAATGTGTTCGAAGTAGGACATCGGCGTCTCCAGTTGGCCCGAGTTGCCGCAAAGCGACTACTCGGGTCCCATGAAAGGTTTTCTTTGCATTCTTCACCGCGACCCGCGCGGTTTGGCCGTGCAGGCCGACGAGGTGACGCCATGCTGCCGCTTGCACGATGTGCCGGCAATTGCGAAATTTCGCAGCGCGCTTGATGTTTCTTACCGCCGGCGCGTTTGTTTGCTGCCGGCGCGCGATTCGACGCCTAGAATAGCCAGACGCTTAAAAACGGAGTTGCCCCCAGGCACCCGACACAATGGAGACAAAGGCGCGTGGTCCATCGTCCGCACGCCGCACACCGCCATGACCCGTCCACAAGCACCTCAGACAACCCATCGGATCGCGCTGCTGTTCAACGCGAACAAGGTCTACGATCGCGAGATCATCACGGGTATCGGCAACTACCTGCTGTCGACCCGCGTCGCATGGGATCTCTTCCTCGAAGAGGACTTCCGCTGCCGGCTCGCCGGTATCCAGCGCTTCGACGGCGACGGCATCATCGCGGACTTCGACGATCCCGCTGTCGGCGAAGCCCTGCGCGACTGCCCGCTGCCGGTGGTCGCGGTCGGTTCGTCGTACGAGGATCCGACGCAGTACCCCTCGGATTTACCCTATATCGCGACCGACAACAGCAAGCTCGTGTCGCTCGCGTACACGCATCTGATCGGCGCGGGCCTCGAAAACTTCGCGCTGTACAGCCTGCCGCAGGCGCAGGAAAACCGTTGGGCGCAACAGCGCGAACTCGCCTTCGCGCATCTGCGCAGGGCGGACGGACACAGCGCGGCGCAGATCGATAGCGAAATCTATCGCGGTCTGTCGACGAGCGCGCCGTCCTGGAACCAGGCGATCGAACAGCTGACCACGTGGCTGCGGCAACTGCCCAAGCCGGTCGGCATCATCGCGGTGACCGACGCGCGTGCACGGCATTTGCTCCAGGCCTGTCTGATCGCGGGCATTCCGGTGCCCGAGGAAGTCGCGATCATCGGCATCGACAACGATCCGCTCACGCGCACGCTGACCCGCATTCCGCTGTCGTCGGTGATTCAGGGCACTGAGGAAATGGGCCGTACCGCCGCGCACATCCTGCATCAGATGCTGCACGGCGCGCGCTTTCCGGGGCGCCGCATTCTGGTGCCGCCGGTCGGCATCAACGTGCTCGAATCGACGCGGCATCAGCCGCTCGCGAGTCCGTACGTGATGCGCGCGCGCCATTTCATCCGCCAGTACGCGTGCCAAGGCATCCGCACCGAGCAGGTGGCCGACTATGTGGGCGTTTCGCGTTCGTCGCTCGAAGAGTATTTTCGGCGCGAGCGGCAATGCACCGTGCATCAGGAGATCCTGCGCCACAAGCTCGACGTCGCGAAGTCGCTGCTGGCGAAACGCGATGCGTCGAGTGCGGAAGTCGCGATTCGTTGCGGCTTCACGTCGCTGCAATACATGTACGCGGTATTTCGCCGCGAACTCGGCTGCACGCCGCGCGAATACCAGGAGCGCGTGGGCCCGAAGACGAAAACCACTGGCTGAGCATGCTTTTCTATTTTTTCTTCGCACTGACCACATGATCAGCATCGCACAACTCTCTTCCGAACCGTGGGGCACGCTGCCGGGCGGCGATCGAGTCCGGCTCTATACGCTGCGTAACGCACACGGCATGAAAGTCGCCATCAGCGACCTTGGTGCGACGCTGGTTTCGTGGCACGCGCCGGATCGCGCCGGACGTCTCGGCGACATTCTGCTCGGCCACGACACGCCCGCCGAATACGTGGCGGCCTCGACCTACATGGGCGGACTGATCGGCCGCTGGGCGAATCGCATTGCGGGCGCGCGCTTTGCGCTCGACGGCATCGAGTACACGCTGGATCGCAACGAAGGTCCGAACCTGCTGCATGGCGGCACGGTCGGTTTTCATCGCGCGTTGTGGGACGTCGCCGAGGACGACGGCGCGTTGCTGATGCGCCTGGAGTCGCCCGAGGGCGACGCCGGTTTCCCGGGCAACGTGACGGTGCAGGTGCGCTATTCGCTCGACGACGACGGCACGCTGACGATCGGCTACGAAGCGATCACCGACGCGCCGACGCCGCTCAATCTGACCAGCCATCCGTACTTCAACCTGACCGGAAGCGCGGGCACCGACATTCGCGGCCACGTGCTGTCGATCGACGCCGAGCGCTTTTTCGAAGTCGACGCGACGATGATTCCGTGCAAGCTCGCCGACGTCGCGGGCAACGCATTCGACTTCCGGCAGAGCGCGCCGATCGGCGGACGGCTCGACTGGCCGCACTCGCAACTCGCGCGCGCTGGCGGCTTCGATCATTGCTACGTGCTGCGCGAGGCGCCGGCAGACGCGATCAGCGGCGACGATGGCCACGCGCTGCCGCTGCGCGAAGTTGCCTGCGCATACGATCCAGGCAGCGGACGCGAACTGACCGTCGCGACCGATCAGCGGGGCTTGCAGTTTTACACGGGCAACGCGTTGAACGGCAATCCGGGACGCGGGGGCGTTCGCTATCAACGGCACGCCGGCTTGTGCCTCGAGGCGGGCGGTTTTCCGAACGAGGTCAATATGGCCGGCCACGACGAAGTGATCGTGCGACCCGGCGATACCTACCGCCAGGTCACGACTTACCGCGTCGATGTACGCGAAGGCGTGTGACTGGATTTACGGGCGCTTTTCCGGTGTTTTACGAACACCGCGACGGCCAGATTACAGTTCGCCGACTAGCCGTTCTCTGCAATACTGAATTAGTCGACTAGTGGTTTTCCCGAAGTACGCACCCTTCTAGACTGTTTTTATGGCGCCGGCATCCCTGCGGCGCCGGATACACAACTACGGAGGGAAACATCATGAAATCGCTTATCCAGGCAGTTGCGCTTACGGCCGTGATCGCTGCTGCGCCGGTCGCGTCGTTCGCGCAATCGGAACAGCCGGTCACGCGAGCCGAAGTCAAAGCGGAAGTGCAGCAACTCGAACAGAATGGCTATAACCCGGCCATCTCGCTCGATGCCCAGTATCCCGCGGACATTCAGGCGGCCGAGGCACGTGTCGCCGCGATGAACGGGAACGGACAAGCCAATACCTCGGGTTACGGGTCGCCGATGGGCGGATCGTCGCAATCGGGCCATCATCCGATGGTAGTAAATCCGGACGGTCAATAACGAGTCGCAAACGTGTTGCGAATGTCCGCAGCGAGGAAAGATTCGTGAGTTAGCGGCTTTTCCGTCTTTGCGATTTTCGCCGTTTTGTACCGATATGAAGCGAGCGCATGTTTTCAACGCATGCGCTCGCTTTTCTACTTATACGCGGCCCCACGAACCGTACCTCTAATTCCCACGCCGCCGCGGATTCAGCCAGACCGTGCCTGCGGGCATTCCGTCTGATACCAGATGTTCACCTGACGCTGCGCGCGCTCGAGACTCGCCGGATAGTCAGGATCGAAGCGTCGTTCAGGGTGGTAGCCTGCTTGCTGCAGCGCTGTCAGTTCGCTCATGCTCCGCTGATGCGTGGACGGTGCCTTGTTCTTGAGGTCGGTCAGGTCCTGGCATTGCGTTGCACTCAGATGGGTTTGCGCGCCGCCGTTCCCGCCGCCCGCGGCGCAGCCAACGAGCGTGAGCACCAACACGGCAGGGATCGACCGTATCCGCGTCGCGATGTTCATGTCGCGCCTCCTTTGGGTAAGGGACCTTCGCATTTCTGAGCCGACTTGTTCGCTGTCGGCATTTTGAATTATTCGCAACGCCCGCGAAACTCGCCACCAATTTCATCAGCCGCGCTTTCGATACGGACATAGACTTTCCCCTTGCGAATGCCGATTTGCCCCCGCATCAGTTGACCCGACGTTTTCCCCTCAACGAGGGAGCCGCGCTTCCTCATTCCAAGGAGACATGCGATGCCCCGCACCGCCGCTGAAAAACGCGCCGCTTTCCGCGCGCTGCACTCGTCTGGCTGTTTCGTGCTGCCCAATCCGTGGGACGTGGGCAGCGCCCGTTATCTGCATACGCTCGGCTTCAAGGCGCTCGCCACTACCAGTTCTGGTTTTGCGTGGTCGACCGGACACGCGGATAACACCTTGCCGCGCGAAACGATCCTCGCCCACCTGCGCGCGATCGTCGATGCGACCGATCTGCCGGTCAATGCCGACTTCGAAAACGGCTTCGGCCGCGATCCGGAAGAAGTGGCCGAGAGCGTGGCGCTCGCGGTGGCAACGGGCGTCGCGGGTCTGTCGATCGAGGACTCGACCGGCAACCCCGCCGCGCCGCTGTTTCCGGTCGACGTCGCGGTGCAACGGCTCAGCGCCGCGCGCCGTGCGATCGATCAGAACGGCGGCGATACGCTGCTGGTCGGCCGCGCGGAGAATTTCTTCGCCGGCAAGGCCGATCTCGACGATGCCATCGCGCGTCTGACGGCCTATGCGGCGGCGGGCGCGGACTGCCTGTATGCGCCAGGCATCCAGACGCGCGAGCAGATCGAAGCGGTGGTCGCGGCCGTCGCGCCGAAGCCCGTCAATCTGCTGATCGGCTCGACCTCGACGCTGAAGTTGCAGGACGTGGCCGCGCTCGGCGTGCGGCGGATCAGCGTCGGCGGCGGGCTCGCGCGCGCGGCGTGGGGTGGCTTCATGCACGCCGCTCAGGCGCTGGCCGATGGCCGCTTCGACTTCACCGGCGCGGTGCCGGGCAAGCAGCTCAATGAGCTTTTCGATCGCAACGCGTGAAAAACGCCGTGCACACAGGTGTTCGCGCGCCGCATCGACGCGATGGGAAAGTGGCGGCGTTTCCGATGAGAAAAGCTCGCGAACGCATGAATCGGCGCACACAGGCACCCGTCAAGCCAAATGTTATGATCGGAAACATTGTTCGCCCCGATCAAAGCGCATACCTGACCCGCAGCAAGCCTCATGGACACCCATCTCACCAAATCCGCCGACACCGCGTCCTCCGATCTCGGCCGGCGCGTGCGCGCCGCCCGTCAGGCGCAGGATCTGACGCTCGAAACCGCGAGCCGCCTGTGCGGCGTCTCGCGCTCGACGCTGTCGAAAATCGAAAACGGCCTGATGTCCCCCACTTTCGACGTGCTGCAGAAAATCGTGCTGGGCCTGAAGATCGAAATCGGCGAACTGTTCGGCTCGACGCCGAAAGTCAGCGCGAGCGGCCGGCGCGCGCTGACGCGCAAAAACGAAGGCCAGCGCCACGCGTATCGCGGCTATCAGATGGAGTTGCTTGCCACCGATCTCGCGCACAAGGCGATGCTGCCGTTTCGCATCCGCATCTCCGCGCACACGCTCGACGCCTTCGACGACTGGGGCCGCCACGAAGGCGAGGAGTTTCTCTACGTGATCAGCGGCAGCGTGTGCCTCTATTCGGAGCTGTACGCGCCGACACATCTGAACGCGGGCGACAGCCTCTACTTCGACAGCCGCACGGGTCACGCGGCGGTGTCGACCAGCGAGGAAGACGCCGAAGTATTGTGGATGGCGACCAATGCGGACCTTCCGCATACACCGTCTTCAGCGAACGATTCAGCGAAGAAATAGCGCGCCGTGCACGGCGCGCGCACTTAGCGCGCCGCCAGCGCGCGTTGCGCGAGTTGCGCTATATGCAGTGCGTGTCGGCCCGTACCGTGCTCGATCTGCTCGCGACAACTGAAGCCGTTGGTCAGCACGATCGTTTCCGCATTCGCCGCCATCGCGTCGCGCACGGACGGAAATAGCTTGTCCTCGCCGATCTTTTCTGACAACGCGTGATGCTCGACATTGAAGCCGAACGATCCCGCCATCCCGCAGCAGCCGGTATCGAGCAGCTTCCATCTGACGCCGAGCTTGTTCAGCAACGCCGTATCGCCCTGCATGCCGAATAGCGCCTTCTGATGACAATGGCCATGCACGATCACATCGGCCTCGAGCGTCGGCCACTCGAACGGCTGACGCGCGACGAAATCGGCAAACAGATAGGTTTGCGTGGACAGCTTCTTCGCCAACGCATGATCGGGGAGTTGCTTCAGCAACTCGTCCTTGAACACCGATAGACAGCCAGGCTCCAGACCGACCAGCGGCACGCCGGCGGCGATGTCGTCCGCGAGATCGTCGACGATATGCGTGAGCAGTTCGCGCGCGCGTTCAAGCAGACCAAAGTCGTACAGTGGACGTCCGCAGCACAAACGCTTCTTCGGCAGGACGACGCGCCAGCCCAGTTGCGCCAGCACATCAGCGGCGGCCCGCGCGATCTCGGGCGTGAAGTGGTCGTTGAACGTGTCCACCCACAGGATCACTTTCTTTGCGTCGCCGCCGCGCGCATCAAGCGCGGATGCTTGCGGCGATGCGCTCCGTCTATAAGTCGTAGCGGCAAAGCGCGGCAACGCACGGGTCTGCGCCACGCCCGCCATCCATTTGCCGAGCGCGGACAAACCGGGCGCCGTCGTCAGAAAGTTGGTCACGCGTGGAAAACGCGCGGCCCACGGCGCCCATTCGCCGATCCGCCCCATGAACAGCGCCTGACGCGGCCGACGATTGTTTTGATAGTAGTGTGAAAGGAACTCCGCCTTGTACGACGCCATGTCCGTATGCGTCGGGCAATCGGACTTGCAGCCCTTGCATGCGAGGCAGGTATCGAGCGCTTCCTTCACTTCGCGGCTGTTCCAGCCATCGGCGATCACGTCGCCTTGCAGCATTTCCCAGAACAGATGAGCGCGCCCGCGCGTCGAGTACTTTTCCTCGCGCGTGCCGCGATAGCTCGGACACATCGTGCCGCCTTCGAGCGAGCGGCATTTGCCCATGCCGATGCAGCGTTCGATCGCACGCTGAAAGCCGTCGCCTTCCTGACTCGCGAACGCGAGCTTCGTATGCAGCGTCACCGGATTGTACGCGGGACCGATGCGCAGGTTTTCGTCGGCGCGGTATGCATGCACGACCTTGCCCGGATTCAAACGATTCGCCGGGTCCCAGATCGCTTTGAACTGCTCCATCGCCTGCATCAGTTCGGGGCCGTACATGATCGGCAGAAACTCGGCCTTCGCCTGGCCATCGCCGTGTTCGCCCGACAGCGAGCCGCCGAATTCGACCACCAGTTCCGCCGCTTCGCGCAAGAACCCGCGCCACGTCGCGATACCTTCCGCGCTGCGCAGATCGAACGTGATGCGCGCGTGCACGCAGCCGTCGCCGAAATGGCCGTACAGGCTCGTCTCGTAGCCATAGCGATCGACGAGCGCCTGAAACGCGCGCAGATAATCGCCGAGCCGCAGCGGATCGACTGCGGCATCTTCCCAGCCGACCACCGGATCGGGCTTGTCGCGATCCACCGATAACGCGACCGCCGACGCGCCAGTCTCACGAATCGACCACACCTTCGCCTGCAATGCGCGATCTTCGACGAGCACCGTCGAGATTTCCGGCCCCGCCGCGCCCGACTGAAAATACGCGGCGGCGTCGCGTGCTTGTTGCAGTGCTTCATGCTGCGTATCCGCGCCGAATTCGAGCACGACCCATGCATCGCCTTCGGGCAGCAGTGCGATCTCATCCTTCTTCAGCCCGCGCGCCTGCAGGCCGCGAATGATCGCGCGGTCGAGTCCCTCGACTGCGATCGGCCCGCAGCGCATGAAATGCGGCACGGCGTCCGCCGCCGTATAGATGTCGGTGAACCCGACCACGACGATCACGCGCCTCGCCGGACTCTTCACGAGTCTCACTTTCGCCTGCAACGTGACCGCGCAAGTGCCTTCGCTGCCAACCAGCGCACGCGCGACGTTGAAGCCGTTTTCCGGCAGCAGTTGATCGAGATTGAAGCCCGACACGCGCCGCTTGATCTTCGGGAATTTCGCGCGAATCCGTTCCGCGTACGTGTCGCGCAGTTGCTTGAGCGCCGCGTAGATTTCGCCTTGACGACCACCCGCCGCGATGATGCGTTTGAGTTCTTCTTCCGAGGTCGGGCCGACCCAGAAACGCGCGCCGTCGAAGGTCGCGATTTCGAGCGCCTCGATGTTCTCGACGGTCTTGCCGGCCATCACCGAATGCGCGCCGCACGAGTTGTTCGCGATCATGCCGCCTAGCGTGCAGCGGCTATGCGTGGCGGGATCGGGCGCGAACGTGAGGCCATGCTGTTCGGCGGCATCGCGCAACGAGTCGCACACGACGCCCGGCTCGACGACCGCGACGCCCGCGAGCGGATCGATCGAAACGACGCGGTTCAGATACTTGCTCGCATCGGCGACGACCGCGACGTTTACGCACTGGCCGTTCTGCGAGGTGCCGCCGCCGCGCGGGAGAAACGGCACGTCGTTGCGACGGCATGCGGCGAGCGTCGCGAGCAGATCGTCGATATCGGCCGGTATCACCACACCGAGCGGGACTTGCCGATAGTTCGACGCATCCGACGCGTACAGTGCTTTGGAACCCTGATCGAAGCGCACTTCGCCGCGCACATGCTGGCGCAGATCGCTTTCCAGCGCCTGCAATACCGCGGCGCTGCCCGCGAAAGGCCTGGCGACACGCGGTTCATTCGAAGCGCCGCGCTCGCCGACCCGGCGCTCTTCATCCAATGACAATGACGTCCCCACTGCGCTCCTCGTCTGCGATGCCGGCGCTTGCGCCGTCGTATGCGCTCAGGCCGCCTGGCTTGCGGTCATCCGGAAGATGCCCTGTGCATTGCCCGCGTCGAAACGCAGGTCCGTTTCCCAGCGGCGCGCGTCCTGATCGAAACTGCGCTTGCGCGTGATGAATTCGTAGAACGAGCCCGGCACGTCGCGCGCGACGACACTGCCGTCAGCCGCGCGAAATTCGCGTTGCACGAGATCCGCGCGATATGCGGTCTGGAACACGCGCCCGGAACGCGAATGCTCGACGTCCGGCTTCATTGGCCGACCCTTCGCCTTCTGTTCGTCCGACAGCTTGAACACATCCGCGACGCGATCGGTCGCGTGATTGAACGCGTTACCTTCGGTCGCGATCCACGCCATCTCCGCCGACTCCTTCAACAATACTTCGTAGTCGGCTTCGCGTGGCATCTCGTGCTGACGCGCGAACGCACCGACTATTACCGGTAGCAACTCTTGCGCCGCATCGATCGGCAGCACGCCGTCGCGTTCGAGTTCCCACAACAGGCCACTAGCGCGCGGCGTCAACGGATCGCGCGATGCACCGATCACGTTGGTCACCGCCTGCTGGAACGCCGCGGAAAAACGCTCCGGGTGCAGTTCGCTGACGAAGAACTGCGCGATCTCGTCGGGCGCGTCGTCATGCGCCCATGCGCGGCCGGTCATGCCGAGACGATCGAGCGGATAACGGCCGTTGATCCGAAAGCCGAGCGGCCGCAGAATGCGCGCGAACGCGGCCTCGCCGGGCGGCAGCGCGCCGCTGTGCGGCCAGCGCACGGTGCGCAGCGCGCCATGATCGAAGTACACGCTGCCGCCGCCGGCGACGGTTTCCTCCGTATAGCGGCGGCCGTTTTCCGAGCGCGCGAGCAGATCGTCGAACAGCGCCATGTTCATCGCCTGTGCGAGTTCGGCACGTGTGATGCTGCCGCTTTCCCACTCGTTCAACACATGCGGATGATTCAGCGTCGCAAACAGGCGCGCGGTCTTCTCCGCGCCCAGCAGCTTCACCAGCAGTTGTTCGACGTTCGCATTCTTCAGGTTTCGCATCCGGCTTCTCCACGCTATACATTGAGCGCCCGCAGAAGCGCTCATGACGGGCGAGATTATTCAAAATCCGCTCCGCCCCCGTAAAGCGAGATAAAATCGCCACTTGATGCGTTTTTGGAATTAACGTGCGAAAGTTCAAGATTCCCAACATGGGCGCGCTGCTCGCGTTCGAAGCCGCGGCGCGGCACGAGAGCTTCACGCACGCGGCGCGCGAGCTGTTCCTCACCGAAAGCGCGGTGTCGCGACAGATCAATACGCTCGAAAGCAATCTAGGCGTGCGGCTGTTCGTGCGCGTCAAGCAACGCGTGGTGCTGACGCGCGCGGGCAAGGTCTACAGCGCGCAGGTGCGACGCTCGCTCGAACACCTCGATCGCGACACGCTGTCGATCATCGCGCACGGCAGCGGCGGCGGCTATCTGGAACTCGCGGTATTGCCGACGTTCGCATCGCAATGGCTGATCCCGCGCATGGCCACCTTCAATGAACAATACCCGGACGTGCGCGTGAACATGGGCGTGCGTACCGCGACGTTCCCGTTCGCCGACACGCATTTCGAAGCGGCGATTCACTACGGCAAGCCGACGTGGCCGGGTACGTCGGCCGATTTTCTGTTCAGCGAGGAAGTGGTGCCGATCTGCGCGGCGAGTCTGCTGAAGCGGCCGGTCCGCAACATCGCCGAACTACTCAACTATCCGCTGCTTCATTCGACGACGCGACCCGATGGCTGGGCGACCTGGTTCGCAAACTTCGGCGTCGACGACAATCGCACGATGCAGGGCGTGCGCTACGAACTGCACACGATGCTGATCAGCGCGGCCGCGGCCGGACTCGGCATTGCACTGGTACCGCGCTTCTTCGTCGATACGCAGTTGCAGCAGTTCGGTCTCGTGATTCCGTTCGACGGACCCGCCGTTGCCGACGCCGCGTACTACCTCGTGTACCCAACCGAGTTGAGCCACGGCAAACCGCTCGCGAATTTTCGCGAGTGGCTGCTGCGCGAAGCGGCCGCGTACGGCGCGATTTATCCGGAGTTGGCGGAGCGGCCCGAGGGGGCGTGAGGAAACGCCAGTCGCATGGGTGATTGGATCAATCACACATGCGACCGGGTGAGACTCAGTTGGAGGCGCGCGCCTGCGCCAATGCGGCCAAATTGCCTTCGCCGAAGCCATGATGCCCCTGGCGTTGCACGATCTCGAAGAAGATCTCGCCGGCGCGACGGCGTACAAAGGTCTGGAAAAACAGCAGCGGCACGCCGTCCGCGCCGATCTCACCGTCCACGAGCACATGCGTGCGCCGCAGCCGCTCGACATCGAGCCCGTGGCCCGGCAGGCGTGCATCAAGCTGCTCGTAGTAGCGCGGCGGCGGCTCGACGAATTCGACGCCGTTCGCGAGCAGGCGCTCGACGCACGCGAAGATGTCGTCGGTGGCGAGTGCAATGTGCTGCACGCCTTCGCCCGGATGATCGGGCAGATACTCGTGCATCAGGTTGGTCCGGCGCGTGCCCTCCTCGTACAGCGGTATGCGGATCGCGCCGCACGGCGACACCATCACGCGCGATTCCGCCGACACGTGCCAATTCGCGTGCAACTCGTGAATCTCGCGGAAATTCAGCAGGTCGCGATAGAAGTCGATCCACTCCTGCATGCGGCCTTCCCCAACGGTTTGCGTCAAATGATCGACCGCGACCAGGCCGCTGCCCGCGTGACTCAGATCGGCTTCGGCCGTGTCGATTTCGATGGGGCGGAAGTCGATGTCGAAGATCGAGATATCACCGAGGCCGCCGCGCTGACCGCCGCGTCCGCGCCAGCGATCGACGAAATAGATGTGCGAATCGCCGATACCTTGAATCGCCGGAATCAGCAGTTCGCCGGCCCCGAGGCGTTCGCCCTCGAACTCCCACGCGCCGAGCTCCACCGCGCGTTCGAACGCGCGCTGCGCGTCGGCGACCCGAATCCCGATCGCGCAGATGCCGACCCCGTATTCCTCCGCGTAGCGCGCTGCGAACGAATCGGGCTCCGCGTTGATCAGGAAATTCATCTCACCCTGACGGTATAGCGTCACGTCCTTGCTGATATGACGCGCGATCGCCTTGAAGCCGAGCTGCTTGAAGGTCTCGCCGAGCGCCTGCGGATCGCGGGCGGCGAACTCGACGAATTCGAGGCCGGCCGTGCCGAGCGGATTGTGCTCCGGCGCCATCACGGCGCGCTGCGCGGCCTCGGGAGTGGGCAAGTCGCTAGGCATGGCAATCTCCTTGTACGGTCTTTCGATGCGGTGGCCGGTCTTTCCGGGGTTCGGTGCGAACCGTTCCGGCCGTTCGCGATGGGCTGCTTGACGCGCGCCCGCTGGTGGCGTGCGCGCGGTGTGCCGCAAAAAAATACGGGCTGCGGCGGCTTTCGCACCGTGTTTTTACACCGGGTCGCGGGGCATTCGCAACCGTCATTTTGTACTGGTTGGTTCATACGGAGAACGACATGCCGATGGGCGCCCGGGGGCATGCGTGCGGCAGGCCGCCGGATCACTCGAGCGGCGCGTCGCCCGGGCCGCCTTTGCGCGCCGTTTTGCCGGCGGTTTTACCGGTGCTTTTGCCCGCATCCTTGCCTGACACCGCCGCCATTCTGCCCCGCGCGACCTCGCGCACCGCCTCGATGAACGCGCGCCCCACCGCCGACGGCTGCGTATCCGAGCGACGGATCAGCCCCACCGGCTCGCCGGTGCCCGCAAACGGCAGCGGCAAGCGCACCAGCATGCCGTGCGCGAGTTCGTATTCGACCGCGCTTTGCGGCACGAACCACACCGCGCCGTTTTCGAGCGTCAGCGCACGCCCCGTCGATACCGACAACACCTCGACGAACCCTGACAACGGCGCCACGCCCCACGCGCTCAGCAGGCTTTCGGTCGACTGGCGGATCAGCGTGCCGAACGGCGGCAGCACGATCGGAAAATCCTCCAGCGACGTGGCCGGCAAGGCCGTTCCCTGCGCGAGCGGATGCCCGGCGCGCACGACCGCGATCAGCGGCTCGGTAAACAACTGCTCGAAGCTCAGGCCGACCATCCGCTCGGGGTCCGCGAGACGGCCGATCGCGAATTCGATCGAACCCGCTTTCAGGCGTTCGAGCAATTCCGGATTTGCGCCGGTCGCGAGGCGCACGATCACGCGCGGCCACTGCGTCGCGAACTGTCTCAGCACGGGCGGAACCAGCACCGCGGCGACAGTGGGCAGCACGCCGACTTCGAGCGTCGCGGCGGCCGCGCCCTCGGCGCGCGCCAGCAGATCGACGCCCTGACGCAGCGCGCTCACGCAGGCGCTTGCGTGCGGCATGAAAAGCTGTCCCTCGCGCGTCGGCACCGCGCCGTGACGGCCGCGCTCGAACAGCTTCACGCCGAGAATGGTTTCCAACTCGGCGACCGTCTTCGATACCGCCGGCTGCGTGATCGACAGACTGTCCGCCGCCCGCTGGACGCTGCCGAACTGCGCGACGGCCAGAAAGCACTGGAGATGGCGAAATTTGACGCGGCTATCCGCGAGACTGCGTTGCATAACAGAAGGTTATACGAAACGGGCAAAAACGTCATTTTTCATAACCGGCTGCTTTGTATAAAGTGCGAGTCATAACGCCGCATCCCCCGATTCCTCCAACGGAGACACTTCATGGAAGATTCAATTCTTTCCCCGCGAGATTTCGCGTCCCATCCCGAGTACATCTATCCGCCGTACGGTTCGTCGGTCAAGCGCGGCCCGACCCGTCCGCTGATTCCGCTGAAAGAACGTCTGCGCGACCAGCGCGTGCCGGTCTACGGCAGCGACGACCTCGATCCGCTCGACAACGACCTGACCCGCAACGCGGTGCGCAATGGCGAGCCGCTCGGCGAGCGCATCATCGTGACGGGCCGCGTGCTCGACGAAGGAGGCCGTCCGGTGCGCAACACGCTCGTGGAAATCTGGCAGGCGAACGCCGCCGGCCGCTATGTGCACAAGGCCGACCAGCACGACGCGCCGCTCGATCCGAACTTCCTCGGCGCGGGCCGCTGCATCACTGACAACGAAGGCCGTTACCGCTTCCTGACCATCAAGCCGGGCGCGTATCCGTGGGGCAACCATCCGAACGCATGGCGTCCGCAGCACATCCACTTCTCGCTGTTCGGCGACCACTTCGGCTCGCGTCTCGTCACGCAGATGTACTTCCCCGGCGATCCGCTGCTCGCGTTCGACCCGATCTACCAGGGCACTCCGGAAAACGCCCGTGAGCGCATGATCTCGAAGTTCTCGCTCGACATTACGCAAGAGGCCTATGCGCTCGGCTACGATTTCGACATCGTGCTGCGCGGCCCGAACGAAACCCCGATGGAGCGCTAAGCCATGACGACTCTCAAGCAAACGCCTTCGCAAACCGTTGGTCCGTACTTCGCCTACGGTCTTTGCCCGCAGCAATACGACTTCGACTACAAGAGCCTGTTCACGCACGTGCTGGCCGACATGGAAGCGGCCGGCGAGCACATCACGATCGTCGGTCAGGTGTTCGACGGCGACGGCAAGGTGGTTGGCGACGCGATGATCGAAATGTCGCAGGTCGACTCGAACGGCCACTATCCGGAATCGCGCGAGGACATCCTGAAGACCGGCTTTCACGGCTTTGCGCGCGTCGGTACCGGTACGGACCCGCACAAGCGCTTCATCGTCGAGACGGTGAAGCCGGGCCGCGCGAATCCCGACGAAGCGCCGCACATCGACGTGATCCTGACGATGCGCGGCATGCTGCTGCACACGTTCACGCGCATCTATTTCGAGGACGAAGCGCAGGCGAACGAGCAGGACGCCGTGCTGGCGTCGGTGCCGGCCGAGCGCCGTGATACGCTGATCGCGCGACGCGTTGCCGGTACGGCCAACGTGTACCGCTTCGACATCCACATGCAGGGCGATCAGGAAACCGTGTTTTTCGACCTGTGATGCGCGATTCGTCGCGAAGCTCCGAGCAGTAAAAATCGAGCCCGCCTTGTGCGGGCTTTTTTTCGCGCGGACGTTTCGCGGTGCACCTGCGCGCGTTAGCAGCGGAAGTGATCGATGCTTTGTCCGGCGTGAATCGCGCGCGCGAGCCACGCCGGTTTATCGCCCTGACCGTCCCACGTGTTGCCGAACGCGTCGCGGTACAGCACCGCGGCCACAGCGTTCGCATCGGCTTCGAGCGATTCGGCCAGCGCTTCGAGGGTGATGTTGTGGTCGTCCATGCGTCGGCGAATCCACGCGATCATGCGCTCCCGCAGGTTCTCGTCGCGTTCGAACAGTCGTTGTTGTCCTTCTCGTTGTTTCATAACGTATTGTGTCGCAGCTCTTGCTGGCATTAGACAAACTGGCAACTCGCATAACAACGCGAGGCTCGTGCTTAATTCAATTTTGAACGAAAGCGATTCGACGAATTCACGCAATCCCTGCAAATGCGTAAAAACCCGCATTTGCAACTGATGCCTGTCAGATTCTGAATTAAAGCGCTGGGATCAAGCGAATGGGCTACTCGAAGAATAGAAGGCGCTCGAATTGCGCCCGTGTTTCGCTTCGTG
The DNA here is from genome assembly GCF_040948755.1 of Paraburkholderia sp. BR13444. Taxonomy (NCBI): domain Bacteria; kingdom Pseudomonadati; phylum Pseudomonadota; class Betaproteobacteria; order Burkholderiales; family Burkholderiaceae; genus Paraburkholderia; species Paraburkholderia sp. BR13444. Next base: position 131,308 of record NZ_JBFPKM010000014.1, on the reverse strand, counting down.
CGTCGCCTCGTCGTGGTGAGGGAACTTCAGCGTATCGAAAGTGATTCTAGCATTCGATGTATTTTGGCCGCAGCAAAGAAGTTTTTCTAATTGTACTAATTGCGTGACTTCCGAGTTTTCGGTAATCGTGGCTTCCACCACCCGTTTGGCGGACAATGCGAAACCCGGGGTTCGCCAGAGCAACTGGCATCGGCCCGACCTCAGGAGACACGACCATGCCCGCCTCGACCGCCATCCTCACGATCCTCGCCGCGCTGCTATTGGGCGCGATGAGTCCGGGACCCAGCTTCGTCATCGTCGCGCGCAACGCGATCGGTCTGTCGCGCGGCGACGGTCTCGCGACGGCGCTCGGCATGGGCATCGGCGGTGTGTTTTTTAGCGGCATCGCGCTGCTCGGGCTCTATACGCTGCTCGCGACGGTCGAATGGCTCTACGTCGGGCTGAAAGTGGCAGGCGGCGTCTACCTGGTTTATCTGGCGTCGAAAATCTGGCGCGGCGCCGCGAAGCCGCTCGCGTTCAGCGAAACGCAAACCGGCAATGGCGTCAATCCGCGCAAGTCGTTCTGGATCGGCTTGAGCACGCAGCTCAGCAATCCGAAGACGGCCGTCTACTACGGCAGTATCTTCGCCGCGCTGCTGCCGCAGCATCCGCCGGTGTGGTGCTATTTCGCGCTGCCGCCGGCGATCTTCGCGATCGAAGCGGGCTGGTACACGATCGTCGCACTGTGCTTTTCGAGCCAACGGCCGCGCGAAATCTATCTGCGCTGGAAGGCGTGGATCGATCGCATCGCCGCGGGCGCGGTGACCGCGCTGGGCCTGCGGCTGATTCTGAATGCGCACAAGGTCGGGATTTGACGCCAACATGAAGCGGCGCGCGCCGGCGTGACTCGCTGCGCGCCGCCCTGAAACAGCGTTAATCGCGGCGCGTTACGCTTTTCCCTCCGCCTTGATCCGCGCGCGCAACTCGAATTTCTGGATCTTCCCCGTCGAGGTCTTCGGCAACTCGCCAAAGCGCACCGCCTTCGGCAACTTGAAGCCGGCCAAAAACAGCCGGCAGTGCGCGATGATTTCCTCCTCGGTCGCCTGCGCGCCTTCCTTCAACTCGATGAACGCGCACGGCACCTCGCCCCACTTCGGATCTGCCATTGCGACCACCGCCGCCACCGACACCGCCGGATGCCGGTACAGCGTGTCCTCGACCTCGATGCTCGAAATGTTCTCGCCGCCCGAAATGATGATGTCCTTGCTGCGGTCGCGGATGCGGATATAGCCGTCGGCCGTGCGCACGCCGAGATCGCCGGTGTGGAACCAGCCGCCATCGAAAGCGGCTTCGGTCGCGCGCTCGTTCTTCAGATAGCCCTTCATGCAGATGTTGCCGCGAAACATGATCTCGCCGATCGTTTCGCCGTCGTCCGGCACCGGCGCGAGCGTGTCCGCATCGAGCACCGCGACCGCCGCCTGCAGGTGATACCGCACGCCCTGGCGGGCGGTCAGGTCGGCGCTGATTTGCTCGTCGAGCGCGTCCCACTCCTGCTGCTTCGCGCAGACGGCCGCCGGGCCGTAGGTTTCTGTGAGCCCGTACACGTGCGTCAGGTCGAAACCGATCTGCTTCATCTTCGCGATCACCGCGGGCGGCGGCGCGGCGCCCGCGACCATCGTCGACACGCGATGCGTGATGCCCTCGCGCCATTCGGCCGGCGCGTTCGCGAGCGAACTCTGTACGATCGGCGCTCCGCAGTAGTGCGTGATGTGCTCGCGTCGAATCAGCTCGAACACGGTCTTCGCGTCGAACTTGCGCAGACAGACGTTGACGCCCGCGCGCGCGGCCACGGTCCACGGAAAGCACCAGCCGTTGCAGTGGAACATCGGCAGCGTCCACAGATAGACCGCGTGCTTCGGCATATCCCATTCGAGAATGTTGCTCAGCGCGTTCAGATACGCGCCACGGTGATGGTAGACCACGCCCTTCGGGTCACCGGTCGTGCCCGACGTGTAGTTCAGCGCGATCGCGTCCCATTCGTCGGTGGGCGGAGTCCACTCGTAGGACGGGTCGCCGGTTTGCAGGAACTGCTCGTAGTCGGTCGCGCGGTTGAACTGCGCGGCGTCGGCGGGCTGCGCATCGGCCACGCTGATCACGCGCAGTTCCGGGAATTCGAGCGCAGCGCGATGCGCGAACTCGCCGTATTCGGTATCGACGATCAACGCCTTCGCCTCCCCGTGGCGCAGCATGAACAGCAGCGTCGCGACGTCGAGCCGCGTGTTTAGCGTGTTCAGCACGGCGCCGGCCATCGGCACGCCGAAGTGCGCCTCTACCATCGGCGGAATGTTCGGCAGCAGCGCGGCGACCGTATCGCCGCGGCCGATACCGGCCTCGTGCAGCGCGCTCGCGAGCCGCCGCGCGCGCTCATACGTCTCGCGCCAGTTACGGCGGATCTCCCCGTGGACGATCGCGAGCCGCTCGCCATACACTTGCGCTGCGCGCACGAGGAAATCGATCGGCGTCAACGGGACATAATTGGCCTCGCGCCGCCCGAGGCCTTCGTCGAACATGTGCTGTGTCATTGCTTCGTCTCCTGAGGCGCGAGCCGCGCCGCCGATTGTTGTGATCGTTTTCCATGAATAACCAGGGCCTAGCCTAGCAATTGTCGTCATGAACTGTCTGTCATTCAAATGACAGAGTGGCGCCGCTAGCGCTCCGCCTTGACCTGGCTCAGCCGGAACCGCTCCCAGGACGCTTATCTCCAATGACCGTCGCTCCTTTCACCGACCGCGCCGACTCTCGCCCGCCCCAACGCGTCGCGCCCGCCGACCTCGCGCGGCTGTTCGCCACCTGCGCCTGGTTTCGCGCGCTCGCCGCCGAGCATCAGGCGATGGTGCTCGCCAGCGCGCACGCCGAGCACTTTGAAGGCGGCGCGTGGATCGCGCGTCGCCAGCAACCGTCCGACTATTGGATCGGCGTGCATTCGGGGCTCATCAAGCTCGCTATCTACAACGCGTCGGGCCGCAGTTGCACGCTGTCGGGGGTGCCGCCGGGCGGCTGGTTCGGCGAAGGCAGCGTGATCAAGCGCGAGTTGCGCAAGTACGACGTGGCCGCGATCCAGCCGTCGCTCGTGATGTTCGTGCCGGCCGCGACCTTCCATGCGCTGCTCGAATCGAGCCTGCCGTTCACGGGTTTCGTGATCCGGCAGTTGAACAACCGGATGGGGGAATTCATCGCATCGATCCAGAACAGCCGGCTGCTCGATGTGGACGCACGCGTCGCGCAATCGCTCGCGCAGCTGTTCAACCCGGATCTGTATCCGGACACGGGCCACACACTGGCGATTTCGCAGGAAGAGGTCGGTTTGCTCGCGGGGGTGTCGCGGCAGCGCATCAATCAGGCGCTGCAGAACCTCGAGAAGCTGCGGATTTTGGGTCTGTCATATAACCAGATCGAGGTGCTCGATCTCGAGCGGCTAGAGGCGTACGGACGAGAGCAGATCTAGCGGCGCGGCGGGCGCACGCTATCCGGCGCGCACGCCGCCCTTGCGTGTCGCGCGCATTTCGAGAGCGGCGTCGGTCTTGAACAGCGGGAGCATGATCGCGCTCAACACGCCCGATTTTTTCCAGCGCAGATAGTAGTGATGTGCGGTCTGGCACGGCACGTAGCGCCCGGGCATCGCGCTCCACGGTGCGCGCGTGTGCAGCACCCACATCACGCTATTGAGCACGTGGCGAATATCGATCGGCGGACGACCACGCCGCGGGACGTCGTCATTCAGGGTTTCGGGCAATAGCGGCGCGACCTGCTGCCATTGCTCGTCGGTCAACTCCTGAACGACCGGCCTCGTCCCGATGGATTCGGAAGATGGGCTATTCATGCGTGAAAGCGCACGCGCCAAGCGCGTGTCGGCGTCGCTCCAAAAGTAGTGTCGTTACGTCAACTCGTTCGAGACTACTCGAAGCTTGCCTGGGAGAAAGTCAACTTTTGTGATCCGGAACGGCGCAATGTCAAAAATGGCAATAGCCTATTGCGTCAACGCGCTGATGGCTCGACGCGGATCGACCGTTCGCCGGTGTCACCTGGCAGGCCACGCCCGCGCTGACGCTGACGGGCGCCGCGTACTACGACCACATGTCGAACGCGGCGATCGGCAATGGTCAGGTCGGTAGCGGCTATCGCTACACGTTCGTCGGACTGGCCGAGTACGCGCTGTCGAAGCGCACCGAGGTGTACGGCACCGTCGATTTCGACAAGGTGTCAGGCGCGGCCTCGGTCGAACTGCCGGGCCGCAACAACCAGACCGGCGTTGCGCTCGGTCTGCGGACGATTTTCTAAGTCTCCGGGTCGTCATCGCAAAACGGGCGTGCCCAGGGACGCCCGTTTTTTTGGCTCTCGCATACGGAAACCGGCTTACCGGTCTGCCGCGCGCATAAAAAAAGGTGCCGCGAACGGCACCTTTCTGTACTACAGGCAGCTTCTGCTGAATCTTAGAAGCGGTGACGCAGACCGACCGTAGCAGCCGTCTGGTTCTTCGACGACGAGGTCGGAACCGTGTTGTCGCCGCTGTAGATCGAAGCCACGCCGCCGTCGCCCATTGCGTGCTGGTACACAGCCTGAGCGTAGACGTCGGTGCGACGCGACAGCGAGTAGTCAGCCTGCAGGCCGATCTGGTGGTAACGGGTCTTCATGTCGTTACCGTCGGCGTTGATGCCGTAGCCGCGTGCGTCGGTGAACGTGTACGCAACGCCGAGAGCCATCGCCGGCGTCAGGTTGTACTTGCCGTTGATTTCGTAGTTGTTGGTGTGGCCTTGACGCTGACCAGCTGCTGCACCAACCAGGTTGTCGACGCGCGATTGCGTCCAGGCCACGCCGACCAGCGCCGGGCCGAAGCCGTACGAAGCGCCTGCGCCGAACTGACGCTGACGGAAGTTGCCCGTCAGGACGCCCGACGTGTTCGCCAGAACGCCGTCCGATGCGCCGCTGGTGTTAGCAGCCGGGTTGTTTTGCTGAGCGTAGGCAGCACCGAGGTGCAGGCCTTGCCACTGGTAAGCAGCGCCCAAGCTGTACTGACGGTTGTTGGCGAAGCCACCTGCCTGGTTCGAGAAGCCGTACGTGCCGCCGAACGTGAAGCCAGCGTAGTTAGCGCTCGAGTACTTGATCGAGTTGTTGACCGACAGACCACCGTTGGTGTTCAGGTTGTCGTTGTTGAACGGGTGCGCGAAGTACGTGCCGCCCCAGCTGCCCGTTGCGGTCAGCGGTGCGAGGTAGTCCTGCGCTGCGTCGTACTGGCGACCCAGCGTGACCGTACCGAATTGCGCGCTCGACAGACCGACGAAGGCCTGACGGTTGAACATGCCCTTGTTGTTGGCGAACTGGCCGTTGTTGATGTTGAAGCCGCTTTCCAACGTGAAGATTGCCTTCAGACCGCCGCCCAGATCTTCCGAGCCACGCAGGCCGAAGCGGCTCTGGTCGATGCCGCCGCTGTTTGCTGCCCACTTGGAGCTGCCAGCAACGTTGCTGGTGTAGGTCAGACCTGCGTCGATCAGACCGTACAGGGTCACGCTGCTTTGTGCGTGAGCGACCGAAGCGAACGATGCGGCAGCCGCAACGACGATGAGACTCTTTTTCATGGGAACTCCAATTCGAAAAATTTATACGGGGAGCAGGACCTGCCTCAGCAGCCGATGCATCGCACCCGCCGCCGCCCGCTTGGCCGACCCGTTCGGATCGACCGGGCACCCTTGAAGCGAAGCGTGAGTGTAGGGGGACACCCTGGTATCGACGCCGACAATTCACGCAACAGGATTTTTCGAATTTCGCAACAATGTTGGGGCCGGCGGGCATAACTTATTGTTTTTCCAACGTTTGTCGGAAGATCTAAGTGCCGGATCGCCAGCCCCAGCCAATACGAATTTGCAACGCGCCAATATTCGAAGTTGTGCGTTTGCAACAGTGTTTTAATACGCGTGACGTAATCGGGTCGGAGCAAGCTGACGAAAAGACCGTCGATATTTCTTCGAATGGAACGGTTCGAATGATGGTTTTCCGCGTTGTTTGAAATTTATTTTGCGATGGCCGGAACTTGATGGAGTTAATGCAGTCGGCTTGGCGCGTCTAGCAATTAATCGTTTCAGGCGGGGCCGATTAACTTGTCGAATCGACAAGACCGCTTATTCACTTGATCTTTATTGGCCAGCTTAAGCAGTTGCTGCCACTCCCCGGCAGCACATCGGTTCTAGCCTGCCTCGTCGAATCAGCATTCACTTTTGAGAAACCGCCATTGCGACGGTCTTCTATTTCACGTTTTGTCACGTCTCTATAAGATGCGCTCGCGACCAAACGAAGAAGCCTTCAGCACGGGCATTGCCCGGAGGTGAATTGCGGCGCCGGCCGCCGCGTGACAAGACCCGTGCTGAAAGCGGACGGCGTGCATCAACAAGCCTTCCGCATTCAATTAACGGCCGGGCGGCACCCGCATTTACACGGAGTTTCCCTGATTACGCGCGAGCACCGCTTATGGCTTGCGGGGAGCGCGCTCGAGCGCCTCCTCGTCCTCGGGCGAGGAACCCGGCGCGAGCGGGTCGGTGTCGGGCGGCGTGTCGGGCAATGGACGCGGCTCGCCGTCGGATTCCTCCAGCGGCTGATTCGGAGGCGCGACGGGGTCGATGGTTGGGTCGGTTTGCATGACGACCTCCAGGTGGATGGGAACAGTTCCCTACGCTGGATGCGCAACGGCCATTCCTGCGATCGCTGGCAGTTCGCCCCGCGGCGGCGCCTGTAGAAATTGCGCTGGCTCGAAACCGAACTTGCAACGCCACGCCCGACGAAGGCCGCCCCAAAAACAAAAAGGGTTCCGGAATTCGGAACCCTTTTTTCGATACTTTGGTGGGCCGGGTGGGGTTCGAACCCACGATGTCCTTTCGGAGGTGGATTATGAGTCCACTGCCTGCAACCAACACGGCGTCCAGCCCAAGAAAAAAGACCCGGTCGTGAAGGCCGGGCCCGTTTCGTCGATTGGCCGACATACTACACGAAAAAGGGGCCTGCGCAACCGCTTCACTTCCGCGAAACGACCGGGCGGCCCCTTCTATCGCATCATGTGCGGCCAGCCGCGGCCGCCGCCGTCAATTCCCTTCGAGGAACGACTTCAGCTTGTCGGAACGGCTCGGATGACGCAGCTTGCGCAGCGCCTTCGCCTCGATCTGACGAATCCGCTCACGCGTCACGTCGAACTGTTTACCGACTTCTTCGAGCGTGTGATCGGTGCTCATCTCGATACCGAAACGCATGCGCAACACCTTCGCTTCGCGCGGCGTCAGCGAGTCGAGCACATCCTTCACGACGTCGCGCATGCTCGCATGCAACGCGGCATCCGCCGGGGCGACCGTGTTGGTATCTTCGATGAAGTCGCCCAGATGCGAATCGTCGTCGTCGCCGATCGGCGTTTCCATCGAGATCGGCTCCTTCGCGATCTTCATGATCTTGCGGATCTTGTCTTCCGGCATTTCCATCTTCTCGGCCAGCGTTGCCGGATCCGGCTCGAGACCGGTTTCCTGCAGGATCTGACGCGAGATGCGGTTCATCTTGTTGATCGTTTCGATCATGTGAACCGGAATCCGGATCGTGCGCGCCTGGTCGGCGATCGAACGCGTAATGGCCTGGCGAATCCACCACGTCGCATACGTGGAGAACTTGTAGCCACGACGGTATTCGAACTTGTCCACCGCCTTCATCAGGCCGATGTTGCCTTCCTGAATCAGGTCGAGGAACTGCAGACCGCGGTTCGTGTACTTCTTCGCGATCGAGATCACGAGACGCAGGTTCGCCTCGGTCATCTCACGCTTTGCCTGACGCGCCTTCAGTTCGCCGGCCGCCATCTGACGGTTGGTTTCCTTCAGGTCCTTCAGCGGCAGTACCACGCGTGCCTGCAGATCGAGCAGACGCTGCTGCTGTTCGCGGATCGCTGGAATGTTGCGCGTGAGGATCGCGCTATATACATGCCCCTCCGCGACGATCTTGTCGGCCCATTCGAGGTCCGTCTCGCTGCCCGGGAAACGCGCGATGAATTCCGCGCGCGGCATGCCGCACTTGTCGACTACCGTATGCAGGATCTGACGCTCCACCTGGCGCACTTCATCGACCTGCGCGCGCAGCGTGTCGCACAGACGCTCGACGGTACGCGCGGTGAAGCGGATCGTCATCAGCTCGTTCTGGATGGTTTCCTGCGCCTTCAGGTACGACTTGGACTTGTAGCCTTCCTTCTCGAACGCGCGACGCATCTTGTCGAACCATTCGCTGATCAACGCGAATTTTTCGAGCGACGCGCGCCGCAGCGCTTCGAGCTGTGCGGCGTTGGCGGTGGCTTGCGCCGAGCCATCGTCTTCTTCCTCGTCCTCTTCGTCCTCTTCCTCGGCTTCCTCGTCTTCGTTCTCGATCGCTTCCGCTTCCTGCGCGGAGAAGCCGTCGGCGTCTTCCGCGTCGGCGTCGATCAGACCGTCGACGAGTTCGTCGATGCGCACTTCGTCGTTGGCGACGCGCTCGGCCATCGCGAGGATGTCGGCGATCGTGGTCGGGCACGCGGAGATGGCCATCACCATGTGCTTCAGGCCGTCTTCGATGCGCTTCGCGATTTCGATTTCGCCTTCGCGCGTAAGCAGCTCGACCGTGCCCATTTCGCGCATGTACATGCGCACGGGGTCGGTAGTGCGGCCGAATTCGGAGTCGACGGTGGACAGCGCGACTTCGGCTTCCTCTTCGACTTCATCGTCCGACGAAGCCGCGGGTGCGTTGTCGTTGAGCAGCAGCGTTTCGGCGTCAGGGGCCTGTTCGTAGACGGCGACGCCCATGTCGTTGAACGTGCTGATGATGCCTTCGATCGCCTCGGTCTCGGTGAAGTTGTCCGGCAGGTGATCGTTGATTTCAGCGTACGTGAGGAAGCCGCGCTCCTTGCCGAGCTTGATCAGCGCGCGCAGCTTGGAACGACGCTCCTCGAGTTCCTCCACCGTGCCAGGCTGCGACGACGCGAACGCATCCTTCAGCAGCGCTTTTTCCTTTGCACGACGGTCGCGAGCCTTGACCTTTTCCACCTTGCCCGGTGCGGCGGCAGCGGTTTCTTCGGCCTGGGTTGCATCGTCATCGACGGGTACTTCATTCAGCTTTTTCGTCATGGAGTTCGCCGTACCGGCTGTAGTCTCGACCCCCGGCTGTTGGACAACAGCCGGATGAACCGTGGATACTGAAGTCACGCGCGCTGCCGCATCGTCCTGAACGGCAGCCGCTTCCCTTGCGCTTCTGACACCCGCCCGCTTGGCAGCCGGCGGTGCTACAGCTTTCGCCGCCCGAACCGGTGCGGCCTGCGCGGCCGCCGTGGTCGACGACTTCTTCCCGGCAGCTGGCGCAACGCTGACAGCAGACGTTTTTCTGGCGGATGCAGTCAGCCTGGCTTCGGTAACTTTTCCGGTGCGCTCTTTAGCGCGTGAGCCAGTTGTCTGATTTCCGCCTGTCGTCTTTGCCATCGCATCGCCTTTCGCCTTTGCTAGGAAAACCCTTGAAAAAACAAACCGCTAGAAACTTTTAATTATAGCACCCGAGGTTTTCGCCTCTCCGCTACAGGCCGAGTTGACGCTTCATCTCGGCCCGCTTCCGGTTGAGCTCCGAAAACTCGGCAAACTCTTCCGGCGTATGTCGTGACTGTCGCGAAAGCTGATCGAGACGATCGCAATAAGCGTCGTATCGCATCTTCAAAATCGCGGCCTTCAACTCCTCGCCGACGATTCGTTCCTGCTCGCGCCGTTCCTCGATGACGGCCGCGTCCTGCGGGTCTTTCAGCAGCAAATCCCGGACGTTTTCATCATAGTCTAGAATTTTGCGAAAGATTTCCTCGAAAGTTGGGGCGTTCGCGCCATTTCGCAAGAGATCTGACAACAACTGGAACGCCGCCGAATCGCCGAGGGCGCGCGCGTGCGTCGTCACTTCCGCGAACAGTTCGCCGTGCCGGGTCACGGTGAGCAGCGCCTCTTCGGCCTCTTCGTCGAGCATCGCGACCGTGCGCGGATACATCACCAGGTTGCGCAGCGTCTTTTCCTCGATGCCGGTCACGCTGCGGCGATCCTTGCGGGCCGGCGCCTCGCGCGCCGCGGCCGCGATCCGCGCATCGACTTCGCAAAGCGCCGCGACTTCGCTGAACGGCACATCGAGCCGGTCCGCAAACATATGCATGATCTGCGCGCGCAGCGCATTCGCCGGCAATGCCTGCAGCAGCGGCTTTGCGTCGAACAGCGCGCGGGCTTTGCCCTCGGGCTGATCGAGCTCCTTGCCGGTCAGCACCTCGTTGAGCATGAACTGCGACAACGGCATCGCCCGTTCGACCTGCTCGGCGAAAGCCTCGGTGCCGAACTCGCGCACGTAGCTGTCGGGATCGTGCTCGCTCGGCAGGAACAGGAAACGGATCGTCCGGTTGTCGGCGGCATGCGGCAGGCACGCGTCGAGCGCGCGGCGTGCTGCACGCCGGCCGGCCGCGTCGCCGTCGAAACTGAAAATGACGGTATCGGTCTGGCGCATCAGTTTCTGCACATGAATCGGTGTGCAAGCGGTGCCGAGCGTCGCGACCGCGTTCTGGAAGCCCAACTGGGCCAGCGCGACCACGTCCATATAACCTTCGACGACCAGCACGTAGTGCTGCTCTCGAATCGCCAGACGCGCCTCGAACAGCCCGTACAGCTCGCTGCCCTTGTTAAATAGCGGCGTTTCCGGCGAATTCAAATACTTTGGCTCGCCGCCGTCGAGCACGCGGCCGCCGAAGCCGATCACCTGTCCTTTGACATTGCGGATCGGGAACATGATCCGCTCGCGGAAGCGGTCGTAGCGGCGGTTCTGACCCTGCGCGTCGGACTTTTCGCTGACGATCACGAGACCCGCTTCGACCAGCGCGTCGTCGCGGTAGTTCGGGAACGCCGCCTCGAGGTTTTGCCAGCCTTCGGGCGCGTAGCCGAGACCGAAGCGCGCGGCGATTTCGCCGGTCAGACCGCGCTTTTTCAAATATTGGATCGCGCCCGGCGCACCGCGCAGCTGCTTACGGTAATAGTCGCAGGCGGTCTGCATGAGATCGGACAGCGCCGTGGTGACGGCCTTCGACGCCGCCGGCGCGTAGCCGCCGCCAGCTCCGCCACCACCGCCATATCCGGGCGAAGGCTCGTTCGGCACAGTTAGACCCACCGATTGCGCGAGCTCGTTCACCGCTTCGGGAAACGACGCGCCCAAGTGTTCCATCAGGAACCCGATGGCCGTGCCATGCGCACCGCAGCCGAAGCAGTGATAAAACTGCTTAGTCGGACTAACCGTAAACGAGGGGCTCTTCTCGTTGTGAAACGGGCACAGCCCCATGAAGTTCGCGCCGCCCTTTTTCAGCTGCACATACCGGCCGACCACGTCGACGATATCGACGCGGTTGAGCAGGTCCTGCAGGAATGACGGTGGGATCACAGTAATTAACGCTGCCTGGAAAGCTTCAAAATCCAAGCCCGGAGTCCGGGCCCGACACCGCGACCGGGCCCCGGGGCCCGTTTTTTCGGGGCCCCGCGACCCGGACAAATCGACAGGGTTACTTCGCAAGCGCGGCTTTGACCTGCGCGGAGACGGCGGTCATGTCGGCGCGGCCGGCCAGCTTCGGCTTCAGCACGCCCATCACTTTGCCCATGTCCTGCGGGCCGGCAGCACCGGTTTGCGCGACCGCCGCCTGCACTTCGGCAACGATTTCCGCTTCGGACATCTGCTCAGGCATATAGGCGGAAAGAATGGCCAACTCGGCCTTTTCCTTGTCCGCGAGATCCGTGCGTCCGGCGGCCTCGAACTGGCTGATCGAATCCTTGCGCTGCTTGATCATCTTGTCGACCACGGCGGTTATGCCGGCATCGTCGAGCGTGACCCGCTCATCGACTTCACGCTGCTTGACCGCGGCGAGCAGCAGGCGGATCGTGCCGAGACGCTCGGTCTCGCGCGCCCGCATGGCAGCTTTCATATCGTCGTTGATCCGGTCCTTGAGACTCATCACTCACCTGAATTGCGTTGAAAAGTTGAAAAACCGGCCGGTCGATGGCGGCGATACCGCCGCATCAGCACGAAAACCCGCTTGGGACTTCTTCCTCAAGCGGGTTGGCGCAATATGCGTAGTGGATGCGACCCTGCCGGCTGGCCCGATGGGCCGGGTTTGCCGTGATGGCACTGGGGTGCCGCCATCGGCTGGGATGCTGCCGCGCCGCGTACAGCGGGGCAACGCCAGAATCAGTAGAGCTTTTTTGGCAGCATCTGGCCACGCAGACGCTTGAAATGACGCTTCACCGCCGCCGCTTTCTTGCGCTTGCGTTCGGCTGTGGGTTTCTCGTAAAACTCGCGAGCGCGAAGTTCCGTCAGTAAGCCGTTTTTCTCCATGGTGCGCTTGAAACGGCGCATGGCGACTTCGAACGGCTCATTGTCTTTTACGCGGATGGTCGTCATTTTTCAATAACGGAACTTTGTAAAGGTTCAGGAGTATAGCAGAGCTTTCTCACAAAGCCATTGCGCCGTCAAGCCCCCGGGCATATTCGGCGGCCGCCTCCCCCGCCGCGACACCCGACGCCCACGCCCACTGGAAGTTGTAGCCGCCGAGCCAGCCGGTCACGTCGACCGCCTCGCCGATGAAGTAGAGACCCGGCACCCGAGCGCTCATCATCGTCGTCGATGACAAACCGCGCGTATCGACGCCGCCGCGCGTCACTTCGGCCTTGCGATAACCCTCGGTGCCGTTCGGCGTGAGCGTCCAGCGCGACAGCGCCTCACCGATGCGGCGCAGCGACTTGTCCGGCAGATCGGCGACGCGGGCCTCGGCCGCCACCTGATGAGTGTCGAGCCACACGTGCGCGAGCCGTTGCGGCACCCATTCCGATAGCAGATTGGCGATCTGCCGCTTCGTGCCGTTTTTCGCGTCGATGAGCGCAGCCGCGGCGTCGCGCTCCGGCAGCAGATTGATGTGAATCGGCTCGCCGGGCTGCCAGAAGCTCGATATCTGCAGCACCCCCGGGCCCGACAGGCCGCGGTGCGTGAGCAGCAGATCTTCGGTGAACTCGGCGCCGGTCTTCTTGTTGCCAGTCGATAGCTGGACTTCGAGCGACACACCCGACAGCGCCGCAAACGGCTCCCAGTCGGCCGGCGCGAAGGTCAGCGGCACCAGCGCGGGGCGCGTGTCGATCAGCTTGTGGCCGAACTGCTTGGCGATGCGGTATGCGAAATCGGTCGCGCCGATCTTCGGGATCGACAGACCGCCCGTCGCGATCACGAGCGCACGGGCGGCGATCGTGCCCGCCGTCGTGCCGAGCAGGAATCGCCCTTCGGCATCCCGGCGCACTTCTTCGACCGATAGCGGCGTGCGCCATGCAACGCCACCGGCGTCGCACTCGCTTTTCAGCACGTCGATGACCGCGTCGCTCGATTGATCGCAAAACAGCTGGCCCTTGTGCTTCTCATGCCACGTCACGCGATGTTGCTTGAGCAGCGCCATGAAGTCGCGCGGCGTATAGCGTGCCAGCGCCGAGCGGCAAAAATGCGGATTCGCCGACAGATAATTGGCCGGCCCCGCATACAGATTCGTGAAGTTGCAGCGGCCACCGCCGGAAATGCGGATTTTTTCCGCGAGACGCTGCGAGTGGTCGATCAGCGCCACACGCCGACCGAGTTGACCGGCAACTGCAGCGCACATCATGCCGGCCGCGCCCGCGCCGATCACCGCGATATCGAAGGATTCCATGGGGCCGCATTGTACCTGCCGGGCCCTCGCGTCCATGTCCGTGCGCTGCCGACCGCCAGCGGCTGCTGGTCCGCGCTGGTATACTTTCAGGCTTACCTTTTACTTTCGGACGCGCATTGCGCGCGCCCGTCTCAAGCGATTCATCATGCTCGTTCTCGGCATCGAAAGCTCCTGCGACGAAACCGGTCTCGCGCTCTACGACACGGAGCGCGGCCTGCTCGCGCACGCGCTGCATTCGCAGATTGCGATGCATCGCGAGTACGGCGGCGTCGTGCCGGAGCTTGCATCGCGCGACCACATCCGCCGTGCGCTGCCGCTGCTCGAAGAGGTGATGGAGCGCGCCAGCGTCGCGCGCGGCGACATCGACGCGATCGCCTACACACAAGGCCCTGGGCTCGCGGGCGCGCTGCTGGTCGGCGCGAGCGTCGCCAATTCGCTGGCGATGGCGTGGAACAAGCCGACCGTCGGCATTCACCATCTCGAAGGGCATTTGCTGTCGCCGCTGCTCGTCGATGAGCCGCCGCCGTTTCCGTTCGTCGCGCTGCTGGTGTCGGGCGGCCATACGCAACTGATGCGCGTGACGGATGTCGGCGTCTACGAGACGCTCGGCGAAACGCTCGACGACGCCGCCGGCGAAGCCTTCGACAAAACCGCCAAGCTGCTGGGCCTCGGCTATCCGGGCGGCCCGGAAGTCTCGCGCATGGCCGAGTTCGGCACCCCCGGCGCAGTCGTGCTGCCGCGCCCGATGCTGCATTCCGGCGACCTCGATTTCAGCTTCAGCGGCCTGAAGACCGCCGTGCTCACGCACGCCAACCGGCTGGGCGGCGCGAACATTTGCGAACAGGCCAAGGCCGATCTCGCGCGCGGTTTCGTCGATGCCGCCGTCGAAGTGCTGGCCGCGAAATCGCTCGCGGCGCTCAAGCGCACGAAGCTGAACCGGCTGGTGGTGGCGGGCGGCGTCGGCGCGAACCGGCAGTTGCGCGAAGCGTTGTCGGCCGCCGCGCAGAAGCGCAATTTTTACGTGCACTATCCCGACCTGTCGCTGTGCACGGACAATGGGGCGATGATCGCGCTGGCCGGCGCGCTGCGTCTGCAACGCTGGCCCGAACAGGCCGTCAACGACTACGCGTTCACCGTGAAGCCGCGGTGGGATCTGACGTCGCTCGCGCACTGAACCGCCGCCGCAAGACGATAAAAAGCCGCTTTAAAAGCGGCTTTTTTATGGGTTCAATGCTTTGCAACGAAACGGCGTGGACCGACGCAGAACGTATCAGGCGAGGCGCTTGTCCTGCTCGATCACCGCATAAGCGCTGTGATTGTGAATCGACTCGAAGTTCTCGGCCTCGAGCACATACGCGACGATGCGCTCGTCGGCATTCAGACGCTGGGCAACGTCGCGCACGAGGTCTTCGACGAACTTCGGATTTTCGTACGCGCGCTCGGTAACGAACTTCTCGTCCGGACGCTTGAGCAGACCCCACAGTTCGCACGACGCTTCTTCCTCGGCGATGCGGATCAACTCTTCGACAGCGACGTCGCCGATCAGCTCGGCATCGATCGTCACGTGCGAGCGCTGGTTGTGCGCGCCGTACTGCGAGATTTTCTTCGAGCACGGGCACAGGCTCGTGACCGGCACCAGCACCTTCAGAAACAGCCGCGTCGCGCCATGGCGGGTCTCGCCGGTCAGCGTAACTT
Organism: Paraburkholderia sp. BR13444; assembly: GCF_040948755.1. Classification (NCBI taxonomy): domain Bacteria; kingdom Pseudomonadati; phylum Pseudomonadota; class Betaproteobacteria; order Burkholderiales; family Burkholderiaceae; genus Paraburkholderia; species Paraburkholderia sp. BR13444. The sequence continues at coordinate 115,854 of NZ_JBFPKM010000014.1, read as the reverse complement.
CATAGTCGAGCAGGCTCTGCACGCCCGACACCGGCGCGGTCTTGTTCACGAAGTACGGGAATGACACTTCGATGCGGCCCGCCTCGGCCTCGAGCTTATCGAGCATGGCCGCGAGCATCGTGCGGAACGTGGCCGGTTCGAGCGGCGCCTTGTTCTCTTCGAGCAACGCGACGAAGCGCGACATGTGCGTGCCCTTCTGCTCGGCCGGCAGATGCACGTCGAGATTCCACGTGCCGACCGTCGGCTGCACTTCATCGGCTTGCGTTCGAACCGTCAACGGATGACGCACGCCCTTCACGCCGACCCGCTGGATCGGAATCTGGCGCGTGTCGGGGGTGCTTTGCACGTCGGGCATCACGAAGGCGGGATTCATCTGATTCATTCTTTTGTCCTTTCTGGAAAGCGCCGAGCTGCGTCCAGGTCTCGCTGCATCGGCGACGATCGCGCAGCGAGCTCGAAGCGCCCAGCGGCCGTGCAGATCAGCGCGCGCAACGGCGAACGCCGGCTGCCGCCGGCGTTGGGTGACGGGCCGCAGGACCCGTCGGTTCAAACTGGAGATTGCGAAGCCGCCGTCGCATGACGGCGGCATGAGTCGTACCCACGGCGGCACGACAGGCGACAGCGCTTTAAGCGACGCGCTTCACCGACGACTGACCGCCGACCGCGCCGCTTGCGAGGAAGCGTTCGCGGATCGACCGGGCGATACCCGCGGCGTCGAGACCGCACGCGGCGAGCAGCTTGGCCGGGTCCCCATGATCGATGAACCGATCGGGGAGGCCCAATTGTAGTACGGGGCGCATAACCCCACTTGCGAGCAGGGCTTCGATGCAGGCGGAACCCGCGCCACCCATGATGCAGCCTTCCTCGACGGTGACGATCGCGTCGTGCGTCTCGGCGAGCTTGCGCACGAGTTCGGTGTCGAGCGGCTTCACGAAGCGCATGTTCGCCACGGTGGCGTCGAATTGCTCGGCCGCCGCGAGCGACGGCGCGACCATCGTGCCGAACGCGAGAATCGCGATGCGCTTGCCAGCCGGCGCCGAGGTCTCGCGACGCACTTCGCCCTTGCCGAGCGGCAACGCGGCCATCTGCTTGACGGTCGCGACACCGGTACCCGCGCCGCGCGGGTAGCGCACAGCGGTGGGATGCGACTGCTGCAAGGCGGTGTACAGCATCTGACGGCACTCGTTTTCGTCTGACGGCGCCATCACGGTCATGTTCGGGATACAACGCATGAACGCGAGGTCGTACGCGCCCGCATGCGTCGCGCCGTCCGCACCGACGAGACCCGCGCGATCGATGGCGAAAACCACCGGCAGGTTTTGCAGCGCGATGTCGTGAATCAACTGGTCATACGCGCGTTGCAGGAAGGTCGAATAGATCGCGACGACCGGCTTCATGCCGTCCGCGGCGAGGCCGCCCGCGAACGTCACCGCGTGCTGCTCGGCGATGCCGACGTCGAAGTAACGATCCGGGAAGCGCTTTTCGAACTCGACCATGCCCGAGCCTTCACGCATCGCCGGTGTAATGCCGACCACGCGCGAGTCGAGTTCGGCCGCATCGCACAGCCATTCGCCGAACACCTGCGTGTAGGTCTTCTTCGACGGCGTCGCGGCCGGCTTGATGCCCTCGGCCGGATTGAACTTGCCCGGGCCGTGGTAAAGCACCGGATCGGCCTCGGCCAGCTTGTAGCCCTGGCCTTTCTTCGTGACCACGTGCAGGAATTGCGGCCCGCGCAGTTCCTTGATGTTTTGCAGCGTCGGAATCAGCGAATCGAGATCGTGACCGTCGATCGGCCCGATGTAGTTGAAGCCGAACTCCTCGAACAGCGTGGCCGGCACGATCATGCCCTTCGCGTGCTCCTCGAGCTTGCGCGCGAGATCGAGCACCGGCGGCGCGACGCGCAGCACGCGCTCGACGCCCGCGCGCGCGGCCGCATAGAAGCGCCCCGACATCAGACGCGCGAGATGGCGATTGAGCGCGCCGACCGGCGGCGAGATCGACATGTCGTTGTCGTTGAGGATCACGAGCAGCGGCACGTCGTCTTCGACGCCCGCGTTGTTCATGGCCTCGAAGGCCATGCCGGCCGTCATCGCGCCGTCGCCGATCACGGCGATACCCATGCGGTTGTCGCCCTGCAGCTTGCTCGCGATCGCCATGCCGAGCGCGGCCGAAATCGACGTGCTCGAGTGCGCCGTGCCGAAAGTGTCGTATTCCGATTCGTCGCGTTTCGGGAAGCCCGAGATGCCGCCCAACTGACGCAGCGTGTGCATCTGGTCGCGACGACCGGTGAGGATCTTGTGCGGATAGGTCTGATGGCCTACGTCCCAGACGATCCGGTCGTGCGGCGTATCGAACACATAATGCAGCGCGATGGTCAACTCGACCGTGCCGAGGTTGGACGAGAGATGGCCGCCCGTCTGCGATACGCTGTCGAGCACAAAGGCGCGCAACTCGTCGGCAAGCGGTTGCAATTGACGGCGATCGAGGCGGCGCAGGGCTGCCGGGTCGTCGATGGTTTTCAGCAAGTCGTACATCGTCGTTCCATTGTAGGAAAACTTACGCGCCCGCACTTCATACATGCACCCCGGGGGATGGAGGGTGCGCGGCGGCGGGCTTTCGCGTTCAGCTGACCCGGTTCACCACCAGGTCGGCCAGTTCGGCAAGACGCTGTGCGCGAGCGCCGAACGGTGCAAGCGCGGCGTGAGCGTCGCTGCGCAGTTGCGCCGCGAGCGCACGCGACGCGTCGAGCCCGATAATCGACACGTAGGTCGGCTTGCCGTCCTTCGCGTCCTTGCCGGCGGTCTTGCCGAGCGTTGCGGAGTCGGTCGTGACGTCGAGAATGTCGTCGACGACCTGAAACGCGAGACCGACCGCGGCGGCGTAGGCGTCGAGCGAAGCCAGAGCCTGCGCGTCCGGCGTCTCGCCGGCCAGTGCGCCCATGCGCACGGCCGCGCGCAGCAGCGCGCCGGTCTTCATGCGATGCATGGTCTCGAGCTGCGGGCGGGTCAGCGTGTGGCCGACGCTCGCCAGATCGATGGCCTGACCGCCGCACATGCCGATCGAGCCGCTGGCGAGCGCGAGTTCGCGCACGAGCGAGGCCTGCTGCGGCTCGCCCAATACGTCGGACGTGAGCACGACGAATGCCTGCGATTGCAAAGCGTCGCCGACCAAAAGCGCGGTGGCTTCGTCATACTTGACGTGGACCGTCGGCTTGCCGCGGCGCAGTTCGTCGTCGTCCATGCAGGGCATGTCGTCATGCACGAGCGAGTAGACGTGGATCATTTCCAGGGCCGCCGCCGCCGCATCGAGGCATTCGGCGCGCGCGCCGGTCAGCTCGCCGGCCGCGTGGCACAGGAGCGGCCGCACCCGCTTGCCGCCACCGAGCACCGCATAGCGCATCGCCTCGTGCAGTTTGGCGGGTTCGGTCGTCTCGGCCGGCAGATAGTGTTCCAGAGCCGTTTCGACGCGTTCGAGCACCGAGCGCGTCCATTGTTCGAATGTCATAGGTCGTCCCCGCTCTCAGTCGCGGCTGTGCCTGCGGTATTCATGGGCAGAGGCTTGAGGGTCTCGCCATCGAGGACCCGCACCTGCTGCTCGACCTTTTCGAGCTGCTGTTGACAGAATGCGACAAGTGCCGCCCCGCGACGGTACGCGGCCAGCGATTCCTCGAGGCTCAGGCTGCCGCCTTCCATGCGCGCGACGAGCTCTTCCAGCTCCGTCTGCGCTGCCTCGTAATTCTCCGGCAGCGGCGCGCTATCGCCGCTCTCGGCTGGCGCGGCGGCGGAATCGTTCGATGCGGTCTTCGCCATGAATAGTCGCAAAATTAAAACAAGTCGGACATTCTACGGCAAAAGCGACATTTTCGATCCGCTCGAAGGCCCGCGCCCCGCCTAGCGACGTTGCTTCGAGCCTGTCCGATGCCCACCTTTGCCCCGCTTCGACCCTGAAGTCTCGCAGAAAAAAAGCTCGAGGTCTGCGGCGAAAATGCCGAACTTTCTTGACATTTTTAACCCAAATCAGGGACTTAAGTGTCCCTGTCACAGGGAAACGGGTATAATCGCGGGCTCCCTAAATCGAATCTTCGATGGTTGGGTTGTTCACTGCTTTCACGTCTTCATCGGGAGTGGGAATGTCCAATCTGAGCAATGCATTGCAGTTGCGGTCTGTTCACAGCCAGCTGCCAGTCACGGCTTACTTTGACGAAGCGCTTCTTACGCGCGAAATCGACACCCTTTTCAAGAAAGGTCCTCGCTACATCGGCCACGATCTCATGGTGCCCGAAGCGGGGGATTATTTTGCCTTGCCCAGCGAACGCGAGGGGCGGGTACTCGTCCGGAACCAGCAGTCGCAAGTCCAGTTGCTGTCGAACGTGTGCCGCCACCGGCAAGCCATCATGCTCAACGGCCGCGGGCAGACGCAGAACATCGTCTGTCCGCTGCATCGCTGGACGTACGACCTGAAGGGCGAGCTGCTCGGCGCGCCCCATTTCGCCGACAACCCGTGCCTGAATCTCGGCGCCACGCCGCTGCAGAACTGGCAGGGTCTGTTGTTCGAGGCACAAGGTCGCAACGTCGCGAAAGATCTCGCACGCCTCGGCACCAAGCGCCACTTCGACTTCTCGGGCTTCATGTTCGATCACGTGGAAGTCCACGAGTGCAACTACAACTGGAAGACCTTCATCGAGGTCTATCTGGAGGACTATCACGTCGCGCCGTTCCATCCGGGCCTCGGCAGCTTCGTCAACTGCGATGATCTGACGTGGGAGTTCGGCGACTGGTACAGCGTGCAGACGGTCGGCGTGCACAAGGCGCTCGAGCAACCGGGAAGCCCGACGTATCGCAAGTGGCACGACCAAGTGCTGCGCTTTCGCGACGGCAATCCGCCCGAGTTCGGCGCGATCTGGATGGTGTACTACCCGGGCATCATGATCGAGTGGTATCCGCACGTGCTGGTGGTGTCATGGCTGATTCCGCGCGGTCCGCAGAAGACCACCAACGTGGTGGAATTTTATTACCCCGAGGAAATCGCGCTGTTCGAGCGCGATTTCGTCGAAGCCGAGCGCGCCGCCTATATGGAGACGGCCCGCGAAGACGACGAGATCGCCGAGCGCATGGACGCTGGCCGTCTCGCGCTGATGGAGCGAGGCGAATCGCAGGTCGGTCCGTATCAGAGCCCGATGGAAGACGGCATGCAGCACTTCCACGAGTTTCTGCGGCGCGAACTCGGCACGATCTGATCCGCGCCGCGCGGCGCATCGATCGACTCAAGGAAAGACGGGCTTCGACCCGTCTTTTTTTGTTTAGACTAACAACATAGACCGGCGATTGCGCCAGCCGTGTGAACGACGCGGCCCGCAGCCGCCATCGCCCGTATCGAGGAGACGCTCATGCCCCACACTCATTACACCACCCTGATCTCAGCGACCAATCTTGCCGAGCTGCTCACGGCCGCGCCGGGCAGCGTGTTCGTGATCGACTGCCGGTTCGACCTCGCCGATACCGACGCGGGGGAGAAAGCCTGGCTGGCCGGCCATCTGCCGGGCGCGCACTATCTGCATCTCGATCGCGATCTGTCCGGGCCCAAGAACGGCTCGAACGGCCGGCATCCGCTGCCCGATCGCGCGCGGCTCGTCGAAACGCTAGAGTCGCGAGGACTGAAGCAAGGTCAACAGGTCGTCGCATACGACGCGCAAGGCGGCATGTACGCGGCGCGCGTCTGGTGGCTGTTGCGCTGGCTCGGCCACGACGCGGTCGCGCTGCTCGACGGCGGGCTGCAGGCATGGGAAGCGGCCGGCCAGCCGCTGACTCAGGCCGTGCCCGCGCAGAACACCGGCGACTTCAAGGCGGCCGCGCCGCTCGCGGTGACCATCGATAGCCAGGCGGTCGAGCGCAACCTCGTCTCGAAGGAGCGAGTCGTCGTGGATGCGCGCGCGCCTGATCGCTATCGCGGCGAAAACGAGACGCTCGACCGCGTCGGCGGCCATATTCCGGGCGCGCTGAACCGCTTCTTCAAGGACAACCTGACCGCCGATGGCCGCTTCAAGCCGGCGCACACTCTGCGCGAGGAATTCCATGCGCTGCTCGGCGACACGTCGCCGGAGCACGTGGTGCTGCAATGCGGCTCGGGCGTGACCGCGTGCGTGAATTCGCTCGCGATGGAGGTTGCCGGCCTGCATGGCTCAGCGCTATACCCGGGCTCGTGGAGCGAGTGGAGTTCCGATCCGAAACGGCCGGTGGCGACCGGGCCGAACCCCTGAGCACTTGCCGCGACGAGTCGTGACCAGACAAAAAGGCCGTTGCCGCTTCGAAGCGGCAACGGCCTTTTTTCATCGGATTTATCGCTAGCCAAACAAACACACACGAGGGCTTCAAGCAACCCCATGTTGCTTGAACCATACGAGCGTGCGACGCCAGCCATCCTCGGCATCGGCCTTCTTGTAGCTTGGACGGTAATCTGCGAAAAACGCGTGACCCGCGTCGTCATAAACGACGAACTGCGAGCCGCGTCCCGCCTGCGGCCCTTGCGCGACCGCCTGCTTCATCTGCTCGAGCGTGTCCTGCGGAATGCTTTGATCCTGGCGCCCATACAGGCCGAGTACGGGCGCATGCAGGTCGGCGACTAGATCGAGCGGATTGGCCGGCGTCATCGCATTCTTCTCGCCGGTCACGCGACCATACCAGGCGACGCCCGCCTTCACGCGCGGATTGTGCTCCGCATACAGCCACGAGATGCGGCCGCCCCAGCAGAAGCCGTTGACGCCGAGCCGGTTCAAGTCGCCGCCGTTCTCGCCAGCCCACGCGGCGGCCGCGTCGAGGTCGGCCAGCACCTGCTCGTCGGGCACTTTGCTCAATATGTTCTCGCTGAGTTGCTGGATGCTCGTGTAGACCATCGGATCGCCCTCGCGCTCGAACAGGTCCGGCGCAATCGCCAGATAGCCCTGCTTCGCGAAGCGCCGGCAGACGTCAGCGATATGCTCGTGCACGCCGAAGGCCTCATGCACGACGAGGATCACCGGCAGATGCGTCTTGCCCTTCGGCTGCGCGCGATAGGCCGGTATCAGCGTACCGCCCGAATGGAACGCCACTTCCCCTGCTTCGAGGCCGTCGCTGTCGGTATGGATGGTCTGCGCCGAGACGGGCAGCACCGCTGCCGCGAAACCAGTGCCGAGCGCCGCCTTCATGAAGGTGCGCCGATCGAAGGGAACGTGCGGAATCAGACAATCAACTTCAGGCTTCAGCATGGGGCGCTCCTCGAAGAATTGTTAGAGGCAACAGGATACGCCTTGCGCGCATCCCGTTGCAGATTCAACTGAGGAGATTGTCCGCACGCGCCGATGCAGTCAGTGCAGCTTGACGCGCGGCAGCGTGGTACGGCGCAACCAATGCGCAAAGGTGTCCAGCACCATGCGCGGATAGCCGTGCAGCGCCGCGATATGCAGCCGGTACAGCGACATGTACATGAAGCGCGCGAACAGCCCTTCGATCAGCATATTGCCGCCGATCACCCCGCCCATCAGATTGCCGACCGCGCTGAAGTGCCCGAGCGAGACCAGCGAGCCGAAGTCGCGATAAGTGAACTCCGGTAGCGGCCTGTTCTCGAGGCGCGCCGCCAGTCCCTTCATCAGAAAGCTCGCCTGCTGATGCGCGGCCTGCGCGCGCGGGGGCACGTTGCGCTCGTTGCCCGGCCACTCGCAGGCCGCGCAGTCGCCGAGCGCGAAGATGTTGTCGTCGATCTCGGTTTGCAGCGTACGGCGCACGATCAGCTGACCGAGCCGGTTGACCGGCAAGCCGTCGAGTTGAGTGAGCACCCCCGGCGCCTTGATGCCCGCCGCCCACACGGTCAGATCGGCTCGCACCGTGTGACCACTCGCGGTGCGGATGTAGCCCGGCGCAACCTCGGCCACGGTCTCGCCGATCATCAGCTTCACGCCGAGCTTGGTCAGCAATTCGGCGGTGGCCGTGGAAACGCGCTCCTGCAACGCGGGCAGGATGCGCGGCCCCGCCTCGATCAGCACGATGCCGACGTCATGCCGCGGATCGAGCTTGTGCAAGCCATACGCGGATAACACCTGGGCGGTATTGCGCAACTCCGCCGATAACTCGACCCCCGTCGCGCCGCCGCCGACGATCGCCACCTGAATGCGCGGCTCGCTGGACGTCCACGTGCCGGGTCCCGGTCGTGACTCGACGGGCTCGTGCGCGTGATGTTCGGCGCGCATGCACGCCGCGATCAGGCGCTTGCGGAAACGCTCCGCCTCGCTAACCGTATCCAGTGCAATCGAGAATTCGGCCGCTCCCTTGACGCCGAAGAAGGCCGTGGTACTGCCGATCGCGATGACCAGCGTGTCGTACTCGAGCACGCGTTCGGGCAGCAGTTCAGCGCCGTCGTCGTCGAGCACGGTGCCGAGCGTAATGCGCCGGTTCGCGCGGTCGAGTGCGGTCAGATCGCCTTGCTGGAACTCGAAGCCATGCCAGCGCGCCTGCGCCGCGTATGGGAGCTCCTGGGTGAACGGGTCCATGCTGCCCGCTGCCACCTCGTGCAGCAGCGGTTTCCAGATATGCGTCGGAAAGCGATCGACCAGCGTGACCTGGGCCTGCGCGCTGCGCCCTTTCTTGCCGGCCCCATAGCGATCGCCAAGACGCGTCGCCAGTTCCAGTCCTCCCGCACCTCCGCCAACGACGATAAATCGATGCATTGCACTTCTCCGTGTTGCCGATGAATTATCTGTCGCGACGCGGCGCATGAATGCGCCGTCCTCAATCGATTGTCCTCGACCCGGCTGGGAAGTCACAAGTGGCCAATACTCATGTGTGACATGCGCACGACGTTATCGTGCGGGTGTCACGGGCATGTCAATGCGCCTCCTCCCAGTTCAGCCCCGCGCCGACTTCGGCGACCAGCGGCACCTTCAGCGCGGCGACGCCGCACATCAGTTCTGGCAGACGCTTGCGGACTTCGGACAACTCGGCGTCGGGCACTTCGAGAATCAGTTCGTCGTGCACCTGCATGATCATGCGCGTGCCGATCTTCGAGTCTTCGATCCAGTTCTGCACGGCGATCATCGACATCTTGATCAGGTCGGCAGCGGTGCCCTGCATCGGCGCGTTGATCGCGGCCCGCTCCGCGGCCTGGCGGCGCGGACCGTTGCCGCCGTTGATCTCGGGCAGCCACAGACGGCGGCCGAACACCGTTTCGACGTAGCCCTTCGCCTTCGCGCTCAAGCGCGTCTCGTCCATATAGCGAGCGACGCCGGGATAGCGCGCGAAATAGCGGTCGATATACATCTTCGCCGCATCGCGCGTAATGCCGAGATTCGACGCGAGGCCGAACGCGCTCATGCCGTAGATGAGACCGAAGTTGATGACCTTCGCGACGCGCCGCTGATCGCTCGACACTTCGAGCGGCGTCACGTTGAAGATTTCCGATGCCGTGGCGCGGTGAATGTCTTCGCCCTGCGAGAATGCGCGCATCAGCGATTCGTCGCCGGAGATGTGCGCCATGATGCGCAATTCGATCTGCGAGTAATCGGCGGATACGAGCTTGTGACCCGGGGGCGCGATGAACGCTTCGCGGATGCGCCGGCCTTCGCCGGTACGCACCGGAATGTTCTGCAGGTTCGGATCGTTCGACGCGAGCCGCCCCGTCACCGCGACGGCCTGCGCGTAGTTCGTATGCACGCGGCCGGTTTGCGGATTGACCATGCGCGGCAGCTTGTCGGTATAGGTCGACTTCAGCTTCGACAAGCCGCGATGTTCGAGCAGGATCTTCGGCAGCGGGTAGTCTTCGGCGAGCTTCTGGAGCACTTCTTCGTCGGTGGACGGCGCGCCGCTCGGCGTCTTCTTGATGACCGGCAGTTCGAGCTTCTCGAAGAAAATCTGCCCGATCTGCTTCGGCGAGCCGAGGTTGAATTCCCCGCCGGCCAGTTCGTATGCCTTGCCTTCGAGCTCGATCAGACGCGTGGCGATCTCGCTGCTCTGCTGACGCAGCTTCTCCGCGTCGATCAGCACGCCGGTGCGCTCCATCTTGCGCAGCACGCGCGAAGTCGGTACTTCGATCTCGCGATACACGTGGTCGAGCGACTTCTCCGCGGCGATTTGCGGATACAAGGCCTGGTGCAAACGCAGCGTGATGTCTGCGTCTTCGGCCGCATATTCGGCGGCTTTGTCGAGCGCGACTTCGTCGAAGCCGATCTGCTGCGCGCCCTTGCCCGCGACCTCTTCATACTTGATCGTCTTCACGCCGAGATGACGCAGCGCGAGGCTGTCCATGTCGTGCGTGCGATGCGATTCGAGCACGTACGATTCGAGCAGCGTGTCATGCTCGACGCCGCGCATTTCGATGCCGTAATTCGCGAGCACCTGTTCGTCGTACTTCAGATGCTGGCCGACCTTCTTGTGGTCCGCGCTTTCGAGCCACGGCTTGAGCTTCGCGAGCACTTCGTCGAGCGGCAGCTGCACCGGCGCGTCGGGGCCGCGATGCGCGAGCGGCACATACGCGGCGCGGCCGGCTTCCACCGACAGCGACAAGCCGACGATCCGCGCAATCATCGGGTCGAGCGACGTGGTTTCGGAATCGAACGAAGTGATCTCGGCCGCATTGATCTTCTCCAGCCACGCGTCGAGCTGCTCCCATGTTTGCACGGTCTCGTAGTGGCGCTCGTGATCGACGGACAACGCGGGCGGCACGTCGGTTTCCGGACCTTCGACCGCGTCGGCAATCTCGACTTCGCGCAGCCACGTCTTGAAGCCGTGGCGCGTGAACAAATCTCGCAACTCTTCGCGCGACTCGGGTAGGCTCGGCAAGCTTTCTTCGATCGACACGATGTGCCCGGTCAGATCGCAATGACGCTCGACTGTGACGAGCTTGCGCGCCATCGGCAAGAAGTCCAACGCGCGGCGCAGATTATCGCCGACCGCACCCTTGATCTCGCTCGCATGCTCGACGATGCCATCCAGCGACTCATACTGCGTCAGCCATTTGACCGCGGTTTTCGGACCGCATTTCTCGACGCCCGGCACGTTGTCGACGGTATCGCCGATCAGCGACAGATAGTCGATGATGCGCTCCGGCGGCACACCGAACTTCGCGACCACGCCGTCGCGGTCGAGCGTTTCGTTGGTCATCGTATTGACGAGCGTGACGCGGTTCGACACGAGCTGCGCGAGGTCTTTATCACCGGTCGACACGACCACGTTCATGCCGAGCTTTTCCGCCTCGGTGCACAGCGTGCCGATCACGTCGTCCGCTTCGACACGATCGATCATCAGGAGCGGCCAGCCGAGCGCACGCACCGCGACGTGAATCGGCTCGATCTGACGGGCAAGATCTTCCGGCATCGATGGACGGTTCGCCTTGTACTCCGGATACCAGTCGTCGCGAAACGTTTTGCCCTTGGCGTCGAACACGCACGCGCTATACTCTGCTGTGACTTCCTTGCGCATGCGCCGCAGCATGTTGATCATCCCGTAGAGCGCACCCGTCGGGCCACCCTCGGGGCCGCGTAGATCAGGCATCGCATGGTAGGCCCGGTACAGATAACTCGAACCGTCGACCAACAGCAGGGTCTTACCTTCAAGGCTTCGTTCTTCAGGCATTATGACTAAGAGAAAAGTGATTCCGAGTCTGCGATCGCTCGCAGATCAAGAGCGCGCAACGGCCAAAAAAGCCCGCGCATCGTGGCAGATGTTCACGATTATGGCAGAGTTTATCGAGGCGACCGAGTACCTGTCGGAGATTCGCCCGGCGGTCAGCATCTACGGTTCGGCGCGCCTGAAACCGAACTCGCCGTACTACAAACTCGCCACGCAGATCGCACGCAAATTGTCGGATGCCGGCTTCGCGGTGATCTCCGGCGGCGGCCCCGGCATTATGGAAGCGGCCAACAAGGGCGCGCATGCGGGCAAGGCTCCCTCGGTCGGTCTGAACATCGAGTTGCCGCACGAGCAGTCGGGCAACCAGTGGCAGGACATCTCGTTGCGCTTCCGCCATTTCTTCACGCGCAAGGTCACGTTCGTGAAGAACTCGGATGCGGTGATCGTGATGCCCGGCGGCTTCGGCACGCTCGACGAACTGGCCGAAGTGCTCACGCTGATCCAGACCAAGAAGTCGCGCCATGTGCCGATCATCTTGGTCGGCGCCGAGTTCTGGGAAGGTCTGCTCGCGTGGTTCAAAAGCTCGCTGATCCCGATGGGTTTGATCGATCCGACCGATATCGATCTGATGCAGGTGATCGACAATCCGGACCAGGTGCTCGAAGCGGTGCTCAAGTTCTACGAAGACCGCGAGGAAGCGGAAGCGCATCCGGTCAAGTCGGACGAAGACCGGATGTTCTACCTGTGATCGCATGACGCTGCGCGCCTCGCATTACGCGTAGCACGATGCACTGCGCACACATCAGGTCGCGCACATGGCGGGCGCGTTGCCGCCGGGCCTTCGGTGGCGGCGAGCACCTCGACACCTGACGAAACCGATTGATAAGGAAGACTACCCTCCTCTCGGCTGTTATCAGCACCTCGGCCTGAGTGGCCCGAGTCACTGAAACGCGACTTCCGCGAAACTCCGCAGCTTGCGGCTATGCAACCGATGCAGCCCGTTCATGCGCAGCAGTTCCATCGCCTTTACGCCGATCTGCAGATGCTGATCGACCTGCGCGCGATAGAACTGATCGGCCATGCCCGGTAACTTCAACTCGCCGTGCAGCGGCTTGTCCGACACGCACAGCAGCGTGCCGTAAGGCACGCGGAAGCGAAAGCCGTTCGCCGCGATCGTCGCGCTTTCCATATCGAGCGCGATCGCGCGGCTCTGCGACAGCCGCTGGACCGGCTCGCGATGATCGCGCAGCTCCCAGTTGCGATTGTCGACGCTCGCCACGGTACCGGTGCGCATCACGCGCTTCAGTTCGGCGCCATCGAGCTGCGTGACCTGCGCGACCGCGCGCTCGAGCGCGACCTGCACTTCGGCGAGCGCCGGGATCGGCACCCACAGCGGCAGATCGGCATCGAGCACATGATCTTCGCGCACATAGCCGTGCGCGAGCACGTAGTCGCCGAGACGCTGGGTGTTGCGCAGCCCCGCGCAGTGGCCGAGCATGATCCACGCATGCGGGCGCAGCACCGCGATGTGATCGGTGATGGTCTTCGCATTCGACGGCCCGACCCCGATGTTGATCATCGTGATGCCACTGCCGTCCGCGCGTTTCAGGTGATACGCGGGCATCTGCGGCAAACGCGGCGGCGGCGTGCCCTCCTGCGCCTGCTCGCCGAGATTCTCGTTGTAGGTGATGACGTCGCCGGGCTCGACGAACGACGTGTATTCGCTGCGATAGGCGCGCAACTCCGCGTCGTCGGTACGGGCCATCATGGCGCGGCCGAGCTTTACGAATTCGTCGATATAGAACTGATAGTTCGTGTACAGCACGTAGTTCTGCACATGCGTCGGCGAGGTCGCTGTGTAGTGCTTCAGCCGATGCAGCGAAAAATCGACGCGCGCCGCCGTGAACAATGCGAGCGGATGCGGCTCGCCCGGCAGCGGCTCGTACGTGCCGTTGACGATGCGGTCGTCGAGCAGCGCGAGGTCCGGCGTATCAAAGATGTCGCGCATCAGGAACAGGCGCTCGCGGTCCAGATCGCCTTCGAGGTGGATGCCCTCGGCGAATGCGAAATGAATCGGAATCGGCTGGTCCGACACGCCGACCTCGATCTGCACGTGATGGTTCTTCGCCAGCAGCCGCAGTTGCTCGCGATAGTAGTTGCCGAACAGATCGGGCCGCGTGACGGTCGTCTCAAACACGCCCGGCCCCGCGACGAACCCGTACGAGCGGCGCGAATCGATGTGCGTGTTGACCTCGGTACGCACGCGCACGAACGGATAGCAGGCGCGCACGCGATGGTGGAACTGCTCGTTGCGGCGATAGCGCGCGAACGCATCGCGCAGGAATGACGTGTTCGCCTCGTAGATCGCGGCGAGGCGGGTGACGGCTTCGGCCGCGTCGTCGAAGCCCTCGGTCGGGAAGCTGCTGGCTGGAGTCTGCACCGTGCGCTGATTGATATCGTTGTTCATCATCATCGTTCACCCTTTTTGATGAGACGACATTACCACGGAACCCGCTGTTGCCAAATGTCGGCGGCGACGCTTGCAACAGCGCTGGCGAGAACGCGCGCGTGTTGTGCGAAAGCGGCGCAAAATAAGGCTTAGCGCCCGTACGCCAAGCCGGATTTGCTAGAATCCGGGCACCCAATTGGAGAATCACCATGAAGCCGCTCCTTCCCATCGCTGTTGCGCTGGCTCTCGCCTTCGGCAACGCCGCGATGGCTGCCCAGCCCGTCGACGAACCGCCGCCCGCCGGCGTGCCCCAGTCCGCCAACGAACGGGCCGGTCTGCCGGATCTCGCCAAGATCAATCGTCCAGCCGCAGAGGTCAGCTCGAAGGTCGACATCAACAACGTTCCGCGCACGCCGAGCTTTCACGAAGTCAGCCCGAACGGCACCGAAATCACTGAATTCCGCGACAAGGGCAAGCCGGTCGAAATCAACGTGCAATCGAATTTCGGTACCCGCTACCAGATGAGCGCGTCGCCCGACACGTCGCCCACCGTCCACGACAGCGGCAAGCCCAGCACGCGCCTGCCGTCGGTGAATCTCCACTATTGATCGTTACGAAAGCGGCACGCCGGCAACGGCGGCCGCGGCGCGGTCGTGCCCCGGTTCCACCGATCGCGGCCGCTGCGCGATGAACTTGCGCTGAATGCGGCGACGCGTACACTTCGCCGGTCCGCACTCGTCGCCCGCTGCACCCCATTCGCTTGTCTCACCTCGCACTGGCCGCACCGCGCCAGCCCCAACAACCTGATCCGACGTTTCCGCATGGCCGTCTTCACCGCTGTCAACGAATCCCAACTCGCAGAATGGATGAGTCACTACGATCTCGGCGATGTCGTCGAGTTTCGCGGCATTTCGTCCGGCATTGAAAACAGCAACTTCTTTCTGACGACGACGCGCGGCGAATACGTGCTGACCATTTTCGAGAAGCTGACAGCTGAACAACTGCCGTTCTATCTGGACCTGATGCGTCATCTTGCCGCGCATCGCGTGCCGGTACCGGATCCGATGCCGCGCCTCGACGGCGCGCTGTTCGGCATGCTGCTCGGCAAACCCGCGACCATCGTGACGAAGCTCGAAGGCGCGCCCGAACTCGCGCCCGGCGTCGAGCACTGCGCCGAGGTCGGCCACATGCTCGCGCGCATGCACCTGGCGGGCCGCGACTATCCGCGTTATCAGCCGAACCTGCGCAGCCTCCCGTGGTGGCGGGAAACCGTGCCGACGATCCTGCCGTATCTGGAAGGCGAGCAGCGCGATCTGCTGGCGTCCGAGCTTGCGCATCAGGAGGCGTTCTTCGCCTCCGCCGATTACGCGGCAATGCCCTCGGGTCCGTGCCACGCCGACCTGTTCCGCGACAACGCGATGTTCGCGCACGCGGCGCCCGAGACCGGCCACGAAGTGCGTCTCGGCGGTTTCTTCGATTTCTATTTCGCCGGCTGCGACAAGTGGCTATTCGACGTCGCGGTCACGGTCAACGACTGGTGCGTCGACCTCGCGACCGGCAAGCTCGACTCCGAACGCACCGAGGCGCTATTGCGCGCGTATCAGACGGTGCGGCCGTTCACCGTCGAGGAAAACCATCACTGGGGCGACATGCTGCGTGCGGGTGCATACCGTTTCTGGGTCTCGCGCCTGTATGATTTTCATTTGCCGCGCGCGGCGGAACTGCTGAAGCCGCACGACCCCGGTCATTTCGAACGCATTCTGCGCGAGCGCCTGCTGGGCGTCGCGAATCCAGGCATCCATACCCCATGCAACTGATCGAAGTCCCCGCGAAAACCGGCTACGTGTGGTTCCGCCAGGGCATCTGGCTGTTCCGCAAGAATCCGCTCGCCTTCCTGACGCTGTTCTTCACCTATTTGCTGGTGATGACGCTCGTGTCGCAGATTCCGTTGGTCGGCGGCGTGTTGCCGCTGTTGTTCATTCCGGGTGTCGCGGTCGGCTTCATGGCCGCTTGCCGCAACACGATCGCGGGCAAACCGGTGTTTCCGACCATTCTCGTCGACGGCTTTCATTCGTATGGCTCGGTGGTTGCGCGGCGGCTGCTCGTGCTCGGCGCGCTGTATGTGATCGCGATGGCGCTCGTGCTGGCCGGCTCGGCGCTCGCCGACGGCGGCATGCTGCTGAAGGTCATGCTTGGCAACGCGTCGATGGATGAAAACGCAATCGCCAACAGCAATATCCCGCTCGCGGTGGTCACCGCGCTCGCGTTCTATGTGCCCGTCGCGATGCTGTTCTGGTTCTCGCCGATCCTCGCCGCCTGGCACGACGTGCCGCCCGTCAAGGCGATGTTCTTCAGCGTCGTCAGTTGCTGGCGCAATCGCGGCGCTTTCATCGTGTTCGCGGCGCTGTGGTTCGCAGTCGCAACGGTCGTGTCGATCGGGCTGTCCGCGCTGATGCAGGCGCTCGGTGCGGCGGACTTCGCGTTCGCGATCCTGATGCCCGCGACGATGATCGTCACGACCATGCTGTACTGCTCGTTCTACGCCACCTATCGCGGCTGCTTCGGCGTGCAGACGCCGCAAACGCCGGATCTGCCGACCACGCCGGCGGCCTGATCCTTCGTTCCCGCGCGGGTGCCGTTCTGGCGCCCGCGCGTTGCGTGTTCCGCACGCAAATTCCCGACCTCTCTGTCGAAACGCCTGCCCGACGCCCGGCATCCCGAATCGATTTGCGGCACAATAATTTGCGTGCAATCGATTTGCACGCTCCTTTTTTGCCGAGGTGGATCATGAACCAGCGCCCCGCTCTGCCCTTCACGCTCGACGAGCAACTGTGCTTCGCGCTCTACTCGACCTCGCTCGCGATGACGAAAGCATACAAGCCGCTGCTCGAAAGGCTCGGACTCACGTATCCACAGTATCTGGCAATGCTCGTGCTGTGGGAAACCGACGACGTCACCGTCAAGGACATGGCCACGCGTCTGAATCTCGATCCGGCGACGGTCACGCCGCTGCTCAAGCGCCTCGAAGCGCAGGGACTCGTCGAGCGCGCGCGCGGCACTGACGATGAGCGCCTCGTCTACATTCGCTTGACGGGCGCGGGCAAGGCGCTCAAGCGTCAGGCGCGCGACGTGCCCGGCGAGATCCTCTGCGCGACGCAGCAGTCGCCGGACTTCCTGCTGCGTCTGCGCGACGACCTCACACGCCTGCGCACGACGCTCAACGACTTCATGGACCAGTAGGGCGATAACTGAAACGGACTAGTTCCGGCTTCGCCGCAAAATTAATTTGCACACAAATGATTTGTGTACTATCTTACTCACATGCCGCTTCGCTAGCACTTCGCCAGACCGGCGAACCGGCAGCCAGCGGCAAACATGCCAACCCCGACACCCAAGACCAGGAGCTGCACCATGAACATCCTCTACAAGGCAAGCGCAACGAGCACCGGCGGCCGCGACGGCCGCGCCGTATCGTCGGACAATGCATTGGACGTGAAGCTGGCCGCGCCGCGTGAGCTCGGTGGCAATGGCGCGGCAGGCACGAATCCCGAGCAGCTGTTTGCGGCCGGCTACTCGGCCTGTTTCCTGAGCGCCATGAAGTTCGTCGCCGGCCAGCGCAAGCAGGCCCTGCCGGCCGACACACAGGTTTCCGCCGACGTCGGCATCGGCCCGAACGACAAGGGCGGCTTCGCGCTCGACATCGATCTGCGTATCTCGCTGCCGGGCCTCGCTGCGCAAGCAGCGAAGGAACTGGTGGACGCAGCACACCAGGTCTGCCCGTACTCGAACGCCACGCGTAACAACGTCGCGGTTCGTCTGCACGTCGCTTGAGGTCAGGTCGGCCGTCGCGCCGATCAGCAATGCCCAGGCAGAACCGCTGACGGCGCATTACCCGGCGCCGTCGCGACCAGCGCCCGCACCCTGCACAATAGGGACGGGCGCTGATCATTTTGGCGCGTGGGGCACGCTATGTGCGATGCCGGTCGTCAACTACCTTCATCCCGACTGCCCCTCCCGATGACACGCGCCCGCCGCCTGCGCGACAGTTTCGACGCCGGCCTCGTCTGGTGCCGCCGCGATCTGCGCAGCACCGATCATGCCGCGCTGTACTACGCGCTCAAGCATTGCGAGCGCGTCTGGTGCGTGTTCGTGTTCGACACGACGATCCTGCAGCCGATCGTCGATGCCTGGCAGACGCGCCACCCAGGCGAGCCGGTGCGGGATCGCCGCATCGACTTCATTCTCGCGTCACTGGCTGAACTCGACGGCGCGTTGCGCGCGCTCGGCGGCGGCCTCATCGTGCGATACGGCGATCCGGCCGAGCTGGTGCCGAAGCTCGCGGCGGAGTTGCGCGTCGATGCGGTGTTCGCGAATCACGACTACGAGCCAGTTGCGATCGAACGCGACGCGACAGTCGGCGAGCGTCTTAAGAATGCGGGCCGGCAGTGGCTAACGTTCAAGGACCAGACGATTTTCGAGCGCGACGAACTGCTGAACGGCCAAGGCAAGCCGTTCACGGTCTTCACGCCGTACAGGAATGCGTGGCTCAAGCAATTGAGCGCGTTCGACCTGAAGCCCTACCCGGTGGAGACCTACGCGAAGCATCTGGCGGCGCTGCCGCGCAAGCTCGACCGTCGGTTGCCCACACTCGATCAGCTAGGCTTCGCGCCGAGCAACCTGACGGACTTGCAACTGCCCGCCGGAATGAACGGCGCGCAACAGTTGCTCGATGATTTCCTGACGCGCATCGATAGCTACGCGGAGCGGCGCGATTTCCCCGCCACGAAGGGGCCCAGCTATCTGTCGGTGCATTTGCGCTTCGGCACGGTATCGATCCGCACGCTCGCGCGGCTCGCGTACGAGATGTCGCTGCAACCCGACGGCAAAGGCGCGGCAACGTGGTTGTCGGAACTGATCTGGCGGGACTTCTACTTCATGGTCCTCGCGCACCATCCGCGCATCGCGAAAGGCGCGCCGTTCAAACCGGAATACGAGCATTTGCGCTGGGAAAAAGGCCCCTCGGCCGACGCAGCGTTCGCCGCCTGGTGCGACGGCCGCACCGGCTATCCGCTCGTCGATGCCGCGATGCTCCAGTTGAACCGGACCGGCTATATGCACAACCGCCTGCGCATGGTCACAGCGAGCTTCCTCGCGAAGGATCTCGGCATTGACTGGCGGCTCGGTGAGCGCTACTTCGCCGATCTGCTGAACGACTTCGATTTCTCGGCCAACAACGGCGGCTGGCAGTGGGCCGCCTCGACCGGCTGCGACGCGCAGCCTTACTTCCGCATTTTCAATCCAGTCACGCAATCCGAAAAATTCGACCCCGACGGACGCTTTATCAAACGATATCTACCCCAGCTCGCCAGGTTGCCGGCAAAATGGATTCACGCGCCGTGGCTGGCGGGCGCGGAGCGGCTCGCGGAGTTCGGCGTGGTGCTAGGCGGGAATTATCCCGAGCCGATCGTCGATCACGCACAGGCCCGCGAGCGCACACTGGCCAGATACGGAAAGTGAGTGCCCGCTCACATCAAAAAGAAAGTCTGGAGGGATGGAGATGCGCCGTCTGCCGTCGCTGCTCGTGTTTCTGATTCTGACGCTGGCGGCCGGCTGGGCCGCGAGTCTGTCGCTGCCGGACGCGTGGTACACGAGCCTGCAAAAGCCCGCGTTCAATCTGCCGAACTGGGTTTTCCCGCCGGTGTGGATCGTGCTCTACGTGCTGATGGCGTTTTCCGCGTGGCGCGTGTGGAAGCGCGACGGCCCTAGTGCGGCGATCGTACTGTGGGTTGTGCAGCTTCTATTCAACGCTGCGTGGATGTGGCTGTTTTTCGGCCTGCATCGGCCGGAAATGGCGCTGATCGACATCTTGATCTTGCTGCTGCTGATCGTGATGCTGACGTATGTGTTCTGGCGGCGCGATCGCCTCGCGGGCGTTCTGCTCGCGCCGTACGTCGTGTGGGTCGCGTATGCAGCGCTATTGAACTACGCGTTGTGGCAGCTGAATCCGGCTGCTTAGCCGTAGTGCTGGCTCATCCACGACGGCGCGCGCACGTTCGATTCCTGATCGAGCTTGCGCATACGGAATTCGAGGTCGTAGAGATCGGTCGCTTCAGCCAGATAAGCGTCAGCGCGCTCTTTTGCGAGCTGGTCAGGCGACTTGGTCAAAAACAGGAACAGGCGGCTGAGCAGATACATGGTTCACCTCGGCAATGATAGCTAGGCGTTTACGCCTAAGGGATAACCCGCATTATAGGGAAAACCCTGAGTTCATGCCACTATTCATTTTCGAAGTGTTGCTCGGGCGTCACCGGCCGGCCGACGATGCCGCCAATCCTTCCGCGATGCGGCCCGCGTCCGTGCGACGCTGATGCCGGAAAAACTCCCACAGCATGGCGCTCGCGTCCGGTCCCTTGGACGAATGAAACGGCAGCGCATCGTCGCCGCCGGCCCATGCGTGGCCGAGCCCCTGCACGCGACATACCCGCACCACACGCCGACCGCCGCGCAGATAATCGCGCACCACGACGCCATTTTTGCGATCTTCGCGCGTCTCGCCGGCTTTGCGCGCGCCATTTACGTCGATGAGCCGGTTCAGGCGCACGAACTGTGCCGCCAACTGGTCCGCGTTGACCGGCGCGACCACATGGTCGGCGTCGCCGTGGATGATCAATGCCGGCATGCCCGGGTACTGCGCGACGTTCGTCGTTTCATCGACGAGTTCGACCGGCTCGCGACGCGCGCCACGCCGCATCACGTCCATCGCGGTAATGCCGGAGCGGGCCTCGCCGAAGGCGGGGCCGGAATGCAGCGCGACAGCGGCGAAATGCTGCGGATACTTGACGGCCAACAGCGCCGTCAGCCCCGCGCCCGCCGAAATCCCCGCCAAGTACACACGCTCGCGGTCAAAGCCATGCTGCTCGATCAGCGCATCCACCAGCGATACGACCGCACGCGCTTCCGCGCCGCCCGCGTTGTCGCCGGCGTCGTACCAATGCCAGCAGCGGTGCGAGTGCGCGTGCTTCGATTGCTCGGGGTACACGACCGCGAAGCCGTAGCGGTCGGCGAGCAGGTTCATGCGCGTACCTTCGGCGAACTCGTCGATCGACTGCGTGCAGCCGTGCAGCATCACGACGAGCGGCATCGCCTCGTGCGCGTGCCCGGACGGTATATAGAGCCCGTACTGCAGATGATTGACCAGCCGGCCCGGTGCGGCCGGCGCGGAATGGAACGAGCGCGTCCACGCCCCGCTCGCCCATGCGGCCGCGCGTGGACGCACGCGCGACTCGCGCGGCGCTTCGCGTTTCGCGGGCGCGCGCAGCGCGGCAGTCGGCTTCAGTGGATGAGCCTTGCTCGACGGTTTGGTGGTAGCGGCGCGAGCCGGTCGCGCCTGTGCTCGCTTGGCGGTTTTTTGCGCGTGTTCGGTTTGGATCGCGAGCAGCCGCTTGAAACCGCGCAGCCAGATTTTCGACAGGCTTTTTGCCATCGGCGATAACCTCGCAAAAGGGACAAATACGGACCGCAGATACTGCGGAAGAATGGAGTTGTGCAATGCACAATAACATCATTCCTCCTGCGTTGCTGAATACCGGGGCCGCTCTTCGCGCCGATGCCAGCCACCGCGAACCTTGCCGGCGGCCTGTCGTCAAACTGCGCGATAGCTGTTCGGCAGCGCACACTTCGGCGTGCAAAAGCGCTCCGCGCCGCGAGACCGTTCACGCGACACCCGACTATACTGGCGGTTGATCTCCCGACGTCTCGATCCGGGCCGCATCGGCGTTTCATGCCGGCTGCGCGCCGATTTCCACCAACCCGATTTCACGCGACCCCGTCGCGCTTCGCCCATGCCCGATTTACCGATCCACCTGTGGTATTCGATCACCAGCCTCGGCGGCGCCGGCTTGACGCTGCCGCTCGCGTTCGCCATAGCGCTGTGGTTGGCGGTCGGCTACTCGTGGCGGCTCGCGGCCTGCTGGCTCGCGCTGCTGGGTACGGCGATCGGCGTCGTGACGGTGACCAAGCTCGCCTTCCTCGGCTGGGGCGTCGGCGTGCGCGAGTTCGATTTCACCGGCGTCAGCGGTCACTCCATGCTGTCCACGGCCGTCTATCCGGTCGCGCTATTTTTGATGCTATTGCCCGCGCGCCGCGCCATCCGGCTGCTCGGCGTGCTTGCGGGGCTTGCCGCCGGGCTGGCGGTGGGTTTGTCGCGCGTCGTGCTGAGCGCGCATTCGCCGTCCGAAGCGGTGACTGGCTGCCTCGTCGGCGCGCTTGCCGCGCTCGTGTTCGTGCGGATCGCGTGGAATGCGGAAGCGGACCGGCTATCGGCGCTGCCGGTCGCCGTCAGCATGATGGTGCTCGCACTCTTGATGCACGGCGTGCACGTGCCCACGCAGCGCTGGGTCACGCACATTGCGTTGAAGGTGTCCGGCCACGACCGGCCGTTCATCCGCGCAACATGGCGGTCCACCCGCATCATTCGACCGTCGCCCGCGCCGCTGTCGCAAACGCGCAATACGCTCGAGCCCATGCGCAGGTCGGACATCTGAACGCTGCGCCAGCCCTTCCGGCGCGTTTTCGAGCTTCCTTTTACAGTTTCGTAACACTTCGCTTGCGCTCGCGCCGCGCGTGAAGCGCAACGCCGAGTCGGTCGTTTCGCCCACCGCTATAACCGCGCATATATTACGATAGAGTTTTTAAGCTACTGCATCCCGTTCTAGTCCGACTTCCGGTCCTCCATGACCCTCTCTCGCCATCTGAAGCAATACGCGCTGTGCGTCGCAGCCGCCGCCTCCGTCATCGTCAGCGCGAATGCGCACGCCGATGAACTGGTGGTTTCGGCCGCCGCCAGCCTGACCAATGCGTTCAAGGCGGTCGGCGACGCGTTCGAGCAGCAGCATCCAGGCACCAAGGTTCTGCTGAACTTCGGCGCGTCCGACGTGCTGATGCAACAGATCGTCAAAGGCGCGCCCGTCGACGTTTTCGCGTCCGCCGATCAGAAGGCAATGGACAAGGCCGCCGCCGAAAAGGTGATCGTGCCGGCGACGCGGCGCGACTTCGCCGCCAACTCGCTGGTGCTGATCGTACCGGCCGACAGTCATCTCGCGCCCGCCAACCTCAACGCGCTGACGACCGCGAACGTCAAGCGCGTCGCATTCGGCGATCCGGCCTCGGTGCCGGTCGGCCGCTACACGCAGGGCGCGCTGCAGGCCGCGGGCGTGTGGGACGCGGTCAACGCGAAGGCGGTGCTTGCGTCGAACGTGCGTCAGAGCCTCGATTACGTCGCGCGCGGCGAAGTCGACGCCGGTTTCGTGTTCGGCACCGACGCCGCGATCATGCCCGACAAGGTCAAAGTCGCGATGAGCCTGCCGACGCAAACGCCGATCACCTATCCGATTGCGCAGGTCGAAGGCAGCCATCACGCGGCCGACGCTCAGGCATTTATCGACTTCGTGCTGTCGCCCGCCGGCCAGGCGGTGCTCGCGAAGTACGGCTTCAAGCCGGCGCATTGAGTCACGCGGAGAGCACGCGCTCATGGAACAGGCCTGGGTTCCGCTGCTGCTGTCGCTGAAGGTCGCGGGCTGGGCTACCGCGCTCAATCTCGTGCTCGGCGTCGCGGTGGCGCTCGGTCTGTCGCGCTGGCGCTCCGGCGCGCGCGACGTGATCGATTCGCTGCTGATGCTGCCGCTGGTGCTGCCGCCCACCGTGCTCGGCTACTACCTGCTCGTGCTGCTCGGCCGACGTGGCGTGATCGGCGCGTGGCTCGACCGCTTCGACATCCAGCTCGTCTTCACGTGGCAGGGCGCGGTGATCGCGTCGACGGTGGTCGCGTTTCCGCTCGTGCTGAAGTCGGCGCGCGCCGCCTTTGAAGGCGTCGATCCGCAGCTGGAGCACGCGGCGCGCACGCTCGGGATCAGCGAGGGCGCGGTGTTTTTCCGCGTGACGCTGCCGCTCGCGGCGCGCGGCATCCTCGCCGGCGGCCTGCTCGCATTCGCGCGCGCGCTCGGCGAATTCGGCGCGACGCTGATGGTCGCAGGCAATCTGCCGGGCCGCACGCAGACACTGTCGGTCGCGGTCTATTCGGCGGTGCAGGCCGGCGACGACAGCACGGCCAACTTCCTCGTGCTCGTGACCTCGGTCGCGTGCGTGACGATCCTGCTGCTCGCGGGACGCCTCGTGCCGCAGCACACGCTTCTTAGAGCCCGCTGACATGCCGCTCAACGTCGCCATCCGCAAGACTTTCGAGACCGCCGAACGGCGCTTCACGCTCGACATCGCGTTCAGCGCGAACACGCAGCGGCTCGTGCTGTTCGGACCTTCGGGCGCGGGTAAGAGCCTGACCTTGCAGGCGATCGCCGGCTTGCTGCGTCCCGATGAAGGGACCATCACACTGCACGGCACCACTTTGTTCGATAGCGCGGTCGGCATCGATCAAAAGCCGCAGGCGCGCAAGATCGCGTATCTGTTTCAGGACTACGCGCTGTTTCCGCATCTGAACGTGCGGCAGAACATCGGCTTCGGGCTGCACCGGGGCTGGCTCAATCCGCGTGCGTGCGGCGCGCACACGGAGGTCGATTACTGGCTCGACGCGCTCGAACTGAGGGGCGTGGCCGGCAATCATCCGGCGCAACTGTCGGGCGGTCAGAAGCAGCGGGTCGCGCTCGCGCGCGCGCTGGTTTCGCAGCCGCGCCTGCTGCTGCTCGACGAGCCGTTTTCCGCGCTCGATAGCCAGTTGCGCCAGCGCATGCGGCGCGAGCTATCGGACTTGCAAACGCGGCTCGATATTCCGATGGTGCTGATCACGCACGATCCCGACGACGTTGCCGCATTCGGCGATCAGGTGGTGCAGATCAGCGACGGCCGGGGCCGCGAAGATCATCCTTTTACCGGGTATGCGCGCAGCGAAGCGTCACCTCGTTGAACGGCTGGCTTGGCGCCATCGCTTTGCGGCTTGGCTTGCGCCTCCACTACGCCCCGGCAACCCTCAATCCTTCACGCCGAGTATCACGCTCGACGCCTTGAACACCGCGACCGCGCTCGCGCCTTCCTGCAAACCGAGCGTGTCGACGCTGCCATTGGTGACGATCGCGGTGATCACCGCGCCGCCTTCGAGCCCGAGCGACACTTCCGCGTTGACCGCACCGCGCTTCACGCTCTGCACGGTGCCGCGCAACTGATTGCGCGCCGATAACTTCAACGGCGCATCGCCATCGCCGTCACCCGCTACGAGCAGCACGACCCACGACGCCTTGATCAGCGCAAACGCCGCCACGCCGACCGCGAGCCCGAGCGCTTCGGTGCTCTCGTGCGTGAGCACGGCGACGATCGTGTGGCCGCCGGGCAGCGCGAGCGACACTTCGTCGTTGACGGTGCCGCGCTCGATTGCCGACACCGTGCCGTAGAACTGATTGCGCGCGCTCGTCTTCACGCCGATGCGGCCGATCAGGTCCCAGTCCGTCGCGAAGCCCTCGCCGATCGCCTCGCCGGCGCGTTCGAGAAAGCGCCGATGCTCGCGCTCGACCGCGCGAAACGTGTCGATCAGTTTCACCGCGCGCGGCGTCAGCGTCGTGCCGCCGCCGCCCTTACCGCCGGTCAGACGCACGACGAGCGGCTCGCCGGCGAGGTTGTTCATCGTATCGACGGCATCCCACGCACCTTTGTAGCTGATGCCGACCGCCTTCGCCGCGCTCGTGATCGAGCCGGTCTCGCCGATCGCCGCCAGCAGCGCGATACGGGCCGCGCCGCCGAGCGTCTGGGTGCCGGCTTGAAACCAGACGGAGCCGCCGAGTTCGAGGGCGTCGCGCGGAGGATCGGGGCGGTCGGTGGTCATGGCGGACAGCGGTCGAAAGTACGTGGTAGGGCGGAAAATCATTATAGCGACGCGCTCTTGCGCCACTGGCCGCTGCGCTTGCCGATCACCACGGCACGACTCTGCCGAGGTAGTCGAGGTAATGCAAACCGGCGCGGCCTTGGTACGCGTCGATCGTGCCGACCAGGTTCGGGATGCTTTCGTCGATGCTCAGACGCGCGTCCGGCCCGCCCAGATCGGTTCGCACCCAGCCGGGCGCCATCAGCAGCAAGGTTTTGGTGTCGCTTCGATGACGCGCAGCAAAACTGCGCATGAACATATTCAGCGCAGCCTTGCTGCCGCGATAGACCTCGTAGTTGCCGTTCTCGTTGTTGGCGACGCTGCCCTGCCCCGACGACATCACGCCGATCGTGCCGCTCGGCCGGACGAGATCCTGCAGCGCCTCGACGACCCGCATCGGACTCAACGCATTGGTCACCATCACGCGCACGAATTCGTCGGTCGATACATCAGCGATCGTTTCGCTATCGTCGTTCTTGACGCCGGCATTGACGAACAGGATGTCGATCGGGCGTCCTTCAAGGCGGCTGCGCAGCGCGGCGACCTGTTCGGGAATCGTGATGTCGACCGTTTCGACTTCGAGCGCCGCATACGTCTTCGCTAGCTGCAGAAGCCTGGTCGTGGAATTTTGCCTGCCGGTGGCGATGACTCGCCAGCCGCGTTTCAGGTACTCCTCGACCATTGCGAAGCCGAGGCCGCGCGAGGCGCCGATCAGAAGCACGGTTTTTTGTTCGGTTGCGGGTTGCATGGAGCGTTTCCTGTCGATGGACTCGGGTTGAAACCGGTCAACGAAATATAGTCACGCGCGAAATCGTCGACAATGAACAAGCGCCCAAATCAGGAGACCGCGCGATGTCACCTTCTCATGAATACTGGTTCCCGGCCAAACGCTATGGCTGGGGCTGGGGCTTTCCCGTGCGCTGGCAAGGATGGATGACGCTGCTCGCGTATTTCGTGTTGCTCGGAGTGGTCGTTTTCCGGGTTCAACCCGTGGTGCATCCGCTCACGTTCGCGTTGCTGGTCGCGCTATTAACCGCGGCCCTCACGGTCGTGTGCAGGCTGAAGGGCGAGCCGCCGCGCTGGCGGTGGGGTAAGGACTAGCCGGCGCGCTCCGTCACCGGATTCACGGAAATATTGGTTCGACGCGCGCAAGCCATTGCCACGCCAAACGCCGCCAGAGAAACCAGTGACACCAACAGCACAGCCCACTCCACTGGAAAATAGCTCTGCCCGATTGTCCAGATCATCGCGGCTGAAATCGGCGCGACGCCCTTTGCAATATTGGACGGCGTAGAAAGCAGCCCGTTAATCGCGCCAAATCCTTCGACCCACATTACGTCCTGCACAATCGTTCCACGCAGGATGGTCATCATGCCGTTCGCTCCGCCGTAGATCAGCGCGAAAACGATCAGCAGCACGGGCGATGCCCCGGCAATCAGCAGGATCACCACCGACACCGGAAAAGCGGTCGTGATGACCAAGCCGACGATCTTCGGAGAGACGTTGCGTCCAAATGCGAACCACAGAACACGCGCGAGAACCTGAGCCGGGCCGATGAGCGCCATCGTCAACAGGATGGTTGACTGTTGGACATGACGCTCGGCCATCAGCGGAACAAGGTGAAAAGTCAACGCCGCGAACGTGACGTAGTAGGCGGTAAAGCACACCGCGAGCGCCCAGAACACCGGTGAGCGTAGCGCGCGCCGGGTGGACGCGGCGTTCACCGCCTTGACCGCGCCCTTGTCGACCGCAGCAGCATGGCGCGCGTCGTTTCCGCGGATCGCCAGTGCGTGAATGGGTAGGCATACGCAAAGATTTATCGCCGCTAGCGCGAGCAGCGCGTGACGCCACCCCAGCAGATTGATGAGCAACTGCGTGAGCGGAATGAATGCGGTGCTCGCGAATCCAGCGACAAGGGTTATCAGCGTGATCTTCGTGCGGAAGCTGCCCGGATAATTTCGCGTGATCACTGCGAAAACCGGGTCGTACAGCGTGGCCGCCATCGAGATGCCGAGGCCCACCCATGCGACGAATAGCATCGCCAGGCTGTTTGCCTGTGACCACATCACGAGCATTGCGGATGCGGGCAGCGATCCCACCACCATGACGGCCCGGCCGTGTCCGTGGTCGATCCAGGTGCCGACCGGATACGCAGCCAGCCCGGACACGAGCAACCCGACAGACAGCGCCGCGTTGGTCGATGTCCGGCTCCAACCGAGCGCATGTTCCATCGGTACGACAAAGAGCGAGAACGCGTAGTAGATCGCTCCCCACGAAACGAGTTGCGCGGTGGCTAGTGCCCATGTCGCGATCGAACCTTGATCCTGCTGCTGCGCGAACGCTGTCACTTCCTTATGCCCCTGTTGTGCGCCCGGTTTAACCTGAATTAATGCTGCCTGTTACAACGTCGCGCAACATGCCTTCCCTGCGACCGGCACCGTTGCCGGCGCACAGCACGAGCTCTTGCTGCCGTCCTGCCCGCTCACATCACGGTCGGTACTGCATACACCCGTTTCCGGCAGCTCGAGTTCGACGCGACGCGCGGCCTCGATGTCGCCCGCGAGCCATGCCGCAATGGAGCGCACCTGTTCGTAGCCCGTCGCCATCAGGAAAGTCGGAGCGCGGCCATAGCTGGCCATTCCGGCGATGTAGAGTCCCGTATCGGGCTGCGCCAGTATCTCGGCGCCATGCGGCCGCACCGTGCCGCATGAATGGAGATTCGGATCGATCAGCGGGGCGAGGGCGCGAGGGCATTCCAGCGCCGCGTCGAGATCGAGACGGACTTCTCGCAGGATCTGCAGTTCCGGTCGAAGCCCCGTCGCTACGATCATTTCGTCGACCTCGACGGCACGCCCGTCAGCGTCCCGAACCTCGAGGGCACTACGGTTCACCCTGATTTCGTCGACGGCAAACGGCGTCAGCAGTTCGATGCGACCCGCGTTGACCAGTTGCTTGAGCCGCTGACCCAGTGCGCCGCGCTCCGGCAACTGGTCAGCGTCGCCCCCGCCGTAGACCTGACCTGGCTGCGAGCGTCGCATCGCCCAGACGAGTGTCGCGCCAGGCTCCTGCGTTGCCAGCTTGGCGAGGTCGATCAGCGTGCCGATAGCCGAGTGTCCAGAGCCGATGACCAGCACCTTTTTGCCCGCGTAACGGCTACGGTCTGAGCCCAGAACGTCGGGCATGCCGTAACGGATATGTGCGTGAGCCGCCTTTTCACCGATAGCCGACAATCCGGACGCGCCAGCCGGAGCCGGATTCCCCCACGTGCCCGTCGCAACGATGACGGCGCCCGCAACGAAGCGCCCTTCTTCGCCATTTCGTTCCTCGAAGCGGATTTCGAACGGCTGCTGCTCGCGCTGCGCGCTCTTGACTTTGCCCGTGCGAATGCGGGCGATACCGGTGACGCGCGTGCCAAGACGCAGACAACCAGCAATCTCAGGCGTGCGCGCGAGCGGCAGCAGATACTGCTCGGCCAGTTCCCGCCCCGTCGGATAGGCGTCAGCGTCAGGTGCCGACCATCCTTGCCGTTCGAGCAACGCACGCGAAGCGCGGTCGATGTTGTACTGCCACGACGAAAACATATGAACATGGCCCCAGGCCAGCGGCGCAGCGCCTGCCGTTTCTTCCGCTTCGAAGATGACCGGATTCAACCCTTGCTGGATCAGATGAGCGGCCGCAGCGAGACCAACTGGGCCTCCACCGATGATTGCGACGGGCGGAAACGAGTCGAACTGTTGTTTGGACACCTGGGGCGCAGAGGCGCTCTTCGGGCGGCAGCATGAAGACACGGCTAACTCCTGAGTAGGTAGTTTCTATGCAGTCGAGAGCAAAGCGATTGCGTATGGCGGAGTCAGTGGCCAGTCTGATTCACGCGCTTCGACAGTTCCTCGGCGCTTTCCTTGCGCTCGCTGTATCTGTCGACCAGATACGGGCCAATGTCGCGGGTCAGCAAGGTGAACTTGACCAGTTCTTCCATCACATCCACGACACGGTCGAAATAGGAGGAAGGCTTCATGCGTCCAGCCTCGTCAAACTCAAGGAACGCCTTCGCGACAGACGACTGGTTGGGAATGGTCAACATGCGCATCCAGCGCCCGAGGACACGCATCTGGTTTACCGCGTTGAACGACTGCGATCCGCCGCTCACCTGCATTACCGCGAGCGTTTTTCCCTGCGTCGGACGGACGGCCCCGACCGAAAGAGGAATCCAGTCGATCTGCGACTTCATGATCCCGGTCATCGCACCGTGGCGCTCAGGCGAGCACCAGACCATGCCCTCCGACCATTGCACCAGTTCTCGTAGTTCGGCCACCTTCGGGTGGGTATCCGGTGCATCGTCCGGCAGCGGCAGACCGCTCGGGTTGAACGTGCGTACCTCGGCGCCCATCGCCGTGAGCAGGCGCGCGGCTTCTTCCGTCAGCAGGCGGCTGAACGAACGCTCGCGAAGCGAGCCGTAGAGCAGCAGGATACGCGGCGGATGAGTCGATGCGGTCGCGGGCCGCAACTGGTCGATGTCGGGTACGCGAAACAGCGCCGCGTCGAGTTGGGGTAGATCAACGATGCGCTCAGACACGTTTGCCCTCTGCATCGATGACCACTTCGCCGTCTTCCTTGCGGAACGGTCCGCGCTGAGGGTTCGGCAAGAGGGTAACGTGGTTCATGTACTTTCCCCGGTGCCATTCAGGCACATTCGTACCAGTTCCTGGAACGGTTCACGACGCGCACTACGACCAGCATCACCGGCACTTCGACGAGCACGCCGACCACGGTTGCGAGCGCAGCACCCGATTCGAAGCCGAACAGACCAATCGCGGTCGCGACAGCCAGCTCGAAGAAGTTGGATGCTCCGATCAGCGCGGACGGGCAGGCAATGTTGTGCTTTTCACCAACCGCACGATTGAGCCAGTACGCAAGGGCCGAGTTGAAAAACACCTGGATCAGGATCGGAACAGCCAGCAGCACGATGACCAGCGGCTGCCTGATGATCGCCTCGCCCTGGAACGCGAACAGCAGCACGAGCGTCACCAGCAGTGCCGTAATGGACCAGGGGCCCAGCTTCGCCATGAACGCGTCGAATGTCTGCGGCCCCTTTGCGAGCAGCGCCTTCCGCAAGAACTGCGCGAGGATGACCGGAATGACGATGTAGAGCACGACGGATGTGAGCAGCGTCGCCCACGGCACGGTAATGGCCGACATGCCAAGCAGCAGCCCGACCAGTGGTGCGAAGGCGATGATCATGATGCTGTCGTTCAAGGCGACCTGTGACAGCGTAAACAACGGATCGCCACCGGTCAGCCGGCTCCAAACGAACACCATCGCCGTACACGGCGCGGCGGCCAGCAAGATCAGCCCGGCGACATAACTATTGAGCTGGTCGGCGGGCAGCATGGGCGCAAAGAGGTTCTTGATGAACAGCCAGCCCAGAAATGCCATCGAGAACGGCTTGACGAGCCAGTTCACAAAAAGCGTGACGCCGATCCCCTTAACGTGCTGACGGACCTCATGCAGTGAACCGAAATCGACCTTGATGAGCATCGGGATGATCATCACCCAGATCAGCAGTCCGACCGGGAGGTTGACGTGGGCGTATTCCATCCGCCCGATGTGCTGAAAGACGCCGGGAAAGACCTGGCCCAGCACGATCCCGACGACGATGCACAGCGCGACCCATACGGTCAGATATCGCTCGAAGAAACTGATGGCGGGCCTCGGCGCTTGTGTCGGCGACGCGATGTTTGGGATATTCATTCGACTGTTCGACGGAAATCAGCTTTGCTGGATGCGGTTCAGGGCTCGCTGAAGGTCGGCATTGTTCAAGGTATCCAGGGGCAATGCCAGAAGTTGCAGCATGCGATAGCCAATCGCCTGGCGCGTCAACTCGAACGCCTGCCGTTTGCCTTCGTCGCCTCCCGGCGCATTGGACGGGTCGGCGTATCCCCAATGCACCTTGACGGGACTACCGGGCCAGTACGGACATTCCTCCGCCGCAGCGCTGTCGCACACCGTGATCACCACGCGCATTTGCGGAGCGCCTTGCGCCACGAACTCATCCCAGCTTTTACTGCGATACCCCGCTGTATCGATACCCGCGTTCGTGAGCGCTTCCAGAGCGAACGGGTTAAGGCGGCCGCTCGGCGCGCTGCCTGCGCTATAGGCGCGCACATCCTTGCCAAGCTTTTTGGCCCAATGATTGAGCATGCCTTCGCCCAGCACGCTGCGCGCCGAGTTGTGGGTGCAGAGGATCAGAACATTCGTGGTCATGACGGAGTTCCGGTCATTGTCTGCTGCTGCAGACGTTGGGAACATCGCCTGCGGCGCAGGATGCGCCGGCACAGCAGTTCTCCGTAAGAAAACCGATCAGGTCAGTCATCGCGTCGAAATTTGCCGTGTAAATGACGAAGCGTCCGTCCTGACGAGACTTCACCAAGTCGGCGTGAGACAGATCCTTCAGGTGGAACGACAGGCTCGACGGCGCAAGACCCAACTGTTGGCCGATTTCGCCGGCGGGCATGCCTTCGCGGCCCGCGACAACCAGAAGACGGAAGATCGCGAGTCGCGAGTCATGAGCAAGCGCGCCGAGCGCACGGACAGCAAGGTTCGGGTTCATGAGCAGAGCATACGTCAATGGCTTCGACATTTCAAGATTTATGGAAATATCGATCGTGATGCTCGACGGATCGGGAGAACAAGGGTGGGTGGCGACTTCGCTGTGAATAGCGCCCAGTCAGCGCTAAAGCGGCGGGCGTCCCATGTGAGCCATCTGCGCCCGCCCAATGCGTGGCTACAACGGGGAGGCGTACTGCGCAATCCCATTCCCAAACGACCAGTTCTCCTTCTCGACCTCGACGAGATTGATGAACACATCCTCGGGCCGCACGCCGGGCGACTTGCCGAGTTCATCGACGATGCGCCGGTACAGCGCCTTCTTCTGCTCGACCGAGCGTGTGTTGCTGACGGTCAGCTGGATCACGACGAGATCGTCGCCGCGCTCGATATTCTGGTATTGCCGGTCGTAGATCATGTTGCCGGCGGTGTGCTCGGTGATCAGCATGAACATGTCGTCCTTCGGCACGTTGAACGTGTCCACCAGCGAGCGCTGAATACTGGCGGTCAGCGCTTGGCGGTAGTCGGCCGGCTTGCCGGCGCGCAGTGAGATTCGGGTGAGCGGCATGACGGGCTCCTTGTTGCGGTGTTGGGTTGAACACAGCTTAGGCGCGCTAGATCATAATAAACAGATATCCATGCCTATTTCATCCATTTCCATCTGAAATGAAAGTCCTCGATCTCGATGCGGTGCGGGCCTTCGTGCTGGTCGCCGATCTGCGCAGCTTCACGCGCGCCGCCGACGCGCTCGACACCACGCAATCGGCCGTCAGCCTGAAGTTGAAGCGACTGGAGGCGCACCTTGGCAAGCAGTTGCTGGAGCGCACTCCGCGCGTGGTGCGTCTGTCCGCCGACGGTCACGCGTTTCTCGGCGCCGCGCGCGAGTTGCTGAACGCGCACGAGCGCGCGCTCGGTGCGCTGTCGGTGGAGCGGCGCCGGCTCGTGCTCGGGCTCAGCGAGCACGTCGCGGGACCTGATCTGCCGCACCTGCTGGGCCGGCTCAACGCGCACGATCCGGGTCTGGTGGTCGAGTTGCACATGGGCACGTCGGCGGCGCTGCTCGCGCAGTTCGACGAACGCCGGCTCGATGCGGCGATCGTCCGCTACGGCGCCGACGAACCACCGCGCGACGACGCGCAGACGCTGTTCAGCGAACCGCTCGGCTGGCTCGCGACGCCGACGTGGCTGCCCCGACTCGATGAGCCGCTGGCGCTCGCGCTATTGAGCCCGCCGTGTAACGTGCGCGACGTCGCGCTGCGCACGCTCACAGCGGCGGGGGTCGCATGGCAGGAGGTGTTTGTGGGTGGTGGTGTCGCGGCGGTGGGCGCGGCCGTGGCCGCCGGGCTCGCCGTGTCGCCGCTCGCGCGCCGGGTTGCGCCGCGCGGTCTGCTCGACGTCGGCGCGCGGCTCGGCCTGCCGGCACTGCCGGAATCGCGTGTGACGCTGCATTCGCGCGTGCGCGAGGCTCGCTCGGCGGAAACGCTGCGGCTGCTCGCAAACGGCCTCGCCGCGGCGTGACACGGCGACCGATGCCGGACCACGCCCCACTGCTCGAAGCGGCCTCAGTGGATGATCGGCGGCAGCGAACCGCTGCTGGCAGTCGCCGGATTGGGCGCGGAGCCCATTGGCGCGATGTCGCTAACGTTTGCGGACGTATCCGGCGAAGTCTGCACCGCGGGCCTGACCGGATTCGCACGGGAAACCGCCGGCTTGGCCCCGACTTTGTCCACGTGCGGACGCGCGGTGTGAGCTGCCGCGAAATCGGCATGCACGACCTTGCCCGGAGCCGGTTTCGCGTGCGCCAGTTGTACATGCGGCTGCGCGTGCTTCGCGGCCCGCGCGGTGACGGTGGCGTGCGACCGGTTCTGGCTCGAGGCCGCGACTTTCACGCCGCCGCCATGCGCCGCGAGCTTGCCGCCGTGGCCCGCGCCGGCCGATGCGACATGAGGCACCGCGTGCCGGACACGGGTAGCCTGCTGCGCATGCGCATCGGCCTTGGGCTTGACGCCGCTCCGCGTGGCCGCCTTCACCTTCACCTTCGCCGCTCCGGGCTGGTTCCGCGCGTGCGCCTGCCTGGTAACGTGTCCGCTCGCCTCCGGCGGATTCCATACTTCCGCATAACCGGCGGCCAACGCCGCCTCCGACACACACCACACGGCCAGCGCCGCTGCCACTGCTCGAACCCGCATCTGCTGCTCTCCTGATCGACGACTGCCAAAACGAGCCGGGATTATATTCTCTTGCAAAAATCCATTTATGGACTAATATCCTTAAAAAGTACACATAGGGACTTACCCGAAATGGCTCACGCTGCCCGAATTTCCTCGCCCGAGGCATCGCCGCGACGATCGCTTTCCGAACCCACGCTGACGCAGATGTCCGCGGCGGGTCTGCGTGCGTTCTTCAACATCGCGCGCGACTGGGACCTGAGCGCCGACGAGCAGATCGTGCTGCTCGGCAAGCCGGGCCGCTCGACGTTCTTCAAGTGGAGGGCGACGCCCGAGACCGCGCGACTCAGCCACGACACGCTGGAGCGACTGTCGCTGCTGCTTGGCATCTACAAGGCGCTGCAGATTCTGCTGCCGCAGCCGAGCGCCGCCGACACCTGGGTCAAACGCCCCAACAGCGCGCCGCCGTTCGGCGGCAAACGCGCGCTGGACCGCATGCTGGCGGGCAACATCAGCGATCTCGTGGCCGTGCGCCAGTATCTCGACGCAATGCGAGGCGGCTGGGCGTGACAAAACCGCAATGGCAGGACCGCTGGACCAGCGCCGCGCTCGACTGGACGCCCGCGTATCGTGTGATTCCGACGCGCTTTCCGGCCATCAACCTGTTCGACCGCGTCGCGTCGCCGGAAGATTTCGAAGCGCTGTACGCGCTCGAAGCGATGACCAACGACCGACTGCGCACCGAAATCGGCGAACTCGATCTGGTGCCGCGCGAGGAGCGCCGCTTCGGGCCGGGCTACGGGCCGATCATGGCCGCGCTTACGCATCTGAATCCGCTTGGCAGCCGCTTTTCCGACGGCACGTATGGGGTGTTCTACTGCGCGCGTTCACGCGAGACGGCGATCGCCGAAACGCGCTATCACACCGGTCAGTTCCTCAAAGCGACCGCCGAGCCGCCGATGCGTCAGCAGATGCGTCTTTACACGGTAGTCGCGCAAGGCGGCGTGGTCGACTTGCGTCGCGACCCCGAGCTCGATGAAGCCGTGCTATCGCCCGACGACTACGTTGCCGGCCAGGCGCTCGGGCGCGCGGTTCGCGAGGCGGGCGCGCCGGGCATCGTCTATCCGTCGGTGCGCGACAGCGCCGGCGAATGCCTCGCGGCGTTCCGCACGACGCTGCTGCGCGACTGCCATCACGCGGCATACCTCGAATACAACTGGAACGGCACGAGCGTGGATATGGTGTTCGAGTTGAGCCAGGTCGGGTGACGGAGGAGCGGCGCAGCCGCGTGGCGACTTCAGCCGCTCAAGGCAAGGCCAGTTCCGCCGCGCCTTCCGCGCGAGCGGCCTCGACCGAGATCGACCAGCGACGCAGCGCCTGCGGCTGCACGATCGTCAGCGTGCCGTCCGGCCCGAACGCGCCGGTATCGATGAACACCTGCGAGCCGATCTGCGTGATGTCGCGTACCGGCGTATGGCCGCAATAGGTCAGCGACAGCCCGCGCTGCCGCAGCGGATCGCCGTGACCGAGCGCGAGCTCGCGACCCCACAGCAATTGCTGGCGCGTTTCGGCCGAATAATTGCCCGCGTCGAGATCCGCATCCGAGCCGAAAAATTCGGCGTGCAGAACGTTGAAGCGCGTCTTGCCGCTGCCGATCACGCGCACGAGCGGCAGCGCGCGCAGATGCTCGGCGTAGTAACGCAGACGTTCGTCGGGCACGTCGGCCGCCCACGCGCCGCCGATGCCGTACCACCACTGCCGCCGCAAGCGGCCGTCGGCGACCGCGCACAGCGCGTCTTCGTGATTGCCGAGCACCGCATAGAACCACGGCTTCGCGAGCAGCGCGAGCG
Organism: Paraburkholderia sp. BR13444; assembly: GCF_040948755.1. Taxonomy (NCBI): domain Bacteria; kingdom Pseudomonadati; phylum Pseudomonadota; class Betaproteobacteria; order Burkholderiales; family Burkholderiaceae; genus Paraburkholderia; species Paraburkholderia sp. BR13444. The sequence goes on along the minus strand of NZ_JBFPKM010000014.1, from coordinate 79,330 downwards.
CCTGCTCCGAGTGCTCGCCCCGATCGACCAGGTCGCCGACGGAAAACAACCGGTCGCACGTCGGATCGAACGCGATCTGACGCAGCAGGTAGCGCAACGCATCGACGCAACCGTGCAGATCACCGACCACGAAATCGCGGCCGGCCACGTTGGCGTCGTGATGTTGAACGAAGTTGGCGGGAGTGGCATTCATCTCATCATGATAATGCCGCCGACGCGCCCGCGTATGCGGGGTGCCTATCGTATCCGCACGCCTCATCGAGCAAGAAAGACATCGAACGACGCAAAAACCACGCTGAAACGACACATTTGCGGCATGCGTTACCGGAATTGCATATTTTCGCGAATCACTCCTGCCGCGGCGCCCGTGTCCCCTCGCCTGCTATTGCAGCGTGCGCAGCTTCGCCACCTGGCCGGTCGTGATCGTCGCCTGCGGATTGCCGAACTGTTTCGTCACGTAGTTGGTGATCGCCGCGATCTGCTCGTCGTCGAGATGGCCGCCGAACCCGGGCATCAGCACGTCCGCGTGCGTGGTGGTGCGGTTCACGCCGTGCAGAATCACCAACGCGAGATTGTTCGCGTCGTTCGCGCCGACCGTCGAGTTGTGGATCAGCGACGGATACGCGCCCGGCGCGCTCGCGCCCACGCCCTGCCCGGTCCAGTTATGGCAGGTCGCGCAATTGGCGACGAACAGCTGCGCGCCGTTCACGCCGGTGATCGCGGTGCCGCGCAGCGCAGCGACATCGTTGGCGGGATTGCCCCATTGATGACGAGGACGCGCGTCACCGCCGCTCACGGCCGGCACCGAGCGCAAGAATGCGACGATCGAGCGCAGATCCACCGGCGTCAGATACTGCGTGCTGTTCGCGACCACTTCGCCCATCGGTCCGGCCGCGTTCGCGCGGCCCGGCGCCGCGCCGGTCGACAGATACGACGTGAGTTCGTCGTCGCGCCAGCTGCCGACGCCGCTCAGCTTGTCCGGCGTGATGTTGAACGCATGCCAGCCGGCCTGCACCGCACCGGAGAAACGCGCGCTGGACTGCAGCCCCTGCATGAAATTGCGCGGCGTATGGCATTCCTCGCAATGCGCGAGCCCTTCGACCAGATACGCGCCTCGGTTCCATTCGGCGCTCTGCTTCGGGTCCGGCACGAAGCGCCCTTCGGTGAAGTTGAACATGTTCCAGAACACCATCAGCCAGCGCTGATTGAACGGGAACTTGAGGCTGTTCGCGGGCGGCGTGTAGTGAATCGGCGTGAGCGTGTTCAGATAAGCGCGGATCGCGAGCACGTCCTCATTGGTCACGCGCGTGTAGGCCGTGTACGGAAACGCCGGATAGAGCCGCTCGCCGCCCTTGCCGATGCCTTCGTGCATCGCGCGCATGAAATCGGCGTCGCTCCATCGGCCGATGCCGGTGTCGGGATCGGGCGTGATGTTGGGCGTCACGATCGTGCCGAACGGTGTGCCGATCGGCAGGCCGCCCGCGAATGGGCGCGACTTGTCGGCCGTATGACAGGCCGCGCAATCGGCGGCACGGGTCAGGTATTGGCCGCGCTTCACGAGTTCGCCATTCTTCGCGGCGCTACCGTCGAGCGTGGCCGGGCCGCCGTCCGACGCCTGCGCCGCGTCGTCGGCGCGCGCCTGGGTGATCGGCATTTCGTCGGTCGAAACTGCGTCCGGGCCGTGCGACTCGTGCCACGCAATCGACAGCGCGAACAGCGAAAACGCGGCCGCGAGCGCCGCGCCGCCGAAGCGGCGGCGGGTGCCCTGCATCCGCGCAGAATCGGGCTGCGCGCGAGAGGTGTTCTTCAGCATTGTGGCTCTCCGGTCAGAGCTCAAATTTCGCGCTTCAGCTTGTCGGCCAGCTTCAGCGACAAGGCCGCGATCGTCAGCGTGCAGTTCACCGACGCGGCGGTAGGCATCACGCCGCTGCTTGCGATGAACAGGTTCGCATGATCGTGCGTGCGGCAGTCCGCGTCGACGACCGAACTCGCCGCATCGCTGCCCATGATCGTCGTGCCCATGATGTGATTGTTCGGCGCGAAGCTGTCGTCGAACGAGACTTCGGTGCCGCCGAATAGCGCCGCGATCTTCGCATACTGTTCGTGCGTATCGGCGGCGCTCTTCTTCACATAGTCGTTGATCGAGTAGTAGATCTCGGGCTGCGCAATGCCGAGCGCGTCCTTGTGATCCGCCGACGGCACGATGCGGTTCTGCGGCTCCGGCAGATGTTCGTGAAAGCTGTTGATGCTCAGCGTGCGTGCCGCGCGGTCGCGAATCTGCCGGTCGAGCTCGGCGCCGGTCAGGCCTTTTTTCAGCAGATCGGCGGTAACGCCCATGGTCGGCACGCCGTTCGACAGATGCAGCTTCTTCGACGCGTGGTCGGAGCGGAACGCGCCGTCGCGGAAGTTGACGATCGAGGTCATCTCCATCGGGCCGCGGCCGGGCCATAGCGGTTCGTTGGCGAGAAACGTGACGCCGGTGCCCGGATGATCCATCAGGTTGCGGCCAACCTGATCGGAGCTGTTGCCGACGCCGTGCGGGAATTTGTCCGAGGTCGACATCAGCATCAGCTTCGGCGTTTCGATGCCGTTCGCCGCGAGCACGAACAGCTTGCCGGTGACGCGTGTGCTATTGCCGTTCGGGTCCTTGTAGTGGACCGCGGTGATGAGCCCTTTATCGTCCGCTTCGATGCGATACACGACCGCTTCGGGAATCAGCTTCGCACCGGCCTGCTCGGCCTTCTCCGCATGGATCACGCCGTTGTACATCGCGGCGATCGGGCAGATCGGCATGCAGTTGTTGTTGCCGCAGCAGGTCGGCCGCGCATCGTACGGCCGGCTGTTGCGCGCAACCGGTTCGGGCACGACCTTGAAGCCCTGCGCGTTGAGCACGTCGCTGAAACGCTGATCCATGTACGACAGCGGCAACTGCTGCATCGGATAGGGCTTCGAGCGCGGCGAACCGAGATCGATCGAACTATCCGGACCGGACACGCCGAGCTGCACTTCGGCGGCCACGTACCACGGCTCGAGCGCTTCGTACGGATACGGCCAGTCGCGCCCGACGCCATACAGCTTGTGCAACTGGAAGTCCGACGGCAGCAGCCGCCACGCGGCGGCCGCCCAGTGCCACGTCGTGCCGCCGACGAGCCGCACGTATTGTGAGTTGTACGGATAATCGCCCTTCTGGATCAGGTAGTTGTTCGCGGGCGCGTATTCGGGATGCGGCGCGTAAGGCGTCGACGGATACGGCGTCGCGAAGTCGGACTTGGCCGGCGAATTGCGGAAGTTCTCGACGATCTGCCAGCGCGCAATGCGCGGCCCGGCTTCGAGCAGGATCACCGACGCGCCCGCCAGTGCCAGCTGGTGCGCAACCAGACTGCCGGCGACGCCCGAGCCGACCACGACGATATCGGCGGATTGTGTGTTTGCCATCGTTTCTCTCTCCGGTGCCCTGCCTGTTGCGGGCTTGGTTCGTGCGCTGCTGGCGTGGCCCGCTGGCGAGCCCGCGCGGCTCACGCGTGCAGCGGCTTCTGCGTCCAGTAGAACGGCACGTCGCGGCAATAGGAGGGAATCGTGAGCACGTCTTGCACAGGCGCGAACATCAGCGCCTTTTCATACGCGATCACCTGGACGTGCGGCATGTCGCCGACGAGTCCGAGATACCACGCGCGCATGATCGCGCCGACCGCTTTTGCGAGTGCGGGCTGGTCGGTCTGCAGCGCCTGCGTGACGGTATCGGACGGCACGCCGCCGTGGCCTTGCAGCCAGGTGTTCAGCGCGGCGACGTTCTGCGCGAACTGCTTATCGGCACGCGACAGCGCATCGTAGACACGCTGGCCGAGCACGGTGTCGAAACTGCTCCGGCCGGTGAGGTGTTGCGAAAGCGCGAGGAAGGCATCGAGTCCGCCGCCGGCTGGCGGCGTAGCGGCGAACGCGGGCGCGATCCACGACAGCGAACGGCTCGCGCCGGCGAACGCGAGCGCCGCGGCCGCCGCGCACGAACCGAGCACCCAGGCCCTGCGCGAAGCGGAAAACGACGGGGACAAACCGGTGAAACGCGTGGCACTGCGATAGGACTTCGCTCCTTGCCGATGCGTCATGTGGGGATGCGCATCGTTATCCTCAGGAACATCTGTCATGGGGGCTCCAGATGATGAGTCGTTCTCGACGAGCTGCACGGAGAAGGCATGATGCCGTTCGCGTGCCGCTTCGTTTGCTCTTCCCCAAACCTGGTCTGACGCCGCTTCAGCGGTCTCGAATCCGTGCGCGCGATTCACGCGCGCCGCATGTGTGGCGTTGTATGCATGAACGCAACGATTGCTGCCGTTTTCTGCCAATCGCCTTTCAACTGAAAGCGGCGCGCAAGGCCGCTGCGAAAGACTATAGCCTGTGACCCACCATTCGACAATCGGTCCTCGTTGCACGCGTAGAATCGGCGACACCGAGTGCCCTACACTTCGTCGTACATCTCGACTCATGTCCATCAACTACTATCCGCAAGTTCTTCGCAATCGGCCCCGCACGGTGATCGGCCTCGTGATCGGGATCGTCGTCGCGTTCCTCGTGCCCGATCATACGAGCCCGATGGCGCGCACACTGATCGGTTGGGACGCGGCCATCTGGAGCTACCTGCTGATGATCTGGGTGCACATGGCTCTCGCCGACGAGCACCGCGTGCGCGAACGCGCGATACGCGACGACGAAAACGCGGGCGTCGTGCTGGTCGTGATCTGCATCGCGACGATCGCAAGCATCGCCGCGATCGTGCTCGAACTGGCGACGGCGAAGGGCTCGGGCGGCGCAACGACCTTCTGGCACTACCTGCTGACCGGTCTGACGCTGATCGGCGCATGGTTTCTGATTCCGACGATCTTCACGCTGCACTACGCGCGCCTCTACTACGGCACCGACGCGAAAGAGACCGCGTTGAAATTTCCCGATCATCATTTACTGCCGAACTACTGGGACTTCCTGTACTACTCGTTCACGATCGCGGTCGCGTCGCAGACCTCCGACGTGGTGCTGCGTTCGCGCGAAATTCGTCGCGCGACACTCGCGCAATCGGTCCTGTCGTTCTACTTCAACGTCGCGGTGCTCGGCTTGTGCGTGAACATCGCGGCGGGGCTGCTGGGTTCGTGACTCGGCCATTGCGCGGCGCTCGGATGAATTTCATGCGAATGCCACGGGCGTGCCACACGGCTGCCACGTGAGCGTCACCCTGGCTGCGCGCGTCCGTCCGTGTAAATCCGACCCTCGTCGTCCCGTTTTACATGCCGCGCCATCCGCGGCGTGCGTAACAATGCCTGCTTAATCGCACGCGCTCCGTGCGGGCGCGCACCTTCGGCACCCGCCATCTCAACGTAACCTCCCCCTTTTTCCCGCTAGCGGGCCGCCGCGTTGGCACATGGTTTGCTCCCTTTCCGCGACGAGTGACGACCAGTCCCACCGGACCGGCGTCTGGCGCGAAAGCACCCGCGACTGGCCAGCGGGGTGACGATCTTTGCACTACATTGACCAGTACGTGCCCCCGCTGACGCATCGCGCGGTATCCGGCTCGGGAAGCCCAATGAGCGCTGTGATCGCATGCCCACTGCATCCACACCGCAGCAGGACAACTCTGGAAACGACCGATGGAACCTCCAAACGGGTACGCGCCGCGGATTTACTTTTTTCACTCTCTTCTCGTCGGGCCCCTCGATGCCTGGCCCGCGCAGTTCGCTCACGCGGCCGGGCTCGGCTTCGATCACGCGTTGATCGCCGGGCTGTTCGAGCCGGGCCAGGCGGGCCACGCTCAGGTGGTTGGCAATCACGCGCGGCTGCATCCGGTGTTCGAGGCACAGCATTCGGTGCCCGACGCCGTGCGCATGCTCGCCGATGCCGCGCGCCGCAATAATCTGACGCTCCTGATCGATCTGGTGATCGACCGCGTGGCCGCCGACGGCGTGCTGTACAGCGAACATTCGGACTGGTTTCACGCGCGCGAGTCCGAGCTCGCGCGGCTCGATCCGCGCCACGTGCATCGCGAAGACAACGTCGCCTACGCGAATTTCGACGACCCTGCGACGAGTGCCCCGCTGTGCGTCTGGTGGGCCCAGCAACTGCTCGCGCTCGCCGAGGCGGGGGTCGGCGGCTTCCGTTTCGATTCGCCGCATCGCGTGCCGGCTGCCGTATGGCGTCAGCTCGGCGATGAAGTGCGTGCGAAGCATCCGCACGTGCGCTTTCTCGCGGCCACGCCGGGCCTCGCGCGCGGCGATCTGCCCGGGCTCGAGGCAGCCGGCTTCGACAGCGCGTTTTCGTCGGTGCGCTGGTGGGACTTCCGTTCGAGCTGGATGGCCGAGGAGCATGCGGCGCTCGCGCGCGTCGGCGCGCCGATCGCCTTTCCCGAGGCGCCGTACGGCACGCGCCTCGCCGCCGAGTTGAGCGACGTGCACGATGCGGCGATCGTCGAGCGGGCGTATCGACGCGCGCTGTTCACGTCGGTTGCAGTGGGCAGCGGCTGGATGATGCCGATGGGCTTCGAATACGGCATCGCCGAACCGATGTCGCAAACGCGCGGCGACGCCGCGCAGTTCGCGCGCGCGGTGCAGTCGCGCCGCTTCGATCTGAGCGCCGCCGTCACTCAAGCGAACGACTTCGCGCGCAATACGCCGACGCTGCACGCCAACGGTGAATTGCGCCAATTGAGCGGACCCGGGGCATCGGCCGCGGTTCTGCTGCGCGCCGACGCGGCCGATCTGCGCGACGCCAGCGAAGCACTCCTGATCGCCGTGAATCCCGAACTCGGCGCGCCAGTGCGGGTCGATCCCGCGCGCTTCCTCGCGGGCGTGCCGGGCAGCTTTACGCGCTTCGTGCCGCTCGATGCACGCGGCCGAAACGAACCCGCGGCCCTCGCGCCGTTCGCGCTTGCGCCCGGCGCGGTGCGGCTGCTGCGTGCGTTCGCGGAACAGCCGATCTACCTCGCGCCGCCCATCGACAAGTCGAACAGCAAGCGCAGCGGCCACAAGACCGTGCTCGACGCGATCGAGGCGCCGCGCGTCGCGATCGAGAGCGTGTCGCCGTCGGTCGAAAACGGCCGCTTCGCGGCCAAGCGCAGCGTCGGCGAGCGCGCGGAGATTCGCGCGGCGATCTTCGCCGAAGGTCACGACAAGATCGCGGCCGCCGTGCTGTGGCGCGCGGCCGACGAAACCGCGTGGCACGAAGAACTGATGTCGCCCGCACCGCCGGCCGGTCTCGACTTGTGGAGCGCGCGCATTCCGCTCGAGCGGATCGGTCGCTACGAATTCACCGTGATCGCGTGGCGCGACGACTTTGCATCGCTGGTCGAGCACATCCAGAAGAAGCTGAAGGCGAATCAGACCGTCGAGATCGAACTCGACGAAGCCGCGCACCTGTTCGCGCTCGTGCTCGCCGAAGTCGAGACCGGCGAAGGCGCGGACAAGGAACAGCTCGAACACATCGTGCGCGACTTCCAGAAGGCCGACGCCGAACAGAAGCTCGCGCTGATTCTCGCGCCCGCCACCGCGGCAGCGATGACCGCCGCGCGCCACCGGCCGTTTCTGAGCCGCGATCAGGTCACCTACAAGATCGACGCGGAACGCACCGCCGCCTATTTCGCGAGCTGGTACGAAATCTTCCCGCGCTCGATGAGCGACGACGAATCGCGCCACGGCACGTTCGCGGACGTCACCGCGAAACTGCCGCGCATCCGCGACATGGGCTTCGACGTGCTGTACTTCCCGCCGATTCATCCGATCGGCCTCGCGAACCGCAAGGGCCGCAACAACACGCTGACCGCGCAGCCGGGCGATGTGGGCAGTCCGTATGCGATCGGCGCGGCCGAAGGCGGCCACACCGCCGTGCATCCGCAGCTTGGCACGCTCGACGATTTCAAGGCGATGCTCGCCGCCGCGCATGCGCACGGCCTCGAAATCGCGCTCGACTTCGCGATCCAGTGCTCGCCCGATCACCCGTGGCTGAAGGAGCATCCGACGTGGTTCGCGTGGCGCCCCGACGGCACGCTGCGCTACGCCGAGAATCCGCCGAAGAAGTATCAGGACATCGTCAACCCGGACTTCTACGCGCGCGATGCGAAGCCCGACCTGTGGCTCGCGTTGCGCGACGTGATCCTGTTCTGGGTCGACGCGGGTGTGCGCATTTTCCGCGTCGACAATCCGCACACCAAACCGCTGCCGTTCTGGGAATGGATGATCGCCGACGTGCGCGCGCGCCACCCTGATGTCATTTTCCTCGCGGAAGCGTTCACGCGGCCGCGCATGATGAACCGGCTCGGCAAGATCGGCTTCTCGCAGTCGTACACGTACTTCACGTGGCGCGAGTCGAAGCGCGACTTCACCGAGTACATGGTTGAGCTCACGCAGACCGGCGCGCGCGATTTCTACCGGCCGAACTTCTTCGTCAATACGCCGGACATCAACCCGCGCCATCTGCAATCGCAGGGACGCACGGGCTTTCTGATCCGCGCGTCGCTGGCCGCGACACTCGCCGGTCTGTGGGGCGTGTATAGCGGCTTCGAACTGTGCGAGGCCACCGCGCTGCCGAACAGCGAAGAGTACCTGGACTCCGAGAAGTATCAGTTGCGCGCGTGGGACTGGCACCGGCCCGGCAATATCGTCGGCGAGATCACCGCACTGAATCGCATCCGGCGCGCGAATCCGGCGCTGCAAACGCATCTCGGTCTCACGTTCCTCACCGCGCACAACGATCACATCCTGTTCTTCGAGAAAGCGACCGAGTCGCGCGACAACGTGATCGTCGTCGCGATCAATCTCGATCCGTTCAACGAGCAGGGCGCGGACATCGAGTTGTCGTGGGACACGTTCCAGCGCTGGCATCTGGACGACCACGCCGCGCTCGAAGTGATCGACCAGATGACCGGCGCACGCTTCGAATGGCACGGACGCTGGCAGCACGTGCGGCTCGGCTCGGGCCAACCGTTCTCGATCTGGCGCATCGCGCCGCTAGGCGGCCTGCCCGCCGATCGCCCGGAGGACAGCGACCACGAACACGACAGCACTCTTCACGCAGACGCTGTCACCCCAACCTGGATGGAAGGTGGAACATGAAGCGCGACGATCCAGCCCAATCCACGCACGAGGCGCAAACGGCCACGGCCGTCGGCACCGCGGCGAAGGTACGCACGCGCCGGCGCGGCAAGCCCGCGGCGCTCAGCGACGATCCGCTGTGGTACAAGGACGCGATCATCTACCAGGTGCACATCAAGTCGTTTTTCGATGCGAACAACGACGGCGTCGGCGATTTCCCCGGCCTGATCGCCAAGCTCGACTATATCGCCGAGCTCGGCGTCAACGCGATCTGGCTGCTGCCGTTCTATCCGTCGCCACGCCGTGACGACGGCTACGACATCGCCGACTACCGCAACGTGCATCCCGACTACGGTCAGCTCGCGGACGTGCGGCGCTTCATCCAGGAAGCGCACGCGCGCGGCATCCGCGTGATCACCGAGCTCGTCATCAATCACACGTCGGATCAGCATCCGTGGTTCCAGCGCGCACGGCGCGCGAAGGCCGGCTCGAACTATCGCAACTACTACGTGTGGTCCGATACCGATCAGAAGTACGCGGAGACGCGCATCATCTTCATCGACTCGGAACCGTCGAACTGGACCCACGATCCGGTTGCGGGCGCGTACTACTGGCACCGCTTCTACTCGCACCAGCCCGATCTGAACTTCGACAATCCGGCAGTGATGAGAGAGGTGCTGCAGGTGATGCGCTTCTGGCTCGACATGGGCATCGATGGGCTAAGGCTCGATGCGGTGCCGTACCTGGTCGAGCGTGAAGGCACCAACAACGAGAACCTGCCGGAAACGCACGAGATCCTGAAGCGGATTCGCGCGACCATCGACGCCGAGTATCCGAACCGGATGCTGCTCGCCGAGGCGAACCAGTGGCCCGAGGACGTGAAGGAGTACTTCGGCAACGAAGACGAATGCCATATGGCGTTCCACTTCCCGCTGATGCCGCGCATCTATATGTCGATCGCGAGCGAGGACCGCTTCCCGATCACCGACATCATGAAGCAGACGCCGGACCTCCCCGATTCGAACCAGTGGGCGATCTTCCTGCGCAATCACGACGAGCTGACGCTCGAAATGGTCACCGATTCCGAGCGCGACTATCTGTGGAACACCTATGCGAGCGATCGCCGCGCACGTTTGAATCTCGGCATTCGCCGCCGTCTCGCGCCGCTGATGGAGCGCGACCGCCGCCGCATCGAGCTGATCAACTCGCTGCTGCTGTCGATGCCCGGTACCCCCGTCATCTACTACGGCGACGAACTCGGCATGGGCGACAACATCCACCTCGGCGACCGCGACGGCGTGCGCACGCCGATGCAGTGGTCGTCGGATCGCAACGGCGGTTTCTCGCGCGCCGACCCCGAGCAACTGGTGCTGCCGCCCGTGATGGGTACGCTGTACGGCTTCGACGCGGTCAACGTCGAAGCGCAGAGCCGCGACCCGCATTCGCTGTTGAACTGGACGCGCCGCATGCTGGCGACGCGGCGCGCGAAGCAGACCTTTGGGCGCGGCACGATCCGCTTTCTGAAGCCGGAAAACCGCAAGATTCTCGCGTATCTGCGCGAGATGCCCGGCGAGGCGCCGATCCTGTGCGTCGCGAATCTGTCGCGCGCGCCGCAGGCGGTCGAGCTGGACCTGTCCGAATTCAACGGCTTCGTGCCGATCGAGATGACCGCCGATTCGGTGTTCCCCGCGATCGGCCAGCTGACCTATCTGCTGACGTTCCCGCCGTACGGCTTCCTGTGGTTCATGCTGTGCGAAGGCGGTGGGCGTCCGACGTGGGCGCAGGCGCATTCCGAGCCGCTGCCCGAGTTCGTCACGATCGTGATCCGCGAGGGGCAGACCGGGCCGACACCCGAAAACGTGCGGCTGCTCGAATCCGAAGTGCTGCCGTCGTGGCTGAGCCGGCGCCGCTGGTTCGCGTCGAAGGATCAGAAGATGCATGCGGTGCGGCTCGCCGCTCTGACCACGATTCCGAACGGCGGCTTCGCATTCACTGAAATCGAAGCGGACGTCGGCGATCACACCGAGCGCTACGTGGTGCCGATCGCGATCACGTGGGGCGGCGAAACCACCACGCCGCTATTCCTGCAACTCGCGTTGGCGCGCGTGCGGCGCGGCCGCAACGTCGGCCATCTGACCGACGCGTTCTCGCTGCCGATCTTCGCGCACAACGTGCTGCGCAAGATGCGCGAACACGCGGTCGTGCCGACCGTGCAGAAGAGCGAAATCAAGTTCCTGCCGACCGAGCGCTTCGCCGAACTCGACAATCTCGGCGAGCGGCCCGAGATTCGGTGGCTTGCGGCCGAGCAGAGCAACAGCTCGCTCATCATCGCCGATGCGGCGGTGCTGAAGCTGGTGCGGCGGCTCGTCAGCGGCATCCATCCGGAAGCGGAAATCAGCCGCTATCTGACGCAGCTCGGTTATGCGAACACCGCGCCGCTGTATGGCGAAGTGGTGCGCGTCGATCCCGAGGGCGTGCCGCATACGCTCGCGATCCTGCAGGGCTTTATCGACAATCAGGGCGATGCGTGGAACTGGTCGCTCGATTATCTGCGCCGCTCGGTCGACGAACTCGCGATCGCGGTCGACACCGAAACGCAGACCGCACCCGACCGCACGAACGAGTCGATTCTGCTGGACGGCTACGGCGAACTCGCGGGCATCATCGGCCGACGGCTCGGCGAGCTGCACGTCGCGCTCGCCACGCCGAGCGACGACCCCGCGTTCGCGCCGGAACATGCCAACGCCGAGCAGGTGAGAGCATGGGTCGACGCAACGCAGACGATGCTCGCGAGCGCGCTCGATCTGCTCGCGCCGCGCATCGCGGAGATGAGCGACGCGGACACGAAGGGGCTCGCGCAAAGTCTGATCGATCGGCGCGCCGCGCTGGTCAAGGCGGTCGACAATCTCGTGCCGGGCGACGCGGGGGCGTTGCGCATCCGCATCCACGGCGACTTCCATCTCGGTCAGGTATTGGTCGCGCACGGCGACGCGTATCTGATCGACTTCGAGGGCGAGCCCGCGCGTTCGCTCGAGGAGCGTCGCCAGAAATCGAGCCCGTTGCGTGACGTGGCCGGTCTGATGCGCTCGCTGTCGTATGCGAGCGCGGCCGCGCAATCGACCACCGAAAGCGCGCCGCAACAGACCGCCGATCGCAAGCGTGCTCTGTTCGAGCGCTTCCGCTCCCACGCGACCGCGGCGTTCCTCGCCGAATACCGGGCGGCCGCCGCGCAGTCGTCGGAACCGCTCGTCGCGCCCGAATCCGAAGAGGCGCTGCTCGATCTGTTCCTGATCGAGAAGGCCGCTTACGAGATTCGCTACGAGGCGGCCAACCGGCCGACGTGGCTCGGCTTACCGGTGCGCGGCCTCGCCGCGCTCACGAGCCGTCTGCTCGGCGACACCGGCGCACCGCCGCATTACGATCCATCAACCCGGGTGTCCGGCTCCGCTACGCCGCCCAACCCGGCCGAGGGCGACTATGAGTGAGCATGATCCGGCCGCAGGCCTTCAACCCGTCGATATCGACGCGCTCGTCGAAGCGCGCCACCCCGATCCGTTTTCGCAGCTGGGGCTGCATCAGACGGACGCGGGTCCGATCGTGCGCGCGCTGCTGCCGAATGCCGCGCACGTCACCGTGATTTCGCGCGCCGATGGCGCGACGCTCGGCGAGCTCGAGCAATTGCGGCCTGGCCTGTTCGCGGGCCGCATCACGTCGGCGATGCCGTATCGCTTGCGCATCGACTGGCATGGCGTCGTGCAGGAAGTGGAGGATACCTATTCGTTCGGTCCGGTGCTCGGCGACGAGCCGCTCCAACGTCTCGCACACGGCGATCCGTACGCGGTGCTCGAATGTCTGGGCGCGCGGCCAGTCGACATCGACGGCGTGCCGGGCGTGCGTTTTGCCGTGTGGGCGCCGAATGCGCGGCGCGTGTCGGTGGTCGGCGACTTCAACGCGTGGGACGGCCGCCGTCATCCGATGCGGCTGCGTCACGAGGCGGGTGTGTGGGAGCTGTTCGTGCCGCGCGTCGGCGCCGGCACGCGCTACAAGTACGAGCTGCTGTCGCGCGACGGCCATCCGCTGCCTTTGAAGGCCGATCCGTGCGCGATGCAGACGGAAAAGCCGCCGGGCACCGCGTCGATCGTCGCGCACGTCGACGAGATCGAGCAGTTTCCCTGGACCGATCACGAGTGGATCCAGTCGCGCGCCGGCAAGCAGACCGCGCGCACGCCGATCGCGATCTATGAAGTGCACGCGGAGTCGTGGCTGCGCATCGCCGAGGAAGGCCAGCGCGGTCTCGTCTGGGAAGAGCTCGCCGAGCGGCTGATTCCGTACGCGAAGAGCATGGGCTTCACGCACATCGAATTTCTGCCGATCGCCGAGCATCCGTTCGGCGGCTCGTGGGGCTACCAGCCGCTCGGACAGTTCGCGCCGTCCGCGCGCTTCGGCAAGCCCGAGCAGTTCGCGCGTTTCGTCGATCGCGCGCACGAAGCGGGGCTCGGCGTGATTCTCGACTGGGTGCCCGCGCATTTCCCGAACGACGCGCATGGCCTGATCGATTTCGACGGCACCCCGCTCTACGAACATGCCGACCCGCGCGAGGGCTATCACCAGGACTGGAACACGATGATCTACAACCTCGGCCGCAACGAGGTCAGCGCGTTCCTGATCGCGTCGGGGCTCGCGTGGCTGCAGCGCTATCACGTCGACGGCCTGCGCGTGGATGCGGTCGCGTCGATGCTGTATCGCGACTACTCGCGCGCGGCCGGCGAGTGGGTGCCGAACATCTATGGCGGCCGCGAGAATCTCGAATCGATCGCGTTCCTGAAGCGCTTGAATCATGAAGTCCGCTATGTGCCGGGCGCACCCGGCGCGATCACGGTCGCCGAGGAATCGACCGCATGGCCGGGCGTCACCGCGCGCGTCGCGGATGGCGGTCTCGGCTTCGACTTCAAGTGGAACATGGGCTGGATGCACGACACGCTGCACTACATGCACGAAGACCCGGTGTATCGCCAGTATCACCACCACAACATGACGTTCGGCATGGTGTACGCGTATTCCGAGCGCTTCGTGCTGCCGCTGTCGCATGACGAGGTGGTGCACGGCAAGGGCTCGCTGCTCGGCAAGATGCCCGGCGACCGCTGGCAGCGTTTCGCGAATCTGCGCGCGTATTTCGGTTTCATGTGGACGCACCCGGGCAAGAAGCTGATGTTCATGGGCGGCGAATTCGGCCAGATGGCGGAGTTCGACCATGACGGCTCGCCGCATTGGCATCTTCTCGACGATCCGGCCCACCACGGCGTGCAGTTGCTGGTGCGCGACCTGAACCATCTGTATCGCAACGAGCCGGGGCTGCATCTACTCGACAGCGAACCGGGCGGCTTCGAATGGTTGATCGGCGACGACAGCGCCAACAGCGTGTTCGCCTATCGGCGCACCGACGGCGCGGGCCAGGAGTTCGTCGTGGTGTGCAACATGACGCCGGTGCCGCGACTCGGCTATCGGCTCGGCATGCCGCGCGGCGGGCGCTGGGTGGAAGTCCTCAATACCGATGCGGCCGTATACGGCGGCTCGAACATCGGCAACGGCGGGCTGATCCATTCCGACCAGCTATCGAGCCACGGCAGGCCGCATTCGGCCGCGCTGACTTTGCCGCCACTCGCAACGATCGTCTTGCGCGCGGACTAACGAAACGTGCCGCAGCACAGGCGCGCGGCGCGAAGGCAAGCGCCGCGCCCCCGTTGCATGAAGACTCGGACAGACCCGGGCTCTAGCTCGACAATCAGAACAGGAAAGGGAAAACATGTCGCATGCGTTGCCCGACCGGTTGCTGCCCGGCTCACCGTATCCGCTCGGCGCGAGCTGGGACGGGCTGGGTGTCAACTTCGCGGTGTTCTCGGCCAATGCGCAAAAAATCGAGCTGTGCCTGTTCGATTCCACTGGACGCAAGGAGATCCGCCGCTTCGCCATGCCCGAATGCACTGACGAGATTTGGCACGGCTATCTGCCGAACGCGCATCCTGGCACCGCGTACGGCTTTCGCGCGCACGGGCCGTATCAGCCGCATTTCGGGCATCGCTTCAATCCGCACAAGCTGCTGCTCGACCCGTATGCGCGCAAGCTCGTCGGGCAGTTTCGCTGGTCCGACGCGCTGTTCGGCTATCGCGTGCATTCGAATCGCGCGGACCTTTCGATCGACCGGCGCGATTCCGCGCCCGCGATGCCCAAGTGCGTTGTCGTCGACGAGGCGTTCGACTCGTCGCACGACCGGCGTCCCGACGTGCCGTGGGGCGAAACCGTGATCTACGAAACGCACTTGCGCGGAGCGTCGATGCTGCGCTCCGACCTGCGCCAGCATGAACGCGGCACGTTCGCGGCGCTCGCGGCGCCCGAGTTCATCGAGCATCTGCTGAAGCTTGGCGTGACCGCGGTCGAGCTGCTGCCCGTGCACGCGTTTCTGAACGACCGCTTCCTCGTGGAGCGCGGCCTGCGCAACTACTGGGGCTACAACACGGCCGCGTTCTTCGCGCCGGAGCCGACCTACCTGAGCACGCACCGGCTCGACGAAATGCGCATCGCCGTGCGGCAACTTCACGCGGCCGGCATCGAGGTGATTCTCGACGTGGTCTACAACCACACCTGCGAAAGCAACGAGATGGGCCCGACCGTCTCATGGCGCGGCCTCGACAACGCCAGCTACTACCGGCTGATCCCCGGCGACGAGCGTCACCATATCAACGACACCGGCTGCGGCAATACGGTCAATCTGCCCCATCCGCGCGTGATGCAGATGGTGATGGATTCGCTGCGCTACTGGTCGACCGCGTTCAACATCGACGGCTTCCGTTTCGATCTCGGCGTGACGCTCGGGCGCGAAAGCCACGGCTTCGACCCGGGTTCGGGCCTGTTCGACGCGTTGCGCCAGGACCCGGTGCTGTCGCAACGCAAGCTGATTTCCGAGCCCTGGGATCTCGGCCCTGGCGGCTATCAGCTAGGCAATCATCCGCCGGGTTTCAGCGAATGGAACGACCGTTTCCGTGACACGGTGCGACGGTTCTGGCGCGGCGACGCCGGCCTGCGGCCCGACCTCGCCGCGCGCCTGACCGGTTCGGCCGATCTGTTCAACCGGCGGCATCGCAAGCCTTGGGCATCGCTCAACTTCGTCACGTCGCATGACGGCTTCACGTTGGCCGATGTCACCGCGTACGAGCAGAAGCACAACGAAGCCAACCAGGAAGACAACAACGACGGCCACAACGAGAATTGCAGCCGCAACTGGGGTGTCGAAGGCGCGACCGACGACCCCGCGATTCTCGCCACGCGCCGCCGCGTGTCGCGCTCGCTGATCGCGACACTGATGATCGCGCTCGGCACCCCGATGGTGCTCGCCGGCGACGAAGCGCTGCGCACCCAGCGCGGCAACAACAATGCTTACTGTCAGGATAACGACCTATCCTGGATCGACTGGGACCTTGCGGATTCGCCGGAAGGCCGGCGCATGACCGAGTTCGTCGCGCGCGTGATCGGCTTGCGCAAGCGCCACCCGCTGTTGCGTGAAACGCGCTTTCTGTTCGGCGACCGTGAGGTGCTGCCCGGCCTGTTCGACGTCGGCTGGTTCGACGAACACGGCGATCCGCTGACGATCGAAGCGTGGCAGGACCCGGAGGGCCGTGCGTTCACATTGCGTCGCGCGGGACCGGGCCTGAATGGCGAAACCGAAGTATTGTTATTGATGCTCAACGCTCACGACGAACCGCTGCAGTTCTCGCCTCCCGCGCCGCACCTGGAATGGCATGTGCTGCTGGACACCGCCGATCCGGACCGCGCGCCGCAGCGGCTAGCGACGGCCGAACTCGAGGTCGGCGCACACGGCCTCGTGATACTCGCCGCGCAGCCGACCGGCGAAGCGGATTGGCAAGCCGGCTGGGTGGCCGGCGCGCAGCACG
Source organism: Paraburkholderia sp. BR13444 (assembly GCF_040948755.1). NCBI lineage: Bacteria > Pseudomonadati > Pseudomonadota > Betaproteobacteria > Burkholderiales > Burkholderiaceae > Paraburkholderia > Paraburkholderia sp. BR13444. The sequence goes on along the minus strand of NZ_JBFPKM010000014.1, from coordinate 62,319 downwards.
GGCCGCGGTTGTTGACCGCGCTGCCGCCCGACCCCGGCGCGCAGCCACCAAACGACGATGGTTCGCAATGAACGATGCACTGCGGCGACATAGTTTGAGCGTGGACAAATCGCAACGCAGCCGAGGTGGCAAGAATGTTGCAACGCAATGCTTGCGTCGCGTCACCTTGCTATCCAGGCGCGTTTGCAGAGTCGAATGGTGAAGACATGTCCGATAGTCCGATTGATCCTCACACGCATCATCACGCGCACTGCCTGCCGTTCAGCGCGCAGTTGATCGGCGCGAGCGGCACGCGACCGCGCACGCGGTTCCGTTTTTGGGCACCGTCGTGCAACAGCGTGCAGGTGGTCATCGAAAGCGGCCACGCGCAAGGTACGCACGACATGGCGCCGACCGGCAACGGCTGGTTCGAGGCCACCGTGGAGGCCGGTGCGGGCACGCTGTATCGGTTCCAGCTCGACGGCAAGCAGACAGTGCCCGATCCGGCCTCGCGATTCCAGCCGCGGGACGTGCATGGCCCGAGCGAGGTCATCGATCCGCGCGCGTACCACTGGGAACACACCGAATGGCACGGCCGGCCCTGGGAAGAAACGGTACTGTACGAATTGCACGTCGGTGCAATGGGCGGCTATGCGGGCGTGCAAAAACGCCTGCCGGAGTTCGCCGCGCTCGGCGTCACCGCAATCGAACTGATGCCGTTGAACGACTTTCCCGGCGGTCGCAACTGGGGTTACGACGGCGTGCTGCCGTACGCGCCCGATTCCGCCTACGGCCGTCCCGAAGAACTGAAGGCACTGATCGACGCCGCGCATGGTGTCGGCCTGATGGTGTTTCTCGATGTCGTCTACAACCACTTCGGACCGGACGGCAACTATCTGCATACGTACGCAGAGCCGTTTTTCCGCGCGGGAGTGAACACGCCATGGGGCCCCGCGATCGACTTCGAGCGCAGCGAAGTCAGCGACTTCTTTACCGACAACGCGGTCTACTGGATCAACGAGTACCGCTTCGACGGACTGCGCTTCGACGCGGTGCATGCGATCGACAACCCCGCGTGGCTGCGCGAGCTGTCGGACCATATCCGCGCGCGCGTGCAGCATGGCCGCCACGTGCATCTGGTGCTCGAAAACGAGCACAACAGCGCGAGCCTGCTCGACGCGCATTTCGACGCGCAATGGAACGACGACGCGCACAACACGCTGCACGTGCTGCTGACCGGCGAAACCGAAGGCTATTACCACGCGTATGCGAGCGAACCGATTCGCCGGCTCGCGCGCGTGCTGTCCGAAGGCTTCGCGTATCAGGGCGAGCCGTCGCCGCTGCACGATGGTGCGCCGCGTGGCGAAGCGAGCGCGCATCTGCCGCCCACGTCGTTCGTGATGTTTTTGCAGAACCACGATCAGGTCGGCAACCGTGCGTTCGGCGAACGTCTGCGCAAGCTGACTTCGGACGACGCGCTGCGCGCCGCGACCGCGTTGCTGTTGCTGTCGCCGCAGATTCCGCTGCTGTTCATGGACGAAGAATACGGCTCGACGCAACCGTTCCTGTTTTTCACCGATTACACCGGCGCTCTCGCCGATGCCGTGCGCGAAGGGCGACGCCGTGAATTCGCGCGCTTCGCCGCGTTCAGCGACGAGAAAAGCCGCGCGCAGATTCCCGATCCGAACGATGCCCAGACCTTCGCCGCGTCGTCGCCACCCGCGCCCGATGCGAAGCCGACACCGGATCGGCTCGACTGGATGCACTACTACAAGTCCGCGCTCGCGGTGCGCGCGAAGCTGATCACGCCGCGCCTGAAACATACGAAGGCGTGCGGCGCGACCGTGCTGCGCGACGCGGGTGGCGGCGACGCGAACGCGCTGGTCGCGCGTTGGAAACTCGGTGATGGCGAGACGCTGTCGATCGCGCTGAATCTGTCGCAACAGAACGTCGCATTCGACGACATCCCCGCCGGCAAGATCGTTTTCGAGACGCCGCCACGCGCGCGCGAGCAGGCCGACGCGCGGGTATTGCCCGCTGATGCGTGCATCGCATGGCTGACCGGCGACATCAACGAATTCGCGAGCCGCCATGACGCGCGCATCGCGTCGCACGAGGAGCAGCGCGCGTGACGACCCGACGCCCCAACGACCGGCTCGCCGCGCTCGCCACCCGCGCAGGCTTCGAGGTGGAGTGGCAGGACGCGCACCACAACACGCAGCACGTGCCCGAGAAGACACTTGGCACGCTGCTCGAACGCATGGGTCTGCCGTGCGGCAATGCCACCGATATCCGCCACAGCGCCGCTGCCCTGGAGGCCGAACTATCGGGCCGCAGGCTGCCGCCGCTGATGACCGCGGTGATCGGGCGTGGCATCGCGCTGCCGGCGGCCGCGGTCAAGTCGGGCAGCCATTACCGGATCGAGCTGGAGAGCGGCGCGATCATCGACGGCCGCTTCACCGCGCCGAAAGGCGAGGAAGCGCTGCTCGCGCCGATCGACGAAGCCGGCTATCACACGCTCGTGATCAACGACCAGCGCATGACGCTCGCGGTCGCGCCGCCGCGCTGCTACACCGTCGCCGACGCATGGCGCACGCTGCACGGCGGCGATGGCGATGGCGAACGCAAAGGCGTGCCGCCCATGCCGCCCCTGTGGGGCATCGCCGCGCAGCTCTATGGCTTGCGTCGCGTCGGCGATGGCGGCATCGGCGATTACACGGCGCTCGCGCAGCTTGCACGGCACGGCGCGCAGCGCGGCGCGCACGCGCTCGCCGTCAGTCCGACCCACGCAATGTTCAGCGCACAGCCCGAGCGCTTCAGCCCGTACGCACCGTCGTCGCGTTTGTGGCTCAACGTCACACATATCGATCCGGCGGCGGTGTTCGGCGCCCACGCGTGCGCATCGGCATCGGCGCAGGCCGGCAACGCATCGTCGAAATTAGAAGACCTACCGCTGATCGACTGGCCGCACGCGACAGCGTTGAAACTCACGATATTGCGCGCGCTGTACGAGCAGTTCAACGCGAACGAGCGCCCGCAGCACTCGCCGCGAGCACTCGAATTTCACGGCTTCTGCGAACGCGCGGGGCGCGCGCTCGAAGATCACGCGCGCTTCGAAGCGCTGCAAGCCGCGCAACTCGCGCAAGGCGGCGACGGCCATTGGCGCAATTGGCCCGACGCGTTGCGCGACCCGCGCAGCCCCGAAGTCGACGCGTTCGCTGCCGCGCATCGCAACGAGGTCGATTTTCATCTGTTCCTGCAGTGGCTGGCATCGCGCGGCCTGTTGCACGCGCAGCAGACCGCGCGCGAAGCCGGCATGGCGGTCGGCCTGATCGCCGATCTCGCGGTGGGTTGCGACAGCGCAGGCAGTCATGCATGGTCCTACCCCGACGACATGCTGCAGGGCGTGTCGGTCGGCGCGCCACCCGATCTGTTCAACCAGGCCGGCCAGTCGTGGGGACTCACCACCTTTTCGCCGCGCGCGATGCGCACGCAAGGCTTCGCCGCGTTCATCGACATGCTGCGCGCGGCGTTCGCGCATGCCGGCGGCATCCGCATCGATCACATTCTCGGCTTGCGGCGTCTGTGGCTCGTGCCCGAAGGCGAAAGCGCGCGCAACGGCGCGTATCTGCGCTATCCGCTCGAAGACCTGCTGCGGCTGATCGCGCTCGAATCGTGGCGGCATCGCGCGATCGTGATCGGCGAGGATCTCGGCACCGTGCCGTCCGGTTTTCGCGAGCGGCTCGACGAGCACGGCATCGAAGGGATTCGCGTGCTGTGGTTCGAAGCCGCGCCCGACGGCCACGGCTTCAAGGCGCCGGCCGAGTGGGACCGCTATGCGGTCGCCACCACGACCACGCACGATCTGCCAACAGTCGCCGGCTGGTGGCGCGGCAGCGACATCATGTGGCGCAACCGCATCGGCCAGACGATGGCGCGCGCCGACGGCCGCGACCCCGAAGACGCGGCGCTCGAAGAGCGCGCGCAGCAGCGCGCCGACTTGTGGCGCGCGTTCCAGCGAGCGGGCGTGGCCGCACCCGGCGTCGCGCCGCCCGACGCCGACAACCCGCCGGTCGACGAAGCGCTCGCATTCGTCGCCGCGACGCCCGGGCCGCTCGTCACGTTCCCGCTCGAAGACCTGCTCGCGCTTGCCGAGCAGCCGAATCTGCCGGGCTCGATCGACGAACATCCGAACTGGCGCCGCCGCATGGCGCTGCCCATCGACGCGATGTTCGACGACCCCGTCTTCACCGACCGACTGCTGGCCGTCGACGGCGCTCGCCGCGCCGCCGCGCCTTCACCGAACACTTCCGCGGAGCCCGACACGCCATGACCGTCCCACGCTCCACACTGCGCCTCCAGTTCCATCGGGGCTTCACGTTCGACGACGCCGTGCGCCACGTCGAATACTTCGCCGCGCTCGGCATCAGCCATCTGTACGCGTCGCCGATCACGACGGCCGAGCCCGGCTCGATGCACGGCTACGACACCGTCGACTACACCCAGGTCAGCGCCGAATACGGCGGCGAGGCGGGCTTGAAGCGCCTCGTCGACAAGCTGCGCGCGCACGGCATGGGGCTCATCGTCGACATCGTGCCGAATCATATGGGCGTCGGCGGTTCGAGCAACGCGTGGTGGCTCGATATCCTCGAATGGGGCCGCCACAGCGCGTTTGCGCGTCATTTCGACGTCGACTGGCATTCGCCCGATCCCGCGCTGCGCGGCAAGGTGCTGCTGCCGACGCTCGGGGCGTCGTACGGCGATGAACTGGTGGCGGGCCGCATCGCGCTGCATTTCGCCGCCGACAGCGGTCGCTTTTATATCGGCTACGGCCCGCACGTGTTCCCGGTCTGCCCGGTCGATTACGCGGCGATCCTGCAAGGCGCCGACCGCGCCGATCTGAGCGCGCTCGCCAATCGCTTTCACGGACTCACGACGCAGCCCGCCGATCAGCCGCGCGCCGCCGAGGCGCGTGACGCGCTGCGCGAGTTCGTCGCGCGCGAGGGCGCGTCGGCGATCGAGTTCGTGCTGGAGACTTACGCGCCGCAAGATCCGGTCACGCGCGACCGGCTGCATCGGCTGATCGAGCGGCAGCATTTCCGGCTCGCGTGGTGGCGCACCGCCTCCGACGAAGTGAACTGGCGGCGCTTCTTCGACATTTCGACGCTCGCCGCCGTGCGCGTCGAGCGGCCCGAGGTGTTCGAGGCGGTGCATGCACTGATCTTTCGCCTCTACCGCGAAGGGCTCATCGACGGCTTGCGGATCGATCATATCGACGGGCTCGCCGAGCCGCGCGAATACTGCCAGCGTTTGCGCCAGCGGCTCAGCGAGTTGCGCGACACCGCGCCGTACGTGGTGGTCGAAAAAATTCTCGGCCGCGGCGAGCCGTTGCGCGACGACTGGCCCGTCGACGGTACGACCGGCTACGACTTCATGCGCGACGTCGGCGCGCTGCTGCACGATCCGGCCGGCGCCGAGCCGCTCGCCAACACGTGGGCCGAACTGACCGGCCGCAGCGCGCGCTTCGCCGATGAAGCGCACGCTGCACGGCGCAAGATTCTCGCGGAAAACTTCTCGGCGGAACTGGACCGCGCGGCGCGCGCGCTGCATCGGATCGCACGCGATTCGCTGAGCACGCGCGACTTCACGTACCCGGCGCTGCGCCGCGTGCTGACCGAACTGGTCGTGCATTTCCCCGTGTACCGCATGTATCCGCTGGGTGGACTGCGCAGCGCCGCCGACAACGTCTATTTCGAGCAGGCGCTCGCAGGCGCGCGCGCTTCGCTGCCGCGCTCGGACGACGCGGCGCTCGAGCGCGTGAATGCATGGCTCGGCGGCAGCGCGGAAGAGGCGCCGCCCGCGCGGCCCGGCGCGCAGTCGCAGCAGCAGGCGCAAGGCGGCGGCGCGCCGCCGCATGCGGGATCGTCCCGGCGCAGCGCGCAAACGCTGTTTTCGCAGCTGACCGCGCCGCTCGCTGCGAAGGCGATCGAAGACACCGCCTGCTATCGCTATGGCCGTCTGCTGTCGCGCAACGAAGTCGGCTCGGACCCGGGCGAGTTCGCGCTGTCGGTCGAGCAGTTTCACGCGGGCAATCTCGAGCGCGCGCAACGTTTTCCGCATGCGATGCTGGCGACCGCCACGCACGATCACAAGCGCGGTGAAGACGTGCGCGCGCGGCTCGCGGTGTTGAGTGAGATCGCCGACGAATGGGGCGCGACGCTGCGTGCGTGGTCGACGTTGAACGCGCCGCAGCGTCGCGCGCTCGACGGCACGCCGATCAGCAGCGTGAGCCAGGACAAGAGCGACGCATGGGCTCCCGGCCCCGCCGCCGAGGATATGCTGTACCAGACGCTGGTGGGTTGTTGGCCGCCCGATCTGCGTGCCGACGACGAAGCCGGCGTCAAGGAGCTGGCCGAACGCGTCGCGCAATGGCAGTTGAAGGAGCTGCGCGAGGCGAAGCTGCAAACCAGCTGGCTCGCCCCCGACGAAGCCTACGAAGCCGGCTGCCGCGAGTTCCTGTTCGGCATCCTCGCGCCGCAGCGGCGCGACGCCTTTCTAAAGGAGCTGTCGGCGTTCGTCGAGCGGATTGGCCGCGCGGGCGCGCTCAACAGTCTGCAGCAGACGGTGCTGCGTCTTGCGTCACCCGGAATCCCCGATCTTTACCAAGGCACCGAGCTGTGGGACTTCAGCCTCGTCGATCCGGACAATCGGCGGCCCGTGGATTTCGCGAAACGCGAGGCGTGGCTGCCCCAAGCGCAAACGCCGCCGTCGGAATTCCTCGCGGACTGGCGCGACGGACGCGTGAAGCTCGCGGTGATCCAACGCGTGCTGGCGCTGCGCACGCATCTGCCGGAGTTGCTGAGTCAGGGCACGTATCTGCCGCTCACGGTGCGCGGCGCGCATGCGTCGAATGTGATCGCGTTTGCACGGCGCCACGGCAATGCGTGGGCCGTAGTGATCGCCAGCCGGTTGGCTGCGGGCTTGCTTGGCGACGATGCCGATCTGCCGCTCGTCGAATCCGCGCAATGGGCGGATACGGCCGTCGAAATGCCGCCCGATCTGTCGGCGCGCGCGCTGTTCGACTGGCTGAGCCCCGCCGCGCCGAAAGTCGACGATCACGCGCTGCTGTATCTGCGCGACGCGCTCGCCGCGATGCCGGTCGCGGTGCTGGTGGAGGATGGGGTGCCTCGAAGCTGAGGCGGATGAACAGGGTGGAGGCTTCGGGTCCGCTCGGGCCTCAACCACCCTCGTCGTCGAACACCTTCGGATACACGCGCACCAGCACGATGCGCGGTCCCTTCATCTTCTTGACCACGACGTCGAAGTCTTCGAACTCGACGCGCTGCCCTTCGCCGGGCAGATCGTTGAGGGCCTGGATCACGAGGCCGCCCACGGACTCGGCCTTGCCCTCGTCGATGTCGATACCCAGCGCCCGTTCGAGCGACACCACCGGCAAGCTGCCCTTGCCCATCAGCGTGCCGTCGTCCATGCGGGTCCAGTCGGCGTCGCCCTGGCGGAACTCGTCGTGGATCTGTCCGACCAGCGCGCCGAGCAGGTTGTCGAGCGTCAGGAAGCCGATCGGTTTTTCGTTCTTGTGGCCGACCAGCGCGAAGTGCGGCGCGCCTTTGCGAAAGCGCCGGAACAGTTCGAGCGCCGGCATGTCCGGCTTCACGTACTGCACGGGGCGCACGTAGCGCGACAGGTCTTCGAGCGTGCTGCCCGCCTGACGCGCGAGCAGCAGGTCCTTCAGATGGATCATGCCGGCCACGCGTTCGCCCGAGGCATCCTCGAACAGCGGATAGCGGCTGAAGCGGTGCCGCGCGACCACCTGCATGTTCTCGCGCAGCGGCAGATCGCGCCGCAGGCAGACCATTTCATGCGACGGCCGCATCAGATCCGATACGGTCATACGCGAGAAGTCGAGAGAATGCGCGATCGTGTTCCATTCGTCCTGGCTGTACGCGCCGGTCGACGAACCGAGTTCGCTCGCGACGTTCGCGCGGCGGCCGCGCAGGATCAGCTTGAGTTCCTCGGTCGAGTAATGCGAGTCGTGGCCGTGGTCGGTATCGAGGCCCGCGGCCTTCAGCACCGTGTTCGCGCTCGTGTTGAGCAACCAGATGGCGGGGTACATCGCCCAGTAGAAACCGTACAGCGGTGTTGCGGCCCACAGCGAAATTTTCTCCGCCTCGCGGATCGCCAGAGACTTCGGCGCGAGCTCGCCGACCACGATATGCAGGAACGAAATGCACGAAAACGCGAAGAACAGCGAAATGCCGTGGATCAGCCTCTCGGACTCGACGCCGATCAACGAGAAGAGGGGCATCAGCAGTTGCGCGAAAGCCGGCTCGCCGATCCAGCCGAGCCCGAGCGACGCTAGCGTGATGCCGAGCTGACACGCCGACAGATATGCGTCGAGCTGTCCGTGCACCTTCGCGAGCAGACGGCCGCGCATGCCATGCTGGGTGGCGAGGCTTTGCACGCGGGTCTGCCGAAGTTTGACCAGACCGAATTCGGCAGCGACGAAAAAGCCATTGAGTGCAACCAGAAACATTGCACCGATGAGGGCGACAACCTGAATCAAAGCGACGGGCTCCGGCAACAAAAGTTGTCAGTATAGGGTTGAAAGCCCTATGAAATCTTCATTGTGCGCGAACGCATTCGCGCGCGACGCTCATTTCGGCACCGCCGCGCTGAACGGCACGCGCAGCACGAGCGTGGCGGGCGTCGCGGTGACGCTGCCCGCTTCCGTCGAATCGCTTTGCTCGAAGCTGCCGCCATGCGCCTCCGCGACGCGCTTGCACAACGCGAACACCCACGCGATGCGCTTCGCCTCGCGCGGCTCGCCCGCCTGCTTGCGCGCGAACGCTTCGAGCACGTGCGGCAGCGCCGCGTCGTTCAACGCGGCCTCGTTCGGCTCGTACGCGACGCTCGCATGCCATGTGCCGTTGTCCGCGCGCGCGGCCAGTGCGACCTCGGCGCCCCGCGCGCTCGCTTCGACGGCGAACGTCAGCATCAGCCACAGCGCGGCGGCGAGACGAGCGCGGTCGCCGTTCAGTTGCTCGGTGGCGATCTGCGAGTCGAGCCGCACTTCGACGCCGCGCGCGCGGGCGAGGCCGGCGCGGACTTCCTCGATGGTTTCGGCGAGCAGCGGATGCAGCGGAAAAGGTTCATACGTGAGCGCGAGCGATTTCGTTTCGGCGCGCGTCGCGTCGACGATCGTCTCGAGCAGCTTCACCTGCTGATCGACGCCGCTGCGGATGCCGGTGATCGCGCGCTGCGAGTTGGGATCGTTCGCGTCGAGCTTGCGCTCGAGCACGTACGCCCAGCTATGAATCGCATTCAACGGACCGCGCAGGTCGTGCGACACCAGCGACAGCACATGATCGCGCATGAACAACGCGGTTTCCGCGCGCAGCAGCGCGCTGCGTTCGGAGATGACGAAGCCGGCCGACGCCGGCTGGGCGCCAGCAGTCCCGGTGGGTGACGTAGTCACGATCGAGTCCTCTCAGGCAGTGCTGGATGATGGGGGGAAGCCTCATTATAGGCATCCCGTTCCGACCGACCAGTCCGGGCCGAACCGCGAGGCGCGCCGCAATCCGCATGCCATGCGCGGAACCGGACAAGATTCGGCGATCGGCGTCAACGCGCCTACAATGTCGCTTTTACGTTTTTTGATCTGAGGAGCAACGCATGTCGACTGTGACGACCGAATCCGGCCTGAAGTACGAAGACCTCGTGGAAGGCACCGGCGCCGAAGCCGTCGCCGGCAAGACCGTGACCGTGCACTACACGGGCTGGCTGACCGACGGCCAGAAGTTCGATTCGAGCAAGGACCGCAATGACCCGTTCGCGTTCGTGCTGGGCGGCGGCATGGTCATCAAGGGCTGGGACGAAGGCGTGCAAGGCATGAAAGTCGGCGGCAAGCGCAAGCTGACCATTCCGCCGCAACTCGGCTACGGCGTGCGCGGCGCGGGCGGCGTGATTCCGCCGAACGCGACGCTCGTGTTCGAAGTCGAACTGCTCGCAGTCTGAGCTGCACGTAAATATTGTCATGGGCCACGCCGCCGTCACTGCCCCTAACGTTTCGCTGCGCTGCTATGGCGCGATCGAAGCGTCGGACGTGCACGACTTCCACCAGGTCGTGCTGGGGCTCGACGGCGCGATGGTGATGGCGGTGGACGGCGTCGCGGAGCAGATCGACGCCGGCTCCGCATGGCTGATCCCGGCCGGCGCGCGGCACGAATATTCGGGCGTCGGCACCAACCGGCAGCTCGTACTCGATTTGCCCGCGACGTCGCTGGCGGTGCCCGAGCGGCTGTTTGAGCGCGCGCGAGCCGTGGCCGTCGATCCAGCGCTCGCGCAACTCGTGCACACGATTGCCGCGCATGCGGCGGGCGGCGTGGGCGAAGCGCAAGACGATGCCTTCGGTCACCGTCGCTTCCATTGGGATGCCGCCGCACGTCTGGGCGCCGCGCTGGTCGTCGATTCCGGGGCGCTCGCCGGTGCCCAGAGCGAAGGCGTTCGGCTCGATTTCGCGCGCATCGACCGCTGGCTGCGCGCGCATCTGTCCGAGCCGCTGAAGATCGCCGACCTCGCCGCGCACTGCGGCTTCGGCATGCGGCGTTTTCACCAACTGTTTACCGATGCGTTCGGCGAGACACCGCATCGCTATTTGCAGCGGCTGCGGCTCGACACGTCGGTCACGCTGCTCGCGGACCCACGTCTTTCGTTGACCGATATCGCGCTCGACATTGGCTTCGGCGATCAGAGCGCTTACACGCACGCATTTACGCGGCGTTTTGGGCTGGCGCCCGGGCAGTGGCGCGCGTTGCGGCACTGAGGGCGGCGAAGGTTCCTGTCAGCCTTCTAATCCACGCTGCAGATCCGCACGGATATCGGCCGCGTTTTCGAGCCCCACCGCAAGCCGGATCAGACCTTCGCTGATGCCCGCCGCCGCGCGCGCTTCGGGCGTGATGCGGCCGTGCGTGGTCGTTGCCGGATGCGTGATCGTCGTACGCGTGTCGCCCAGGTTGCCGGTGATCGAACAGACCTTAGTGCCGTCGATCACGCGCCATGCGTTCGCACGCATCTGTTCCGGCGTGTCGCCCTTCAGTTCGAACGACACGATCGCGCCGCCCGACTTCTGCTGACGCATCGCGAGCGCATGCTGCGGATGCGATTCGAGCCCCGGATAGAACACGCGATCGACGGCCGGATGCGAGTCGAGCCAGCGCGCGATTTCGAGCGCATTCGCCGACTGCTTTTCGACACGCAGCGACAGCGTTTCCATGCCTTTCAACAGTACCCACGCGTTGAACGCGGACAGCGTCGGCCCGGCACTGCGCACGAACGGAAACACCTTTTCCATGATGAATTGCTTCGAACCGACCAGCGCGCCGCCGAGCACACGGCCTTGGCCGTCGAGGAACTTGGTCGCCGAATGCATGACGACGTCCGCGCCCAGTTTCAGCGGTTGCTGCAACGCCGGGCTGCAGAAGCAGTTATCGACGACGAACAGCGCATTCGCGGCCTTCGCGATCCTGCCGATCGCTTCGATATCCGAAACCTCGGTCAGCGGGTTGGAAGGCGTTTCGAGGAAGAACATCTTCGTTTCGGGACGCACCGCTTCGTTCCACGCGTTCAAATCGGTCGGATCGACGAACGTGGTCGTGATGCCGAACTTGCTGAAGATCTGCGAGAACATGCCGAGCGTCGAGCCGAACAGCGCCCGCGAGCTCACGAGGTGGTCGCCCGCCTGCAACGTCGACATCACGACCGACATGATCGCGGCCATCCCCGACGCCGTCGCGATACAGGCCTCGCCGCCTTCGAGCGCGGCCAGCCGGTCCTGGAACATCGAGACGGTCGGATTCGAGAAGCGCGAGTACGTGAAATAGTCTTCGGAGTTCCTGAAGCGCTCGGCGGCTTCCGCGGCGCTCGCGAACACGAAGCTCGAGGTGAGGAAGATCGCTTCCGAGTGCTCGTTGAAGTCGCTGCGCGCGGTGCCCGAGCGGACGGCCAGCGTGTCGAAGTCGAGGTTCAGGGAGTCGTCCATGTTGGGTCTGGTCTCCAGGAGTCGGTCGCTGCCTCGGCGGCTAAATGAGGCAGCAACAAAAAAGCCCGCTTTGCATCGGCATAAGCGGGCTTCGTGTGCGGAAAGGTGCGGTGTGTGCGCTCAACCCACCGACAGTTGCAGATGCAGCTGCGAACGCGCCGGGCCGCCACCGTCGATCGCTTCGCTCGCGGCATCGCGATCCGATTGCGACGACGGCGCGAGACGCGCGCTTTCGATGCGGTCGAGGTACTCGGTCGTGATGTCGCCGGTCACGTAGTTGCCGTCGAAGCACGAAGCCTCGAACGCCTTCAGCGCCGGGTTGATATCGCGCACCGCCTGCTTCAGCGCGTCGACGTCCTGGTACACGAGGTGATCCGCGCCGATCATGCGCGCGACTTCCTCGTCCGAGCGGCCGTGCGCGACCAGTTCGCCGCGCGTCGGCATGTCGATGCCGTAGACGTTCGGGAATTTCACCGGCGGCGCCGCCGACGCGAAAATCACCTTGTTCGCGCCCGCATCGCGCGCCATCTGCACGATTTCGTGCGACGTCGTGCCGCGCACGATCGAGTCGTCGACGATCAGCACGTTCTTGCCCTTGAACTCGATGTTCATCGCGTTCAGCTTCTGGCGCACCGACTTCTTGCGCACCGCCTGGCCCGGCATGATGAAGGTACGGCCTACATAGCGGTTCTTGAAGAAGCCCTCGCGATACTCGACGCCGAGCTTCTTCGCGACCTGCATCGCGGCCGGGCGCGACGAGTCGGGAATCGGCATCACGACGTCGATCGCGACGTCGGGCAGCTCGCGCTTGATCTTCTCGGCGAGGTAGTCACCCATGCGCAGACGCACGTTGTAGACCGGCACGCCGTCGAGCACCGAATCCGGACGCGCCAGATACACGAGTTCGAAGATGCAGGGGTTCAGGCTCGGAGCCGTCGCGCACTGCTGCGAATGCAGTTGGCCTTCCGCGTCGATGAAAACCGCCTCGCCCGGCTGCACGTCGCGCACGAATTCGAAACCGATGCCTTCGATCGCCACCGATTCCGACGCCAGCATCCACTCGACGCCTTCAGCCGTTTCCAGCTTGCCGAGGCACAGAGGGCGAATACCGAACGGGTCGCGGACGCCGAGCAGACCGTAGCCGGCGATCAGCGCGACGATCGCATAAGAACCCCGCACCCGCCGATGCACGCCCGATACCGCCTTGAACAGCGCGGCCGGATCGAGTTGCAGACCCGAACTCGACAGTTGCAATTCGTGCGCGAACACGTTGAGCAGCACTTCGGTATCGGAATTGGTGTTCACGTGGCGGCGATCGATGCGGAACATCTCATCTTTCAGCTGCTGCCAGTTGGTCAGGTTGCCGTTGTGCGCGAGGATGATGCCGAACGGCGCGTTCACGTAGAACGGCTGCGCCTCTTCTTCGCTCGACGCCGAACCGGCGGTCGGGTAACGGACCTGGCCGATGCCGGTCGTGCCCGGCAGGCTACGCATGTTGCGCGTGCGGAACACGTCGCGCACCATGCCGTTGGCCTTGTGCATGTGGAAATTGCTGCCGTTCGCCGTCGCGATGCCGGCAGCGTCCTGACCGCGATGCTGCAGCAGCAGCAGGCTGTCATAGATCAGCTGGTTGACCGGGGAGTGGGAAACTACGCCTACGATGCCGCACATGGCATGTCCTTCAAAGGTACAAAATTCGTGATGGCGACCGGTGCCTATGCTCGCGCCCGCGCTTCGATGCGACGGGACGCGCTACGCCGTCATGGCAGCCGGTATGCGCCGGAGTCCTGTTGCGCGTTGCTCGGGGCGCCCAGATCGTCCACATGGACGTAAGCGGCGAGCGCCTCGGGGAGCAGCGGTTTCATCGCGCGTACGCCCGCAACCGCATATGGACGAAGCAGCGCGTTGCGCCAGAATTCCTCTTTGGGCAGTTCGGTCAAGCCTGCGAGGGCGACCAGAATCAGCACCAGAACGACCCCGCGGACGAGGCCGAACATCAAACCGAGCGAGCGGTCCGCACCGCCCAGGCCCGTGACCTGCACGAGACGGCTGAGCAGCGCGCTCACCACGCTCGCGACCAGCACTACGCCGATCACCACGAGCGAAAAAGCCAGCAGCCACTGCGTCAACGCGCCGCCCGGCCAGGTGGACGGGATGTACGGGACCACGTAGCCGACGAACTCGCAGGCGACGAAAAACGCCGCGACCCAGCCGATCAAACCAAACACTTCCGACAGCAAACCGCGCCAGGCGCCTCGCAGCGCCGACAAACCGATCACCGCCATTACAGCGTAGTCGAAGGCAGTGAACATCGCTCGCTTACTGTGCGCTGCCGCCGTTCGAGCCCGATACGAGGCCCGCCTCGCGGACCTTCGCGACAGCGGCGGTGGCCGCGGCGCGGTCGGCGAACGGGCCCGCACGCAGCAATGTCAGCGTAGAACCGTCGGCTTGCTTCCGGTGCTCGGTATATGTGGGCACGCCCGCCGCTTTCAACTTCGCGGCCCAATTGCGCGCATTCGCTTCGTTCGAGAAGGCGCCGAGCTGCACCGCGAAACGGTTGCCCGGCGGCGAGGCCGGCGTGCCGGAGTTCGCGTCGGCGCTGGCGGTGGCCGGATTCGCGTCGTCGTCGGTCGATGCCGACGGTGCGGCGGCGGGTGGTTTCGTCTGTTTGGCGGGCGCGGCGGGACTGGGGTTGGCAGCAAGTGACTGCGTTTGCGGCTTCGCGGCGGGCTTCGGCGTCGCGGCGGTAACGGTGCCGGTGGCGACGGACGGGGCCGTGCCCTGTTTCGCTGCGGTCGATTGAGCCGATTGCGTTGGTTTCGCGGCAGAGGCCGGGGCCGCCGCCGTTGTCGCCGCGGATGCCGCGGTCGCTGCCGGCGCGAGGCTGGACGCCGCGATGCCGCTGTCGGCGGCCGGCGGATTGTCCGGCGCGACGCCAGCTTGCACGTCTTCGTTGGCGGTGGATCTGGAGAGCCTCGGCGCGGGCCGGTTGGGGATGTCGATCGAGATGTCGTCGGTGACGGGCTTCGGGTGCGAATCCAGCACCATCGGCAGAATGATTACCGCCGCGACGACCAGTGCGATTGCGCCGACGAGCCGGCGGCGCGCGCGCTGCTTTTCCGGCAGCGTGGGGTCGAGCAGCATTGCATCTGCATCGACGGTGCGCTCGGTGCGGCGGGTACGCCGCTCGACGCGCTCACCGCGGGCGGCCCGATTGGAACTGGTGTTTGCGCCGCGCCGGCTAGGCGCGTCGTCTTTCTTGCCGAACGAGAAAATTCCCATGAATCGCTTGGTTCGAGCCTGGCGCCCGCTCAGTGTTGCTGCGATTTCCGGTAGGCCATCACACCCGCTACCGTATAGAAACTGCCGAAAACCACGATTCTATCATTCTCTGACGCACGTTTTAGCGCGTCCTGGAAAGCCTCTGCCGGCGTCGAGTAACGCGTGACGCTGCTGTCGGCGCTGTCGTCCACGCCCAACTCGCGCAACGCGGTTTCCAGCTCTTGCGCGGACGCGGCGCGCGGGGTCGGCAGATCGGTCACGCACCAGTGATCGATCTCGCCTTTCAGATGACTGAGCACGCCGGCGATGTCCTTGTCGCGCATCGCACCGAACACGGCGTACGTGTAAGGGAAAAAGCCCATGTTGCCGAGATTCTGCCCAAGCACCGCGGCGGCATGCGGGTTGTGGCCGACATCGAGCACGATGGACGGCTTGCCCGGCAGCACCTGGAAACGGCCCGGCAAATCCACGTTGGCGATGCCGAGCCGGATGTCCTGCGCCGACACCGGCAGACGGTCGCGCAATGCTTCGAGCCCGGCCAGCGCCGCCGACGTGTTGATCAGCTGATTCGCGCCGCGCAGCGACGGATAGGCGAGCGCCGAGCGCCGCAGCGTCGGTCCGACGTAGCTCCACTGCTGACGCTCGCTGCCGGCTTGGCCTTCGTAACGGAAGTCGCGGCCGAACAGCCACAATTGCGCGCCGATCTTTTCCGCGTGATCGATCAGCGATTGCGGCGGCACCGGGTCCGCGCAGATTGCCGGCTTGCCGGGGCGGAAGATACCGGCCTTTTCGAAGGCGATTTTCTCGCGCGTGTCGCCGAGATAGTCGGTGTGATCGATGTCGATGCTGGTGATGATCGCGCAGTCGGTATCGAGGATATTGACCGCGTCGAGACGCCCGCCGAGGCCGACCTCGAAAATCACCGCGTCGAGGCCGCGCGACGCGAACAGGCTCATGATCGCCAGCGTCGTAAATTCGAAGTAGGTCAGCGAAACCGGTTTGGCCAGGCTCTGGCGCGCGGCTTCGACCGCTTCGAAGTGCGGCAGCAGATCTGCGTCGCTCGCCATTGCGCCGTTGATGCGCGCGCGTTCGTTGAACGACAGCAGATGCGGCGACGTATGGCAGCCGACGGTGTAGCCCGCGCGCAGCAGAATCGCTTCGAGAATCGCGCACGTCGAGCCTTTGCCGTTCGTGCCGCCGACCGTGATGATCGGGCACGCGAACGACAGCTGCATCGCATCGCGTACCTGGGAGATGCGGCTCAAACCCATGTCGATGCCGACCGGATGCGCGGATTCAAGGTGCGTGAGCCACGCGTCGAGGGTGGGGAATGTCGTCATCGGGTGAATCTTGAGTGAGTCGCGGTAGTTCTGTCTGCAGTGCTGCGAAGGGTGCTGGTCAGGCGGTCGCGGTCCGGATCGCGGTCGCCGGTCATGGGTGGAGACCGGGTTTGTGCGCATAAACCTCGAAACGGCATCGCAGGCGACCGTAATTATCCCGGAAATGACAGCGCGCCGCTTGATTGCTCACGCGGCGCGCTATTTTGTTGATTGCTTCGGTGCCGGTTCTTACGCGACCGCGTCCGCCGGCTGATGGCTCAACAGCGCCAGCAATTGCGCTATCTCTTCGCGCAGCTTGCGACGATCGACGATCATGTCGATCGCGCCCTTTTGCAACAGGAACTCGGCGCGTTGGAACCCTTCCGGCAGTTTCTCGCGCACCGTCTGTTCAATCACACGCGGGCCGGCAAAGCCGATCAGCGCCTTCGGCTCGGCGATCACGACGTCGCCGAGGAACGCGAAACTCGCTGACACGCCGCCCATCGTCGGGTCGGTCAGCACCGAGATGAACGGCAGCTTGGCTTCGGCCAGCTTCGTGAGCATCGCGGTGGTCTTCGCCATCTGCATCAGCGACAGCAGGCTTTCCTGCATCCGCGCACCGCCCGAAGCGGTGAAGCAGATGAACGGCACTTTCTGTTCGAGCGCGTTCTGTGCGCCGCGCACGAAACGCTCGCCGACCACCGAACCCATCGAGCCGCCCATGAACGAGAACTCGAAGTTCGCCACGACGACCGGCAGCGTGTGAATCGCGCCGCCCATCACGACCATTGCATCGGTCTCGTCCGTTTCATCCATCGCCTCTTTGATGCGCTCGGGATACTTGCGGCTATCTTTGAACTTCAGCGCGTCGACCGGAACGATTTCCTGGCCGATTTCGTAGCGGCCTTCCGGATCGAGCAGGCTGTCGAGCCGCTCACGCGCGCCGATGCGCATGTGATGGTCGCACTTCGGGCAAACATGCAGATTGGCCTCCACGTCGTTGCGATACAGCACGGCTTCGCACGACGGGCACTTGATCCACAGGCCTTCCGGAATTCCCTTGCGGTTCTTCGGGTCGGTTTGTTTGATTTTTGGCGGCAGCAGCTTATCGAGCCAGCTCATAGGGAATCCTTCTGGGTCAGCAGTCGCGCAAACGGCGGGACGAGCCCGCCGCTCACGTTACCGCGACAAAAATAACTGTTATCGGGCAGTCGCGACGCTATCGAGCGCCTCGCGCACTTCGGCAACGAAACGCTTGAGCGTCTCGGCAGCGGCGTCGGGCGCTGCCTGTTCGAGCAATTGAACGATACGGCTGCCGATCACGACGGCATCGGCCACCTCGCCCACCGCACGCGCCGTTTGCGCGTCGCGAATGCCGAAACCGACGCCCACTGGCAGGGGGACGCGCGACTTGATGGCCGGGATTTTACTCGCGATGCTGGAAACGTCCAGATTTGCGGCGCCGGTGACCCCTTTCAGCGACACATAGTAGACGTAACCACTGGCGATGCGGCCGACTTCGGCGATACGTTCGTCGGTTGAGGTCGGCGCGAGCAAAAAGATCGGATCGATACCGGCAGACTGCATCTGTTCAGCGAAGTTAACGCATTCTTCAGGCGGATAATCGACCACCAGCACGCCGTCGACACCGGCTTCCTTCGCGGCTTTCGCGAAGGCCTCGGCGCCCATCCGCTCGATCGGGTTCGCATAGCCCATCAGCACAACGGGGGTTTTGTCGTCGGTTTGGCGGAAGCGCTGGACGTCGGCCAGCACGTGACGCAGCGACACGCCCTTTGCGAGCGCACGTTCGGACGACTGCTGGATCACGGGACCGTCGGCCATCGGATCGGAAAACGGCACGCCGAGTTCAATCACATCGGCGCCGCCGGCGGCGAGCGCGTGCATGAATTCGACCGTGCGAGCCGGGTCCGGATCGCCTGCGGTCATGAACGGGATCAAGCCTTTCTTACCTTGGGCCGACAGCGCGGCAAACGTGTTCTTGATACGGGACATGGAAGTATTCTCGAATGAGGGCTACTGCGCGCTCATCACCGCGCGCGCCTTTAGGCGAAATTAGCGGCATATTTCGCGGTTTTCACTGCACTTCGGTCGACGGCTGCACTTTGGGCTTCGATCGGGTCCGACGCGTTGGAGCAGGCGTAGCGGCGGCGCTGACGCGCTCGCGCGCTATCGCGCAATAGCTCTCGTTGATCTCATAGCCGACGAATTCGCGCTGATGACGGACGCAAGCGACTGCGGTGGTACCGCTGCCCATGAACGGGTCGAGCACGCGGCCGCCCTTCGGGCAGCTGGACAGCACCATCCGCTCGACGATTTCCAGGGGTTTCTGGGTCGGATGCGCGACGCGCTCGGCATGTTGCCGATGCAGACGCGAGACCGACCAGACATCCTTCGGATTATAGCCAAGCTCCAGCCACTTGCTTCCTTCGAACAACTTTCGCGAACGCGCCTTCTTCGTGACTGCATCGTACGGGATGCGGACGGGATCGAGATCGAAGAAATAGTCCTTCGACACCGCGAAAAAACCGATGTTGTCGTGCACCGACGTGAAGCGGCGCGTGGTGCCGCCCATACTCGGCACGCGCCGGTCCCAGATGATTTCGTTGACCATCACGAGTTTCGTCTTCAGGAAACTGAAGATTTCCGGCGCGTATTGCCAGGTGCAGAAAATGTAGAGCGAACCCGACGGCTTGAGCTTCGGGACAGCCCGCTCGAGCCAGCCACGCGTCCAGACGAGAAATTCCTCGCCCGTGCGCATGTCCGAGTCGTTGCCATAGTCCTTCCCCAGTCCGTAAGGCGGATCGCAGACGATCAGGTCGATCGACCCGTCGGGAATGTTCGCTACATCGGTCAGAAAATCGCGGTTCAACAGCTGAATGCCGGCCGGCACTTGCGCAAGCAGCGGTGCAGATGCCGCGGCCGCCGGTACTTTGGCGGCCGGATTCGTGGTTTCAATCGCCGGTTGCGGCTCGTCGAACTCGTCGCGCATCGCCGCGGCTCAGAACTGGATACCCGATCGCTCGGCGACCGTGTGCATGTCCTTGTCGCCGCGGCCCGACAGGTTGACCAGCAGGATCTTGTCTTTCGACAAGGTCGGCGCGAGCTTCGTGGCGTACGCGAGCGCGTGGCTCGACTCCAGCGCAGGAATAATGCCCTCGATGCGGCAGCAGTCGTGGAACGCCTTCAACGCTTCTTCGTCGGTAATGCCGACATACTGCGCGCGGTTGCTCTCTTTTAGCCACGCGTGCTCGGGGCCGACGCCCGGATAGTCGAGACCTGCCGATACCGAATGCGTCTCGATGATCTGGCCGTCTTCATCCTGCAGCAGATACGTACGATTGCCGTGCAACACACCGGGGCTGCCGCCGATCAGCGAAGCCGCGTGGCGACCCGTTTCGATGCCGTCGCCGGCCGCTTCGACACCAATCAACTGCACGGATTTGTCATCGATGTACGGATAAAAGATACCCATTGCATTCGAACCGCCGCCAACACATGCGATGACCGCATCCGGCTGGCGACCGGCGAGTTCGGGCATTTGCACGCGGCATTCGTCGCCGATCACACGCTGGAAGTCGCGCACCATCATCGGATACGGATGCGGACCCGCAACCGTGCCGATGATGTAGAACGTATTTTCGACGTTGGTGACCCAGTCGCGCATCGCTTCGTTCAGCGCATCCTTCAGCGTGCGCGAACCCGATTCGACCGGCACGACGGTCGCGCCGAGCAGCTTCATGCGGTACACGTTGGCGGCCTGGCGGCGTACGTCCTCGGCGCCCATGTAGACCACGCACTCCATGCCGAAGCGCGCGCAGATCGTCGCCGTGGCCACGCCGTGCTGACCGGCACCGGTTTCAGCGATCACGCGCGGCTTGCCCATGCGCTTGGCGAGCAGCGCCTGGCCGATCACGTTGTTGATCTTGTGCGCGCCGGTGTGATTCAGGTCTTCACGCTTCAGATAAACCTGCGCGCCGCCGAGCAATTCGCTCCAGCGCTGTGCATGATAAATCGGGGAGGGGCGACCCACGAAATACTTCAGTTCGCGCTCGTATTCGGCGACGAATTCCGGGTCTTTCTGATATTTCTCGTACGCTTCGCGCAGCTCGTCGAGTGCGGAAAACAGCGTTTCGGCTACGAACACGCCGCCAAACTGGCCGAAGTGGCCTCTTTCGTCAGGCAAGTTGTACATGGTGATCACTCTTCTCAGGATGGCTCGCGGCTTTCCTCGGAAAGCGCCCGCGAGCCTGAATCATTCAGCGTCCGCGGCGCGCACCGCGCGTACGAACGCCGCCATCCGGGCGTGATCTTTCACGCCCCGGGCGCCCGGCACTTCGATGCCGCTCGAGACATCGACCGCGTACGGGCGCACGCGATGGATCGCATCACTGACGTTTTGCGTGTTCAACCCACCACTCAAAACGGCCCGATGCGCGAGCTCTGCTGGAATAAGTGACCAATCGAAAACCTTCCCGCCGCCGCCGTAGCCTTCGACATGGGTGTCGAACAGAAGACCACTGGCTGCTGAATAGTTGAACGCCGATTTTACCAAATCGGCCGATCGAGTATCCGCCGCGACTCGCAGCGCACGCAACCAAGGCAAACCCGCAACGCCGGCGAGCGTCTCGCACTGTTCCGGCGTCTCGTCGCCGTGGAACTGCAACATCGTCAGGTTCACATTGCTCGCGACTTCCTGGACCCAGTCCGGCGTCGCGTTGACGAACAGGCCGACGACCGACACGAACGGCGGCACGTCGTGCACGAGCTCGACCGCTTGCGCGACGCTCACCGAGCGCGCGCTCGGCGGATAGAACACGAGGCCGATCGCGTCGGCGCCGAGGTCGATCGCGTGTGCGATGTCGGCGGGCTTCGACAGTCCGCACAGCTTGATGCGCGTGCGATGCGGCACGCTTTGCAAGGCGGCGGCGTCGGCCTGGTTGGCGGGGGTCTCTGCGGCTTTCATGTTTCCGGTTGCTCGGTCCATACGCTGCTCCACGGCACGCTGCCCGTCGCCGGGTCGGGCACGCCGAATTGCTCAGGATAGCCCACTTGCGCGAGATACAGGCCGTCGGGCATGAAGGTCGGCGCCGCGCAGTCGCGGCTGCGGCTCGCGAGCACGTCGGCCATCCACGCGGCCGGGCGGCGGCCGCTGCCGATTTCAATCAGACAGCCCATCACGTTGCGCACCATGTGATGCAGGAACGCGTTCGCGCGAAAGCGAAAATGCACGAAGTTACCCTGTCGTTTGACGTCGATCTGGTACAGATGCTTGAACGGCGTCTTCGACTGGCATTGCGACGAACGAAAGGCCGAAAAGTCGTGCTCGCCGATCAGATGCTCGGCGGCAGAACGCATCGCGTCGACGTCGAGCGGCGTGTGCACCCAGCCGGCGCGCGTCGTGAGCATCGGTGAGCGAACCGGACTGACGTACAGCACGTAGTAATAGGTCCGCTCGAATGCCGAAAACCGCGCGTGAAAATCGTCGGGCATCGGCTTGGCCCATTGCACCCCGATCGTCTTCGGCAGAAACGCGTTCGGGCCGCGCACCCAGGAGATATCGACGCGGTCGAGTTCGGTGTCGAAATGTACGACCTGGCCCAAGCCATGCACGCCGCGGTCAGTGCGGCCCGCGACCACCGTATGCACGGGCGTGCGCGTGAATTCGCGCAGCGCCCGTTCGAGTTCGTCCTGAACCGTGTTGCCATGCGGCTGCGACTGCCATCCAGCGAACGCGGCGCCGTCGTACTGGACGCCTAATGCGATGCGCTTCACGACAGCGGCGCGAGGGTCGAAAGCAACGCGCGGGCTTCGGTGCGCGTGGCTGGATCGTTCGCTTCGATCACTTCGTTGATGAGCGCGCGCGCCCCCCCCAGATCGCCGAGCTCGATGTACTCGGAGGCCAACTCCAGCTTGTTGCGCGCGATGCGGGCGAGATCGGCCGGCGTGAAGGCCGGCAGCGGCTGGGCCGGGCTCGGCGGCAACTCGAGGTCGAAGTCGAGCTTCAGCGCGCCGAAGCCAGCCGCGCCGAGACCTGCGACGGCGCCGTGACCCGCTGTGCCGGCGGCGATCTGGTCGGCGATGTGCGGCGCGTCGTCGTCCGCGCCGTGGACGCCGAAGGCCTGCTGCGCGGTCGTGTCGGGCGATGCGACCGGTTGCGTCGACAGCGACGCGGACGGCACCGCTTCGCCGACGGTGGGCACTTCGATGCGCGGCGGCAGCGGCATGTTCAGGCTGCCGAATGCGTCGGCGGCGTCGCGCGGGAATTCGGTCGGCGCGGACGGCGCGGGTTGCGTCGGCACGGGGATGTCGCCTAACGGCTGACCGAGCGACGTGGTGGCGAGCGGTTCGATCTGCTGTTGCGTGAAATCGATCACTGGGGGTGGAACGTCCAGGGGAGACTGCGGTTCGGCCGTCGCGGTGTGCGGTGCGCTCGGGCTTTCTGTGGATTCCTCGTCCCATTGCACGCGATGCGCGTTCTCGTCCTGCGTCGCACCGATGGCCGGTTCGAGCGGCCCCAGCGGCAACGCGTCGGCGCCGAGCTCTGCCGCGGCGGCGAGATTGGCGGCCGTGGCCGCGGAGCGCAGCGTCTCGTCGGCGGCCGGTGCGACCGATGGAGGCTCAGTGGACGGCTCGCTTTCGCTGGACGGCGGGATGCCGGCGAGTGGCGCCGTCGGTGCGGTAGGTTCGGGCGTGCCTGCATGCTGTGTCGCCTGTTCCTCTGCGGCGCGCTCGGCTGCGATGCGCGCTGCTGCTGTGCGTTCCGCTTCCGCATGTTCGGCGGCGACGCGTGCCGCTGCTTGTTCGGCTGCTGCTTGTTCGGCTGCTGCTTGTTCGGCTGCTGCGCGTTCCGCTGCCACGCGTTCGGCCGCGGCATGTTCCTCGGCTGCTGCTCGCTCTGCTGCTGCTCGCTCCTCTGCGGCCTGTTCGGCTGCGGCTCTTTCCGCGGCGGCTTGCTCGGCTGCTGCACGTTCTGCCGCTGCGCTTTCTGCCGCTGCCCGCTCAGCTGCCTCGAGCTCCGCAGCCGCATGCTCCGCCGCTGCCGCCGCAGCGGCCTGCCGCGCACGCTCCTGATCTTGCGCGTCCGATGCTTCCGTGACAGCTGCCTGCCCTGCCACCGCGCTGCCATCGCGCGAATCGGCGTCACGCGCCGATCCGGCCACTTCGGTATCAGTTGCCTCGGTAGCCCGCGCCGCAGCCTCCTTTTCGCGCTTGCGGCGACCCATGCGCAGAGCAGCGAGCAGAACGACCAATGCCGCGCCCACGGCCGCCGCGATGCTCAAATTGCGCTGAGACAGCCCGCCCTCATTCGACGGCGACGTCGCCGCATTCGCGTGCTGCGGCGCCACGGGCACTGTCGCCGCTGAACCTGCCGCTGCGGGCTGCGCAGCGCTCGTCGGCTTCGGCCCCGAAGCGACCGGCACCCCGCCGATACCGTGTTTCTGCAATTCCATCAGCACACGGTTTTTCAGCGCCAGCAGTTGCTGCAGACTCGACACCTGCTGACGCGGCTGCGAAGCCGCCTGCGCGGGTGCGGCCGCCGGTGCAGTCGCGGTTGCCGCCGACGGCGCTTGCCCGGCAGGCGCGCTCGGCGCCGATTGAATCGATCCGGTCCATTCCTGGGTGCCACTCGCCGCCACGGGCGCCGAACCGGCCACTGGCGCGGACGAAGCCAAGCCGCCCGCCGCCGCGCCAGTCGATACCGCCGCGCTGGCCGCGCCAGAGACCTCGGATGCGGCTGGCGTCGTCGCTTGAGCTGCGGCGCTGGCCGCACTCGCCGTGCTGGCCGCAGCCTCGGCAGGTGCCGCCGTCGGCGCAGAAGCGGGCACAGCCGCCGTGGACTCGGACGCCCCCGCCGCAGCCCCGGTCGACGAAGCCGCCAAGGCCCCCGACGCATCGAGAGCCGGCACAATCAACACCGCGCCCACACGCATGCGGCTCGGATCGTGATTCATGAACGCAGCCGGATTCGTGTCGAACAATGCGCGCGTCGCGCGCGCGAGAACCGCGCGGTCATGCGACTGAGTAATAGCGATCGCGACATCGTTCAGCGACTGCCCTGCGTGTACGGTGTACTGCGCGCCCGCGGCGACGGCAACGACAGCGGTAGTGGAACTGCCAGCGGAAGCGGTATCCGGCGTGCCCGTGGCACGAGCCGGCGCGGCAAGCGCATTGCCCGGGCCACCGCCGAGCAAAGCAATGGCGAAAGCGGCACCAGCGGCCATCGCCGCCGGACGGCTGCTAGATCGCACCTTCTCGTGACGAATGAACATGGCCCGAAGAGCGGAGCGTCGAAAGTTCATCGGGACTCCTGGCGCGTCAGCGCGCAGCCTTTTTTGCGAATGGAAAGAGACAAGATGATCGGAGCACAGAATGAAAAAAGCGCCGCGCAAGCGCGACGCTTCTTGAGTTGTCTACGCGTCGTGAGCGCGTAGTTTACTTTACTTGTCGAGCACAATGCGAAGCATACGACGCAGCGGTTCAGCCGCGCCCCACAGCAGCTGATCGCCGACCGTGAAGGCCGACAGATATTCGCCACCCATCGCGAGCTTGCGCACGCGACCGACCGGCACCGTCAGCGTACCGGTGACGACCGCCGGGGACAGATCGCGCATCGACGCTTCGCGCTCGTTCGGCACGACCTTGACCCAGTCGTTGCCCGACGCGAGGATGCTGTTCACTTCGTCGAGCGGCACGTCCTTGTTCAGCTTGATCGTCAGCGCTTGCGAGTGACAGCGCATTGCGCCGATTCGCACGCACAGACCGTCGACCGGAATCGAACCCGGCGTGCCCATGGCCGGCTTGCCGAGAATCTTGTTGGTCTCCGCGCCGCCCTTCCACTCTTCCTTCGACATGCCGTTGCCGAGATCCTTGTCGATCCACGGAATCAGCGAGCCCGCGAGCGGCACGCCGAAATGGTCGGTCGGCATGCTGTCGCTGTTCATCGCTTCGAGCACGCGGCGGTCGATGTCGAGAATCGCCGAAGCCGGGTCAGCCAGTTCGTTCTTCACCGCGCCGTTCAGCGTGCCCATTTGTGACAGCAATTCGCGCATGTTCTGCGCACCCGCGCCCGATGCGGCCTGGTAAGTCATGGCCGTCATCCAGTCGACGAGGTTTTCGCGGAACAGGCCGCCCAGCGCCATCAGCATCAGGCTGACCGTGCAGTTGCCGCCGATGAAGTTCTTCTGACCTTTGACGAGCGCGTTCTTGATCACGTCGAGGTTGACCGGATCGAGAATGATGACCGCATCGTCCTTCATGCGCAGCGACGAAGCCGCGTCGATCCAGTAACCGTTCCAGCCCGCCGCGCGCAGCTTCGGGAACACTTCGTTCGTGTAGTCACCGCCCTGGCAGGAGATGATCGCGTCGCACTTCTTCAGGTCTTCAATGCTTGTCGCATCTTTGAGCTTGGTCTCGTTTTTGGCGAACGACGGCGCGTTGCCACCCGCGTTGCTGGTGCTGAAAAACACCGGTTCGATCAAGTCGAAATCGCCTTCCTGCTGCATGCGTTGCATCAGGACGCTGCCGACCATGCCGCGCCAACCTACGAGACCTACGTTCATGACTTCATACCCTTCGAATGGAAACTTCCCCGCATCTTTGCCCGCAGTGACCGCGCGGGGAAGATGGGCGGGCACGACGGACGATCAGCGCTTCGTGATCGTTTTCGGGGTAATGGTTTTGATGGTAATGGCGAACTCGATTGCACGGGCCGTTGTGCCGTGCAATTTGGAAATCGAGGAGATTTGGGAGATCTGAGCCATCGCAACAATATACACGAAAACAGAAAACTGGCGGCGTTCTTCGCCGTATGACGCGCGAATCGGCCTGTTTCAAGGCGGATTCGCGCTTTAACGATCAGTATTGGTGACCTGACTACTGCACGCGTTTTACAGCGCGGCCACGACGGCATCGCCCATCGCGGCGGTGCCGACCTGCTTGCAACCCGGCGTGAGAATGTCGCCGGTGCGATAGCCTTGTTCGAGCACCTTCTTCACCGCGGTTTCGATGCGATCAGCCTGCTCGGCCTTATTCAGCGAATAGCGCAACATCATCGCGGCGGAGAGAATCGTAGCGAGCGGATTCGCAACGCCCTTGCCGGCGATATCCGGTGCGGAACCGTGCGACGGCTCGTACAACCCCTTGTTGTTCTTGTCGAGCGACGCCGACGGCAGCATGCCGATCGAGCCGGTCAGCATGGCCGCTTCGTCGGAAAGGATGTCGCCGAACATGTTGCCCGTCACGATCACGTCGAACGACTTCGGCGCCTTCACGAGCTGCATCGCGGCGTTGTCGACGTACATGTGCGACAGCTCGACGTCCGCATATTCCTTCGACACGTCGATCATCACGTCCTTCCAGAACTGCGACGTTTCGAGCACATTGGCTTTATCGACCGAGGTCAGCTTCTTGCCGCGCTTTTGCGCCGCCTGGAACGCGACGTGCGCGATGCGGCGCACTTCCGGTTCCGAATAGCGCATCGTGTCGAAGCCTTCCTTCGCGCCGGCGAACAGGCCGTCCGGCGACGTACGCACGCCGCGCGGCGCGCCGAAGTAGATGTCGCCGTTCAGTTCGCGCACGATCAGGATGTCGAGGCCCGAAACGATCTCTTCCTTCAGCGACGACGCACCCGTCAGTTGCGGGTAGCAGATCGCCGGACGGAAGTTCGCGAACAGTTCCAGGTGCTTGCGCAGACCGAGGATCGCCTGCTCCGGGCGCAGAGCGCGTTCGAGCTTGTCGTATTTCCAGTCGCCGACCGCGCCGAACAGGATCGCGTCGGCTTCCTTCGCCAGTGCGAGCGTCGAATCGGGCAGCGGATGGCCCTTCGCTTCGTAGCCCGCGCCGCCGACCGGCGCTTCTTCGAGTTCGAACTTCTCGCCGAGCACGTTCAGGACCTTGACGGCCTCCTTGACGATTTCGGGACCGATGCCGTCGCCCGGCAATACTGCGATCTTCATGCGAATTCCTTGATGATTTTTTCGGGTGTTTCTCGCGCAAACCGACGCGGGCGCGGACTAGACGCGCCTACGCTCTAACGGGTTCGCTTAACGGACGAGGCGATTGTTCAGCCACGGTTGCTTCGCGAGACGCTCCGCTTCGAACTGGCGGATCTTGTCCGCGTGACGCAGCGTGAGGCCGATGTCGTCGAAACCGTTCAGCAGGCAGTACTTGCGGAACGCCGCGACTTCGAACGGATATTCGGTGCCGCCGTCGGCTGTGCGCACGACTTGCGCTTCGAGGTCGATCGTCAGCTCGAAGCCGTTGAACGCATACGTCTCGTTGAACAGATGATCGACCTGCTGTTCGGTCAGCACGATCGGCAGCACGCCGTTCTTGAAGCAGTTGTTGTAAAAGATGTCGGCGAAGCTCGGCGCGATCAGCGCGCGAAAGCCGTACTGCTGCAACGCCCAGGGCGCGTGTTCGCGCGAGCTGCCGCAACCGAAATTCTTGCGCGCGAGCAGCACCGAGGCGCCCTGATAGCGCGGCTGGTTCAGCACGAAGTCCGGGTTCAGCGGACGCTTCGAGTTGTCCTGACCCGGTTCGCCGTGGTCGAGGTAGCGCCATTCGTCGAACGCGTTCGGACCGAAGCCCGTGCGCTTGATCGACTTCAGGAACTGCTTCGGAATGATCGCGTCCGTGTCGACGTTCTCGCGATCGAGCGGCGCCACGACGCCGGTGTGTACGATGAATTTATCCATGACGCTTGCGCCTGTTCAGGACCGGGCGATGCGACCGGCGGTTGGACCCCCGCGCCGCATCGCCGGCAAAAATCAAAAACCGCTTATTTCTCAGCGTGATTGCTGATCGAATTGCCGAGGTGCGACATGTCCTGGCCGAATCCGTGCACCGTGTTGCATCCGGCCAGGCCGAGCAGAAGCCCGGCGAGCGTGCCGAGTGCGAAGCGGCGCAATAGAGTGATGCGATTCATGTTCTTCATCATGCGATTCATCCAAGCTTGCGAATGTCGACGAAATGCCCTTCGATGGCTGCAGCCGCGGCCATTGCGGGGCTCACCAGGTGCGTGCGCCCACCGGCGCCCTGACGACCTTCGAAGTTCCGGTTCGACGTGGACGCGCAGCGCTCGCCCGGCTCGAGCCGGTCGGCGTTCATTGCCAGACACATCGAGCAACCCGGCTCACGCCATTCGAACCCGGCCTCGGTAAAGACCTTGTCGAGGCCTTCACGCTCCGCCTGCGCCTTCACGAGCCCCGAACCCGGCACGACCATCGCCAGACGGATGTTCGGCGCGACGCGGCGGCCGAGCTTCTTCACGACGTAAGCCGCGGCGCGAATGTCTTCGATGCGCGCGTTGGTGCACGACCCGATGAAGATTTTATCCGGCTTGATCGACTCGATCGGCGCGTTCGGCTCGAGCGCCATGTACTTGAGCGCACGCTCCATCGCGTCGCGCTTGACCGGGTCCTTCTCGCGCTCCGGATCCGGCACGCGGCCGTCGACCGGCGTGACCATTTCCGGCGACGTGCCCCAAGTCACCTGCGGCACGATTTCGGCCGCGTTCAGCTCGACCACGCGATCGAAATGTGCGCCCTCGTCCGACTTGAACTGCTTCCAGTACTCGACCGCGTGATCCCACTCGACGCCCTGCGGCGAGAACGGACGGCCTTTCAGGTATTCGACCGTGGTGTCGTCGACGGCGACCATGCCGGCGCGCGCGCCCGCTTCGATCGCCATGTTGCAGACCGTCATGCGGCCTTCCATCGTCAGCGAACGGATCGTCGAGCCGCCGAATTCCATCGCGTAACCGGTACCGCCCGCGGTGCCGATTTTGCCGATGATCGCGAGCACGATGTCCTTCGCGGTACAGCCGCGCGGCAATTGGCCCTCGACCTTCACGAGCATGTTCTTGCTCTTCTTCTGCAGCAGCGTTTGCGTGGCCAGCACGTGCTCGACTTCCGACGTGCCGATGCCGTGCGCGAGCGCGCCGAACGCGCCGTGCGTGGACGTGTGCGAGTCGCCGCAGACGATCGTCATACCCGGCAGCGTTGCGCCCTGTTCCGGCCCGATGATGTGGACGATGCCCTGACGCTGGTCGTTCATCTTGAACTGCGTGATGCCGAAGGCGTCGCAGTTCGCGTCGAGCGTGTCGACCTGCAGCTTCGAGACCGGATCGGCGATGCCGTGGCTGCGGTCCGTGGTTGGCACGTTGTGGTCGGACACGGCCAGGTTCGCGCTGATGCGCCACACCGGACGGTGAGCCATTTTCAGGCCTTCGAACGCCTGCGGGCTGGTCACTTCATGCAGCAGGTGACGGTCGATGTAGAGAATCGCTGTGCCGTCGTCTTCCGTGTGGACCACGTGCGTGTTCCACAATTTGTCGTAGAGAGTCTGTGCCATGGTATGCGGGGTAGTAATGACTGCGGGCTGACTGTGTCGGTCGATTATGCCACGCGACGCACCGCGATGGGCTGCTTAAACAGCGAAAAAACCGATAAAAAACATGGGGTTGGCTGGTAGTGCCAATACCTGTATCGGTGTTACCCGGCAAGCATCGGCGAGCGGCGGCGCCAATGCGCCGCATGCACGATCCGCGGCGGCCGCAGAAACAGAAACGCCCCAACGGCAGACCCGTTGAGGCGTTTTATTTACTCCGATTTCGCGCTTGTGCGCGGCACGAATGCCGCGGCCAGGCGCGCGTATCGCGGTCGATCAGCGCTTAGCGCTGTGCGATCGGCTTCGCTTGACGCAGCGTCTCGCCGACGAACAGCTGACGCGGACGACCAATCTTCTGCTCAGGATCGGCGATCATTTCGTTCCACTGCGCGATCCAGCCGACCGTGCGTGCCATCGCGAAGATACACGTGAACATCGACGTCGGAATGCCCAACGCGCGCTGCACGATACCCGAGTAGAAGTCGACGTTCGGGTACAGCTTGCGCGACACGAAGTATTCGTCTTCGAGCGCGATCTTTTCGAGTTCCATCGCCAGCTTGAACAGCGGGTCGTCGTGCAGGCCCAGCTCTTCGAGCACTTCGTGGCAGGTTTCGCGCATCAGCTTCGCGCGCGGATCATAGTTCTTGTACACGCGGTGACCGAAGCCCATCAGCTTCACGCCCGAGTTCTTGTCCTTCACCTGCTTGATGAACTCGGGAATGTTGTCGACCGAGCCGATTTCTTCCAGCATGTTCAGTGCGGCTTCGTTCGCACCGCCGTGCGCCGGGCCCCACAGACACGCGATACCCGCCGCGATACACGCGAACGGATTCGCACCCGACGAACCGGCGAGACGCACGGTCGACGTCGACGCGTTCTGCTCGTGGTCCGCGTGCAGGATCAGGATACGGTCGAGCGCGCGCACCAGCACGTCGTTGACCACGTACTCTTCGCACGGATTCGAGAACATCATGCGCATGAAGTTTGCGCTGTACGACAGGTCGTTCTTCGGATACACGAAAGGCTGGCCGATGCTGTACTTGTACGCCATTGCGACCAGCGTGGGCAGCTTGGCGATCATGCGGATCGCCGACACTTCGCGGTGACGCGGGTTATTGATGTCGAGCGAGTCGTGATAGAACGCCGACAGCGCGCCGACAGCGGCAACCAGAATCGCCATCGGGTGCGCATCGCGACGGAAGCCGCGGAAGAAGAACTGCATCTGCTCGTGCACCATCGTGTGCTTCGTGACGGTGCCGACGAATTCGGTCTTCTGCTTTTCGTTCGGCAGTTCGCCGTTCAGCAGCAGATAGCAGGTTTCGAGGAAGTCGGCATTCTGCGCGAGGTTGTCGATCGCGTAGCCGCGGTAGAGCAGTTCGCCCTTGTCGCCGTCGATGTAGGTGATCGCCGAATTGCACGCCGCCGTCGACATGAAGCCCGGGTCGTACGTGAATTTGCCGGTCTGGCCGTACAGTTTGCGAATGTCGATTACATCCGGGCCAATCGTGCCCTTGTAAATCGGCATTTCAACGCTCGGCGAATTGTCGCTGAACGATAGCGTGGCTTTAACATCTGACGGGGTCATAGCACATCCTCAATCGAAGTATGGATACAGGGTTTCGATAATTGCACGCCTGGAACAACGGACTGGCGGCGCTCAAGCATTGCGCAGCAACTCCAGAACCCGGACCACGTCCGGGTCGGCTAGATCGCCTTCTGGTTCCTTGCGTGCGAGCAGCAAGTCCATCAGGTCGTTATCGCTCAGCTCGAGCAGGCGCGTGAGTGCGCCAACGTCGGCATCGCTGAGGTCATGCTCATATCGGCTGAAAAAACGCTCGAAAATCAGGTCGTTTTCCAGCAGGCCCCGCCGTGCGCGCCAGCGAAGACGCGCGCGGCGGAGAGGGTCGGACTGATGCGATGTATCGGTCATGTCGGTACACCCCGCGCCGCGCCCAGGCGCGCTGACTGCCCTCTCGGGGACAGCCTGCGCCAGGGAGCGCGGGGCTCATTGATACTAGACAGCGCGGCGAACCATCAATTCCTTGATCTTGCCGATTGCCTTGGTCGGGTTCAGGCCCTTCGGGCAAACGTCGACGCAGTTCATGATCGTGTGGCAACGGAACAGACGATACGGGTCTTCCAGGTTATCGAGGCGCTCGCCGGTTGCCTGGTCGCGGCTGTCCGCGATGAAGCGGTAGGCTTGCAGCAGACCGGCCGGGCCGACGAACTTGTCCGGATTCCACCAGAAGCTCGGGCACGACGTCGAGCAGCTCGCGCACAGGATACATTCGTACAGGCCGTCGAGCTCGTCGCGTTCTTCCGGCGACTGGAGACGTTCCTTTTCCGGCGGCGGCGTATCGTTGATCAGGTACGGTTTGATCGAGTGATACTGGTTGAAGAACTGCGTGAAGTCGCAGATCAGGTCACGCACGACGGGCAGGCCCGGCAGCGGACGCAGCACGATCTTCTGCGGCAGGTCGTTCAGGTTCGTCAGGCACGCGAGGCCGTTCTTGCCGTTGATGTTCATTGCGTCCGAACCGCACACGCCTTCGCGGCACGAGCGACGGAACGACAGGGTTTCGTCGAGCGCCTTCAGCTTGACGAGCGCGTCGAGCAGCATGCGTTCGTGCGAGTCGATTTCGATCTCGTACGTTTGCATGCGCGGAGCGGCGTCCTTGTCCGGATCGTAGCGGTAAATTTCAAATGTACGCTTGGCCATTTCTCTGAATTCCTTTGACTTGTGCCTTAGAAGGTACGCGCTTTCGGCGGAACCGATTCGACGGTCAGCGGCTTCATGTGCACCGGCTTGTAGTCGAGGCGATCGCTTTCGCTGAACCACAACGTATGGCGCAGCCAGTTTTCGTCGTCGCGATGTTCGAAGTCGTTATGCGCGTGCGCGCCACGGCTTTCCTTGCGCGCTTCGGCGGAGACCATCGTGGCGCGTGCCACTTCGATCAGGTTCGCCACTTCCAGCGCTTCGACGCGGGCCGTGTTGAAGACCTTCGACTTATCCTTCAGATGGATGTTGTCGACGCGTGCCGCCACTTCGCGGATGGCTTCGACGCCTTCGGCCAGCAGCGCCGAGGTGCGGAACACGCCAGCGTGCTTCTGCATCGTGCCGCGGATGTCGTTCGCGACCGACTGGGCGTACTCGCCCGACGACGAGCTATCGAGCTTCGCCAGACGCGACAGCGCGAAGTCGGCTGCATCTGCCGGCAGCGGCTTGTGTTCCTTCAGTTCCTTCACGTGCTTGACGATGTGATTGCCGGCAGCGCGGCCGAACACCACGAGGTCGAGCAGCGAGTTCGTGCCGAGACGGTTCGCACCGTGCACCGACACGCACGAGCATTCGCCCACTGCGTAGAAACCGTTGACGACTTCTTCGTGGCCCTTCGGCGTACCGACGACCTGGCCGTTGATGTTCGTCGGAATACCGCCCATCTGGTAGTGGATGGTCGGCACGACCGGGATCGGCTCCTTGATGCAGTCGACGTTCGCGAACTTCAGCGCGATTTCGCGGATCGACGGCAGACGCTTCATGATCGTCTCGGCGCCGATGTGCGACAGGTCGAGCAGCACGTGATCCTTGTTCGGACCCACGCCGCGGCCTTCCTTGATTTCCTGGTCCATCGAACGCGAAACGAAGTCGCGCGGCGCCAGGTCCTTCAGCGTCGGCGCGTAGCGTTCCATGAAACGCTCGCCGTTCGAGTTACGCAGAATACCGCCTTCGCCGCGCACGCCTTCGGTGATCAGCACGCCCGCGCCGGCCACGCCGGTCGGGTGGAATTGCCAGAATTCCATGTCCTGCAGCGCGATGCCCGAACGGGCCGCCATGCCGAGGCCGTCGCCGGTGTTGATGAACGCGTTGGTCGATGCCGCGAAGATCCGGCCTGCGCCGCCTGTGGCGAACAGCGTGGTCTTGCCTTCGAGGATGTAGACGTCGCCGGTTTCCATTTCCAGCGCGGTCACGCCGAGCACGTCGCCGTCGGCGTCGCGGATCAGGTCCAGCGCCATCCATTCGACGAAGAATTGCGTCTTGGCAGCAACGTTCTGCTGGTACAGCGTGTGCAGCAGCGCGTGACCGGTACGGTCAGCCGCTGCGCAAGCGCGTTGCACCGGCTTTTCGCCGTAGTTCGCGGTGTGGCCGCCGAACGGGCGCTGATAGATCGTGCCGTCGGCGTTACGGTCGAACGGCATGCCGAAGTGTTCGAGTTCGTAGACGGCGTTCGGTGCTTCACGGCACATGAACTCGATCGCGTCCTGGTCGCCGAGCCAGTCGGAGCCCTTGATCGTGTCGTAGAAGTGATAGTGCCAGTTGTCTTCGCTCATGTTGCCGAGCGAAGCGCCGATGCCGCCCTGAGCAGCGACCGTGTGCGAACGCGTCGGAAACACTTTGGACAGCACGCATACCGACAGACCGGCGCGCGCCAGTTGCAGCGACGCGCGCATCCCCGAGCCGCCCGCGCCGACGATAACCACGTCAAACTTGCGACGCGGCAGAGAATTCTTGATTGCAACCATGCTTTTATACTCTCCAGAGAATCTGCGCAGCGTAGCCCGCACATGCGAGCAGCCAGAGGATCGTCAGCGCCTGCAGGACGAGACGCGTGCCAACGGGCTTCACGTAATCCATCCAGATGTCGCGCACACCCACCCACGCGTGGTAGAAGAGCGAGAGAAGCGTGACGAACGTGGCGAGTTTCATCCACTGCGTCGCGAAGATCGACGCCCAGCCGTCGTACGAGAAGTCGCGCGCGAGGAAGAACCACGCGAGCAGAATCACCGTGTACACCGCCATCACGACGGCGGTGACGCGTTGCGCGAGCCAGTCGCGTAGACCGTAATGCGCGCCGACGACGAGACGCTTCGAACCGATTCGGTTATTGGCTGCCATTTTTTAGAATGCTCCGAACAGTTTTGCCGCGAATGCGATGGTGAGCAGCGACGACACGACAAACACGACGATAGAGGTCGACTTGCCCTTTTCTTTCGACACGGCATCGTGATTCGTATCCATCAAGAGGTGACGGATGCCGGCGCAGAAATGGAACAGGAAAGCCCACGCGAGAACCAGCGTGATCAGCTTGACGATGATGTTGGAGAGGAAGCCCTTGAAGACTTCGAAGCTCAGTTCGGAAGTCAGGCTCTGATCGAAGAGGAACAGCAGGAACGGAAGGAAAAGAAACAACAAGGCACCGCTCACACGATGCAGAATCGACACGCGCCCCGCCAGCGGGAGACGGTATGCCGTCAATATTTGCCCAATACCGATGTTCCGGAATTCCGGCCTCGGTTTCTTTACCGCTTCTGCCATGCTAGACCCCTACTATGTAGTCACACTAATCCGCAATTTTAGCGCCTTTTTATATCGCGCTGCAGCGAAAACCACGCCAGGTCCTTGCTGCGCGCGCTATGAAAGCGCCTTCCGATCGGCACGCGTGTGGGACGCCGCGCCTCGTTTCAGCCCGATTCAGCTCAGATCGTTCTGATAGTAATACCCGGTTGTGACATACCAACCTCGCCGGACTTCAACCGGCCGATCCCCATAGGTATAGGACACGCGCTCGACCGAGAGCAACGGAAAACCCGCCGGCACACGCAGCAGGTCTGCCACGGAAGGCTCCGCCGCGACAGCGCGGATTTTTTCCGTCGCGCGAATCATGCGGGTGCCGAATTCGGTCTCGAACATCGCGTAGAGGGGACCTTTGTACTCTGAAAGCCGCTCGAGTGTGAGCCCGCGGAACACGGCGCCTGGCAGCCAGATTTCGTCGAGCACGGTCACTTCGCCGTCGAACTGCAGCAAACGCTTGATCAGCACGACCGGATCGGCCGGCTTCAGATCGAGTTGCCGGGCAATTTCCGCCGATGCGCGCAGCCGCCGGCATTCGAGCAGACGGCTCACGTGCGGATGCTCCGCGCCGTCGTCGGCGAGCAATCTCAGGAAACGGAACTGCGCGCGTTCCTCGTTGTGCGTCGCAACGAACGTGCCCTTGCCCTGACGGCGCACCAGCAGGTTGTCGGCGGCCAGCTCGTCGATCGCCTTGCGCACCGTACCCTGACTCACCTTGAAACGCGCGGCCAGTTCGACTTCACTAGGAATGATCTCGCCCGGCTTCCATTCGCCGCTTTCGAGGCTCTGCGTAATCAAGCCCTTGATCTGCTGATACAAGGGGCTGAAGGTCGGCGACGCAGCAGCGGAAACAGCGGATACAGCTTCGCCCGCGGCCCCCTGGCCATTCGGGTTTACAGGATTCGCCGGGTTCGAATTCATGCGCGCATTTCATCATAAAGCGCCGGGGCACGTCTAGGGTTTTCCCCTCGATAGATGTGTCTTATATAAGACATAAGATACTGTTGACTTTGTCGGTTTCGACTCCTACACTCCTTGTCGAGCAAGGGTTTGCGGGATTTTGCGGCAGCTGTTTGATGCAGCGCCGCGACGCTCCGGCCGCCACTCTGCACCATGCCGTCCCCTACGCAGTCCAGGTTTCGATTCGCCGCCATCCGTTGCATTCGCGTGCTGTTCCGTGTTGCAGCCGCTGGCCCGACACTCGCCGAAACGCGCTGTTCGCAGGAGCCCGCACTGTGCAGTTGCGGCCCCGGCGTAAGCCCTGGGCCATCCCGTCCCGCTCGGTAGTACGGATTTCCGGCACGGCGGTCTTGCCTCAACGCGCCGCCCGGTCTCGGCACATTCCGAGCCCGCACGCGAACAGTGAATTCCGCCGTGTTTCATAACGCTTCGCTGAACGCGCATATAGAATGGCGTTTTCCCTAGCGTCTAACGCATCGTCCTGGAGATTTCTCAATGGCTAAGCCCGCAAAGCGCGTTGCCGTCACCGGCGCCGCAGGTCAAATCGCTTACTCCCTGCTGTTCCGCATCGCCAATGGCGACCTGCTCGGCAAGGACCAGCCGGTGATCCTGCAACTGCTCGATCTGCCGCAAGCGCAAGCCGCCGTCAAAGGCGTCGTGATGGAACTGGATGATTGCGCATTCCCGCTGCTGTCGGGCGTCGTGATCACGGACGACCCGAAGGTCGCGTTCAAGGACGCCGACATCGCCCTGCTCGTCGGCGCGCGTCCGCGTTCGAAGGGCATGGAGCGCAAGGATCTGCTGTCGGCCAACGCCGAAATCTTCACGGTTCAGGGCAAGGCGCTTAACGAAGTCGCCAGCCGCGACGTGAAGGTTCTGGTGGTCGGCAACCCGGCCAACACGAACGCGTACATCGCAATGAAGTCGGCGCCGGATCTGCCGAAGAAGAACTTCACCGCGATGCTGCGTCTGGACCACAACCGCGCGCTGTCGCAACTGGCGGCCAAGTCGGGCAAGCCGGTCGCGTCGATCGAGAAGCTCGCGGTGTGGGGCAACCACTCGCCGACCATGTACCCGGACTTCCGCGTCGCAACGGCTGAAGGTCAGGACCTGACCAAGCTGATCAACGACGAAGAATGGAACCGCAACACGTTCATCCCGACCGTCGGCAAGCGCGGCGCGGCGATCATCGAAGCGCGCGGCCTGTCGTCGGCGGCATCGGCGGCCAACGCTGCGATCGACCACGTGCGTGACTGGGTGCTCGGCACCAACGGCAAGTGGGTCACGATGGGCATCCCGTCGGACGGCTCGTACGGCATCCCTGAAGACATCATCTACGGCGTGCCCGTGACCTGCGAAAACGGCGAGTACAAGCGCGTCGAAGGTCTGGCAATCGACGCGTTCTCGCGCGAAAAGATGGACGCCACGCTGCAGGAACTGCTGGAAGAGCGCGACGGCGTTCAGCACCTGCTCGGCTAAGCATCTGATCATCTGATGCCGATGAACCGGAACTCCGAAGCGTCAGCGCGGCGGGTTCCGGTTTTTTTCGTGCGCATGGCGCTGCGATCGTCGCCATTCGCCTCTGATTCGAACGTGCTTTGCCGTCGCCCGACCGCGCTTGCGCAGAGCACACCCGAATCCGACATTCCTAATCCTCACCACGCCCCACACGCCGAAGATGCGCGTTCTCACACCCGCCGAAGTGCTGTTTGAGGGCGAAGCGCCGCCCGCTGTGCTGCCTGCCTGCGACCACTACGCGGGAAGCGAAAAGCTGATGCTGAAGTCGCTCGCGTTACAGCAGCAACTCGGTCCGGTGTTCGATATCACGCTCGATTGCGAAGACGGCGCGCAGGTCGGCCGCGAGGCCGAGCACGCGGAACTGGTCGCATCGCTGCTGGGCAGCGAGCATGACCGCTTCGGCCGCGTCGGCGTACGCATCCACGACTTCGCTCACGCGCACTGGCGCGACGACGTGCGGCTGATTCTGCGCGCCGCAAAGCGGGCACCCGCCTACATCACGCTGCCCAAAATTCGCAACGTCCACGATGCCGCCGAAATGATCGCGTTCATCGAGGCGACGCGGCGCGAACTCGGCATCGCGCAACCAGTGCCGGTGCAGTTGCTGGTCGAAACTCACGGCGCGCTCACGCGCGTGTTCGAACTGGCCGCGCTGCCAGGCGTCGAGGCGCTGAGCTTCGGCCTGATGGACTTCGTCTCCGCGCACGACGGCGCTATCCCCGATACCGCGATGCGCTCGCCGGGCCAATTCGATCATCCGCTCGTGCGGCGCGCGAAGCTCGAAATTTCGGCGGCCTGCCATGCGTACGGCAAGGTGCCGTCGCACAACGTCAGCACCGAAGTGCGCGACATGAGCGTGGTCGCGAACGACGCGCAGCGCGCCCGCAATGAATTCGGCTACACGCGCATGTGGAGCATTCATCCGGCGCAGATCGAGGCGATCGTCGCCGCGTTCGCGCCGCGCGACGAAGAAATCGCGACGGCCACCGAAATCCTGTTGGCCGCGCAGTCCGCGCATTGGGGCCCGACGCGTCACGGTGATACGCTGCACGACCGTGCGAGCTACCGCTATTACTGGTCGGTGCTGCGCCGCGCGCAGAGCACCGGCCGCGCTGTTCCGCAAGAAGCGGCGCCGCTCTTTGCGCAAGTTGGCGCTAACGGACAGTCAGTGGCATAAGCGACGCGTTTTTCAAACGGCGACGGCGATGAGCCGGCACACAGGAGAAGGCGGAACATGAGCGAGACGACGCAAGCCGCTGACGCAACAGGCGGCAACGAAACGCAAAGCGGCTTCAAACCGAAGAAATCCGTCGCGCTGTCGGGCGTGACCGCAGGCAACACCGCGCTGTGCACGGTCGGCAAGACCGGCAACGATCTGCACTATCGCGGCTACGACATTCTCGACATCGCCGGCGCGTGCGAATTCGAAGAGATCGCTTACCTGCTGGTCCACGGCAAGCTGCCCACGCAGGCCGAACTGACCGCCTACAAGACCAAGCTGAAGTCGATGCGCGGCCTGCCCGCCAACGTGAAGGCCGCGCTTGAATGGATTCCGGCCGCCGCGCATCCGATGGACGTGATGCGCACCGGCGTGTCGGTGCTCGGCACGGTGCTGCCGGAGAAGGACGATCACAACCTGCCCGGCGCGCGCGATATCGCCGACAAGCTGATGGCCTCGCTCGGCTCGATGCTGCTGTACTGGTATCACTATTCACATAACGGCAAGCGCATCGAGGTCGAAACCGACGACGATTCGATCGGCGGCCATT
Source organism: Paraburkholderia sp. BR13444 (assembly GCF_040948755.1). NCBI lineage: Bacteria > Pseudomonadati > Pseudomonadota > Betaproteobacteria > Burkholderiales > Burkholderiaceae > Paraburkholderia > Paraburkholderia sp. BR13444. The sequence goes on along the minus strand of NZ_JBFPKM010000014.1, from coordinate 22,677 downwards.
TCCTGCATCTGCTGCATGGCGTCGAGCCGTCGAAGGCGTGGGTCGAGGCGATGCACGTGTCGCTGAACCTGTACGCGGAGCACGAGTTCAATGCGTCGACGTTCACGGGCCGCGTGATCGCGGGCACGGGCTCGGACATGTATTCGGCGATCACCGGCGCGATCGGCGCGCTGCGCGGCCCGAAGCACGGCGGCGCCAACGAAGCCGCGTTCGACATCCAGTCGCGCTACCAGACACCCGACGAAGCCGAAGCCGACATCCGCCGCCGCGTCGAGAACAAGGAAGTCGTGATCGGCTTCGGCCATCCGGTGTACACGATCTCGGACCCGCGCAACAAGGTCATCAAGGAAGTCGCGAAGAAGCTATCGAAGGAAGCGGGCAACATGAAGCTGTTCTCGATCGCCGATCGGCTCGAATCGGTGATGTGGGACGCCAAGAAGATGTTCGCGAACCTCGACTGGTTCAGCGCAGTGTCGTACCACATGATGGGCGTGCCGACCGCGATGTTCACGCCGCTGTTCGTGATCTCGCGTACGGCCGGCTGGAGCGCGCACATCATCGAGCAGCGCGTCGACAACAAGATCATCCGGCCGAGCGCGAATTACACCGGACCCGAGAATTTAAAGTACGTGCCGCTAAATAGGAGAAAATAGCGGTCGCTGTGCGCTCCACAGCGCGTGCAGTTCAACCCGCGCGGCCGCCGGACCGGTCGTCCGCGCACTGTTTAACTGATTTGATAGAAAGGTTTTCTCCATGAAAAAGCTGATGATCGCCGCCATGATTGGCGCCCTGTCTACGACGATGCTGACCGTCGCGACTGACGCCGCTGCTGCGGACACGGCCACCACCACCACGAAGAAGGCCGTCGCCAAGCGCCCGGAGCCGCGCCGCCTCGTCAAGCGCAAGGCTAATCCGGTGAAGGAAGCGAAGGTCGATCCGATCCCGGAAGGGTCGGAAAAGTGGTCGTGCAAGGACGGTCTGGCTTTCGAAATGAAAGGCGACATGAAGCGTGACCAGATCGTCACGGTTCACTGGGCGAACAAGAACTACAACCTGCCGCGCGAAGCGACCACGACGGGCGCTGACCGCTTCCACGACGCAGCAACCGGTATGGACCTCGTCGTGATCCCGACGAAGGCCATGCTGTTCCAGGACAAGGACAGCTCGCGTCTCGCCGACGAGTGCAAGACGGTCGCGATGGAACAGGGCGCGCCGGCTGCAACGCAATCGAACGCGATCAACAAGACCGGCAACTGATTTTCGCCGCCAGGGAAGCCCCCGATGTCCGCCCCGATCTCCAACGTACGACCCGCCCCGGACGCCGTCCTGGTCGATATCGTCGACTACGTGCTGGATTACCGGATCGACAGCGCGCTCGCGCTGGAAACCGCGCGTCATTGCCTGATCGACACGCTCGGTTGCGGACTCGAGGCGCTTACCTACCCGGCCTGCACCAAGCTGATGGGACCAATCGTGGCAGGCACGATCGTCCCCAACGGCGCGAAGGTGCCGGGCACGTCGTTCCAGCTGGACCCCGTTCAGGCCGCCTTCAACATCGGCGCGATGATCCGCTGGCTCGACTTCAACGACACCTGGCTCGCGGCCGAATGGGGCCATCCGTCCGATAACCTCGGCGGCATTCTCGCGACGGCCGACTGGCTCTCGCGTACCGCCATCGCAGCCGGCAAAGCGCCGCTGACAATGAAAGACGTCCTGATCGCAATGATCAAGGCGCACGAAATTCAAGGCTGCATCGCGCTCGAGAACTCGTTCAACAAGGTCGGGCTCGATCATGTGCTGCTCGTCAAGCTCGCGTCGACCGCGGTGGTCGGCCAGCTGATCGGCCTCACGCGCGAAGAGCTGATCAACGCGGTATCGCAGGCGCTCGTCGATGGGCAGGCGCTGCGCACCTACCGCCATGCGCCGAACACCGGTTCGCGCAAATCGTGGGCTGCCGGCGACGCCACCGCGCGCGCCGTGCGCCTCGCGCTGATCTCGAAGACCGGCGAGATGGGCTATCCGTCGGTGCTCAGCGCGAAAACGTGGGGCTTCTACGACGTGCTGTTCAACGGCAACGCGTTCCGGTTCCAGCGTCCGTACGGCTCGTACGTGATGGAAAACGTGCTGTTCAAGATCTCGTTTCCGGCCGAGTTCCACGCGCAAACCGCCGTGGAAGCCGCTCTCGCGCTGCATGCGCAGCTCTCGCGCCAAGGCCGGCGCGTCGAAGACATTCGCCGCGTGACGATCCGCACGCACGAAGCCGCGATTCGCATCATCGATAAAAAAGGCCCGCTGAACAATCCGGCCGACCGTGATCATTGCATCCAGTACATGATCGCGGTGCCGCTGATTTTCGGCCGTCTGACGGCTGCCGATTACGAAGATTCAGTGGCGCAGGACTCGCGTATCGATGCGTTGCGCGCGAAAATGGAATGCGTAGAAGATCCACAGTTCACGAAGGATTATCACGACCCGGAGAAGCGTTCGATCGCCAATGCACTGACGATCGAATTCAACGACGGGTCGAAGTTCGGGGAAGTCGTAGTCGAATACCCGATCGGTCATAAGCGCCGTCGTGAGGACGGTATTCCGTTGCTGGTCGAGAAGTTCAAGACCAACCTCGCGCGGCGCTTTCCGGTCAAGCAACAACTGGCGATTCTCGACGTCTCGCTCGACCAGGCCAAGCTCGAAGCGACGCCGGTCAATGAATACGTCGATCTTTACGTCATCTAGGCTGAGTACTGTAGTTCCGCGATCCAAACCAAGGAAAACACCATGGCCCACAACCTCCACAAAACGCTCAAGGAATTCGACAGCGGTTCCGGCAAAGGCAAGTTCTACTCCCTGCCGCAACTCGGCAAGGCTCTGAACCTCAAAATCGACCGTCTGCCGGTCTCGATCCGTATCGTGCTGGAATCGGTGCTGCGCAACTACGACGGCAAGAAAATCGCCGAAGAACACGTCACGCAACTCGCGAACTGGAAGCCGAACGCGGCGCGCGTCGATGAAATTCCGTTCGTCGTGTCGCGCGTCGTGTTGCAGGACTTCACCGGCGTGCCGCTGCTCGCCGACATCGCCGCGATGCGCGGCGTCGCGAAGGCCGTCGGCAAGAATCCGAAGTCGATCGAGCCGCTGGTGCCGGTGGACCTCGTCGTCGACCACTCGGTGCAGGTCGACCACTTCCGCGAGAAGAACGCGCTCGACCTGAACATGAAGCTGGAATTCCAGCGCAACAACGAGCGCTATCAGTTCATGAAGTGGGGCATGCAGGCGTTCGACACGTTCAAGGTCGTGCCGCCGGGCGTCGGCATCGTTCACCAGGTGAACCTCGAATATCTCGCGCGCGGCGTGCACAAGAAGGCCGACGGCGCGGACACCGTGTACTACCCGGACTCGCTGGTCGGCACGGACAGCCACACGACGATGATCAACGGCATCGGCGTGGTGGGCTGGGGCGTGGGCGGTATCGAAGCCGAAGCAGGCATGCTCGGCCAGCCGGTGTACTTCCTGACGCCGGACGTCGTCGGTGTGCACCTGAAGGGCAAGCTGATCGAAGGCGTGACCGCGACCGACCTCGTGCTGACGATCACTGAACTGCTGCGCAAGGAGAAGGTCGTCGGCAAGTTCGTCGAGTTCTTCGGCGAAGGCACGCGCTCGCTGTCGGTGCCGGACCGCGCGACGATCGGCAACATGGCGCCGGAATACGGCGCGACGATGGGCTTCTTCCCGGTCGACGAAAAGACCATCGAGTTCTTCCACGGCACGGGCCGCACGGAAGCGGAAATCTCCGCGTTCGAGAACTACTTCAAGGCGCAGGAGCTGTTCGGCATTCCGGCCGATGGCGACATCGATTACACGAAGGTCGTCACGCTGGATCTCGCCACGGTCGCGCCGTCGCTGGCAGGCCCGAAGCGTCCGCAGGACCGCATCGAGATCGGCCACGTGAAGTCGACCTTCATCGACCTGTTCTCGAAGCCGGTCTCTGAAAACGGCTTCGCGAAAAAGGCCTCCGATCTCGACGCGCAATACACGACGAGCAACGGCGTCGACGTGAAGAACGGCGACGTGCTGATCGCCGCGATCACGTCGTGCACGAACACGTCGAACCCGAGCGTGCTGCTCGCCGCCGGTCTGCTCGCGAAGAAAGCTGTCGAGGCTGGCCTGACGGTTGCTCCGCACATCAAGACGTCGCTGGCTCCGGGATCGCGCATCGTCACCGAGTACCTGACGAAGACCGACCTGCTGAAGTACCTCGACAAGCTCGGCTTCACGCTGGCCGCATACGGCTGCACGACCTGCATCGGCAATGCGGGCGACCTGACGCCGGAACTGAACGAAGCGATCACGAAGAACGACATCGTCGCGGCAGCAGTGCTGTCGGGCAACCGTAACTTCGAAGCGCGTATCCACCCGAACATCCGCGCGAACTTCCTCGCGTCGCCGCCGCTCGTCGTCGCGTACGCGATCGCCGGCAACATCACGCGCGACCTGATGACCGAGCCGGTCGGCAAGGGCAAGGGCGGCAAGGACATCTACCTCGGCGACATCTGGCCGACCAGCGACGAAGTCAACGCGCTGCTGAAGTACGCGATGGATGCCGACGCGTTCCGCAAGAACTACTCGCAGCTCACGAAGAAGGGCGACCTGTGGAGCAAGATCGAGGGCGAAGAAGGTCAGGTCTACGACTGGCCGAAGTCGACCTACATCGCCGAGCCGCCGTTCTTCGGCAAGGACTTCTCGATGACGCCGGCCTCCAGCATCGCGCCGGTCAAGGGCGCGCGCGCTCTGGGCATCTTCGGTGACTCGGTCACGACCGACCACATCAGCCCGGCGGGCTCGATCAAGGAAGACTCGCCGGCAGGCCGCTGGCTGAAGGAAAACGGCGTGCAGAAGGCCGACTTCAACAGCTACGGCTCGCGTCGCGGCAACCACGACGTGATGATGCGCGGCACGTTCGCGAACGTCCGTATCAAGAACCTGATGATCCCGGCAAAGGCGGACGGCACGCGCGTCGAAGGCGGCCTGACGATTCACCAGCCGAGCGGCGAACAGCTGTCGATCTACGACGCGGCGATGAAGTACATCGACGCCGGCACGCCGACCATCGTGTTCGCGGGCGAAGAGTACGGCACGGGTTCGTCGCGCGACTGGGCGGCCAAGGGCACGCAGCTGCTGGGCGTGAAGGCCGTGGTCGCACGCAGCTTCGAGCGGATCCACCGTTCGAACCTCGTCGGCATGGGCGTTCTGCCGCTGCAGTTCAAGGGCTCGGATAGCGTGCAGTCGCTCGGTATCACCGGCGAAGAAACGTACGACATCGAAGGCCTCGGAGACGACTTCAAGCCGCAACAGGAAGTCACGCTCGTGATCCACGGCAAGGACGGCGACAAGCGCGTTCCGGTGCTGCTGCGTATCGACACGCCGATCGAAGTCGACTACTACAAGCACGGCGGGATTCTGCCGTTCGTGCTGCGCTCGCTGCTGGCTGCTTGAGCCTCGCGGCAACGCATGTAGCCTCGCTGTTTTGCAGGGGCTGCGTCCTGTGGAGGGCGCAGCCGACTTTGGAGCCCGACCTCAGGTCGGGCTTTTTTTTTGGTCACGCAGCGTGCGGAGGGGACTCGAACCTGATGCGAAGTTCGGCATCACGACAACATGCCGCGCGACAACCTGCCTGGTTTCTTCTTCGTCGGAAATACCTTACATTTTCCTTGAGGCGGCAAACAGTTGAAGTAGTTGGAGTAGCCGCCGAGGGCGTCTTCGATCATGAGAAGACGTGTGTGGGATGCGTCTCACCCCCGGGCGTCAGCGCCGCGCTCGTGCACAGCGCACATATGACGGCCGCACGCCGTCCCAGGCTGCGGCGCCCCGTGAGACGTGTCCTCCTGATGCAACGCAGGCTGAATGCTCAACTTCACCTTGGAGGGAATGCCTTTGAATACTGACTCTGACCACTGCTATGTAAGCCGCTCGCGTGGCTTCGGTAAGAGCCAGCGAGCATCCCGCAGGACTGAACGGTCCTGATAGATACGTCTGAAGACGTGTCCTGTATGAAACGCGCCGGTACGCAATGTCCGGCGCGTTTGTTTTTCTGGTGCCTAACTCGACGGGACCGCACCTAGCCCGCGAAGGACGTGCAGGGTTCGGTGGGAATGACCGACCGACAGGGATCAGTCGGAATGGCCAATCGACATGGCTCCGTAGGAGCTAGCACGCTGGAGAGCGCTAAACCGCCTCGAATGGCGTGCATGCCGTTTCGATCAAGCAGATCGAGACGCGGCAAATCGTGGATGGTAAGAGTCGTCATGGCAATGGTCCTTGTGTCCGGATTGGGAGTGACCGGACCACTCGCAAGGCTTATGCCATTGCGCAGAAAGGTGCTCGGGATACCGCCTCCGCCCTGGACGAAAGCGGTTTCCCACTGCCATGTGCCCGAGCCTGCACGATACGCCGCGGCAAAATCTGTCGGGTGACAAGCAACAGACCTGATCGCCCGCCACCATCACTTCAAGCCGAAATCGACCCGCGTCGTCGCACCTTTGTCCTTGATATCGTCGGCATTCATCTTCGGCGCGACGATAAACACGCGGCTGCTGTCGATCTTGCCCTCCAGGTACTGTTGCACGCTCTGTGCGCGCTGCTGCGCAAGCTGGCGCAGGCTTGCGTCGTCGATCGGCGCGTTGGCCGCGAGCGCGCTCTTCATGTCGTCGTCCGGCAGCGTCTTCGTCATGCCGATGAAGTTGCGCGGTTTCTTGAAGTCGGAGGACTTGTAGGCCTTGGTCAGATACTTTTCGTAGTCTTTCTGATCGACCGTGACCGTCGACGGATCGACGCTCTCGCCGTTACCCACCGCGTCCTTGATCTTCTGCCGCTTGACCATCTGATCGACGTACAGCGTGCGCAGCGCCGGCTCGTCGACCTTCGGATCGACGCGGCCGATCAGGTCCATGCGGATTGACGGCTTGTCGGTGAGTGCCTTGACGATCGTGTCGAGTTTCTGCTTGTCGGCGTCGGTGAGCGTGGCCGAGCCGGCCTCGAATTCGACGTAGCCGAGGTCTTCGCCATTGCCGCCGAACGCATGCGCGATCAGCGAGAACGGCGCGGTCACCGCCTTCTCGAGCAGATTGAGCACCGCATGCCAGATCAGCCCGCCTATGCTGAACTCAGGGTTCGACAGCGAGCCCGACACCGGCAGGTTCACGTCGATCTCGCCACGCGAGTTCTTCAGCAGCGAGATTGCGAAACGCACCGGCAGCTTGGTCGCGGTGTCGTTGTCGATATGATCGCCGAACGTCAGTTGATCGATGAACAGGTGGTTGTTCGCGTTCAGCTGGTCGTTCGCAAGCTGATAGTGCAGATCGACGTTGAGCTTGCCCTTCGTGATTGGATAGCCCGCGTATTTCGCCGAATACGGCGTCAGGTTGGTCAGCTCGATGTCGTGCGCGGTCGCGGTCAGATCGAGCGCCGGTTTCGCGATCAGCGGATTGACGGTGCCGCGAATCGTCAGCGGACCGTTGGCCGCGAGTTTCGCGGCGACATCGACCGGTGCGGGCGTGGTCGTTTCCGTACCGAACGCGCCGATGCTGCCCTGAATGTCGACGAGGTTCGCCGTGTAGTTCGGCTTGACGAAGTTGTCGGTGTAGGTCACGCGGCCCTGTTGCAACACCAGTTGCCCGAAGTGCATCTTGAGCGGATTTTGTGGCGGCGTCGTGGCCGTGGCGGTGGCCGCAGGCGTGGTGGTTGCCTTGCCCGGCGCCGCAGCCGATGCTGCCGCGACCGCCGCCGGCGCCGACGCCGCGACCGCTTCGGACACCGCCTCGGGCGTCAGCGGAATCGGGTGCGAGCCGCTCTTGCTGCGCGTCAGCGACTGCGTCGTACCGCCCTCGTGCGCGACCACATCCTTCAAGTTCAGCTTGCCTTGCGCGTCGAGCAGCACGCGGCCATAGAACTTCGAGAACGTCACACGCCCCGCGTCGACCACGGTCCCCCCGTGCTCGTCGTAATCGGCCTTCAGGTTCGTCAGCGCAAGCGAGCCCCAGCCCGCGAACGGGTCGGAGGTCGCCTTGTCGATCATGCGCACGGCGACGAGCGCCATGTCGCCGCGAAAGTTCGCCTTCAGCGACTTCGCCTGGCTGACCGAGAGATCGCCGTTCGCATTCAGCAGCGCGCTCGCGAGCGACGCGTTCAGCTGGCTGCCGAAGTACGGCTCGAACGCGGCCGCGTCGAGCTGATTCGCGTTGACCTTGACGGCCAGCTTGAGCGGCGTCGTCGTGACGTCGCCCTTTACGCCGAGCGTGCCCTTTTTGTTCAACGTCGCCTGCAGATCGACGGGCAGCGGTCGGCTCAGGTCGTCGCTGATCTGCTGCACCTTCAACTGCACCGGCGTGAAGCTCAGTTTGACCGGCTGCGCCGTCATGTTGTCGGTGAACTCGGCGGTCGCGTCTTTGAGCGTCAATTCGCCGATCTTGTAGCGCCATGCGGGGCCCTCGGCCTGCGCTTTTTTCGCCGCGTGAATCGCCGTGCGCTCCGTCGCCTGTTGATGCGCCCCCGCGAGCGCGTTCAGATTGACGGTGCCGTCCTTCAGGCGCTGCGCGTCGACCGCGAGGCCGGTTGCGTCGACGCTCGTCACGTCGGCCGTGCGCGCCGCGACGTCGACCTGCTTGACCACCACGTTGCCCTGCGCGAGCGAGATCACCGGCGTCTTGTCGCCGCGCGCCGCGAGCTTCACCTTCTGCATGTCCAGCTTCGTGTCCGCAACCATCAGCGCCATGGGCGACTTCGACCAGTTCGCGTCGATATTCGTCGTCGCGGACAACGCACCATCGAGCACCTGCGCGGACGTCGCGGTGTCGAGATACGGCTGCAGCGGCGGCAGCTTCAGCGACTTCAGATCGAGCTTCGCGCTCGCCGTCTTGGCTGCGAGGCCGACCGTGCCGTCGGCGGCGAGCGAACCGCCGCCGTCCTTCAGGTTCGTGTTCAGCGTGTAATGGGCGGGCGCCGACGCGAGCGTCGAGAAATCGGTCAGCGTGACCGCGAGATTTTGCAGACCGGCTTCGACCGGACGGGACGCGGCCTCGTCGTGTACGTTGACGGTGCCATCGTTGAGTGTGAAACGTTTGATCGCGACGTCGAACGGCGGGGCCGCTTTTTCGGCGGCGGCGGTTTTGGGCTTGCCATTCGTGTCCGCGGTTTCCTTTGCCGCCGGTTTTCCGGGCGCGGGCGCGAACATATGCTCGACGCTCAATACACCGTTCTTGTCGCGCGCGACACTCGCGCTCGGCGCGTCGATGCGGATATCGTCGAAATGATAGACGCTCTTCAACGGCTCGAGCGATGCCGCCGCTACATGCACCGCGCGCGCGGCGAAAAACGGCGCCTTGCCCTGATCCTGCACGTCCACGTCGTTCAGGTCGACGGTGCCGGCCACGCGCAGCGACGGCGTGTCGTTCGCCATCACGAAGTTCAGCTTCAGGTCAGTGGACAGCTTGCCCGACTGCACGATCACCGGCAGCTTCGATGGCGCGTAGGACACCAGCTTCGGCACGTCGAGATCGTCGAAGCGCAGCGACACTTCCGACTCGCGCGACGCCGCGAACGGTTTGGTCCTGCCGTCGATCGCGAGCTGACTGTCGCCGTCGATGCGCGCACGCAGCAGCGGCTCGACGAAGATATCGGTCTTCGACGGCAACGTCGCGATGAACGGAATGCCGAGCTTCCATTGATCGATCACGTGGCTCGTGCCGAGCACGCGGTCGTCGAACTTGACCTGGCCGTTTTCGACGCGAATGTTGGAGACGGAGAACTGCGTCGGTTTGCTGTTGGGTTTTGCCGGCTGGTTCGCGAACTTCTCGATCAGGTCGCTGAAATTGAAGTGCTGCGCATCGAGGCGAACAAGATGAAAGCGCGGCGAATCGACCTGCACTTCGTCGACGATCGGCGCGCCGCGAAACAGCGAACTCCACGACGGCTTCACGATGAGCCGCGATATATCGACGAAGTCGCCCGCGCCGCCGCGCTCGCCGATATGCACGTTGTCGGCTTCGAAACGCAGGGTGTACGGATTGAGTGCAACGCGGCCGATCGACGCCGGCCGGTCGAGCTGCTTGCTCAGTTGCTGGCTCGCGATATGGCGAATCAGCGGCGGCGCCGCGAAAAAGCCGAGCAGGCCGATCACGACGACGAAGATCAACAGACCGACGAGAATTCGCCGCGTACGGTGCGACTGCGCGACTGCGCGCACAGTCTGAATGGAGGAGGCTAACGATGCTTTATTGAGGCTTGCCATGCTCGACGTGGAGGAATGCGGCGGCAAGCCCGCCGCGAAAAACTGAAATCCCGCATGCGGCAGTATAAGTCTTGAATCAATGGTTAGACAGGAATGTCAGGCCCACCTTGACGATTCGTGCTGCTGACCGACCGGTTTTCTCGCGAAGAAAATTATCGCGAGCGTTAGATAACGACACCGGACGGCGCGCGGTTTGCCCGCGCGCCGTTCACGTCATTGCCGCACGACCGGCGGCGGCTGCCAGCTGCCGTCGGTGGCTTGCGGCTTCGGCGCATACAGGCGCAGCACCAGTTGCATATCCGCGCGCGGTGCGGGCAGCCAGTTGCCGGTGCGGCTGCGCGTCGACGACACGACCACGTCGAGCGAACCGTCGCGATTGCGGCGCGCGCCATTGCGATCGCCAACCGCGAGCCGCGCCGGCGCGTTCTCGCTCAGCGCGCCATCCTTCGTGTACGCGGTGATGGTCCAGAATCCGCGCACCGGCGGCAACTGGTTCGCCGCGAAGTGGATCACGTAGCGATTCGCGCCGTTCAGCGTGTGACCGTCGCTGTCCTGCGTGACGACCGCGCGTACTTCGTCATCCTTCGTACCGATCCCCAACTCCGCGCTCGCCGCATACGCGCGCAATGCGTAGTCGGGACCATAGTTGCCGACGCCGTCGCCGAGCCAGCTCCAGCCGTTCGCGCTCAGCAGATTCGACGGCGGCGTCGCGACGCGCTCGCGACCATCGGCGAGACCGGCCGCGAGCACAGCGGATGACTTCGGCAGCGTCACGGGATCGCCGGGCGTCACGCCGAGGTCGGAGAGGAATTTGAGCGCATGCGGATCGGCCGGTGTCGGCGGATTGTCAGGCAACGCGTCGGCAAGACGGCCGAAGAAGCCGCTTGCATCGAGCGCGGCGACCTGCTGCGCCGGCGTGCCGCTCGGGCCTGCGACGCTGCTTGCGTAACCGCGCGGCGGCACCGCCGGCTCGGCGTCGCCGACGAACACGCTCAGCGGCTCCAGACGGATCGCGCGCTGCAGCTTGCGCACCGCGTTCAGATCGCGCGCGCCGCTCGACTGGATGCGCACGCTGATCCAGGCGTTGCGGGTCGGCACTTCGACGCGCGTCGCACCCTTCGGCAGATCGCCCTTCCAGCCCGGTGCGACGAACGCGATCGTCTGCGCGCGCAGGCCCTTCGCCGTGCCCGTGCCCGCGGCGAACTGCGGTCCGGTCGACCACGCGACGTTGGTCCACATGTCGAGCACGCGTGCATCGACGTAACGGCCATGCGAATCAGGTAGCGCCAGGATCACCGGCTCGGCTGCAAGGTCGAGCCAGCCGGTCGAGTCGAGCGTGTCGATGCTCGGCTGCGGCGGGTTGGTCGCGCCGATCGGCGGCAGCGCCTGCGCGTGGCGCAGCGTGTTGAACGGAGCCTGGCCCGGCTCGGTGCCGACCGCCGCATCGCGCGCGGCGCTCATCAGCACGAGCGGATAGCCGAATACGTACGAGTCGGCGACTTCGTCCTTGACCCAGCCGTTGCTTTGTTGCGTCGCGGTGGGGGTCGACGCGCAGCTGGCCAGCAGTGCGATACCCGCGAGCGATATGCAGGTTCGTTGCAGCAAAAACAGTTCTCGGAGATTTTTTATCATTCGTTCAGAGTGCGGAGCATGCAGTCCTATAGGAGATGCCGGTGTGCAGCGCCACGTGCATGCGCGGTTCTCCCGAAACACTGCGCAGCGAGTCCGCGGATTGCGATTCCGACAACCTCGCGTTGTATCGTATCCTTCCTAGCCAGGCAAGCACAAAGCAGCGTCGTTGCCACATTATGTTCCCGGGCCAACGGCTAGCGCGAGCGCGCGATGCTTTTTGATTCGCGAATCCGTCGATCCGCCTTCTTGCCGATTCGCCCTCACTCTTTCGTCGTCCTGCATTCGGAGCGTTTCAATGTACATGCCCGCCCATTTCGAAGAGAACCGTCCAGAGGTTCTTCACCGCCTGATCGCCGAGCACTCTTTCGGCGCGCTGATTACGCACGGCCCCAATGGGCTCGACGCGAATCATTTGCCGTTCGAGGCGCAGGCGGACGCGGCGGATTCGTCACGTCTGGTGCTGCGCGCGCACGTCGCGCGGGCGAACCCGGTCTGGCAGGAAGCCGCGACTCATCCCGAAGCGCTCGTGATCTTCCAGGGGCCGACCGCCTATATTTCGCCGAGCTGGTACCCGAGCAAACACGAAACGCGCAAACAGGTGCCGACCTACAACTACATGGTCGTACATGCTCATGGCAGGATTGTGGTGCATGACGATGAATCGTTCGTGCGCGGCCTCGTCGCGCGACTCACGCGCAAGATGGAAGCCGGCGAGCCGGTGCCGTGGAAGATGGGCGACGCGCCGGCCGACTACATCGCGCAGATGCTCGGTGCGATCGTCGGTATCGAGATCGAAGTGACGCGGCTCGTCGGCAAATGGAAGCTCGGCCAGAACAAGGCGGCCGAAGACCGGCGCGGCGCGGCGCAAACGCTGCTCGCGCGCGACGGCGATCAACAGAAAGCGGTGGGACAGGCGATGCTCGATGCGCCGCCGGCGTTTTGACGGCGGGCGCATAATCCGGCCTTGACCTTCCCGTCATGGGAAGGTCGATACTGGCTTCACCATGCGGCCCAATGCCGCCACGAGCCTTGCCTGCCATGACCGGACTTGCCAACCCGCAGCGCCCCGCCGACGCTGCCCCTTCCCCTTCCCCTTCACTCACGCGCGTCGTCGAACTCGACATCGGCGGGATGACTTGCGCGTCGTGCGCGAGCCGCGTCGAAAAAGCGCTGACCAGGCTGCCGGGGGTGGTGCGCGCATCGGTGAATCTCGCGACCGAGCGCGCCCGCGTGGAAAGCGACGCGACGCTCGCGCCTCAGCAACTGGCCGAGGCCGTGCGCAAGGCCGGATACGAAGCGACACCGGTCGCCAACGCCGATGTCGCCGAACAGACAATCGCGACGCTTGCCGCGACACCCGCCGACACGCCGCCGACCACCGAACTGGAGATCGGCGGCATGACCTGCGCAGCCTGCGCGTTGCGCGTCGAAAAGGCGCTCGCGAAGGTGCCTGGCGTCGCGCGCGCGTCGGTCAATCTGGCGACCGAAACCGCCACCGTTCATCCGCAAGGCACCGCATCCGCCGATGCCGCCGCGCTGATCGCCGCCGTCAGAAAGGCCGGCTACGAAGCGACGCTGAGCGCGCCGCCCGCTGCTGTCGCTCCGGCCGAGACAATGGCGGCGACGGCCGCCTCGACTGGCGCCGTCAGCGACATCATCGACACGACGCCTGCCCCGGCCGTCGACCACAAGCAGGTTCAAATTCGCCGCGACCTCGCGAGCGTCGGCGCGTGCGCGCTGCTGACGCTGCCGCTCGTCGCACCGATGTTCGGCGAATGGTTCGGCCTGCACGCGATGCTGCCGGCGTGGCCGCAGTTCGTGCTCGCGTCGATCGTGCAGTTCGTGTTCGGCGCGCGCTTCTATCGCGCCGCCTGGCGCGCGGTGCGCGCCGGCGCGGGCAACATGGACCTGCTGGTCGCGCTCGGCACATCGGCCGCGTACGGCATCAGCGTCTACGAACTCGCGGTGCATCCGGGCGACACGATGCATCTGTACTTCGAGGCATCGGCAGTCGTGATCACGCTGGTGCGCTTCGGCAAATGGCTCGAGGCGCGCGCGAAGCGCCAGACCACCGACGCGATCCGCGCGCTCAACGCGCTGCGCCCCGAGCGCGCGCGCATCCGCGACGGCGCCGGCGAACGCGAGGTGCCGCTCGCGCAGGTGCGGGTCGGCAGCATCGTGATCGTGCGGCCGGGCGAGCGCGTGCCGGTCGACGGCGCGGTGCTCGAAGGCCGCACGCATATCGACGAAGCGCTGATCACCGGCGAAAGCCTGCCGGTGCCGAAGCAGACCGGCGACGCCGTCACGGCCGGCTCGATCAACGGCGAAGGCGCGCTCGTGGTCACGACCACCGCGATCGGCGCGGAGACGACGCTCGCGCGCATCATCCGGCTCGTCGAAAGCGCGCAGGCCGAGAAGGCGCCGATCCAGCGGCTGGTTGACCGCGTCAGCGAAATCTTCGTGCCGGCCATTCTCGCGCTCGCCGCTCTGACGCTGATCGGCTGGCTGCTCGCCGGCGCGGGCGCGGAAACCGCGATCCTGAACGCGGTCGCGGTGCTGGTGATCGCCTGCCCGTGCGCGCTCGGACTCGCGACACCCGCCGCGATCATGGCCGGCACCGGCGTCGCCGCGCGCCACGGCGTGCTGATCAAGGACGCGGAAGCGCTCGAAGTCGCGCATCGCGTGTCGATCGTCGCGTTCGATAAAACCGGCACGCTGACGCTCGGCCAGCCATCGGTGACGGCGTTCGAGCCGGTCGGCGGCGTGAGCCGCGACGAAGCGCTCGTGCTCGCGGCGGCAGTGCAGCGGCATAGCGATCATCCGCTGGCGCGGGCGGTGGTGCGCGCGTCCGAGGCTCAACTCGGGCAAATCGCTGGCGAAGCCGGCGGGCTAAGCGCCACCGCCGCTCGCGCCGTCGCCGGCCGGGGCGTCGAAGCCGACGTCGACGGCCGCACCCTCGCGCTCGGCAGCACGCGCTGGCTGCATGAGCTCGATATCGCGCTGCCGCCCGCGCTCACCGCGCGCGCGCAGGAACTCGAAGCGGCGGGCAACACGGTGTCGTGGCTGATGACGCGCGCGCCCGACTCCCCCGAAGCGCTCGCGCTGATCGCGTTCGGCGACACGGTGAAGCCGACCGCGCGCGCGGCTGTCGCGCGGCTCGCGCAAATGGGCATCCGCAGCGTGCTCGTGACCGGCGATAACCACGGCAGTGCGGCGAGCGTCGCGCGGGCGCTCGGCATCGACGAATTCCACGCCGAGGTGCTGCCCGACGACAAGGCCCGCGTGATCCGCGACCTGAAGATGCGCCACGCCGGCATCGTCGCGATGGCGGGCGACGGCATCAACGACGCGCCCGCACTCGCCGCCGCCGACATCGGCATCGCGATGGCAACCGGCACCGACGTCGCCATGCACGCCGCCGGCATCACGCTGATGCGCGGCGACCCGGCGCTGGTCGCCGATGCGATCGACATCTCGCGCAGAACCTGGCGCAAGATCCAGCAGAACCTGTTCTGGGCATTCGTGTACAACCTGATCGGCATTCCGCTGGCCGCGTTCGGCTTGCTCAATCCGATGCTCGCGGGCGCGGCGATGGCGTTTTCGAGCGTCAGCGTCGTCACCAATGCGCTGCTGTTGCGGACTTGGCGCACAGCGCCCGGTCGCACCGTCGCTCAGGCGCGCCAAGCAGCATAGGAACACCCTTCCCGCCTTCCGTCTCGTCCTTTTGGGGGGCCCATTGCGGCCCTTTCAGCCTGTTACGGCCGCCTTTCAGACACCCTCAAGCCCGCCGTCTCCCGAGCCGTAAACAAGTCAATCGATGCCCGATCGCGGCCACGCCCGACGAGCATCGCCCAATCCCCATTTCACGCCTGCCCATGAACTCATTCTTCTCGCGCCGCGCCAGCGTCGGCGCACGGCTTGCCGTGCTCTCGTGCGTGCTGGTCGCGGTCATTTTCAGCACCTTCGCGTGGGCGCTCGCACGGGCCGCCGGCGACCAGGTGCGCGACCAGGTGCTCGCGCGCATCGCCGACAAAGACCGCTCGATCGCCGCGATGATCGCGCTGTTCGACAAGGCGCTGTCGGCCGAGGTCGATCGATCGATGGCGCTATTCGCTAGCTTCCTGCCCACCGACTTCTCGCTCGACGACACGCAGAAGGTCGATATCGGCGGCACCGCGACGCCGACTTTCAAAGCCGGCGACAAGGTGCTGAACCTCGACTTCACGATTCCCGACCAGTTCCTCCAACGCAGCGGCGCGATCGCGACCATTTTTGCGCGCAGCGGCGACGACTTCGTGCGCGTGACCACGTCGCTGAAGAAGCAGGACGGCACCCGCGCGATCGGCACGCTGCTCGACCGCAAGGGGCCCGCCTATGCGCCGCTGCTCGCGAACCGCACGTACACCGGCCTCGCCCCGCTGTTCGGCAAGCGCATGATCACGCAGTACAAGCCGATCACCGACGCGAGCGGCCGAGTGATCGGCGCGCTGTTCGTCGGCGTCGACGTGGACAAGGAGATCCAGTCGGTCCAGGACGGCATCCGCGCGCTGAAGATCGGCGCGACCGGCTATTACTTCGTGCTCGACGCGTCGAGCGGCGCGGAGCGCGGCAAGCTGCTCGTGCATCCGGCTGCCGCCGGCCAGAAAGCCGACGACGCGAACGCACCGTATCAGCGCATGCTCGACATGAAGCAGGGCGAGCTCGACTACCGCTCGGCCGACGCAACCCTCGGCGAGAGCGACGCGGGCGACAAGTTCGTGTCGTTCGTCACGGTGCCGGAGTGGCAGTGGCTCGTCGGCGGCGTCGCGCCGCGCGACGAAGTGATGGCCGACGTCGTGCGCACCCGCAACGCGTTCCTGCTGCTCGGCCTCGCGCTGGTCGGCCTGTTCGCGATCGTGTTCCTCATCGCGGTGCGGCGCCTCGTCAGCCGTCCGCTCGAGGAAGCCGCGCGTGCGTCCGAGCGCCTCGCCGCGGGCGATCTGAGCGTGCGCGTGGCACACGGCCGCACGCGCGCCGACGAGATCGGCCGTCTGATGCAGGCGATCGACGGCATCGGCGAAGGGCTCGCGCGCATCGTCGCGCAGGTGCGCAACGCGTCGGCCGGCATGTCGGCGGGTACCGAGAAAATCGCCGCCGGCAGCGGCAACATCGCGATGCGCATCGCGACCCAAGCAAGCAGCCTCGAGGAAACTGCCGCGAGCATGGAGCAGATCACGTCGACCGTGCAGCAGAATGCCGATCACGCGACCGAAGCGAACACGCTCGTCACGCAAGCCGCCGACGCCGCGCTCGAAGGCGGCCGCGCGGTCGAACGCGTGGTGTCGACGATGGGCGAGATCGGCCGCTCGTCGCAGAAAATCGCCGAGATCACGACGGTGATCGAGGGCATCGCCTTCCAGACCAACATCCTCGCGCTGAACGCGGCCGTCGAAGCGGCGCGCGCGGGCGAGCACGGCAAGGGCTTTGCGGTCGTCGCGTCGGAAGTGCGCGCGCTCGCGCAGCGCAGCGCGGCGGCAGTGAAGGAGATCGAGGGAGTGATCGCGGCGTCGGGCGCGAACGTCGACAGCGGTTTTCGGATTGCCGAAGAAGCGAGCGCGACGATGCAAGGCATCGTCACTCAGGTCGGTCAGGTCCGCGCGATCATGAGCGAGATCAACGTCGCGTCGCGCGAGCAGTCGGGCGGCATCGAGCAGGTCAACCGGGCGGTCACGCAGATCGGCGAGGCGACGCAGCAGAATGCGACGATCGTCGTCGATGCGGAAACCGCCGCGGCCGAATTGCGCGAGCAGGCTGCGCGGCTCGCGCAGTTGGTCAGCGTGTTCAAGCTGGAAGGGGAGCGCGGCTAACGGATCTGCCTACTGCGGGCGGCGGCGCACGGCGCCCGCCGCGCTCAGAACTCGACATCCAGTTCGTCGATCTCCTCGACCTCCTGCCGCGCTAGCGAGATCCACTCGCGCATTTCGGGCAGCGCCATGATGTGCTGCCCGTATTCGACGATATCCGGCTCGAGTTGCACGTCATAGGTCACGAAACGCGTGACCACCGGCGCGTACATCGCGTCCGCCGCGGTCCGCTCGCCGAACAGGAACGGACCGCCGTACTCCTTCAGGCATTCACGCCAGATCGTCACGATCCGCTCGATATCCGACTGCGCGCGCGCCCAGACCTTGAAGCCCGGGAAATGCGCCTTCAGGTTCATCGGCAGCGCCGAGCGCAACGACGCAAACCCCGAATGCATCTCGCCGCAGATCGAGCGGCAATGCGCGCGGGCGCGGATCTCATGCGGCAACAGCGCGGCTTGCGGCTTCAGCTCGTTCAGATATTCGGCGATCGCCAGCGTGTCCCAGACCTTGACGCCGTCGTGCACGAGGCATGGCACCAGAATCGACGGCGAGAGCAGCAGTAGTTCGGCGCGCGTCGCGGGGTCGTCGATCGGCACGACGAGTTCCTCGAACGGCAAGCCGCTGAACTTCGTCAGCAGCCAGCCGCGCAGCGACCACGACGAATAGTTCCTGCTGCTAATCGTGAGCGTAGTATTTCCCATGCGTGTGTCCTCCAGATCGGGTATCGCGCCGCGCGTGCCTGCACTCATGCACGCCGCGGTGCGCGCGCGCACCAAAGCGCGGCAAGGCCGGCCCGTTTCGCCTACGCACGCAAGTGATATGCCGACGCACGCGAGACATGCCGCGACATACCGCGGCATACCGGGCGACGCGCGCCAGCGCCTGGCGCACCGCTTGCTTTTATTCGGGTTCCTGTTTTTCTGGCGCATTCGAGTGAAAGTATGAATCTGTTCGCCTATCCCGCCTATCAGGCCTGCGCCGACATGCTGCTACCGCTGCGACACGGCGCGGCGCTGGCGAACCACTCGCTCGATGCGTGGCCGACATTCGCGGCTACGCCCCACGGACGCTCGCTGCGCGCGACCTGCGAACTGCTGATACTCGGCGGACTCACGCCGACGCGGCCACCGTTCGGCATCGACAGCGTCGTCACCGAAGGCGGGCCGGTCGCGGTGGTCGAGGAAGTCGTCGCGCGCACGCCGTTCTGCTCGCTGCTGCATTTTCGCAAGGACGCCGTGCTTTCGACGCCGCAGCCACGCGTGCTGATGGTTGCGCCGATGTCGGGACACTTCGCGACGCTGCTGCGCGCAACCGTGCGCACGATGCTGCCCGAGCACGACGTCTATATCACCGACTGGCACAATCCGCGCGACGTCCCGCTCGGCGAGGGCCGCTTCGGCTTCGACGAGTTCGTGCGCCACGTGATCGACTTCACCGCGACGATCGGGTCCGGCACGCATCTGCTGGCGGTCTGCCAACCGACCGTCGCGGCGCTCGCCGCCGTCGCGCTGATGGCCGCCGACGACCATCCTGCGCAGCCGGCCAGCATGACTCTGATGGCCGGCCCGATCGACACGCGCATCAATCCGACCCGTGTCAACGAACTGGCGAGGAGCCGGCCGATCGAGTGGTTCGAGCGCAACCTGATCAGCGCGGTGCCGTTCGGCTTTGCGGGCGCGCAGCGTCGCGTGTATCCGGGCTTCGTTCAGTTGGCCTCGTTCATGGCGATGAATCCGGGCCGCCACGCCGACTCGTTCGAAACGATGTACTACGAGCGCGGCAAGGGTGATCCGCAAAAAGCCGACACCATTCGCACGTTCTACGAAGAGTACTTCGCGACGATGGATCTGACGGCCGACTTCTATCTGGAAACCGTCGACACGGTCTTTCAGCAGCATGCGCTGCCGTTGCGCGCGCTCGAAGTCGAGGGGCGTCTGGTCGAGCCGTCGAAGATTCGCCGCACCGCATTGCTGACCGTGGAAGGCGAAAAGGACGATATCTGCGCGGTCGGTCAGACGCTCGCCGCGCAGGACATCTGCGATCGTCTGCGGCCGTACCTGAAGACGCATTACGTGCAGACGGGCGTCGGCCACTACGGCGTGTTCAGCGGACGTCGCTGGGAGCGGCACATTTATCCGCGCGTGCGGGCCGTGATTTACGACAACGAGCCGCGCGCGGTGCTCGTCAGTTCACGCGCGCGTCCGATCCAGCCGGTGCCCGCGGCGACCGCGGCCGAAGTCACGGCGGCCGCGCCGGTCGCGGCCTCTGTTGTCGGAGTGGAGGTGGATGCGCCCGTAGGCGGGAGCGAGAGCGGCAACGGCGATTCCTCGGCCCAATCGTCCGGGCAGCCGTCACGCAAACCGCCGTCCGTGACGTCCTGAGCGTTCAGGCCGTTGGCCGGATCATCTGGAACATTTCGCCGATCTGCGCATAGTCGGCACGATAGCCCGCGCGCATGATCGGCTGCGCGGCGTGCGTGTCGAACAGGCCGTCCTTCAGATAGGCCTCGTCGATATGCACGCCGACCACCTGGCCGAGCGACAGATAGTTGTCCATCGGCTTGCCGTCGACATCCTGCAGACGCACGATCTGCAGCAGCTTGCATTCGAGCGCAGCGGGCGATTCGGCCACGTGCGGCACCGCGACGTTGCGGCCCGGCGCGGGCGTGAGCCCGGCCAGTGCGAACTCGTCTACGTGCGGCGCGACCGGTGCCGACGAGCGGTTCATCTGCTCGGCAAGCGGCCGGGTGGCGAGATTCCACACGAATTCACCGGTCGCCTCGATGTTGGCGAGGCTGTCCTTGCGGCCCTCGCTGCTGAAACCGATGATCGGCGGAAAGGTCGCGAACGCGCCGAAAAAGCTGTATGGCGCAAGGTTGAGCGCGCCTTGCCCATCGCGCGACGAAATCCAGCCGATCAGCCGTGGCGCGACGATCGCCTTGAAAGGATCGTGCGGCAGGCCGTGGCCGGCGGCGGGATCGTAGAAGTAGTGAGACATGACTTGAGACTCGTGTGATGGTCGGCGCAAAAAGCGGCGCAGAAGCAGCTCCGGAACGGCTACTTATACAGCACTAGCCGCGCCCGATCACGCGCTTGCGCCCCTCCTTGACCCGCGCGATCCGCGCTTCGTCCCAGTCATGAAAACCCGAGCCGCTGCGCACGCCCACCCGCCCGGCGTCGACCTGCGCGCGCAGCAGATCGATCACGTCCTCGTCCTTTGCGAGTTGCGGCATCAGATGCGACGCGATGTCGACGAAGGTGTCGAGCCCGCCCATATCCGCGCTTTCGAACGGTCCGACGATGCCCCAGCGGCGTCCGAGCGAAGCCTTCATCACGCGATCGACGACTTCGGGCGTTGCCGCCCCCGAACGCACGATATGCAAGGCCTCGCGCAGCACCGCGAACTGCAGCCGATTGCCGACGAAGCCAGCAATCGCCTTCGCGAGCACGACCGGCTCCATGCCGATCGCGCTCATCAGCCCGGCGGTTTGCTGCACGACTTCGGGCGCGGTCTCGGTGCCCGGCACGACCTCGACGAGCGGAATCATGTGCGGCGGGTTCCAGAAATGCGCGATCACGAAGCGTTCCTTTGCACGCAGCGGGGTGGCGAGCTGGTCGGGCGGGAAGCCGCTGGTGTTGCTCGCGAGGATCGCATCGTCGGCGAGCAGGCCGGTCAGTGTCGCGTAAAGGCGATGCTTGAGTTCGAGCACCTCGGGAATCGCCTCGATCACGAAGCGCGCTTGCGCGACCGCGGCGAGCTGCACGTGCGTTTCGATGCGCGCGAGCGCCGCCTGTTTGGCGGCATCGTCGATCCGGCCCGCGTCGATCAGCTCGTCGAGCACCGCTTGCGCTTTCGGCGCGACGCCCGCGAGCCGGGCCGGATCGACGTCGTGAACGATCGTCCGGTATCCATGCAGCGCAGCCTTCGTCGCAATGCCGACACCCATCAGTCCGGTGCCCACCACCCCTATCGCCACATCCTGCGTCGTCTTGTCCACACGCACTCCCGCTACCGTCGATCAAAGTCCCGAAGCATAGCGCAGCACGCTGCATTCCCCCGGTGGGACTTGCAAGCCCAAATGCGACGAAGCCGGTCTTTCCGTGGAGGGAAGACCGGCTTCGTGGACCCGCGCCGCCTGTTGCGGCGCGCTCAGGTGCGCATTAGTAGCGCGGGGGCGGCAGGCGGTGATCGTCGTGATCGCCGCCTCGATGGTGCGGATCGTAGTCGCGCGGATGACGGCGCATCCAGTCGTCGTGCGCCCAGTAGCGGTGGCCGTCCCAGTAACGATCGCCGTGCCAGCCGATGTTGATCGATACGCCCGCCGGCATCATGTGCGGTTGATCGTACACGACCGGCGCCGGGCGGTGCTCGACGATCACGCGGTCTTGCGCGAATGCGCTACCAGCCGCGACGAGTGCGCCGCCCGCGAGCAGCGTTGCGATCAGCGAGCGCGATGCCTTGCCAAAGGTTTTCATAATGACCTCCCGTCAAAGTTTTATTCCTGGCCAGCGTCCGTGTTTGCCCGAATCGTGCGATTCGCTACCGAACAGACGCCGTACGCTTGAGACCCACTTTAGCGGCCCGCATCGCGTGAAGCCGTTAGCACTTGTAAGCGCGCATTTCATAGTCGGAGGCGGATGACGGAAGCTCGATTTCGCTTTCTCACTGCATTGAACAAGGCTTACACGGCGGCGCTGTCGTTCTACCCGCTGAACCAGCATGAAAGCCGGTTACATTCATTTCGGCCCCGAAATATTCCGCAAGCGCAATGGTGCGTCGCGGTAAAACGCCGCCAAAAACGGCATAGGGGACGGCCATAAGGCCGTGCCCCTGCCACACCACCCGGCATGCGGGTCCGCACCGGGCGGTTCGGGAAGTTGAGGTTATGAGAGTCGGGGTGCACCCAGCCGCTCGAAGTATGCG
>NZ_JBFPKM010000013.1:0-179545 GCF_040948755.1 Paraburkholderia sp. BR13444 | reverse complement strand
CGCCGACCCAGGCTTCTGCGTAGCCGAGCTTGTCGGCCATGATGATTGCGTCGCGGTCCTGCTTGAGCAGCTCCGTGTAATTCCGCTTCGGGTCGTGAAGCGGCATCATGAAAAGTCCGAGTTTCATATTGTCTCTACTCCGATGTGTGTTTGAGTGCAGGCTCTTCCGCACGGCCTCGTTTCTGCAATGTCTATGCCATCCGATGACTTGTTTAGCGCCGCTCCATACAGTGGCGTCACGAACTGCATTCGTCTCACGAGTAACTCCCGAGTCTCAACGCTGCGATTGCCGCGGCTCACACGTGAGACAGGCGGCGCACTGCGACCGAAGTCCGATGGGAAATCCGGTGCTCGTCATCCGCCCATCGCATCGACGTGCCTGGCGTGGTACTTGCGACGTCTTTGCGCGTGGCATTTCCAATCAAATAGGCAACCGTATGAACGCTCCAGAAAAAATGTATCTGGCAAAACACGACGTGCAGGGGCAAGCAGACGAGCGTGGCCTGGCCATCAACCGCGTGGGTATTCGCGGCGTTCGTTATCCGTTAGTCGTAGAGAGCGAGGCGGGCAAAGAGGTCCGCACAACCGGTGAGTGGGCGATGGATGTGTATCTCGAGGCTGACAAGCGAGGCACGCACATGTCCAGATTCGTCGAGCTTATGGAGGGTCGGCAGGCCCCGCTCAGTTATGCAGCGATGCGTGAAATGCTGCATGCGACGCAGCAGCTGCTCGAGTCACATTCCGCACGTCTCGAAGTACGGTTCCCTTATTTCGTTCGCAAAGCTGCTCCAGTGTCTGGCGTCGAAAGCCTCATGGATTACGAGGTAGCGATGATAGGTGAGGTAACGGGGGATACCGCACGCGTGACGATGCGTATCCTGGTGCCGGTCACGAGCTTGTGTCCTTGCTCCAGAAAGATATCGAGGTACGGTGCCCACAACCAGCGCTCGCACGTCACGATTACCGCGGAAGTGAGCACACAGGTTTGGCCCGAAGACCTTATCGCGATTGCGGAAGAGGAGGCTTCGTGCGAGCTATGGTCGCTGCTCAAGCGCGCGGATGAGAAGTTCGTGACCGAGCACGCGTACGAAAACCCGAAGTTTGTTGAAGACCTGGTGCGTGATGTTGCGGGGCGACTCTACAAGGCCAGCGGTGTCCGCTCGTTCGTCGTGGAAGCCGAGAACTTCGAGTCCATCCACAACCATAGCGCTTACGCCATGGTTGCCTCCGAAAATAGCCCGGTGTTTTCTTGACGGTCTGCGGAGACTGCCGCCTCAGCGGAGCAGTCGCTCGGCTGAGACCGTGTCAGTCAGTTTGTCTCAGTCGTGAGACCGCGGGGAACTGCTGGGAACGCACCTGCGCAGAGGGCTCTAAGGATTCAACGTCCTAGTGCCGCTCGGATGTCTCACGAAAAAATTGGCACGGCCTTTGCGTTGACATACTCGAGACATAAGCAACATTAGATGGCCTCAACTTTGGCCGCCAATAAGCGAGCGTTGGGAGTTGGACATGTTTGAACGCGCAACACTCTCCTCTCCGGAGGAAATCATTAGCGATGTGCGGGCTGGACGCATGGTCATCCTCGTTGACGACGAGGACCGTGAAAACGAGGGAGACCTCGTTGTTGCCGCCGAAGCCATCACACCACAGATGGTTAACTTCATGGCCCGTGAGGCATGTGGGCTTGTCTGCCTGACGCTCACACGCAAGCGCTGCGTGCAGCTCAACTTGCGTCCGATGGTGGAAGACAACCGGTCATCGCATACGACTGCGTTCACGGTGTCAATCGAGGCCGCGCAAGGAGTGACAACCGGAATCTCCGCGCACGACCGCGCGAAGACGGTTCAGTCCGCCGTTGCGGCGAATGCATCTGCGGCCGACATCGTGAGTCCCGGCCACGTATTTCCCCTCTGTGCGAAAGACGGCGGTGTGCTTGCACGTACTGGTCACACTGAAGCGGGGACCGACCTCGCGCGATTGGCGGGATTTGAACCGGCATCGGTCATCTGCGAAATCACGAATCCAGACGGCACCATGGCCCGGCTCCCACAGTTGCTTGAATTCGGCAAGAAGCATGGTATCCGCGTCGGCACGATTGAGAGTCTGGTTGCGTATCGGAAGGTGCATGACCGACAGGTATGGGAATGCGCCCGAAGCCTCGTCTTCAGCGACTTCGGCGTGTTTGAGAAAGTATCCTTCGTCGATGGCGTAACCATCGAACCTTATACCGCGCTTGTGCGAGGCTCCAAGCGCGAAGGTGATTCATTTCCAATCGGCGTCGTTCGGCTCCCAGCCGATAACTCCTCAGTCGAAGGCTTGCTGACCGACCCGCAGGGTGAACTCTCTGAGTTACTGCTGCGCATCAGTCTCGGCCAACGTGGCGCACTTATCGTGCTGCGGGAAGGACGCGAGAAGACTCAGTCGACAGAGCAAGCAAATCATTTCCTTTGTGATGCTGAAGTGGTCGAGAAGATTGCTGCAGAGCTTGATATCGACAGCTCTCTAATTGCCGACTACGGCGTACTGGGCGGCGTCTGTTTTGCCGAGGCGGCGTAAGCGAATCCACGTAGCTTTACTGTTTCAAACCGGTTTGGACGACGCCGCCGGATGGCGTCGCGGGCCATGTCAACCTAGAGGTTTTATGAAAATCAAGAGCGCGAATATCTACCTGATCAAGAGTGGATATGTGAACCCGATTATCGTCGAACTCGTTACCGATGACGGCACGACCGGCATTGGCGAAGCCGCAATCGCATACGGCCTCGGCAGCACGGCAGCCGCAGGCATGATCAAGGACATCACCGAGCGTCTGATTCTGGGCCGCGACCCGTTCCGAATCGAAGAGCTATGGTCGGAAATGTACGACATGTCGTTCTGGGCCAAGGGTGGCGGCGCAATCACCTTCGCCGGTATCAGCGCGATTGAGCAGGCTTTGTGGGATATAAAGGGCAAGGCGATCGGCATCCCTGTCTACGAATTCTTCGGTGGGAAAATTTTCGACAAGGTGCCGGTCTACGCAAACGGCTGGAACTACCATTGCTTGGGCGCATCTGAGTGGGCACAAGCTGCCGCACGACCGATTGAAGATGGCTACAAGGCGCTGAAGTGTTATCCGCTTGCGACGCAGGACTATCTCGGCCGCCTCAAGCACGTGACCCGTCGTGCTCACGACAAGGAGTTCACGGAACTCGCATATCAACGCGTGAAGAAGCTCGTCGAATTCGTTGGCTCGGATGTCGAGATTATGCTCGACCTGAGCGGCGGCCTCACGACCGACGAAACGATTCGTCTGTGCCAGCGCTATGAGGACCTGGGTATCACGTGGCTCGAAGAGCCGTGCGACGCGTTCGACGTCGGCGCGTTGAAGCGAATTGCCGACTCCACGAAGATGTCGATTGCGGCTGGCGAGCGGCTGTACACCCGATACGGCTTCCGCAAGGTGATGGAGCCCCAGACCGTGGACATCGTGCAGCCGGACATCGGTAATACGGGCGGCTTGATGGAAACCAAAAAGATTGCCGCGATGGCCGAGGCGTATAACCTGCGTGTAGCGCCGCATAACTGCGCGAGCACGTTATGTACCGCTGGCACTCTGCAGGTAAGCGTAACGCTAGCGAACTTCATGACGCTTGAAATCTATCCGTACTTCAGCGACGCGAAGAACTACGTCCAGGTTCTGGAGAATCCGCCCGAGGCTCGTATCAAGGGTGGTTGGCTGGAGGTGGAAGACAAGCCAGGTCTCGGCGTTACGCTCGCAAGCGAGAACGTGAAGCCGTTCCTGTGGGCGAAGTGCGAAGCCTAAAGTGAGGCGGTAGACAAAAGGGAGGCGGCGGTGCGCAGCAAACTTCGCGCAAGCCGCACCTGCGACGCAGTGGTGCTATGGCCTTTCGAATGTAGCGGCGGAGCGCGTACCGAAGTTGAGGCCGATTCGTGGCCTTACTGGCGCGCAATCAAAACGAGCATCATGTCGATCGCGGACGTGCGGCCGCAAAGGTAATCCGCTTGCCGTCAATGCAGTATAGTTCGCGGCGGACTGCGAACGGCGGCGTTCGCGAGCTCGCCGCTTGAGCCATTCAGCCCAAGCAAGAGTCAACGCGCGAAGACTGTCACCCCAATCGCCGTATCGGTGGCTCCATAGCGCCGCGGGAAATCGAATACCTGAGGGTGTCGGTAGTCGGCCACCGCGTCGATGCTTGCCACCACATGTTGGAAGAAACCGTTAAAAACCCTAAGACGGCTTCTGCGAGTCGCCGCCCTTGATTGTCCGCAGGTTTTCACGTAATCCCGGCTGCGACCGTCTTGAACATCGGCCTGGGGCTGGCCACCGGCGCGAACGACGGGTAGGGGAGCGCATTGCCACCGATGTACGCATATCGTCGCGCGCAGCCGCCGTCCGACAATTGCGGCCGCGGGCGCCGCGACGATCTGCAGGCGAGCGTTTTCGCAGCGGGCAACAAACTAACCATCGACGCTTTGGTATAGCCAGCAACAGGGTCGCCCACCGCTTAGGCGCCGGTGACACACATCCCCGACTCGCAGGGGTG
This sequence comes from Paraburkholderia sp. BR13444, assembly GCF_040948755.1. NCBI lineage: Bacteria > Pseudomonadati > Pseudomonadota > Betaproteobacteria > Burkholderiales > Burkholderiaceae > Paraburkholderia > Paraburkholderia sp. BR13444. The sequence goes on along the minus strand of NZ_JBFPKM010000013.1, from coordinate 175,001 downwards.
AGCGCATCAACCGCGCGCCAGCCTTCCATCTCCGACCACGTGCGGCAGGCACCTCGCGCCGCATCCCACATTGAATCAAATCTTATCGCTGGTGTGTCAGGCATCTGGTCCGAAGACGCCAGCCAGTCCCGAGTCGCCTTTTTGACCTCTGCCGGGCTGCCTTTCTACATTGCCTGCGCCATGCGAGCACATCGCGCGATCGATCCCGTACGACTGGCGCGCGCCCGATGACTGCCGAGCAGACAAGAGCCCTCCGGGATCCTGCGGCGCTTGGTCAGTCGCGTCGGGAAGTGAGGTTGCGTTGCGGAAGAACAGCCGCGGTAGCGGAATAGATGGACAAGATTAGCGCGCAACGGACATCATTAGCGGAATTTGCGAACATCAACACAAGAATCCACGATCTGTGGCGAACAACTGAAGGAATTGAATGTATCGTCTGGGTACCAATCTTCTGCTTGTTATCCTCTGGTGCGCTGGAGCGACAGCTGTCGTTCAGGCCGATGACTCCGAAGTCGTCAAGATTGGCGTCCCCGCACCGTTGACTGGTTTTTCGGCATCATACGGCAAGGATGAAGAGAACGGTGCAAAGTTGGCCTTTCAGGAAGCCAACGAGGCCGGCTTGATTATTGGCGGACGGAAGATTCGCTTTGAGGTGGACGCTCAGGATGACGCGGGAGACCCCAAAACGGCGGTGCTGGTTGCGCAGCGCTTTGTGGATGAGCGCGTGAGTGGCGTGATAGGACACCATAATTCGGGATGCTCAGTCGCTGCATCGGCGTTGTATGAGCGTGCCGGTATTCCCGAGATTTCCCCTGCTTCAAGTTCACCAACTTTCACTGCCCGCGGGTTTGCGACGACGTTTCGCACTATCAGTAACGATGAGCAGATGGCCGTTTTGGCAGCGAACTATTCTGTAAGACAGTTGGGCGCTAAACGCATTGCGGTCATCGATGACAGTACCGACTACGGGACAAACCTTGTCACAGAATATGTAAAGGCGGTGAAAAACGCGGGCGGCAAAATTGTCACGTGGCAATATACGACGACGAAATCGATCGACTTCCGGGCCATCCTAACGACGATTAAAGGATTAACTCCCGATCTGATTTTTTATGTCGGCCAGGACCTTCAGGCAGCCGGGGTGGCGAGGCAGATACACCAGCTCGGCATCAGATCGAAGTTCATGGGCGAAGGCGGATTTACCAACGATAATTTCTTGCGTTTGGCCGGGCCCAGCGCGGAGGGCATGTACAGTTGGGAGTATGGAATGCCGTTGGAAAGGATGCCGCGTGCAGCTGAGCTGAATAAGGAACGGGTGAGAAATAACTTCTCGAAGTGACCCTGGCCGGTGCAAAGCGACGCTGGTAAGATGCGGTCATTCTGGAGGACAGACGATGCAGGCTGGTTACCGGGCTGAGATTGAAACGCGGATGAAGCGGCTGTACATGCGGTTGTCGGAGAAGGACCGACGTCGGTATGCGGCCGTGGAGGCGGACAAGCTGGGCCATGGCGGTTTCGAATATATTGCAAAACTGTTTGACATTGACCCGAAAACAATCAGGCAAGGGTTGAAGGAGCTGGAAGAAGAACTGGATCCGGCTGGAGAGCGGGTCCGAAAAAAAGGGGCGTAAATCCAGGTTAACTGACTATCCGGAGTGGAACGCGGTATTTCTGGACGTGGTGCGAGAGCATACGGCGGGCAATCCACAACACGGCGTCATCTGGACAGATCTGAAGCCACGCGAAATCGCACAGGCGATGACGCAGCAGGTAGACGCACGGGTGAGCGTGCGAACGGTCCGGCAGCTGCTAAAGCGCAACGGTTTTTCCCGGCGGCAATCACAGAAAAAAAAGTCGTTCAAATCCCACGCACAACGCGACGCGCAATTTCAGCGTATTGCACAACTCAAGGCGGAATATCTCGAAGACGGCCAGCCTGTCATCAGCATCGATACGAAGAAAAAGGAGATGCTGGGCAACTTCTATCGCGACGGCAAGCTCTACACGCGCGAACAGCTTGAAGTCTTCGACCACGATTTTCCGAGCTACAGCGAAGGCAGCGTCATTCCGCATGGGCTGTATGACATCGGCCTGAACAAGGCGCATGTGAACATCGGCGTGAGCCGTGACACGACGCAGTTTGCCTGCGACAGCGTGGCGCACTGGTGGGAAAAACACGGTCGCGCCGATTATCCCCAGGCCACACGGTTACTGCTGTTGTGCGATGGCGGCGGCAGCAACCCGAGCAATTCGTGGCTCTTCAAAAGCGATCTGCAAAAGCTGGCAGACCGGCTCGGACTGGAAATCCGGGTGGCCCACTATGCCCCATACTGCTCGAAGCATAATCCGATCGAGCACCGCGTATTCCCCCACATTACGCGAGCCTGCGCTGGCGTAGTCTTCAGCAGCGTCAGTCTGGTCCGTGAGCTGATCGAAAAAACCCGCACAAAAACCGGTCTGAAAGTTACCGCTGACATCCCTTGACGGAGTGTATGAAGCCGGACGGACGGTCACCCGCCACGTCCGCGCTTCGCTCAACATCGCGTACGACTCAACCCTGCCTTCGTGGAACTACAGCATTCGCTCAAGGAACGGCGCATAGCGGGAAGTTATTTCGAGCGCGTTCCTAAGAGGATGAAAGCGCGGTTTAACGTCGGCATCGTGCAGTATGCCCCACTCGCCTATGATGCCTCCTGGGCGATGATTGACGCGATGAAGAACGCAGATTCAACAGACCCGAGAAAGTACCTCGAAACACTGAGATCACGTACGTTCAACGGTGTGACGGGTGCCATTTCGTTCACGCCGCGTGGCGACCTTAAGACGGCATCGGCTACGCTATATCAACAGCAAAACGGAAAGTGGACCGTCCTCGGAGTGGTACAGATCGATTCGCACTGAGAAAGCTCACAAAATCAAAATATTCGGCGGGCAGAATATGCAAACAGTAAATTTCTAGTCCCTGGCGCTCGGAAAGTGGAGCATCCCTTCGGACCACCGCGAGTCGTGATTTTCTTTGCTCATGTTGCGCACTCTCCGGGCAGAGTGCTTCGGCGCAGCGCCGTATTAGATCGTTGAAAAGGCAGCTACTTGCTTTCAGGCGCGAGAATTCGTAATACCGTGTCAATGTTAAACGCAAGCCGTTCCGCACGCCTGTCCTTGTCAACGAAATTAAATCCAAAGATCACCTCATTGGTGTAGCGGTTGTTGAGGTAATAGTAGGCAATCGCCGCAAGGGTGATGTGAAGCTGGCGAGCGTCAACGCCCGGTCGGAATTCGCCTGCCGCGACCCCTCGATCAAGAATGTCCTGAAGCATGTCAATGAACCCAACGTGCAGTTCCTTGAACCGCTGTGAGTGCGCAATATGTTGCGCATGGTGAAGGTTCGCGCTGTTGACCAATGACATGAAATCCGGGTTTTTAAGGTAGAAGTCCCAGGTAAACGTCATCAATTTCTTGATGGCTTCTGTCGGGCTCAGATGCTTCAGATCCAGTTCAGCTTCCGCTTCCCGAATTCCCCCCCAGGCTTCTTCCAGCACCGACTGGAACAGCTGGTCCTTGTTCTCGAAGTATTCGTAGATCAGACGCTTGTTGACGCCTGCGCGCTCGGCGATCGAGTCAATGCGTGCGCCGCCTAAGCCGAGCGCGGAGAACTCCTCCTTGGCGGCGGCCAGGATCTTTTCCTTGGTGAGCGCCGGATTTCGGACCTGCTTGGCCCGCGGCTCGGGGTGCTCGCTAACAGCACGTAATTTTCTGGCTCGTATCGCTGCGGATGTAGACATCTCAGGGTTTTGTTCGGAGGGTGGCCCAGTTTAAGGGAGATGGATAGGGTGGAACTCATCGTTTACCCCATCCTCGATATCTTCGCTTGACACTCATTTTCGTCCAGAGCACGATCTTTCACAAGTAACGATCCAGTTCGGTAGTTAACAGAGCGCTGAAAATTTCTGGGAGGTAGCGTGGCTCAATGGCAAAACCTGGACGAGGCCGTCGGTGAAATCCACGACGGGGCAACGATCGCAATCACGGGATCCGGAGGCGGGCTCCTCGAAGCGGATGCGGTCCTTGCCGCGATCCAAGAGCGTTTTTTGCGCACTGGACATCCGCGCAATCTGACGCTCGTGCATGCCCTAGGTATCGGTGACGGTAAGGGAAGCGGTGTAGGGCGTTTTGCCCACCCCGGCCTGGTCAAGCGCGTCATCGGTGGCCACTGGAGCTGGTCGCGTGCGATGCAGGATCTTGCAAAGGACGACCAGATCGAGGCGTACAGCTTGCCTGCCGGCGTCATCGCGACGCTGTTCCGGGAAATTGGGGCTGGACGACCGGGCGTGATCAGCCGTGTGGGGCTGCGTACCTTCGTTGACCCACGATTTGGCGGTGGGAAGCTCAATCCGTCCGCAAAGGAAGATCTGGTTGAAGTCATTGAACTCGACGGAGAGGAATTCCTGCGCTTCAAGCCGTTCAAGATCGATTTTGCAATCGTGAAAGCCTCTTCCTCCGACGGAAAAGGGAATTTGACAATGCGTCACGAGCCGGCCGATCTCGACATTTACGCGGTATGTCTTGCGGCACACAACTCCGGTGGGAAGGTGATCGCCCAGGTCAAGAAAAGGACAGGCGATCACGTTCCAGCGAGGCTTGTTCGGGTGCCAGGAATCCTGGTCGACACGCTGGTGGAAGTCTCGTCCCAGCGGCAATGCGCAATCACTGAATACGATCCAACGTTAAGCGGCGAACTGCTAACCAAGACTGGGCAAGGCGAATTCGAGTCTCCGGAAGGCATCCGCCGGATCGTCGCCGAACGCGCGGCGCGCGAAATGACGGCGGGGCAGTCCGTGAACTTTGGATTCGGCTTTCCAGGCGCAATCCCAGCCGTGCTGGCCGAGCAGAATCTGCACGGCCGTTACTGGGGTTCGGTCGAACAGGGTATACACAACGGAGACATGCTCGACGGCGTGATGTTTGGCGCTGCCCGCAACGCGGACGCGATCATTCCCAACGTCGACCAGTTCGATTTCTACAGCGGCGGCGGGATCGATGTGACGTTCCTCGGAATGGGAGAACTGGACCGAGAAGGCAATGTGAATGTCTCGAAACTGGGCAGTACCGTCGTCGGACCCGGAGGTTTCATGGATATCACGCGAGGCTCCAGAAAGATCGTGTTTTGCGGCGCGTTTGAAACCAAAGGGCTTCAGGTCAATCTTGGCGATGACGGCGACCTCAAGATTCTCAGTGCAGGCCAGGTACCCAAACTCGTCGAAAAGGTCGCGCATATCACCTTCAGCGGTTCGCAAGCGCTCCATGAGGGCAAGGAAGTTCTGTACATCACGGAGCGCGCCGTGTTCCGACTGTCGGAGCGCGGTGTTCACCTCGTCGAAGTCGCCAAGGGAGTCGACCTTCAACGCGACGTTCTGGACAGGATGGCTTTCGCGCCAATCATCGATCAGCAGGTTGCGGGAATGGTCTCGCAATAATCCGTGATGGACCATCGAAATTACTAGGGACGTGTGCCGAAAATGAACACCGATAAACCTGTGCTGTTTCAACGTACCGGGACCGCGGCAGTTGTGACGTTGAATCGGCCGACTCGACTGAATGCATTGACGCTACAGATGTTGGCTGAGATTGACCAGATTCTGGATGAGATTGAAACGGACAGGGAGATCTCGGTACTGGTATTCAGATCGGCAAGTGACCGCTTTTTTTGCGCGGGAGCCGATGTGAACGAGTGGGGTGCGATTGAACCGGAGAAGATGGGGAGTCGCTTTATCCGGGCAGGCAACCGAGTTATGCGCAGGATTGCTGAACTCGACAATCCCACGATTGCCGTTCTGAGCGGAAGTGCCCTTGGCGGTGGGCTCGAATTGGCGCTGTCATGCGACTTGCGATATGCGCTCTCGTCGATTCAGGTCGGCTTTCCGGAGGCAGCAGTTGGAGCGATCCCCGGTTGGATGGGGTGCCAGCGATTGTCGGATCTGGTGGGGCCTGCGCGGGCTCGGCAGATGATTCTGCTGGGTTCGCCGATCTCCGCGCCAATGGCTTTGGAATGGGGCGTGGTTAACGGCGTGAGCGAAACCACCGAACAGCTGGATGAGCACGTACAGGGCGTCTGCGAACTCATCGACAAGCGCTCGAGCGCATCTATCTCAGTCAGCAAGCGTCTTCTTCGGCTTATCGAATCTTCCGGCACAGAAGCCGCACATGAATTCGCTGCCACGGTCTGCAAGTCGACGCCGGACGCGGAAGAAGGCGTTGCTGCATTCCGTGAAAAGAGAGCAGCGATCTTTCGCTAACACACAGTATCTGAGGTTCTGTCATGCACTATCAATTCGACTTTAGTGCGATAGCACAATACCGGCAATTGCTGGTCGAGGGGACCATCGAGACACTCAAGATGTCTCTGATCTCGATGGCGTTCGCACTGGTCGCCGGAATCATTGTGATGCTCGCCAAGAAGAGCGCAATGTCTCCACTCCGATGGATGGGTACTGCGTTTATCGAGGTCATCCGCAATACACCGTTTCTGGTGCAACTGCTGTTCATCTACTTCGGTCTGGCCTCGCTCAACGTCAAGCTCAGTGTGATTGAAGCAGCGGTCACCGCACTGACTGTCAATGCGGCGGCGTATGTCGCGGAAATCGTGCGAGGAGGTGTGGACGCCATCCACAAGGGACAGCTGGAAGCCGGAGCCGCGCTGGGGCTCAAGCCTTACCAGATCTTCTGGAACGTCGTCCTCCGTCCTTCGATCCGCTCCGTGTATCCGGCGCTATGTAGCCAGTTCATTCTCCTCGTGCTGAGTTCAAGCATCGTTTCGTCGATCTCGGCACCTGAACTCACTTCGGCAGCCCAGCAGGTGGAGTCGGCCTCGTTCAGAAGCTTCGAAGTCTACATAGTCGTAACGGCAATCTATCTCGCGCTATCGATCATGCTGTCCACCATCTTCAAGTTGTTCGGGCGCGTCTATTTCGCCTATCCAACCAAGTGAGGCACGCATGATTCCGGTATTTGGCATGAGCGACGTCCTGCTGCTTTTGCAGGGATTGAAATGGACGATCGCATTGGCTGTGATTGCCGTCATCGGCGGTGGCGTATTGGGATTGTGTATCGCGCTCCTGCGTACCTCGGAGTATCCGTTCGTCCGTTGGTTGACAACGGGATACATCGAAATATTTCAAGGCACACCGCTTTTGATGCAGCTGTTCGTCGTCTATTACGGCGTTTCGCTGCTCAATCTTGACATCAGCGCTTGGGCCGCTGCGGCACTTGGGCTGACTGCGCACGCAAGCGCCTTTCTCGGCGAGATCTGGCGCGGAGGCATCGAGGCGGTCGCGAAAGGGCAAAGCGAGGCAAGCAGGGCGCTCGGACTGAAGTATTTCGATCGCATGCAGGCGATTGTGCTGCCCCAGGCATTCCGTGTCTCCTTACCAGCGACCGTTGGCTTTACCGTTGGCCTTATCAAAGGCACGTCTCTGTGCGCCATTATCGGCTTCACAGAACTGACACGGGCGGGGCAGGTCGTCGCCAATAGCACGTTCGAGCCGTTCATGGTGTTTGGCATTGTCGGTACGCTTTATTTTCTGCTGTGCTGGCCGCTTTCGCATTTTGGAACCCGAATCGAGCGAAAGCTGGCTACGGGACGGTGAGCGGATGCCGTTTTAACTGTTGTTGTTTTTTTACACGCCGCCAAGGCGGATAGGGGAACGGGAAATGAAGAGCTCATTGAAGGTAGACCGCCGCAAATGCGTCAAGGCACTGTGTGCTGTCCTAGCGGGTGTGATGTTACCGATTGCCGCCGTGCACGCCGGCGAAATCGACACCTTGAAGTCGAAAGGGAAGATGGTCTTTGGGATCGTGACGGACCAGAATCCGTTTGGCTTCATCAACAGCAATGGCAACAACGATGGCTATGATATCGAACTCGCTCGCGACATGGCCAAGAAACTGGGTGTTACGCCCGAGTTCGTGCCTGTGACAGCGGCGAATCGGATTCCATTGCTTCTGACGGGCAAGGTTGATGCACTCATCTGTGTCCTCGGAATGTATCCGGATCGGGCAAAGGTCGTGCAGTACACGGAGCCTTATGCCGTCATCAACGCTTCGCTATACGCGAAGAAGGACGACAAGATCACCGCGGTCAATGACCTGGCAAATCAGAGTATTGCCGTTGCCCGCGCCAGCTCGATGGACAAGGCAATTACCGAAGTGGCACCGAAGACCGCGACGATCCGGCGCTACGACGATGATTCATCAGCAATCCAGGCGCTGCTCTCCGGACAGGCTCAGGTACTTTCCGGTTATAGCCACTATTTCCCGGTGTTGAACAAGGCAGCTCCGAACCAGTACGAACAGAAGGTGGTTCTCAGTCAGGAGTTCCTCGGTATTGCAGTGCGGCCCGCCGACAAGGACCTCGCTGTATGGATCAACACCTATCTTGACAAGTCCGACAAGGACGGAAGCTGGAATACCCTGTACAAGAAGTGGTTCGGAGTGGACAAGCCGTCGCTGCCAAAGTCTTTACCCAACATCCCGATGGCGTCGAACTGAACGCAGTTGTGAATTGAGATTCTGAATATTTGGTTCCGGAGACATCATGGATGACGTAATCCAAATGGTAGACGTAGAGAAGTGGTACGGCAAAGCGCATATCCTCAAGGGAGTGAATTTGACGGTAAAGCGCGGCGAACACCTGGTGCTCTGCGGACCGTCCGGATCGGGGAAGTCCACCCTGATCCGGTGTATCAACTACCTTGAAAAGACTCAGGGCGGAACGATTGTCGTCAACGGTGTCGAGCTGGGCACGCACGGAAAAGGTGCGGATAAAGTCCGAAATGACGTCGGGATGGTTTTTCAGCAGTTCAATCTGTTCCCACATCTGACCGTTCTCGAAAATTGCATGCTGGCTCCTCGGCGAGTTCAAAAGGTCAAGGCCGAGGTCGCAAAAGAGAAAGCGATGAAATATCTGTCGCGAGTAAAGATTGCCGACCAGGCGCAAAAATATCCCGCGCAACTCTCCGGTGGCCAGCAACAGCGTGTCGCAATTGCCCGTGCGCTGTGTATGGATCCCAAGATCATGCTTTTCGATGAGCCGACATCAGCACTCGATCCTGAAATGGTCAAGGAAGTACTTGACACGATGATCGGGCTCGCGGACGACGGAATCACCATGATCTGTGTCACGCACGAAATGGGTTTCGCGAAGTCCGTCGCACATCGTGTGCTGTTCATGGATGGCGGCCAGATTATCGAAAGCGGGCCACCGAAGGAATTTTTTAGTGCTCCAAGTCATCCCCGCGCCCAAGCATTTCTCGCGCAGATTCTCGCGCATTGACGTGGTGGTGTTAGGACCTTGAGCCACGAAAGAGCGGCCGTCCCCCGGTGTCTGCGTGTCAACGTTTGCTGAAAGGACAAATGGTTCATTTCCCGGTTAGCACAGGCGAGCACTTCGTGTTTCGGAAGACGATTTCGGAGTCAGACGTGTACCTGTTCGCGGGTATCACGGGCGACTTGTCGCCGAATCATGTTGACGAAGAAGAGATGAAGCGCTCGCAGTACGGGGGGCGTATAGCACATGGCGCGTTGCTTGTTGGATATATGTCGGCTTGCTCCACCAAAGCTTCAGAACGTTTCCGGAATTGGGAGGGCAAGATCGCGGTCTCGCTGGGTTATGACCGGATCAGATTTCTTCACGGTGTCAGGATTGGAGACACAATTACCGTAGTTTATGAAGTCGTGAGTATCGATCGGGATTCGAACCGCTCTACCGCTGATGTAAAGATCACAACTTCGGACGGACGTCTTGCAGTTGTAGCGCGGCACGTTCTTAAATGGGTGAATGTATGCGACAGATGTATCGGAGAGGGATCATCGCCCGACGACGGAACGACTATACAGGCTTGACACCTGAGGGCTCAGCGTGCGTTGCCGAGTCATGACAGCGCAATTTTAACCAAACACAAGATCCGATTTCTGCAGTTGAATCTTCATTAAACAAATAGTAGTACAAATCATCGTTTAGAGAAGCAATGAAGAATTTCGCAAAAAATGGCATTGCAGTGGCGGCTGCCTGCCTGGCGACTCAGGCATATGCGCAGAACACCGTTACCCTGTATGGTGTCGTGGACACCGGACTGATGTACATCCACAACAGCGCTGGCCATTCGACCCAGTTCCTGATGACGAGCGGCAGCGTCTCTGGTTCCCGCTTCGGCATGAAAGGAAGCGAGGATCTCGGCGGCGGTCTGAAGGCCATTTTCCAGATCGAGAACGGCTTCAATTCGACGAACGGAAAGCTGGGACAGGGCAGCCGTATCTTTGGCCGCCAGGCATATGTCGGGCTGAGTGGTAACAGCTGGGGCACCCTTACCTTGGGGCGCCAATATGACCCTGTGGTTGACCTCGTTCAGCCGGTTCAGGGTGACAACTGGCTTGCTGGATTCTTTACGAGTCCGGGTGACATCGATAACGCGGACAACAGCGTGCGCTTCAGCAATGCTGTGAAATGGGCAAGCCCGAACTGGTCGGGTTTGCAGCTGGAAGCAATGTATTCGTTGGGCGGCGTAGCGGGCTCCGTTGGTTCGGGCCAGACATACAGCGGCGCAGCGTCGTATAGCAACGGCGCGCTCTCGCTGGCAGCAGGTTATCTGCATATCGACAACGGGAACGCTTCGCTTTCGACGCGTGGAGCTACGTCCGCCGATTCGCTGTTCAACAGCTCTGTCAACAATGCTTACACGTCGTCACGTTCGATCAACATTGCAAGGGCAGGTGGGAACTATGTGCTCGGGAGTGTGACATTGGGTGGCTATTATAGCTTCTCGCAATACAAGCCGGATGCAAGTTCGACTTTCACAAAATCCGAGAAGTATCACAACGGTGAAGTGTATGCCGTGTGGCAGATATCTCCGTCGTTGCTGACGGAAGTCGGATACGACTATATGAAGTCGTACGGCGATTCGTCCGCCAAACAGCATCAGTTCTCGATCGGCGCCGACTATTTTCTGAGTAAGCGGACAGACGTGTATGCAATCGCGGCCTACGCACACGCGAGCGGTCAAAACGGGGCCGGCACTGCACAGGCAGTTATCGGATCAAATGACGTCGATTCCGGCTCTAATAAACAGGCGTTGGTCACGGTCGGGCTAAGACACAAGTTCTAAACTACGACTGGGAGGTCAGGGCGAGTCTTCATGAACGGCCATTCGACCGCCGAAAATATCTGTTTCATCGATCTCCACGGGATGATACCCCGTTTGATCCCGCCCCGACAGTACATGCGGCGCGGGATTTTTTTCGCGACCTTGGCGGCAAGAGCGGCAAGTGAAGTGCATAGCCTGGCACAACGCTGCAAGGAAAATCTAGCCGATCGGTTCCTCGGCCGCGCGAATACGCGAAGACGCCCCGCCAGGCATATGCGGTTGCTCCGACGATGGACGCAGCCAAGCTGGCGTCCGGAGGATTGGCGGTAATGTGAGCGAAACTGCAGTGGCTTCGTGGCGTCAGAAGAACAAAGCCGACGGGGTGAAAAAGGCGGGGCGAGCAGTGTGCAGATGGATGAAGTAACACGACAGAACGCGGCGCTCGTGGAACAGCTTGCGGCCGTAGCAGAATCACTCAAATCGCAGTCGGTACGCTGCCAGATGGGGCGCGGTGTAAAGCGTGGCTGACGCCCCCACGTTGCTATTGCTCGAAGTTCGCCTAGGGTAATCTTTCCGAAGAGCCGATGCGCATCGTGTTAGCTGTGGGCGACCGGGGTCGTGGCTTGCCGGTAGATGATCGTTTCCCCGTGCGCGGCCGATCGTCGTTGTGGATGGTTGTCGTGACGGTTGTTTGTGGCAGAAGGACCATTCGATCCCGGCATTAGTAGCGGGGACAACGATATGCCCACGTCTCGACAAACGTTAGGTCGTCGCAGTCGTTCTGGTGAGGCTCGAATGATTCGTTCTCGTGGGTTTCACCAGCAGTAGTGGTGAGTGGGGTCCAGGGATTCAGCCGCGAAGATGCGGCTTTCAGCAGCCCCCGAGTCCTTGCCATGCACATGCCGATTTGCGCTTGAAAACGGATGGCTCTGTCTTTGTTGTGCAGTTGCATGTGAAGCTCCGTAATTGAAGCAGGCTGTTCCGTTGAAAAGGGCGATGATTAGTGTCCCTAGTCGAAGTATGTTAGAGACGAAAAAACCTGTCTATCGCGGTAAAAACCCATATCTAATCATGTAGAAAGAAGCTAACCATGCGCGCGCACACTTGGGCGAACATGCACAAACAAACTTCATCGAACATCTGATCGCCGGTCACCGTCGCATAGCCGCGATCTCTCGCCTGCGCTACCAGCGGAGTAACGCGGCCGGTGATAACGTCGGCGATAAAGATGGACTGCTGCGCACCAGCGAGGTCGATCGGTGCTGGATCGTTCTCACGCAGGCCGATTGACGACGCGTTAACTAGGAGATCGAACGTTCCGACACCGTCGCTTTCGCTCCACGCGATCGCGCGTGCCCGGCTGCGCTCATTCAATGCATCCGTGAGTCGCTCGCGTCGATCATGATCCGGATCGAAAATTGCAACTGCGCCGATTCCGGCGCTCACTAGCGCATGCGAAATTGCAGTGCCCGCTCCGCCTGCACCGAGCAAAAGCGCACGTTTCCCATCGGCCGTGAAACCCGCCCCGGCCAGCGCCCGCACCATCCCGATGCCGTCAAACATGTCGCCGCGCCACCGCCCTTTGGCCCCGCGTCGAAGCACATTGGCGGCGCCTACTGACTGCGCTTCTGAACCAAGTGAGTCGCAGAATTCGAGAACGGAAAATTTATGGGGCACCGTTGCGATGATGCCATCAACGTTATCGAGAGGTCCGATCCCTGCAAGAAAGGCTTTCAGGTCTGCAGGCCGTACATGGGCTGGCACAACGATCGCGTTTTTGCCCGCTTCACGTAGTTGCGCCGTTACCGAAGCAGGTGAGCGCACCTGAGCAATCGGATCGCCAATAATGAAATAGACGCGAGTGGCGCCGTTGGTCACGTCAGACCGACACGTTGTCAAGGCGGAAGGCTCGATTTTGGACATAGTTGGTAGGAGGTATAACGGGGTACCCGAGCGTCAGATCAGAGCACCCGCCGAAGGACGTCGGGTTACGGTACGGTCTGTTCTGCGTCGGCCGACTGGATATTCAAGGGCATCGCTGCCGTCAGATTCCGGTTAAGGAATTGCATGAAGCGGCCTCTGAACTGCATGGCGTGTTCGTGCGCCGCTTCTTCGGCTCGATCGGCGTCACGGGCCTCGATCGCGTCAACGATGTCAGCGTGGCCGCCCGCCATTTTTTCCACGCTCAGTTCCGTGCCCAACGCTTCATATTCGAAATGAAGGTGCAGCATCCGCCTGCCTTCGTCGAGCAGACGACGGTAGAGATCTGCGAAATAGACATTGCGCCCAGCTTTGGCGATGGCCATATGGAACTCGTAGTTCTTGTCGATCATTCCAAGGCTGTCGTAGGACTTGATGCTGTTCGCGATCGCCTTTTCGTAGGCCTTCTGCTTTTCTCGAATTTCGAGGAGGTCGGCGCTGGTGCGATGGAGCGCTGCGAGTCGGGTAGTCACCCGCTGAAGCAGATCAAGTGCATCAAGAAACTCTGGCACCCGTCGATAGTCCATCGGCGTAACGATCGTGCTGCGGTTCGGCAGGATCTGGACCAGGCCGTCGCCCGAGAGGCGGACCAGCGCCTCACGAATGGGCGAGCGGGACATATTGAACCGCTCAGCCAGTCCTATTTCGTCAAGTGCAGTGCCAGGCGAGAGCCGCATTCTCAGGATTTCGTCGCGCAGAATCCCGTAGATGCGGACCGCGCCTGTTTCCTTGACCGCTTGCGTTTCAGGTGGGGCTTTGGGCATGGTTCGTCTCGAATCAGTTCTAACGGTACAGGCTGACTTCCCGCTTTCCCGGTCTGGCCGCACAGATGCGGATGTATTGCTGCCGTGCCACCGAAATCCGCAGCACGTTTGGCTCACTAGAAGGGACGTCGCGAGGGTGCAGCGTTACCGCTGTTACCTACGAGGAAGTCAAAATCGAGTCCTTTGTCGGCTTGCAGAACGTGCTCCGTGAAGAGTCGTTCGTAGCCGCGCGCACCGGATGCCGCCGACGTCCGGAAGTCGGCGCGCCGTCGCTCCAGTTCTTCGGGCGAGACCTCCAATTGTAAAGCACCTTTTTCAACGTCGAGGCAAATCATGTCGCCATTTCGCACGAGCGCAAGCGGCCCACCCACGGACGATTCTGGGGACACGTGCAGCACGACGGTACCGTACGCAGTACCACTCATCCGGCCGTCCGAAATCCGGACCATGTCAGTGACTCCTGCAGCAAGCAGCTTCGCGGGAAGACGGATATTGCCAAGTTCGGGCATGCCAGGATAGCCTCTCGGGCCGATCCCCTTCAGTACCAGCACGCTGTCGGCGTCCACATCGAGTTCAGGGTCATCGATTCGCGCGTCGAGATCCTCGACGCTATCGAACACGACGGCCCGACCCGTATGCTTGAGCAGCCGTGGGCTTGCAGCCGACGGCTTGATAATCGCGCCGTTCGGCGCAAGGTTGCCACGGAGGATACGCAAGGCATTTTGTGGCTTGACTGGCTCGTCGATCCGCGAGATTACGGCCCTATCCGTCGATTGAATTCCTTCAAGATTTTCGCCGACTGTCGTTCCAGAGACGGTCATGGCATCGAGATGCAGTTTGCTGCGCAACTCGCCCATGAGCGCTCTCACGCCACCGGCACCGTAAAACTCCTCGGCGAGAAACTTTCCATTCGGTAGAACGTTCGCCATCAGGTGAATTTCCGAGCAGTTATTTTCAAAGTCGTCTAGCGTCAACTCGATGCCCACACGACCGGCAAGCGCGATCAGGTGGATGATTGCGTTCGTGCTTCCCCCGAGTGCAGCATTCACGCGGATCGCGTTCTCGAGCGCGCGACGGTCAACGACCTTCGAAAAGGTCAAGTCCTCGCGGACCATCTCAACGATCCGACGCCCCGCGAGTTGTGAGGAACTGTACCGTCGCCCATCAACAGCGGGGATAGCGGCTGTGCCCGTCAGACTTAGGCCAAGCGCTTCTGCGATCGACCCCATCGTCGACGCCGTACCCATCGTATTGCAGTGGCCGTTGCTACGCGACATGCCGTATTCGGCGTCCAGGAACGCAGCCTTGGACATCCTGCCACCGCGATAGTCTGCGTGCATCCGGAAAATGTCAGTCCCGGAGCCCACAGTGCGATCGCCGACGCGACCATTAATCATCGCACCACCGTTCACGAGAATCGTTGGCAGATCGACGCTGGCAGCACCCATCATGTATGCGGGAGCAGTGTTGTCGCAGCCGGAAAGCAGGACGACACCATCGAGCGGATTGGCACGCAGCGTCGCTTCGAGCTCCATGCTCATCAGGTTGCGGAAAAGCATGCCACTCGGTCTCATCAGCATGTCGCCGATGGACATCGTCGGGAACACCAGTGGGTAACCCCCGGCTTCGAGCACACCTTTGGCAACCGCCTCGGCGATCCCTGTCAGGTGTGCGTTGCACGGCACAAGATCCGATGCGGAATTTGCAATGCCGATCACCGGGCGCCCCTCGAACATGTCCGGGAGTGCGCCTCGGGCCTTCAGGTGTGTCCTGTGCTCGAAGCCCGTGTTATCGATACGCCTGAACCAGGCTTCGCTGCGCAGCGGGCGCGCTGCATTGTTCATACTGCCCCCATACTATTGGCAATAGCTGGGGTCGCACCTGCGACCCTGGCGTTGGATAAAAACGGCGCCTCACGCAATCCTCAGGTTTGGATCCGGTGCAGGATTCTGACTTCGACACGGTTGACCACGCGGGTCAGCACGAAACCGATCACGAAGTAGATCAACGCGGAAGTCGTGAGCACTTCAACGGGTCGGGACGTCGTATTCGAGATGTTCTGTGCCGTGAACATCAGTTCCACCATCCCGACGGCAGAAGCTAGCGCGCTTTCCTTGAACAGGCTGACCGTGTTGGACAGCAGGTTCGGAATCGAACGAATTACAGCCTGAGGCGCGATAACGAAGACAGAGCGGACGAATGAGGAAAGCCCTAGCGCATTACAGGCATCCATCTGGTCGCGGCCAACGCCTTTGAGAGCCGATCGAAACGTCTCGCTTGTCACGGCACCCATATATAGCGTCAAGGCGATGACCGAGGAAACGAACGTTCCGAGTTCAACATGCAGGATTACCGGCAGGCAGAAGAAGACCCAGAACAAGGTGACAAGCACCGGGAGGCCACGCAGGATTTCGACATAGAGGGCCGTCACTGAGCGCAGCGCCCGGAAGCGGCACGTGCGACCCATCGCGATCGCGAAACCGAGGAGCATGCCGAGGATGCTGCATACGACGCTCAGTTCGACAGTGACCAGGAGCCCCTTGGCCAACGCATCCTTGAATTGCCAGAGCACGGCAAAATTAAGGTTACCCATTTTCTAGCCCTCACACTCTCAGAAGTCGTTCGCTGCGATGCTCGAGATACGCTGCAAACCTGCCAAACGGGATGGCAACAGCGAGATAGAACAGCGCAAGCACGGTAAATGTCTCAATCGGCCGGTAGGTTTGCGTCGAAAGCTGCTTGCCTTGATACATAAGATCGGCAACACCGACAAGCGAGACCAGCGAGCTTTGCTGGAAGATTCCGATCGCCTGCGTGATCAGTACGGGCACAGCATGACGGAATGCCTGCGGCAGCACTACAAACAGGATGCGGGCCTTCGAATTCAGGCCGAGCGCGGTGCATGCGTCGTTCTGCGCCTTCGGAATAGCCTGGATTGACGCGCGGAATGCTTCTGCGTTAAACGCCGTCAGGTTCATGCCGAGGATCACGACCCCCATGAACACGGGCGTCCAGAACACATCGAAGATCATCGGGATGCAAAAGAAGAACCAGACGACCTGGACCAAGGCCGGCGTGCAGCGGAAAAAGTCAATGTACGCGCGAGCGGGTACCTGGATCATGCGAACGCGACTGTTGGCTGCGAGCGCCAGCGCGAAGCCGCACGTCAGGCCGATCGCGATGGCCCACAATGTCAGTTGCAACGTGATCTTCAAACCCTCAAGCAGGAAGTCCCACGAGTGCAGCACGAAGTAAAAATCGGTGTTTTCCATGTTCGCACCCGTGTCAGAGCGTCGATGATCGCAGCGGCGTGGCCTCAGCGTCAGCGTGAAGGACGTTGTGGATGAAGTCGCGAGCCCGTTGGGTCTGGGGGTTATTGAAGAACTCTTCAGGCGGCGCATCTTCGACGATCTTGCCGCCTGCGCAGAAGACAACACGGCTGGCGATCTTCTTGGCGAACCACATATCGTGAGTCACGATCATCATGGGCATGCCCGTTTCCGCGAGTTCGATAATCATTGAACTCACCTCGCTAACCAACTCAGGGTCGAGCGCGGACGTTACTTCGTCAAACAGCATCAGCTTCGGATCAAGCATCAGTGCACGTGCGATCGCAACGCGTTGTTTCTGGCCGCCTGACAGTTCAGCGGGAAAGGCCTTTGCCTTGTGATCCAGACCAAACCTGCGCAACAACTCCATCGCCCGTTGTTCTGTCTGGGTCTTGTTCGCATGGCGTGACCGCAACGGGGCAAGCATCAGGTTGCCAAGCACAGTGATGTGCGGAAACAGGGTATAGCTCTGGAACACCATTCCCACCTGTTTCTGGATCGACTTATCGATCGTCGTCTTCCGTGCCGTACGTGTAACGTATGGCTTGCCATCGATCGCAATCGTGCCTTCGTCGATATCCTCGAGTCCCATCATGCAACGCAGCAACGTGCTCTTGCCGCCGCCGCTCGGTCCAACCACGAGCAGACGGTCGTTGCGGGTCATATTCAGGTCGAGGCCGTCAAGGACTTTTACGCTTCCGTTCGCGTAAGACTTTTTCAGGCCACGCATGGCGACGAAAGGCTGACTTTCGGTGCTGGTATCCACTGCACATCCGACTCGCTGGTTGAGGGTGGTTGAGGGCGTGCTCATCAACATATATCCGTCCGTTGGTTTGGATCGCTAACAGTCGCGACAGGCTATCGCTGCAGTAATGCTGGCAGTTTCCCGCGCAGCGGCCAAAGGCTCTCGTCGTCGGGGGCGGCGACGACGTGGCGTGACCGGAAGTATGATGAGCGTGTACCGCTGTTTGGTCCGCCGGACCGGTCCGCGAATGCGTACGGACAGCCTTGGGGTGCAACTCTCCTCACTACATTCTTCGGCATGAGATTTTTCGACATCCTTGTGTACCTATTGTCGACGTTATGCCGACAATGTCAATATGCCAAAAAAGATTGATGCACTGCGGCAGGCTCCTTAGCTTTGTGTGGCGGGCCTTTGCAGGGACCCTAGGCGAACATCAGATCGGGTTTGCAGACCTCACAAGTCGCGCGATCTGAAAGTACAGACCGTTGAATTTCGACCGTTTTGAGACTCACCGAGGCTGGATTTATCCTGGCAATAATGAGCGTCAGGCTGATTGAGCGATTCAATCGGCCTACTGGCGGGACAGGCGGTAATCCGGCGGCTTTAAATAAGTATGGCCGGACCGAACCATGCGCCGGATCACAATTTCGCGTGCGCAACTGAAGCCGCTGCGGACGCAGCGGGATGTAGCACGCGAGTAGCAATGATGCTAATGGGGCCTAGCGGCGATCCGTGTCCCTCACGGAGCCGTAGCGAGGAACTGTGCGACGCGGTCGCACCAGACGGGACGGCCAATAGCCTTTGGGGAGGTGTGGCTTACCTTCCCGCGCGGGGCCCACGCGAGGTTCAGAACGCTGTAGAAGCGCGCGCGTGGAAATGCACTGCAATGGCTTTCCAGTGCCGTTGTAAGCGGCACAAGGTTAGTGAGAAGGAGCCACCGGATTTCGCAAGGTCATCCGGAGGCTCTACGGTCGGATGGATCAGAATCCGCTAGGTTTGTCCCAGAGATTCAACAATTGTCCGATGCTCTTTTGCGTGGCGTTCTTGTACATCTCGAAGCCCCAACTGATATCAAAGACGGCCATACCACAGGCGATGAAAATCACCCTTTCCTTCGCGTTCTCACGACCAGGCTTGTCGCCGTTCACGACGTCACCCAGACCGGTTGAGTCGGCCAGAGATGGCAGCTTCCCGGCGTCGATCAGACGGTAGAAAGGACCACCGATCACGCCGCTGTAATATGCTTCCTTGTTGCCCGATGCGATGGCATCTTCGACATATGCTTCCTGCAGCGGCGTGTGATCGAAGACGATCTTGCAGTTCGTCAGGAAAGATTCGTCGGTGTTGAACGGACCGGACACCAGAAGGGTGGCACCTTCCTTGATCCATTCATCCTTGAAATAGAGCGGTTTCAGACGCGATGCCGCGACGGTGATGACATCCGCATCGCGGAAACCCTGTTCGGCCTCGTCGACGCCGATCGCGCTGACACCGTATTTCTCCTCCACCCAACTGGCAAACTCGTTGGCCTTGTCAAGAAAGACGTCGAAGCAGACGACCTTCTTCACCGCGCCAAGCTGGGTCATGATCGCCGAAAAGCAGGCCTTGTTGATCGGGCCGCAGCCAATGACGGACACCGTCTGGGCATCCTTGTTCGCCAGATGCTTGGCGGCGACGCCCGGTACAGCGCCAGTGCGCGCGGCGCTCAGAAGGTTAGCCGACATGAGCGCCAGGGGCGCGCCGGTGTCCTTGTCGTTGAGCATCATGGTCAGAATCGAGCGCGGCAGTCCTTTCTCGGCATTCGCGTGGTTCGAGCCGTACCATTTGTTGCCGCAGACATCGAAACGTCCGCCAAGATATCCCGGCATGGCCGCAAAGCGACGGTCGGGTCCTGCAACGGGCATATTGGGAAACTTCGTCTCCTTCGGGAAGACGATGTTCATGCCGTGGTTGTTGTGATTGGGACCGCCCATCAGGTAGTCACCTTTGCCTAGCAGGCTGAAGGTTTCCTCGCAGACGGAAACACAACGCGCAGCGTCCAGGACACCGGCTTCAATCATGTCCGGCTCAGAAAGATAGAGGAAGTCAATTTTCGGGTACATGTGGCTAACCTTTTTTGAGAAAGGGTGGATAACATACCGGTCGACCGGCCTAGCGTTGCCGCGTCAGAATCTGAGGAGCGGTGCAATGTCGTATAGACGGCAACCGGGACTGCGGGCGTTCGCCCGCATCAGGAAGTTGAGCTTTTCGATGCGCTCTCCTGAACGCGGTGCACCGTTTTTTTGAAACGGAACCTCAAGGCCGACCGAGAAATCCATCACAACGTCATCGACTACACCGCCAGAGCGGCCCGACGGCACCGCGATCATTCCGTGTGCCGTCGCAAACCGGTAGGCGTCCATGGCTTCGGTGATTGTGCCGACCTGGTTGGGCTTCAGGATGAAACCATCAACTGCGTGCGTTTCGTATGCTTTCCGGAGTAGTTCCCGGTTGGTCACCGTGAGGTCATCACCCAGCACGATGGTGCGGGTCAGCCGTTTTACCGCCTTGATATAGCCCGGCCAGTCGTTCTCATCGAGCAGATCCTCGATGAAGACCATGTTGAACTTCTCGGTCAGGAACTTAGCGTAGTCGATCAGTTCGTCGGACGAGACGCGTTTGCCCTTCAGAAGGTATGTGCCAGACTCCTTGTCGTACATCTCGCTTGACGCACAATCGAGCGCGAAGGCGATCTGGCTCGTATAGCCACACTCGTCGACCGTTTTTTGCATTAGTGCCAGGATCACTTCCGGATCGTCGGAGGGCGCAGCATAGCCATAGGAACTGGCCACCTGTGGCTTATGTCCCAGATAGGCAGCCAGGACATCGGCGAGTTTCTGGAATACGTCCACCGCCATTTCAATGGAGGTATCGATGCTATTGGTCAGGTAGGGTACGATCAGGAATTCATTGAATGCCTGTGTGAGTCCCTCATATCGACCCCCATTGATGACGTTGAAGCAGGGAACCGGGACCGTAAAGATGTCGCGACCCGCAATGTGCTTGTATAGGGGGATCGAGAGCGAGTCCGCGGCTGCACGGAAAGCGGCGATGGAGACCGAGTAGATCGTGTTCCCTCCGAGGCGTCTCTTGTCCGGCGTACCATCAAGCGCGATCATTTTTTCGTCGATGGCTCGCTGGTCGAACACATTCGTGCCGACCAGCGCGGGCCCGATGATGTTCACTGCGTGTTCGACTGCCTTGTGAACACTGAGTCCCTGATAGGTCGACGGATCGCCGTCGCGCAGGACAAACGACTCATGCATACCCACCGACGTGCCGGTCGGCGCAGCCCCGAGGCCAACCGCTCCGGACTCGGTGCGGATCTCGACTTCGACGGCAGGCCGGCACTTGCAGTCGATAATCTGCTGTGCCCGCACTGATACGATCCTGTCCTCCATGTTATTGCCCCCCCTGAATTTCCGGAACATAAAGAATGTTAAGGTCGCACAGATTCGTTCCTGTGTTCCCTGTAAATGCAGTAGACCTAATTGCCTCAAGCGCTTCAAAGCAGCTATGTTCACGCAGAGCCCGATACAGGCTGATGTCTTGATCCGCAGCGGCCTGGAAGCTGGTCGAATCCGTGATGCCCCCAGCAACCTTGGCGGTTCCGTCTGTGCCTTCGCTATCGATAGATAGGAGGCAAGCGCCTTTGGTCTTTGCCGCCGTGATCGCAAAACTCACAGCCATCTCCTGACCCGGGCCACCATGCCCTTTGATCACGCTGCTGTCCTCAATGAGCGTCGTCACCTCACCGGAACTGAGAAGCACACACGGCGCCTTGATCGGGTTTCCGTATGTCTGAATTTCGCGGGCAATCGATGCAAAGAAAGTGCCTGCATCGCGACTTTCACCCTCAAGAAAGGAGGAGACGATCATGGCGGGAATGCCCATCTCGTCACAAATCTGCTTCGCGTATATGCAGGAGTCCGGCAACGTGTTGAGCAGGAAGTAGGTGTTGTCGGGAAACGCTTTCGGCGTTTCCGCTTCGGGGCCCGCGTTCATCATATAGTCAACGACGCTCCTAGGCAGACGATCGGTGACATTGCGATTGATGATCGTCGCACGAGCGTCGTCCAGCGTTGTCATGTCCGGACCGATCGGCGTGCTCTTGTACGCCGCATAGGGCACAGAGATGTCGCCCGTGGCAGGTGAACCCACCGCGTCACTGATCCCGAATCCGATGAGTTCGGCGCCCACGGACTGAATGCGCTTTGCCAGCATCCCGCCGTTCAGGGCAGAAATATGGCGACGTACAGCGTTGATTTCGTAAATGCCGGCGCCGGACTTCAGCAACACGTCGGTGGTATCGATTTCGTCCTGCAGGCTAATGCCTTCGATCGGGCACGACATCAGAGCAGAGCTGCCGCCGCTGATCACCGCAATGAACAGATCTTCCGGACCTGCCTGATCCACGATCTCAATGATCTTCCTCGAAGCCCGGTGCCCTTCTTCGTTAGGCAGCGGATGACCGCCAACAAACACTTCAGTCCTGTTGAATCGATCCGTATCCTCGTGAATCTTGACGATAGCGATGCCCCTCGTCAGGCGGTCACCCAGAACATGATCGACCGCCATCGCCATATGATTGCAGGCCTTCCCGGCGCCGATCAGGTAGATGTTCCGCTTGCGCGAAAGATCCCAGGAGCGGGTCCCGATGTGCAACAAGCTACCTTCCAGGCGCATGATGCTCCTGATCCGCTGATAGCTGTCCAGCCTCTGAAGTGTCCGGTCGGCAATCTCAAGCACGAACTGCCGTGAGGCTATGTCACCCTGCGAGAGGATTTCATCTGAATTTCGGATTTTCTTCATACTCGGGCACTCGATGTGATGCTATGAAAAAAGCTTTGGATAGCGGGTTTGAGTCCTGGCCGTTCATCTCGGTGCCAGGCTGGCTAGAGTCAAAACGCAGCGGCTCCAGCCGACAGTCACCACCGGTCAGCAAGTTCAAAGATGGCGTCGACCTCGACGGCGACGTTGCGGGGCAGGGAAGTGCATCCGACTGCCGCACGGGTGTGGCGCCCGCTATCGCCGAGAACCGAAACGATCAGATCAGAAGCGCCATTAATGACCTTCGGGTGGTCCTTGAAGTCCGGAGACGCGTTCACGAAGCCACCTAACCTGACGCAACCGACGACCTTGTCAAAATCGCCGTCGACGGCCTGATTCACCTGCGCGAGGATGTTGATCCCGCACAACCGCGCTGCAGCCTGTCCGTCCTCAAGCGATACATCGGCTCCAACCTTACCGACGTACTGGTCAACGCCGTCCAACACCGGAACCTGACCGGATATGTAGAGCAGATTGCCGACGCGCTTTGCTGGAACGAAGTTGGCCCGCGGCGTCACGGGCGAAGGAAGTTCGATGCCAAGTTCGCGCAGGCGCTGTTCGAGACTTGCTCCCATCAGGCACCTCCACGCGAACCGATCGGCTGCACATGTGGCCCACAGCGTTCGATCGCGACACGGGTCGTTTCCTCCGGCGGACGCTCCCACCAGTCGAGTTCGGAGAAGATTTCGAGCTCGAACGGACCGGTGTAGCCGATGTCGTCGAGCCACCCTTTGATGCGTGTGATGTCGATTACCCCGTCGCCGACCATGCCGCGGTCGCGCAGATTGCGTGTCGGGACCAGCCAGTCGCAGTAGTGAAAAGTGAGGATCCGCTTGGGACCCGCACGTCTTACTTCCGCCTCGAACTGCGGATCCCACCAGCAGTGGTAGACGTCGGGCACCAGGCCGGCTGCGTCGTCACCGAGTTGATCACAGAGGTCGTTCGCAACCGTGATCGAGTTGAGCACGCTCCGATCGCCGGCATACATCGGGTGGAGCGGTTCAAGCCCCAGCTTGACGCCCACTTCCCTGGCATGGGGCGCAAGTTCGAAGAGCGCGTCACGAACCCTCGCGCGCTGGGCGTTGATGTCCTTGCTGTCGGCAGGCATACCGCCAACAACCATCATGAGGCAGCCGGCGCCAATCTCGGCAGCCGCGTCGAGCAGGCGACGGTTGGTATCAATGGCACCATTCATGTCGCTGTTGACCGAGACGTTGAACCATTCGCTGGTGCACAGCGACGGAACCCACATATCGAGTTCGCGCAGATGTTTGCGTGTTCGTGTGACGCCGTAGTCCTCGAGGAAATTGCGCCAGACGGCGATACCGTTGACTCCGTGGCGCTTATAACCCTCAATGGCTTGGGGCAGTGACCACTTGGGCGTCGTGATCTGGTTGATCGCAAAGCGCGAAAGATCGAAGCTCATGTCTTCCCCTATTAGTTCAGCGCGCCGCGCAGCTTCGCGGACGCGTCGCGATCGAGCTTTTCGCCCTTGAACGCAACCTTGTGGAAGCGCTCGGCATAGTCCCGAGTGATCTTCCCGTTCGCGATATCGCCTTCGATAAGATCGAGTGAACGCTTCAGGGGATCGCCGTACCCACCGCCACCAGCCTGTTCGTGACGGATGGTCGCACCGCGATGCAAGGTCATCGTGAACTTGCTCGGCAGCGGCTCCGTTTCGCCATCCTTGCGAAGGTAGTTCGACGAGGGTGCACCCGACAGTCCGCCAAAAAGACCATACGGCGCGTGATCGGCGCGGTCAGAACGGATCTGTGCGACCACTTCTTCGGCAAGGATTGTGTATTCCCGCACGAGGCCCAGCCCGCCGCGGTATTCGCCGGCGCCGCCGGAGTTCTCCGCAAAGCCGTATGCTTCCATGACGATCGGGTAGCGAGCTTCCAGCGTTTCGATCGGCATGTTGGACATGTTCTGGGACGGATTCGTCACGCCCTCGATACCGTCCTTGTTAAAGCGCCCACCCCATGCGCCGTTGATCATGTCGACCAGGATGAATGGCTCGCTGGCATCCTTGTCGTAGCCGCTGAGCGCGATCACGGTGTTGCCACCTTCACCAGCGGCCATGACCTTGGTTGGGGCAATCTGCGCCAGTGCGCCGAATACGGTATCGACCACGCGGTAGCCAGTCAGCGCACGCGCTGCCACGGGTGCAGGCAAACGGGGATTCAGAATCGAACCTTCCGGTGCTGTGATATCGATGCAGCGATATACGCCTGCATTATTGGGAACGTCAGCTTCGAGCGCGCAACGGATCGCCAGATAGGTTGCTGATTTGACGAACGAAAGGGTCGAGTTAATCGCGCCGCGCACCTGCGCCGAGGAACCAGCAAAGTCGACCGACACACTCGCTCCCTTTACCGTGATCGCGCACTTGATGGGAATCGCGTCTTTCGTGAAGCCGTCGTTGTCGATGTAGTCCCTGAACTCATAGACGCCATCCGGCCAGGCGGTGATGGCCTGACGGGTCAGTCGCTCGCCGTAGTCCAGCAATTCGTCAAAATACTCGCGAAGTTCCTTCTCGCCGTACCGCTGGATCATCTTTACGAGCTCGCGCTCGCCGATGTTGCAGGTGGCCAACTGCGCGTCCAGGTCACCGAGTACGAGGTCGGGCAGCCGGACGTTCTTCTTGATGATGTTGATGAGGGTCTCGTTTGCCTCCCCACGCGTGTACAGCTTGGTCGGGGGGATTCGCAACCCTTCCTGGAAAATTTCGGTCGAGTCAGCAGCGTTGGAACCCGGAACACGGCCACCCACGTCGCAATGATGCGCGATGACCACAGAAAAGCCCTGCAACCTCTCTTCGAAGAAGATGGGCTTGAACATGAAAATGTCCGGCAGATGCATGCCGCCTTCGTACGGGTCATTGAAAATGATCACGTCGCCCGGCTGGACATTTTTCGCGAACTTCTTGATGACTACATCGACCGCGTCGGGGACTGCGCCGAGATGCAGCGCGACAGTCTTGGCCTGCGCGAGAATTCGACCAGCCGCATCACACATTGTCACGGAATAGTCCAAGACGTCGCGGATGATGGGTGAGCGCGCTGTGCGCATGACGGCGAATGCCATGTCGTCGACGATCGTGTCCAGCGCGTTCTTGACGACAGCAAAAGTAATGGGATCGACTTTACGTTGTGCCATGTTCTACTCCGTTTGGGTTCAGTCCAGCGATGCGATGACACTGCCGACCTTGTCAGTGCTGACGCGCCAGCCAGGTGGAATGACGATCGTGGTATCTGAGCTTTCGAGAATGACGGGGCCGACGATTTCCTTGTCCAGAAGCGCGCGCGGTACGACCGGCGTATCGACCCATCCAGATTCGCGATTGAAATAGACCCGGCGACTGCTGCGTTGCTGCTGCGTCTCTTTGTTTGCTGCGCTTCGGATGTCGCGGAAATCGAGCGTTTTCGTAGCGATGCCGCGTGCGAGCAGTCGCACATTCGCACACTCGATCGCATCGTTCGACGCGTACCCGTACATCGCCGTGTAGGCGTCGCGGAAGCCGCTGCGGAGCTGCTCGCGGCCCGCTTCGTCAAACTTTTCGGGGATCTCCACGGGGATTTCATAGTCCTGGCCGCGGAAGCGCATGTCGAGCTCGAACACGTACTGGATCCGGTCAGCGGAGTAGCCTTCGCCCGCCAGCGCTTTTGCTGCTTCTTCACGCATGGACGACACGTGCTGGGCGAGCGCGTCGACGTCGAAAGTGTCGAGGAGATCTAGGAACGGGCGAACGAAGTAGCGTTCGACTGCACCAGCGAGCATGCCCATCGCGGTAAACACACCCGGTGCGGCCGGGAACACCACGCGCTTCATTTCCAGCGTACGGGCCAGATCGCAGGCGTGCACTGGACCTGATCCGCCAAAAGCCATCAGCGTAAAGTCGCGCGGATCGACGCCGCGCTCAACCGTGACAGCCTTGATCGTGCGCGCCATGTTCACGTTTACAACTTCCCGGATACCGACCGCGGCTTCTTCGGTCGAAATGCCGAGCGGCTTCGCGAGGATCTGATCAATCGCGCCGCGCGCGGCCGTGAGGTCCAGTTCCATCGTTCCACCTGCGAGCTTTTGCGGCAGAAATCCAAGAACCGCATTAGCGTCGGTCACGGTGGGACGCTCACCGCCGATGCCATAGCAGACCGGTCCAGGAAAAGCGCCTGCCGAAATCGGGCCAACGTTGAGCAGGCCGCCAGCATCGATCCACGCGATTGAACCAGCGCCGCTGCCAACTTCCGCGACGTCGATCGTCGGGACACGCATCATGTAGCCGCCGGCCTTGATGAAACGGCTCGGCGTCGAAATACCTGCGCGGAATTCGTATTCGTTTGTGCGGGCCAACTGACCATCGTGAATCAGTGAGGCGGACGCGGTGGTACCACCCATGTCGAAAACGACGAGGTCAGTATCGTTGCGCGCTTCGCCGAGACGTCCTGCACCCACGACGCCAGCTGAACGTCCCGATGAGATGAAGAACACCGGGGCGTCCTGCGCGACGCGAGCGCTGGAAAGGCCGCCATTCGAGTTGCTCACCAGCAGAGGGGCGTTCACGCCGATCCGCTTCAGGCCGCTTTCAAGGCGCTGCAGGTAGGTACGCAGTGCGGGTAGAACGTAGGCATTGACGACCGTGGTCGATGTGCGCTCGTATTCGCGAAGTTCCGGCAATACCTGAATGGAAGCGGTGACACTGATCTCGGGGAACTTCTCCTGGAACGCGACGAGAGCGGCAGCTTCGTTCTCCGAGTTCTTGTACGAGTTGAGGAAGCAGATAGCAACGGACTCGACCCCTTCGCTTCGAAAGAACTCACCTGCGTTAAGCACTTCGTGGATCGGCGTCGGGCGATGAACCTCGCCGGAAGCCAGCGTGCGCTCGTCGACTTCGAGCCGATAGCGACGCTCGACGAGAGGAACGGGCTTGTCCCACGTCAGGTCGAACATGGTCGGTGTACGAACCCGGCCGATCTCCAGGACGTCGCGAAATCCCCTGGTAGTAATGAGGCCGCACTTCGCGCCGACCTTCTGAAGCATCGTGTTGGAGCCGACCGTTGTGCCGTGAAGGACTTCCGTGACATCGTCGGTCTTCAGGCCTGCCTGCTTCAAGATGCGTTCGACACCTGTGAGAACAGCTTCTTCGGGGGCAGCAGGGGTGGACGAGACCTTTGTAAAGGTGACCAGTCCCTTGTCGTCCAGAAGAACAAGGTCGGTGAAGGTGCCGCCGATGTCTACGCCAATACGAGCGCTTGCCATAATTCCATCCGTTCCAGAGTTTGCACGAAGGTAATGCCTTTAGAGGTGACTGGTGCCGACCTTCGCATTGCCAAAGTGATGTGCACCAGCAGGTAATTCGTTATCGCGTTTCGGCGCTGGCTTCGAACGCGTCGGCAGCCGCCCCGATTGGGGGGCGTGCCCAATGCTCAAGTGTTTGCACGGTAGTGATGCCTCGGATACCCAATGCAGACGGTCGCAGTGCCACATACAGAAGTGTTGAATCACCGCGTGGACCGCTTACTTCGGGGCTGAGACCTTTTGCATGTACGACTTGCCGAGCGCCGAGACTTCACCGACGGCGAGCTTGTCCTCAATGAAGATGTCGAGCGTCTGAAGATCTGCTTCCGTTGCGTTGCGGCGCAGCGCATAGGCGATTCCCTGCTTCGCGATGGCCGGTTGCGGATGCAGGGTTTCCCAGCGCTTACTGTCCGTCGCGGCAAAGGGCGAATTCAGATCAGCGTCGTCAAAGTAGATGTCGGCGCGACGGGAGGAGAGTGCCAGGCGGGTGGCGTCAACGTCGGGCAGGCGAAGCATGGTTGCCTTCTTGACCTTTGCCGTTAGTAACTGGTCTGCAGCCGTCCCGCTGACCACGGCGATTGTGGTGCCAGCCTTGTCAACATCATCCAGGGACTTCGGAGCCTTCTGGAATTTCGGGTTGGCACGGTCATACAACCCGTCAATTTCGTAGTCCCAGGCAGATCGGCTGTAGGCAACGGCCAGAGAGCGCTTCGGCGTACGGTTCAGTGCCATTGCCACATCCCAGCGACCGGACTGCAGGCCCGCGACGATGTTGTCCCAGCTCGTATCCACCATCTCGACCTTTACACCCAGGACTTTCTCACCGAACTCACGGCAGAGGTCCACAAAGACTCCGCTGTACTGGCCGCTCTGCGTGTCGCGGATGACGTACGGTGGAGCGATCGCGGCGCCGCAGCGCAGTACCCCCCGTTTCTGAACATCCTGCCAGTAACTGGGAGCGCCGGACTGGGCCTGCGCAGTTGAATGACCACCAACCAGGAATGCAGCGGTGAGTGCGGTAAGCATCCACTTAGACGCGTTCACGGTAGACCTCCATACGTTGTCAGGCTTGCGTACCTATTGTCGACTATATGTCGACAATGTCAACGTACCAAAATCCTAGAAAGTTCGACGGGCTGGCTGAGAGGTCCGACCATATTGGTTTTCGGCGCAATGTAGTGGTAAACCTTGGGGCGGATTTCCCCTGTTTTTCCTCGTTGTTCCTTGACTTGTACAGGGCTAAATGTAACTATTGTCGACATAGAATCGACTTTAATTCGGCAGAACACGGATGCTAGGCCGGTTTGCGCGGCGCCGGACAGACGATCCGTTTCGCGGAAATCGGGAAAGCAGCCACCAACTGAGGTTTAGGACATGGGTACGAACTCAAAGCTGGTTGTAGTTACTGGTGGTGCAAGTGGCATCGGCGAGGCAACGGCACGTCGTTTCGCAACGGCCGGCGCGACCGTAGTTATTGGTGACGTAAATTCAGAGCGCGGCAAACGGATAGCGGATGACTTGCGCGAGGCGGGTCACGACGTTTATTTCTATCCGATCGATCTCGGCTTCGACAAATCGATTGATCTCTTTGCACAGAAGGTGCTCGGTACACATGGCGTGCCGTATGCAGTCGTGAATTCGGGCGGCATCCTGCAGAACGCGGTTCGCCTGCTCGATATGGATGTTGCGGAATTTGACCGCCTCTTCGATATCAATGTCCGCGGAACGCTCATGGTGTCGCGCGCGTTTGGAGGTCCGATGTGTGAAGCCGGCCAAGGCGCAATCATCAATCTCTGTTCGTTGACCACCTTCAGGGCGTCCGCGCAGATCGGCTACGCCGTCGGAAAGGCAGGTCTGAAGATGCTCACGGAAGTGATGGCCGCCGAGTGGGGTCCCAAGGGCGTCCGCGTCAACGCAGTCGCGCCGGGCTACACGTTGACGCCCGCAATGCAGGCACGAATTGATTCAGGTGAACGTGATCCGGACGCGGTCGTTCAGAAGTCGGCCCTACGCCGGTTCGTACGCCCCGACGAAGTCGCCGACACAATCTTTTATCTGTGTTCGGAGAACGCCTCCGCGATCACCGGTGTTACGTTGCCGATCGACTGCGGCTGGCTCGTCACGACGGCCTATTCGTCGTACGCGGCGCAGCCCTGAACGACTGTTGGCTAAGACGCCGGGCCGAGCGATGGGACGGTTCGGACGAGCGAGTTGGATCTCGCAGAATCGATATTGGAACAGCGCATGCCAATCGTGAGAATCGAAATGCTCAAGGGAAGAACCCGGGAGCAAAAGCAGGAATTGGTCGATGTGTTCACTTCAGAAATGGCATGTATTACGAAATGTGCCGTAACTGATGTGCAGGTCATCATCACGGAGGTTGACTCCGCACACTGGGCCGTGGGAGGAGTTCTGCCCTCGACTGTCGTTGGTGATGAGGCAGCTGCAATCAAACTAACGTTAGCCGATATGGAAACAGATTGACGGCCGTTGATAGCGGCGCAATGAGGAGCAAATTCGGCACGTACAAGGCATCGGATGTTCGGCTCGGTCTCCAACCGGCGTCCTGGCGTTCGCACGCGAGAGTGCGAGCTTTTTGCCCGGCGGTTGCCGGGCTTTTTTTGGCCACAGCTAGTGGAACTTCTCAGTTGCCAAGGATCAAACGTGAACGACAAGGCACATGACAAGACAAGCCGATACCTCAGGAAAGACGTCGATTGCAATACCGAACCTGAGCAGTCGGGCGAAGGTTGGCAACGAACTGCTACTAGTGCCAACCGCAATTGGGCGTCGGGGACCACGCTAGTGCGCTACGACTGGATGGATTCGCGTGCTCCGTTTGCATTGAGCGGCGAAGGATTGGCCTGATATCCGTGGAGATCGCGTCTTCCTCCTTTACCGTCCCTAAGCAATGGGATGGTCCGCTTGCGAGCTCCTCCGCTCGATGCGTTGATTTCAAGGAGGCGACAGTGGTCCGTCCGACGCATGTTAGAACGCTCGTTGATGCCAGGTTAATTTTGCATCCGTCGAGACGCGTTTTCGCGACGAGAGTTCGCCAAAAAAAGCCCGGCGTCGTGACGAGCGCCTGGCTTCTCAATAGCCGGCTGCCTTTACGTGTCGCCATGAGTAGGCAGGACCGGCAGTCCACGCGATCTGACGGCACGGGACTGCGTCCCAAGCCTAGCATTTGCATACCCGCCTCCAGGAGACAGGCCGTTTCAGACGGGTGATGTAAGGGCGAGCTTATCATGGGGAGGGGAAGTCGTGAGTGCCGTCATGCTGCCCGAAACGATTTATCCGGATCTATTTCCTTGCCGATGCATCGTTCACTTTTTCACGCCAAAGCCTTAGGGTAAGGCTTCGACTGATGAATTTTTCGATGCATTGCTACATCGAAATACATCGTTTGATGATTGAGCTTCGCATGGGCATGCGATTTCATTGAACGGATTGGTTTCCGTCAGCGGCTCGTCAGTGACGACACCGAAACCCGCGCCGGAACGAGTCGGCGCACGAACCAGTGCCGCCTCATTCACCCGTCCACCGCGCGCCGCGTTGATAAGCGATCACGTGGGCGAAGGGCCTCACTTTGTTGGTAGTGACGATACCGCCAGCGGCGGACCTGATCGAACACCTCTTCGGCCCTCGTTGATTCGCACGCCTGCAATTCGTGACTGAAAGGCAAATCCTCCCGGCGCGGGCATTTGGCTGAATGGTCGACCGGTCGGGGAAAACTACACCGAGCGTCGGCGACGACGTCGGTCATGCTTAGGCTGCGGTGGGGACATGCGCTTCAAGAAGCGTTGCGTCGGGTCGGGTCGGGTGAACGAAATCGCGCACATATTGTCACCGGTCCCAATGGAGCTGGCGTTGAACATGCCGCGGTCAAACGCCTTTTCGCCTTTTCCCGTTAACGATCAATGCACCGCCGTCCCAGATGACGCGATAGATGCGGACCACAAGGACGAGGCGTGGCTCCGAGGACCGGCTAAGTGTTGCGGCAGCTTTGGGAAAAGCTGCGATTCAGCGAACCGAGGCCCGAGGTCAGTTGGCTTGCTGGAGCGCGTCACGGACCGCTTCCTCCTTTGCTGAACGCGTCACGTCTTATCGGGAAAACCCGCGTTTTTCTATCCAAAAAATGAATGTGACAACATCGAAAAATATCGCTTTATCTTATTATTTCGGTGGGAAAGAATGCTTTCAACCGAGCACGATTTGCCCGGGATGGATTCATCGGTCCAAATGGAGGAGTCAAATGAAAAGCACGTTTAAAAAGCTGGTCGGTGTTGCATTGGTACTCGGATCAAGTGCCGTAGGAACTGTGGCGCATGCCGATCAGTTGGCTGACGTGAAGGCCCGCGGCACCTTGGTATGCGGCGTTCTGAGCAACCTGCCGCCGTTCGGGTTCCAGGATCCCGATTCGCGTGAGATCGTCGGCTACGACGTGGACTTCTGTAAGGGCGTCGCCAAACAACTTGGCGTTAAGCCTGAACTTAAAGTGCTCTCCCTCGACTCGCGCATTCCCGAACTGACCCAAGGTCGCGTCGACATCTTGGCAGCGGTACTCGGATACAACCCTCAGCGTGCGCAGCAAATCGATTTCTCGAAGACATATTTCGTAAGCCAGCAGGTGATGGCTGCCAAGACCAATGGCCCCTACAAACACCGCGATGACCTAGCTGGCAAGCGAATTAGCACCATCAAGGGTTCAAGTAACATTCCGGTAATCCAGCGGGTGTTGCCGACCGCTCAACTCGTTAGCTATGACGATGGTCCGTCTGCCTTCATGGCGATGGTACAGAACAAGGTCGACGGCTTCGTGCTTTCTGAAACGCTGATGCGGCGCTTCATCGAGAAGCTCGGTCCTAACGCGAAAGAGATCTCGGTACTTGTGCCGGCAGTCGGTCAGGAATATTGGGGACTTGGTCTTAAGAAAGGCGAGCCGAAGCTCCAAGAAGCTGTGAACACGGCCTTGGACAATATGGAAAAGAGCGGCGAGTCCAAGCAGATCTTCGACAAGTGGCTCGGTGACAAGTCGACTCTCAAGATGGCTCGAAGCTTCAAGACCGACCCCATTCCGACGAACTGAGGTAGAGCACTTATCGCCAGATGTCGTGCAACAGGAGTTCGCTATGCCTTTCCATCTCGATTTCAGTTCGATCTTTGCCGCACCGCATGGCGCCGAACTGATCAAGGGTGTCAAGTTCACGTTTGCGCTGACTGCCGAGAGTTGGCTGCTCGCAGTCGCCCTCGGAACCGTTTTAGCTGTTGCACGAGCGACTGGCAATGCAATCGTCGACCGACTCGTGGCCGCGTTCGTCGCCTATCATCAGAATGTGCCGATGCTAGTACAGCTTATCCTTTGGTACTTCGGCGTGCCGACGTTGCTTCCGGACAGTTGGCAAACTTGGATCAATGCGCACAACGGGGAAATGATCTTTGCCGCCATTGCGATCGGTCTTTGCATGTCGGCCTACATATCCGAAGACATCCGCAGCGGCCTTCGAGCGGTTCCTTGGGGACAGCATGAAGCCGCAAGATCTCTCGGCCTAAGCTACGGGCGATCCATGCGATATGTGATCTTGCCGCAGGCATTTCGAGTCGCATTGCCGCCGTTCATCAACCACACGATTCTCCTCTTCAAGAACACAAGCCTCGCTATGGTTATCGGCGCGGCGGAGATGACTTACGTTGTCCGCGAGGTCGAGAACCAGACGTTTCGAACCTTCGAATCATACGCTGTCGCAACGGCGTTCTATCTTGCGGTCTCTCTCTGCTTGATGGGGGCCGGTGCTGTGGCCGCGAGACGTAGCAGTGTACCGTCGAGGTAATCATGATTGACATCATCAGAGACAACTGGCTCATCTTTTTGATCGGCCAGTATCCGAACGGTCCACTTGGTGGCCTCTCGCTCACGCTAATCCTTTCGGTCCTCGGACTCGGACTATCTTTTCCCATTAGCGTCGCCATCGCATTGTGTCGCACGGGATCTATCCGTTGGCTAGCGAATGCGGCGACCGTCTTTGTCTATATTGTCCGCGGCATCCCGCTCGTAATGCTGGTCTTCTGGGCGTATTTTTTGGTACCGGTTTTGGTTGGTCACAACGTGTCAGGAGTGACGACGCTGCTTTGTACGCTTGTTCTCTATGAGGCGGCCTACCTGTCCGAAGTAATACGTGCAGGTTTGATTTCGCTTCCTAAAGGACAGACTGAGGCTTCGCGTGCGTTAGGGATCGGATATTGGCGCACGATATTCTACGTGCTGCTTCCGCAGGCGCTATTTAACATGGTACCCAGTATCGTCAGCCAACTTGTATCGACGATCAAGGAAACCTCGATTGGCTACGTTATTAGCGTGCAGGAGCTGACATTCGAGGCAAATTCAGTGAACAACAATCTCCTTACACGCCCGTTCGCTGTGTTTATGATTCTTGCCTTGACTTATTTCGTCGCCTGTTTTGCGCTCACACAGTTTGCTCATTACCTTGAGCGCCGAGTCGCTCGGAAACGTACCAGGAATAACCAAGTCTCGCCTAGGAGCCTCGAAAATGATCCGATTCTCGAAAGTCAATAAGTTCTACGGAAACCACCATGTCTTGACGGACATTACGGCCGAAGTCAAGAAGGGCGAAGTGGTTGTTGTCTGCGGTCCTTCCGGTTCTGGAAAATCAACGCTTATTCGAACAATCAACCGGCTCGAAGAAATTCAGTCGGGCTCGATTGAGGTGGATGGGAAGGATATCCATGCAAGAGCCACCAATGTGAATGATTTCCGCTCGGGCGTTGGATTCGTGTTCCAATCGTTCAACCTCTTTCCGCATCTCTCAGTAACGGACAACATATGTCTTGCTCCGGTCAAACTCGGGAGGAAAAAACCTGCAGAAGCGAGAAAAAGGGCGATGGAGCTACTGGATCGAGTAGGTCTTGCTCATAAGGCCGAGGCTTATCCACAACAGTTGTCCGGGGGACAGCAGCAGCGCGTCGCAATAGCGCGCGCGTTGGCCATGGACCCGCCAGTGATGCTTTTCGATGAGCCGACGAGCGCACTCGATCCCGAGATGGTCGGAGAAGTCCTTAGCGTCATGAAGTCGCTCGCGAAAGACGGGATGACCATGGTTTGCGTCACACACGAGATGAACTTCGCTCGGGAAGTGAGCGACACCATCTGGTTCATGGACAACGGAGTAATCCTTGAACGCGCGGAACCGAAGGAATTCTTCGTCGAGCCTAAACACGTGCGCGCTCAGGCGTTTCTGTCGGATATCCGAGCGCACTGAGAATGATCGATTTGAGCAGCGAACAAGTGGACGAACGCAGCGTTGCGGTCCTTGGCGCGGGGATCATAGGATTGTCAATCGCCTTGCGTCTACATCTCGACGGCTTCAAAGTCATCGTCGTGGAAAAAGTTGTTCCAATGGGAGGAGCGTCTTCTGGCAATGCAGGCTACCTGTCCGAAGCAAACATATTTCCGCCTGCTTCACCTGACATGCTGAAGCAACTTCCGAAGTTCATACTGTCGAAGGACGGGCCGCTACTTATCGAACCAAGCTACGCGGCAAAAATGATACCGTGGGCCGTCAGAGCGGTTTCTGCTCTGAAGCCAAACTCTTATCAGAATATCGTGTCTGGTCTCGCCGATCTAACGAGTCTGGCGTACGCTAGCTTCGACGAACTTACGGCAGATGCGGGTGCCGGACATCTGCTCAGCCGAAAAGGCGGGTTGGTGGCGTTCAGAACACTTTCTGCTCTTGAGGCGAAATCGCGCGCGCTCCCGATCTGGAATTCCTTCGGACTGGAAGCGCATCGCATCTCGGCCGACGCCATTCGTGACCTCGAACCGGAGCTGAATGAGGACATGGTTGGCGGCATCTTATTCCCTAATTCCGGGAGGTGCAGCAATCCGCGAGGTCTGGGTGAACTCTATGCTCAACGGTTGAGAGCATGCGGCGTTGCGTTCGTAAGGGACGAAGTGCGTCTCGTGGAGGACGCTGAACGCGGGGTTCGCATTCATACTGTTTCCGGTTCAAAGATCCTCTGTAAGAGGGTCGTTCTTGCTATGGGCTTTGAGACCGGTGCGCTTTTGCAACGACTCAACATCAAAGTCCCTTTGGTCGCTGAGCGGGGTTACCACCTGATGCTCCCGACAGCAGGAATCCGGCTCCAGCGACCCATTGTATTCGGAGAGCCGCATTTCGCCGCGACGCCTATGGATGAAGGTGTGCGATTGGCCGGGACAGCGGAGTTCGCCCGTGCCGACTCTCCACCGAATATGTCGCGAGCGACAATGCTTTTGAGATTGGCCAAACGATACTTACCCAAACTTGCCGGCGATGACGGCGTCCCTTGGATGGGAGTAAGGCCTTCTTTGCCTGATGGACTCCCCGCAATCGGCGTTCTGCGAAACTCGCCGAGGATTGCCTACGCTTTCGGACATGCCCATAACGGGCTGACGCTGTCAGCCGTTACGGCCCGCTGCGTGTCTGCTTTACTCCAGGAAAACAAGCCACCCGTCGCCCTGCACCGGTACCGGCTTGAACGATTCTAGTATTCCGTCCCAGAAAAAACTTTACGTAAATCAAGCATGTTCATGATCGAGTCATGGTGTGCTGGAGACGATCATGGGACGTACGTGTTGTGTCCCAGAAACAACTTTACATAACCGAGCCACCTTCTGAAGGATGGAGTCGGCGGTTGCGGTCCAGACAAACGGACGGTTATGCTGGTTGTAGCGTGCGACATAGCGCTCGATGCTGGTGATGAGTTGGCTCGCGGCACGAGACCAAGCCAAGCCCATCTGGCGGCCGTTCTTGAATCGGTTGGCATTGACGATGGTGGCGACGGCGGCCGATGCGGTAAGCGGGCCGACGCCGCACATATCCATGCAGCGCTTGGCGGCGCCATCGTGACCGGCGTGGGCAGCGATCTGGCGGTCGTACCAGGCGATTTCCTGGTCGAGCGTCCGCCACTGTGTCCAGGCGCGCATTAACGCTTCACGCGCCGTGCCGGGAGCTCGCTGGCGCCGTCCTCGACTTGTGCAACGAAGTGCCTGCGCAACCGGTCGATACCTTGCGGGATGAAAGTGCCGATTTCGGCAAGGAGTGCGCGCAGCCGGTTGACCAGCGCAGTGCGCTCCTCGACGTAGCCAGTGCGCATGCGGTGGAGCGTCAGCACGCCCTGTTGGCCTGGCGACTTGACGGGGACGAAACGCATCTGGGGACGGCTGTCAGCTTCACAAACGGCTTCAGCGTCGAGCGCGTCGTTCTTCACGCGGGTGCCGCCTTTGCGGTACGGTGCGGCGAATTTCGGGGGTATCAGCCGGACCTCGTGCCCAAGTTCGCTCAGCCGGCGTGCCCAGTAGTGGGCGGTGCTGCACGCTTCCATCGCAACGCGGCACCGCGGAAGGTTCACGAACCAGCTAAGGAACTTCTCGCGGGAAATGGTTTTGCGGAGCACCACGCGACCGGCTTGGTCGACCGCGTGAATCTGCATAACGTTCTTGGCGAGATCAATGCCGACTCGGGTAATCGCGTTCATGATGTCCTCCGTGACGGACGGTGGCGGGGGTACAGCAATGGTGGCACGGAGTGCCACCGACCACCCGGCTGCGAGGCTCCTTACCAATTCATAGTGACGGAAAACGCGGAAATGAGGCCAGGAGTTGGCCTCAAAACGCTTAAAGGGACGTTGAATTCGCATTGAATCTGCACGATGCGAAAATCTTGCGACGAGAGTCGCGTAATTGGAGCGGGGCCTCTTTAACTCGAGTGTACTTCAGCAGCCTGCTAGGTCGTGCGGGCCACGGTTTGGCTGTCAAGAATAGATTTGATGCCGCGCTTCAACGCCGTCTATGCCGAATATTTTGAGGGTGATCTGCCTGTTCGTAGCACTGTCGAGGCTCAGCTATCTAATGCGGTAGACGTAGAAATCGAGATCACGACCTTTAGCCCACCTGTTGATCGTTGATCCGCAATTCTGAGTACCTCTGTGCAACGGCTACCGCTAGTCGGGGGTGGGCTCAAAAACCTTGTGGCGTTATATGAAAAAAAGAGTACGAGTACGATCGAAAAAAATCGCTTTTTTCGTTGATATGGAAAACCTATCCTTTCCGAATCGATGCGACGCGGCCGGTGGACTTTCGAAGTCGACCGACGCAAGCAACCACCCCCGCTCTATGACATGGAGTACCGCATGAGTTTTTCTATCGATCTTTCAGAGCGCCTGGCACGCATCAAGCCGTCGCCTAGCGTAGCCGCGAAGGCGCGTGTTGACAAACTGAGAGCAGAAGGCAGAGACATCGTCGATTTCACTATTGGCGAGCCCGATCTACCGACGCCCAGCCACATCGTCGATGCGGCCGTTGCCGCCATGAGAGCTGGCGAGACCCGCTATACCGCGGCCAATGGAACGCCCAAGCTTCGCAAGGTTATCGCAGAGAAGCTGGCGAGAGATAATAACCTCGAATATCGGCCCGAGAACATCGTCGTCGGCAGCGGTGGAAAGCACGTCATCTTCATGGCTCTCTCCGTTACCTTGAACCCAGATGATGAAGTGATTATTCATGCGCCATACTGGGTCTCCTATCCGGACATGGTCGTGATCAATGACGGACAACCCGTCATCGTTACAAGTGATGAGTCGACGGGCTTCAAGCTGTCTCCTGCGCAGCTTGAGGCGGCGATCACCCCGCGTACCAAATGGCTGATCCTGAATACGCCTAACAATCCGACGGGCGCGGTTTACACTGAAGACGAGCTTGCTGCTTTGGGCGAGGTGCTCGCACGACACCCGCACGTTTGGGTACTGTCCGACGAGATCTACGAGCATTTCGTTTTCAACGGTGCGAAACATGTCTCACCGGTAGCCGCAATTCCTACCCTGCGCGACCGCGCGCTCGTCGTCAACGGTGCGTCCAAGGGGTATTCAATGACGGGATGGCGGTTGGGCTACGGTGCTGGGCCGGTAACCCTCGTCAATGCAATCACGAAATTGATTTCCCAGATGACCACGTGTCCAAGTGCTATTAGCCAAGCAGCCGCTGTTGAGGCATTTGGAGGCAGCCAGGATGCACCTCATCATGCAGCAGGACTCTTCGCAAAACGAGGGGAGTTGATGCGCACTTTGTTGAGTGACGTACCCGGTTTCGACGTCGGCAATCTGAGCGGAGCCTTTTATCTGTATCCGTCGATCACCGGTTTGATCGGCAAGATAACGCCTTCGGGTAACGTGATCGCGAGTGACGTGGACATGGTTCGCTACCTTGTAGAAGCGGCGCAGGTGGCGACTTTGGACGGAAGCGCCTACGGGCTTTCTCCCTATATTCGATTCTCGTTCGCTACTTCCGAAGAAGCGATCCGTGAAGGATGTCGACGAATTGCGCAAGCGTGCTCTGCATTGAAGTGAACCTGCTGTCGCCAGCATTGTCCTCTGGGCGAACCGTTCGCCCAGAGGACATTCCGTGAACGAGACTACGGCAACTCGAAGTCAATGCATTGACGGCAACTTCTTCTCTGTCTCGATACGCTCGACCGCCGATGTGGACCGCTTCGCTTTTGGGATTGAAGTCGTCGCCGTGTGTCGACGCCTCAGCGATCAGAACGGTTCCCTCCTAGCTGGATAGTGCCACGTTATTTATTTAAGCGACGGCGCTAGCAGATTTGCTGTGAAATCGCAACAATCTTTAGCTAACTGCGCGACTTGACTACTTAACGAGTATTGATGCTCCGAACGGAAGAGTGCCACGTAGTGCACCGGAGGAAGGGGCGGTCGCGTACGCAGAACGCGCAGAATCCCTGAATCAACCAAGTAGCCTAAGCACTTCTGCGGCAGATAGCTCACGCCAAGTCCCGACACGGTGAGGCCGATTTGAGCGATCAGATTGTTGGATACGATAAACCTCGTTGCGTTGACGCCGTTTTCGGCGAGGAACTGAGCGTACACCTGTCCGGTTCCAGAAATGTTTCCTTGAAAAATCAAGGGGAAACTCGTGATCTCCTCAAGAGGAAGAAGCGCGCGACCAGGATGAAGGGTAGGCGCGCACATCCATGCGTTGTCGACGGCACCTACCTTCGTTGACGTGAATTTTTGACCGAGTGGCGATTCCGGGACGATAACGAGATCGATCGTGTCGGCCATCAATCTTTCTCGCAGTTCGGACGTCGACTCAACTTCCGCCTCAACGATTACCTTTGGATACGTTTCCTTGATGGCTTCAATCAGCCGAGGTAGCCAAGTCAAAGCGGTCAACTCAGTGACGCCAATCCGCAAGCGCCTCACCAAGACTTCTTTCGAGCTCACGCGATCAATGATCTCGTCCCTTCGCTCCAGAAGCTCTTTTGCGTAGACAAACAGTTGGTTTCCCTTTTCGGTAAGCCTTGCCGTCCGATGCGTACGATCGAAGACGGAGAAATCGAACGCCGTTTCTAGCTCCTGGATCCGCTTCGAGATGGCAGATTGACTAGCGTTCAACTTCGCTGCCGCCTGTTCAAAAGAACCCAGCTGCACGATCCAGAACAGGGCTTCCATCTGCTTGAAAGTGAGCATGGCCACCCCCGGGGTGAAATAAAGCAATATTGTAGAGCGTTTTCGATCTCTTTTTTTCACATACGACCCTAGTTCAAAGCGAGGACCGAATCTGTTCTCGGTTCATTACCTTTATCGATCTAAATACATTTAAAAAAATCGCTTTTTCTATTGAATTTAGCGATTTAAGGTGTGGGCCATGGAGACGGTACTGCTTGTGTAGCTTCCCTAGCTAGTTCGGTAGCGGCACTCCGTACCACCGACACATTGCGCCCTAAATTCGATTCAAGGAGACAAGTATGAGCAGCGTTACCTGCACCAGAGGGCGGCGCACTGCCCGCGTACCTCTCGCGTGGCAGATCGTCATAGGCCTAATACTGGGCGTTGGTATTGGCATCGGCCTCAACCATTATCCCGAGTTCAGAGCCCAGGCAATTTCCGGCGTGTTGCAACCGGCCGGCGACGTCTTCATCAAGCTCATTAAGATGGTCGTCGTCCCTATCGTCTTCACGAGCATGGTTGTGGGAATCGCAGGCGTGGGCGACGGGAAATCGCTTGGACGCATTGGCGTCAAGACCCTTTTTTACTTCGAGGTTGTCACTACGATTGCGATCGTCCTGGGACTCGTTATCGGGAACGTGCTGCATCCTGGCATTGGCACCGATATGTCGCAACTCGGACACGCGGACATCTCGCAATACCAGCACACAACCGGTCAAGGACAGGGGCACCACGGCCTGTTGGCGCTCATCTTGAGTGTCATTCCAGACAACATCATTTCGGTGATGGGAAAAGGGGAATTGCTGCCGGTGATCTTCTTTTCCGTGATGTTCGGTCTGGGCTTGCAGTCGGTTCCCGAGGAATACCGTCGGCCTGTTGTAGCGACGCTGAAGGGGATCTCTGAAGCAATGTTCAAGGTAACGGGCATGGTGATGCTCTACGCACCGATTGGCGTCTGCGCGCTGATCGCTGTCACCGTCGCAAGCTTTGGCTTTGGGTCACTCTTGCCGCTCATCAAACTCGTAGCGGTGACGTACTTTGCCATCATCCTGTTTGCCGTCGCCGTCCTCGGTATCGTCGCACGCGTTTTTGGGTTCAATATCTTCACGCTCTTCCGCATCATCAAAGACGAGTTGATCATCGCTTTCTCGACGAGCAGCTCGGCGACAGTGCTTCCGCAGTTGATGAAGAAGATGGAGGATTTCGGGGTACCGAAGAGCATAACCACCTTCGTTGTTCCTACCGGATACACGTTCAATCTCGACGGCGCATCGATCTATCTCGGGATCGGCACGCTATTCGTTGCCCAATTGTACGGCGTGCATCTCGGTTGGCAGGAGCAATTGGTCTTGACGCTGACGATGGTGGTGACGTCTAAGGGTGCCGCCGGGGTTCCGGGTTTCATGTTTGTGATCTTGCTGACCACGCTCG
This sequence comes from Paraburkholderia sp. BR13444, assembly GCF_040948755.1. Lineage (NCBI taxonomy): Bacteria > Pseudomonadati > Pseudomonadota > Betaproteobacteria > Burkholderiales > Burkholderiaceae > Paraburkholderia > Paraburkholderia sp. BR13444. The sequence goes on along the minus strand of NZ_JBFPKM010000013.1, from coordinate 132,931 downwards.
CCAGCGCTGGTCTGCCGTTGGAGGGCCTCGCATTTATCGCTGGCGTCGACCGCCTGATGGACATGGGTCGCACGGCACTGAACGTGGTCGGTAATGCACTTGCTCCGCTTGTAATCGCGAAGTGGGAAGGACAGTACGACGCACAAAAGGGCAAGGCGTACCTCGCGTCTCTTGACCGATAAGCAGAGAACCAGACACATGACGGACCCGAACAGGAGACTCAAGATGAGCAGTCATGGCGAACTCTTTTCCGATTCCTTGATGCGAGAAATTAAGGACCGATTCCACCAAATCGATCGCGACTCCGACGGACGCGAGCGCCTTTTCTTCGATAATGCTGGCGGATCGTTTCGCCTGAAGCGTGCCGTCGATGCGTTAGCTTCGGCCGACTGCGTGCCGGACAACCCGGAGCGCATCCATGAACGCGCCCTCGCATTGCAGGATGTGATCGCCGTTGGCGAGGCTGACATCCGAACGATCATGAACGCACGGGACGGAAGCATTTTGACCGCGCTGACCGCGTCCGAAGCGATGTTTGAAATGATCCGGACGATCATGGAAAACACTGCAGGCTCGAACGCCGTGACTACGATTCTGGAGCATCCCTCGTCGTACGATGCGATGACGATGTACTGCGAGCGCACCGGTAAGACCTTGCGGGTGGCGCGTAGCAACCCTGAAACGGGCGGTGTGGACGTCCAGGAGATCGTTGATCTGGTTGACGAAGAGACGGCCCTGCTAAGCGTGATGTACGCTTCCAATATATCGGGCGCCAAGTTTGATCTGGCGGCCATCATTCATGCCGCGCGCGCGAAGAAACCAGACCTCTTCATTGTTGTCGACGCCGTGCAGCACGCGCCGCATGGAATCATCGATCTACAAAAGACGCCGGTCGACGGGATCAACTTCGCTCCATACAAGTTTTTTGGATGCCGCGGGTCCGGCATCGCTTGGCTCTCCCCGAGAGCGGCCGCCTTACCCCATCGCAGACTACTCGCCAAGCCACAGGGGGCGTGGCAACTGGGCACGCCGACGCCCGGTCAGTTCGCAATGGTTTCCGAGATCGTCGACTACGTCACATGGATTGGTCAACATTTTAGTGACGCTTCGGAGCGACGGGAGTTGTTCGTGAACGGCATGGAGCGGATTGAGCTTCACGAGCGCGCGTTGCTTGCTGCATTGCTGGACGGTCACGGTGCACGGCGCGGACTACGTCACATGCGCGGGCTCGAAGTCTATTGGGACCATTCGGATCTTAAGAAGCGCGATCTGATCGTTGGCATCGGCTTCCCGAAGCTTGATCCCACTGAGGCGGTCCGGGAATACGAAAAGCGCGGAGTGACGGTTTACGAACGCCTGGAAACGAGCGTCTACTCTGGTCGGATGCTGAAGTCGTTCAATCTCAAGGGTGCTGTTCGACTCTCGCCTCTTCACTGCCACTCGGTCGACGACGTTCGGCGTTTCCTCGCAATCACGGAGCAGCTTCTTGCGCTGTGAGTCCTAAGCGCAAAGACAAAGACGCCTGAAAGCGGCCCTGTTCTATTCGGAACCCCGGGAAGTCGGGGTCGAAAGCAAAACCCGCTCGCAGTTACCTTACCTGCCTTCGTGGGCGGAGGGCCATAGACTTCGTCATGGGCTGCGATCGCATCAAGCGAGATAATCGAATGAAATCTACCAAGTTCGCTAACGCATCGGAATTCGAACGTGTCACGCCTGCCCAGATCAAGCGCGCACTAGAATTTCAGTCCGCGGTACTTTGCGATGTCGCGGGACGCCGTGGAGCTTTGCATGGGCGTATCCAGCCACTCGCTCCAAGTATGGTTCTAGCTGGACCGGCATTCCCTGTCGAAGTTCGGCCCGGCGACAACCTTATGTTTCATGTTGCGTTGGCGCTGGCTACACCGGGCGATGTGATTGTTGTGGACGGAAAAGGATATCAGTCGAGCGCGCTCTTCGGGGAGTTAATGGTCACTCAAGCGATAGCGGCGAAACTCGGTGGCTTCGTGGTTGACGGCGCAGCCCGCGATTTCGCCGCACTCTCAAAAGATTCGCTTCCGATCTTTGCCGCTGGCAGAAACCCCGCAGGTCCAACAAAAGGGCTTGAGGGTCGCGTCGGCGTGCCGATCTCGATCGGAGATGTCTGCGTTGAGCCTGGCGATCTAGTGGTGGGAGATTGTGATGGCGTTGTGGTGATACCGCGTCGGGACGTTGACAGTGTACTGAATGCAGCTGAAAAAAAGCTGCAGGCAGAAGCCCAGCGTATCGCAGAAATCAAAGAAGGAATTCTTGTTTCGCCTTGGCTGAATGATGCACTCCGCGCGGCGGGCGTTATCCGTCAAGACGAGACGCTCGAGTAAGGTCTACCTATCGCGACGCCGCGGCAAAACCGAAACGCCGTTGGATTGTTGAGCGCCGGATGCCGCCACGGCAGGATTCGGCCGATCGGAGTATTCGGATCACGGTATGGGCTCTTTATCCCATTAATTTGCATTGGACGAAACCGAGGTTGTATGCGCAAAAGCCCGCTAGAACAGGTCGATGACGAATTCAGGCAGAGCTGCACTGCAGCACTGCCCGGCCATAAATCAACGAGATGTCTGACCGAATACCACGATTCGAGAGTGCGCCAGGCACCTGCGTTCGGATGGGCATGGAAACAAACAACGGATCACTATGACTGGATGGATGCTCATACGGTCGGCGACGCCTTCTCCATCTGGGGAAGTTGAATGCTTTCTTCGGAAGGCGTTACATTGATCGCGACTCGCTGTCACCTCGCATTACACGCGATGAACACGTCACGCGGTACGGCCTCGACCTCAATGACCCTTCTGGAAGTCACGCTGGCGACGCGCCTACTTGCGGATATGGGCTACGGAGCGATTTGCGACTCCGCGATTTGTGAAGCGGCTCGTGCGATTAAGCGCGCCGTGTCGTCTGGTTTGGCAAATGGTCCGTGGGGGTTCACGAACGAAGACAGCTCAGCAATCTCGTACATCCTTGAGATTTTTGAACGCCAATTAAAGGAAGCACCCGCCCCAGATATCGAATCGGCCTTCAAAGAAACAACTTCGCTGATTTGAAGGCAGCCGGTGTTGGCAGCGAAGCCGAATGCATGACCGACTGACGACGCTGTCGAGTAACTCTCATAACGTCGTCCCATGACGGCCTGTGCTTGGCCTAATATGTGCGATAGAGTGTTCATACAGCGCTCTCGCGTAAGCTCGCGATCTGGAAATCGACTTCGTGAAGGCTATGGCAGCTTCCGATCCGGAAGCAGTCACCGATATGGGCGGAATGATTACAAGAAAACGCTCTGCCTATCCTCCCAAATAACGCCCATATTGCCGAGTTCGCGCCGGAACGCTTCGGGTCTGGCACCCGCGAAGAAGCGAAAATCCTCGATGAGCACGCCGCGCAGGTCCCGCACACTTATGCCCAAGTCAAGGGCTACCGCCCTTAAGTTCGCGTTGAGCAATCTCTTCGCGGCTTCGAATACCAGCGCTGAATGCGTCTGATGCAAGTTGTCGGGCGACAGTCGCACAGCAATGCCTATGCAGGTTGCGATGCTCGCGGCAGGCTTCAGCGCGGGCGAGGCGGACCAGTTGCGCTGCGCGATGGCCGCATGGAAGCGCAAGGGCGGCCCGCAGCACTTTCACGACCGCATCGTTGAAGGGATGCTCCAGCGCGGCTACGACCGCGAGTTTGCCGAATCGATCTTCCCCTTGTGGCTCCGAGGGGATGGACTGCACTGGATCGAATGATTTCACCAAGTGAACGCAGCGCTTGAGGAGGGCATGAGGGTCGTGCCTATCGGGACCGATACGGCGGGGAGCTCTTTTGATTTTCAGCTTGCGATGCGACCCTCATGTGAACGGGCCGATCTTCGTTGGACCGGTCGTACCGCGAGCGTTTGTGCAGAAGATTGGCCCCGTTCGGGACAGTTGAACTCGCGTCTCGCCGGTCCGAACCTTGAGAGGATGAAGCCCGTGGCCAAGGCGACACGCAGTATTTCAGGCATGGCGCTCGTCGACTCCACGGTGGTTAATATAACTCGATCGGCGCGATGTCAAGTCGTGCGCAAAGGCCAACAGTAAGCGAAAGCTGTCGCGGTAGGCGATTACGGTGCGAGGACTCACGTGTCGCTGCTGCTGCAACCGTTGCGTAAAGAATTTCTGTACCAGGACGGGAAATGGTTGCACGGTTGGCTGGTTCACGATGTACCTCCCTGAGAGCGCACGAAACGCCGGGCTGCGATCCCAAGGAGCTCGGGCGTAGCTGTTTCGTACGAGTATGTGTCCGTGACCTTGGCATGCCCAAGGTAAGTCGACAGGGCGAGAATGCCGCGATCGACATCCAGTCCGCGGGCGTACCAATCCTGCAGCCGATGACAGACGAATGAGTGCCGCAGATCATGCGGCCTCGGGCTAGGACGGTCGCCGCGGGCGCGCCATTGCAAGGCGGAACGCAGTATCTTGAAGGCATACTCAACACTTCGTGTTGAGGCGGGGCGACCGTAGTCGAACATGACCGTGACGAAACAGATGTGCGGAACCACGGCACGCGGGGCGTAAACCTGCACGTGCGAAGGCCTGACAAACAATCTTGCCAATTGCCGCCGGTCCCGCCAGACCAACCCGAGGTGCCAATCTGCGAAGGAATACGTGCCGCGATGCACTTGCTCCGCGACCATCGCGGAGATATGTAGCGATTGCTGCTCCGACCTCCGATGGCAGGGGAACGTGCTCCACCATCTGCCCCTTGCCATGAACGACGAGTTCCCCCGAACGCCAGTGAATGTCGTCGAGCTGCATGGCAACTATTTCTCCGGCAAGTAGACCGAGCCGCGCCAACAACAGCAGGATTGCGTAGTCACGGCACCCAGTTGAAGTCGACCGGTCTGCAGATGCGATGAGAGCTTCTTGTTGCTCAGGCGTGAGAAACGTCGGTACAGTTGACTGTCGCCACTTACGAACTGCGGGCACGGACTCATACAGGGTCTTGGGCCGTGTAGCCGCGCAGAAAGAGGAAATGGCAGAACGAGCGAAGCGCAACTGCCATCAGCCGCGTGTACTCCGCCGATCGACCTTTGCTGTAGGCAAGGAAATGATCTCGGATCGTTACGGCGCAAAATGCATCTGACAATATACTTCCGTCATTGGCCGAGTGGCTGTCGAGAAAGTCGCGAATGAAGGGGCCGTAGACGAGCAGCGAGTTCGTCGCGAGTCCACGATCCTGCCTCAGATGGTCCAGGTATCGGCGATAAATGCGCGCAATCTCGGACTGGCCGCCCAACGTCGGCGAACACACAATGGCTTCCGCGCGCAGATAGGCAAGAAACTGCCGTAAGGTGGGACGCGCACGCTGGACGCGGTCTCGTGAAGCGTCGATCATGCGATTCATAAAACGAGCCGTGACAGACTCATGGAGATCAATCAGGTCGATGTTGCCGTTCTTCATCCACCCAGAGAACGCACACAGGACTCTTCGTTTCTTGCGAAGCGATACCTCGGAATAGTGTGCCGTCCGTAGACGATCAAGAAATGCATCGATGTGATGGTCCGGCAGCCCACCGGATTCGCTGACTGTGCGTGTCGCATTCATCTGATCTCTCTTGGCCCGCGCGATAGCCAGCCTGAGAAATCATATGTTTATGCCGACACAGCGATCGTGAAAGGCCATACCCACCGCCACGCGTATGCATGACGCGGCATAATCGGGGAGTCGGCATAACTGGATTGAGAACCAGATCCGTCCCTGGGCGACGGGAGGAACTGGTTGTTCGCGGGCTCGCTTCGCGCCGGCGAACGTGCCGCTGCCATCATGAGCCTGATGCGCTCGGCACAATCGAACGGGCACGATCCGCTCGCCTATCTGAAGGACGTGCTCACGCGCCTGCCAACACATCGCGCTTCCGACATCGAACAGTTGCTTCCTCACTGCTGGGCTCCCGCGTTGCCCGATCGCAACTAGCCAACTCGCTCCCGTGCCTTCACCGGGCGCTTCCCACGATCAGGCATCAGGGCGCCTGAAGTCGACAGGTTCATTCATCGGAAGGTCGACTATTGCGTACGAGTTCGTTTAACCAATTCTTAGTCGTAGCGTTGCCATCGGTGAACTGCAACCGCGTCTTGAAGAACTAAATTGTGTCGATGAGAGTGGCTGCCAGCGGTATGACAGCAAGGCGGCAATGTGTTGCCCCTGTCGCAGGCAGGTGCGTGAGGATATCCTTGAGATACACGCGCGGGTTGTGCTCCTCAAGTTGAGCCGAGCGGATCAGGCTTATGATGCGAGTGCCGCGCTGCGCCGCTCCCGTCGTCCAGAAACACGTGAACTGATGGGACGAGACGTTTCTCAGCGGCGACCGGCAGTTCCGCCCAGCAGGCCCGAGATCCCGGTCTTTTTCAACTCTGGCGACGACCGAATCTCTCTGCGTAAAGACATCGTCATTGACCTGGGGTCAACGTCCTCGGGTTTCCCCGTGCCGGGTAGCGGATCCATTGTGCAGGAGAGTTCCTAACCGATCATAGGGCCGCTCTCCTTCATGTGCGGGTTTGCCCTCCCAATACCGGAGTGGTCTCGTTCAGGAAACAGCGATATACTGGTGTATCGTCCGCTTCTTAATTTTGCGCTCTGCTTATTTGCGACATCGCGAGCAAATCATGGCTGACAAATCCACGGACATCTTCACGCCCGAAGACCTCGACCAGCGCCTTCCGAAAACGGCTCAGGTCTACGAGCTGCTGCGCCACGCGATTGTGTCCTGCAGGCTGCCGCCGGGCGAGGTCCTGAACGAGAAGGAGCTGTCGCGTCAGCTCGATATTTCACGAACGCCCATACGGGAAGCCATTCTACAGCTTGCAGCTCAGAAACTCATCGTCATCAAGTCGAGTTCCGGGACATACGTTAGCCCTATTCGATTGAACGACGTTCTCGAAGGTCAACTGGTCCGAGACGGACTTGAAGCTCGCACGGTGGCCCTTGCCGCGCGGTACTGCACCAGTGAGTACGCGAGCCGGCTTGACGTATCGCTGTATCAACAGCGCCTCGCCGCAAAAGCAAAAGACACCGACCAGTTCTACGCGCTCGATGAGGAGTTCCATAAACTCATCTGTGATTGCTCGGGCTTCCCGAGTCTGTGGACACTACTGAACGGCGCGAAGGGACAACTGGACCGCGTGCGCCGACTGGCATTTCCGGTGCAGGCTCACTTCGACGAAGTCGTGAAGGAACACACTGCCTTGATCAATGCCATCAAGGGGCACGACGAGGAGCGCGCGGTAGTCCTGATGCGCACGCATGTGGACGCCATCGAAACGCTTGAACATCTAATCCGGAAGCGGCGCAACCTGTTCCACGGTGATGTCACGCAGGATCTTCAGCGCTTCAAAGACGTTCTGAGAACCGCACAGCACGTCGACGAATAGCCAGTCAATCTCCGGAGCGGTGCACACCGTGCACCGGCAGCGGCTCATAATGCAACAACAACGTGGTCCGCCCGCTGGTATTTCAAATGCGAAGGATTACCCGTAGGGGTTGGTACGAACTTTGCTTCTGTTTCCGTATATACCAATATATCGGTGTATTTGAACTGTCTGTGTGTCCTGGAGGTGCCATGTCTGAATACTGAAATTTGTTGACGACGGAAGGGTGGGGGAGACAATTACTGTCAGGAGCCTTGCTTTCCGTCGAACTCGCGTTATGCACGCTGCCATTCGGGCTTTGCGCCGGCCTGCTACTGGCTAGAGGGCAGGACTCAGAGGGATCCGGGGTGGCGCGCTTCTGCACGGCGCTGGTCACTATCTTTCGCGCGCTTCCAGAGTTGTTGACGATTTTCATCGTCTACTACGGCGGTCAGATTGCACTTCAGAAATTGCTCCCGTTGGTCGCTATCACCTCGCCGGTTGAAATTAATGGTTTTCTTGCGGGCATGCTCGCTTTGACGCTTGTTTTTGGCGCGTTCTCCAGCGAAGTCTTCAAGGCGGCGCTGCACGCCGTACCTCGCGGCCAGCACGAAGCCGCCCACGCACTGGGCCTGTCCGGCGGTAAAGCTTTCGTCAGTGTTGTCTTCCCACAGATGTGGCGAGTGGCACTTCCCGGCTTGGGCAATCTTTGGCTGGTGCTCCTAAAGGATACATCGCTCGTCTCTGTCATCGCGCTGCCAGACCTGATACGACAAGCCAATCTCGCGGTGAGTGCAACGCGTGAGCCGTTCTTCTTCTATCTTGCTGCCTTCCTGATTTACCTGGTTGCATCCATCATCTCGGGTCAAGGTCTGAGCCGGCTCGAAATCCGCGCGAACCGTCCGTACATGGTGATTGGCAAATGAACTTTCTCGACCTTCTCAACCAGTACGGCCCGGACTTCGGTCGGAGCCTCGGCACCACACTCGAACTGGTCGGCATTTCGGTGCTTGCCGGTGCCGTGCTCGCTTTGCCAATCGCAGCCGGCCGTCTCAGCCCAAACCGCTTCGTTCGCAAGAGCTTCTTCTGCTACACGTATCTGTTCCGAGGTACGCCGCTTCTCGCCCAGGTCTTTCTGCTTTACTACGGCGCAGGCAAGTTTCGCCACGAACTGCAGGCATTCCACGTTTGGTGGATTTTCCGGGATTCCTTCTGGTGTGCGGTCCTTGCCTTTGCCGCGAACACGTCGGCGTATCAGGCGGAAATATGGCGAGGGGCGCTTCAGGCTGTTCCTTGGGGGCAGTGGGAGGCAGCGCACGCCCTTGGCGTTTCGCGCTCAGTCGCATTCGTCCGCGTCATTCTCCCGCAAGCCACGCTGATTGCTCTGCGGCCACTCGGTAACGAGCTCATCCTCATGCTCAAGGCTTCGTCCATTGCGAGCGTCATCTCTGTTCACGAACTGATGGGCGCAACAGGTATCGCATTCGCGCGGACCTTCGATTTCCAGTTCTACTGTGGGCAGCAGTGCTCTATCTGGTGCTGGTCGAGGGTATTCGCCGGTTGTGGACAGTCATCGAGCGCAGACTTGGCAGGCACGTCATCAAGCCAGAGCGACGGTCAACGAAGAGTCAACCGCAGCCGACGGAGCAAGTTATCCAGGGCTTGAGCGCCCACTGAAAATCACGAAGACGCGCAAGCGTGTTCCGGGAAGGAAGGAGCTTAAATTGAATACGTCTGTAGCGGAAACGATGATTCGATTCGACGGAATCCAGAAGTGGTACGGCCAATATCACGCACTCCGCGACATCAATCTGACGGTGAAGAAGGGTGAACGCGTCGTCATCTGCGGCCCTTCGGGAAGCGGCAAATCGACTCTTATTCGTTGCGTCAATGGTCTTGAGTCTTATCAGAAGGGTACGTTGAGCGTCGGGGGGACCACGCTTGGTAATCGCGAAGGCGTAGATCGCGTGCGGCAGGAGGTTGGCATGGTCTTCCAGGGATTCAACCTCTTTCCCCATATGTCGGTCCTTGAGAATTGCCTTCTGGCACCCATGTCGGCACTAAAACTGCCGCGCAAGGAAGCAGTCGACAAGGCAATGGGGCTGCTCGAGCGCGTCAAGATTGCCGACAAGGCGGAGAGCTATCCCAGCCAGCTGTCGGGCGGTCAGCAGCAACGTGTCGCCATTGCCCGCGCACTCTGCATGAACCCGAGAGTGATGCTCTTTGATGAACCGACCTCGGCACTGGACCCGGAGATGATTAAAGAGGTTCTGGACGTGATGACGGACCTTGCTTCCACGGGTATCACCATGCTGTGCGTTACCCACGAAATGGGCTTTGCGAAAGTGATGGCGGACCGGCTCATATTTATGGACCAAGGGACGGTCGTGGAAGAGAGGTCGCCCCGTGATTTCTTCGACGCGCCCGAGACCGACCGCGCGAAGGCCTTCCTGGCCCAGATTCTCCAGCACTAACGCACCGACTACCCACGTCGACTTCGGTTTATACCGATATATTGATATAAAGACACGATTGGTGACGTTGCGGTTGAGCCCTCTTCAGCGAAACTATGAACGCTCCTATTTCCATGATGATTGAACCGCTATCAGCGAATTCGCTTCTCATGCAGTCCGCTGCCCCTGTATCAGAGAAAGTGGCGGAAGAACTCGTTACCTCCCACTACGACATTCGTGGTCGGGTGACCCGACTTTCCGGAGAGCGCGACCAGAACTTCCTCATCAAAGACCCGCAAGGGCAGAAGTTTCTTCTCAAGATTTCCCATCCCGCGGAGGACCCCGCAGTCACCGACCTGCAAGTGTCCGTTCTACTTCACCCCGCGCGGAAGGACCCTTCACTTCCGGTTCAGCATGTCATTCCCAGCGTTGAAAACAACGCGATTGAATACGCCGAACTCAATGATGGCTCGAAGCGTTCGATGCGGCTGGTTTCATTCGTGGACGGAATGCTTCTGAAAGATGCGAAACCGAGTGTCGCGCTGCATCGAAACCTTGGTCGGATGCTTGCTCGAATCGGACTCGCGTTGCGCGATTTCGAGCATCCGGCAGCATTTCATCCCCTCTCCTGGGACATCCAACACGCGACGTCGCTCGTCGAATTCCTCCCTCGGGTGAAAGATGGTGCTCTCCGCAGTTCGCTTGAGAGCGTGTTCGACAAGTTCGCCACGGTCATTGCCCCTTCAATGGGTAACTTCAGGCGCCAGGTCGTGCATAACGATTTCAGCGCTGACAATGTACTCGTATTTGCCGGCGACAACTCCGAGGTTAGTGGGGTGCTTGATTTCGGTGATATGGCGCACACGCCTTTGATCAACGACGTTGCAGTTGCTGCGGCCTACCTGCTGGGCGACTCGGAAGACCTGCTCAATGATGCTGCCGTACTGGTTGGTGGCTATCACGAGGTCAACCCGTTGCTGAAGGACGAACTCGCTCTGTTGTACGACCTCGTCACCACCCGGATGGCCGTTCGCATTGCAATCACCGAGTGGCGTGCCATCGAATTTCCAGAAAACGCCGAATACATCCTTCGCAACACGCCGCGGTCGTGCTTGCAATTGAACCGTCTCCTCTCACTTGACCAGTTCCGCGCACAGCACGAACTGATTCGTTTCTGTCATACGGAGTAACTGCCCCATGTCTTCTACCGCTTACATGCTTAATGGCTTTGATGTGGCTAACACACACAAGGTCGAGCCGCACATGCAGGAACTCATCGCACAGCGCGCGAAGCGTCTCGGGCCGTCGTACAAGCTGTTCTATGAGCACCCGGTTCACTTCGTTCGTGCGGATGGCGTCTATCTCTATGACTCGAACGGCACTCCTTATCTTGACGTGTACAACAATGTTCCGTCGGTCGGCCATTGTCACCCGCGCGTCGTGGAGGCTGTCACGCGTCAGATGTCTACGTTGAATTCGCACACGCGATATTTGAACGAAGGGATTCTGAGCTACGCGGAGCAGTTGCTTTCGACCTTCCCTCAGGAGATGAGCAATGTGATGTTCACCTGTACGGGCAGTGAATCGGTCGACCTTGCCATGCGTGTTGCCCGATTCAATACCAAGGGCACTGGCTTCATTGTCACGCGTAACGCCTATCACGGCATTACGGCGTCGGTCGCGGAAATTTCACCGACCATGGGGCCGCATGTTCCCGTGGGTCAGCATGTTCGAATGGTAAAGGCGCCAGATGCATATCGCACTGCTCCTGGTGTGGACGTCGATACCGAGTTTGCCCAGGAGGTCGAGCGCGCCATTAACGAACTTGAGCGCCACGGTATCCGGTTCGCCGGCATGATTGTGGACACAGTGTTCTCGACTGACGGTCTCTTCCCGCACCCGGCGGGCTTCCTTCGCAAGGCCGTCGATGTCGTGCATCAGCGCGGCGGCCTTTTCATTGCTGACGAAGTGCAGCCCGGTTTCGCACGCCTGGGCGATTCGATGTGGGGTTTCCAGCGTCACAACATCCTGCCGGACATGGCTGTGATGGGCAAGCCGATGGGCAACGGCCTTCCGATTGCTGCTGTCGTGGCAAAACCGGAGCTGCTGGTGGAGTTCGGCAACAAGGTTCGGTACTTCAACACTTTTGGAGGCAACTCTGTCTGCATCGCAGCCGCTCAGGCAGTTCTTGACGTCATCATGGACGAGAAGCTCCAGGATAACTCGAAGAACATGGGCGCATACATCCTCAAGGGATTGCGCGAGTTGACGGCTGGTCATTCGGGCGTTGGCGATGTGCGCGGCTCCGGTCTCTACCTAGCCGTAGAGTTCGTCAAAGACAAGCAGACGAAGGAACCGGACGGTGAGTTTGCGCTGAAACTGGTGAATGCGCTTCGCGAAAATCGCGTGCTTATCAGCGCCACCGGACCTGCAGGCAACAGCCTAAAGATTCGCCCGCCGTTGCCTTTCACCCGGGAGAACAGCGACGAATTCCTCGATATTTTCAAGATGACCCTTGAGCAGATTTCCTGAGAGCGACCAGTTCAGGTCCTTCAGACTCTCTCGCCTGCTTCAAGGGGTGCAGTGGCCCGCCTCGTCACTTAAACAGGAGACGCTTTGATGTCAAGGCAGACTATTCTAATTACCGGTGCAGCGGGGCGTGTGGGCACGCTACTTCGCCCGATGCTGCGCAGCAGCTACAACCTGCGTCTTATTGACCTCGCGCCGATTGTCGATGCTCAGGATGATGAAGAGGTCTTTCGCGGCGACCTCGCAGACCCTCACATTGCGAAGCTGGCGGTCGCAGGTGCGAGTGGTGTCGTCCATCTCGCAGCAGCGGTTTCGCCGTCGATTGCTTTTAAGGAAACGTTGGGACCGAACTATCAGGCAGTTCTCAACCTTCTCGAAGCGTGCCGGATGCATGAAGTCAAACGCTTCATTTTCGCGAGCAGTCACCACGCTGTAGGACTGCTGTCCTCAGATTCGACTGTAGCGGACGACTCGTTGCCCGCTCCTGACGGGTTCTATGGGTTGAGCAAGGCATTTGGTGAGGCTGCGTGCGCAATGTATGCACATCGCTACGGTATCAGCACGCTAGCAATTCGCATCGGTAATGCTGACCCAGAGGTTGTCGACGGCCGACGTGAGCGGCTGTGGACGAGTGGCCGCGACCTGGTTCAACTCATTGAAATCGGTCTGAAGGCGGAAGACCTCAAATATGAGGTGGTTTATGGCGTTTCCCACTGTCCACGCCCCCTGTTGAACAACGAAATGGCCGAGCGTCTTGGATATTCCCCGATGGATTACGCATCGGAGAACCGGGCCCCAGAGTTTCGTCCTCTCGAGACCCTAAGCGCAAACGACGGAATTGACTACGTCGGTGGCTTTTTTGCGGTCTCCGACCTTCCTGACCCCACGGTGCAAAAATGAAGATCGTATCGGCTGAGACGATGGTTGTCGAAATCCCGTTCCAGCTTCGCGGAACGGGCGTGGGAATCATGCCTACAGCATGGAAGAGTCTTGAGTTCGCACTGGTCAGGCTTGAAGACGAACGGGGTAACGTCGGATGGGGCGAAGGCTTCGGATACTTCACGGTGGATGCGACCAAAGCAATCATGGACCAACTGATTCTTCCGACTCTCATCGGAACGACCATCGAGGATATCCCCGCGTGGAATCTGCAGACGCAGCGCCGCATTCACATGTTTGGTCGATATGGCGTGACCATGTTTGCAATCGGTGGCGTCGACCTTGCGCTCTGGGACCTGAAGGGCAAGCGCGAAGGCGTTTCGGTATCAAAGCTGCTTGGGAACGGACAGCGTACGTCGATTCCGTTTTACTGCAGTCCGGTGCGCTACGCCGACCCGAAACTCGCCGCAATGACCTGCGAAGAAGCAATGAAGGCCGGCTTTTCCGACATCAAGCTACACGAAATTGCGCTGAAGGAAATTGCAGCTTGTCGCGAGGTCCTCGGGGACACCCGCGCGATGTGTGTGGACGTCAACTGCGCATGGACGAAGGATTTCATTGACGCCAACCGGGCCGAGCTTGAGGAGTTGAATCTGAGCTGGCTTGAGGAGCCCATCTTCCCGCCCGAGGATTTCGAGGCGCTCGCTGAACGCCGTAGTTCGTCGTTCCCCATCGCCGCAGGCGAGAACTGGTGCACGACGCAGCAGTTCCGGTCCGCGCTCTCAGCAGGTGCCGTCGATATCGTCCAGCCTAGCGTCACGAAAGTTGGTGGCATTTCTGAGTTTGCGGCTGTACTCGATGTTGCGAGTCAGTTCGACGCATCTGTGATGCCGCACTCACCGTACTTCGGACCGGGCTTCTTCGCAAGTCTGCAACTGGCCGCAGCCTTCGATTCGGTCAAGGCGTTGGAGTGGAATTTTGTTCAGCCAGATGCATGGCTTGCAGACGTTGAAGGCATCCGGCGCGGCGATGTCGTGAATGTTCCGCAAGGACCTGGGCTCGGTTTTGAACCCGACATGGACGTCCTCAAACGTTACCGTCGCGCGTAGTTCGTCAGAGAGAAAAAGCAATGCTTCCAAATCATATCCGTGGACTCTGGTCGTCCAACCAGAAGGCGCTCAATGGTTGGCTGTCCATCCCCAATAGTTTCACGGCAGAAATCATGGCCGAGCAAGGCTACGATTCCATCACAATCGACCTGCAACATGGGGTGGTAGATGGGCAGACGTCGCTGGGTATGTTTCAGGCCATGCGAGCGTCAGGCGTGACCCCGATGGCTCGCGTGCCCTGGCTCGACGCCGGACAAATCATGAAGGCACTCGATACCGGGGCCTACGGAATCATCTGCCCGATGATCAACAGCAGGAAGCAAGCGGAAGAGTTCGTCTCATACCTTCGTTATCCACCCAACGGTGTCCGGAGCTACGGACCCACGCGAGCGGTCATCTCCGCAGGTCCGAACTATCGCTTTGAAGCGGACGAGCAGGTTGTCGGCTTCGCGATGATTGAGACAAGCGAAGCAATGTCCAACCTGAACGAGATTGTGGCGACCCCAGGCCTTGATGCTGTCTACATCGGGCCCGCAGACCTCGCCATTGATTTGACCGGAAAGAAGTATCAGCCAGGCTTCGACCGCGAAGAACCGGAAGTGACTGATGCAATTCAAAAGATCCTGACGGCCGCACATAGCGCCGGAATCCGCGCGGCGCTGCATTGCGGGTCCCCGGAGTATGCGCTCAAAGCGCTAGGGTGGGGTTTTGACCTCGTCACCGTGTCCAACGACGTCCGGTTGCTAACGGCGGCGGCAACAGCCAGCGTGCGACAGGTGCGCGAAGGAATGGCGTCTGTCATTAGCGAGACACCCGCCGCACAGACGGGCGGCTACTAAGTTCAATCGAGAAACCAGGAGAGAAGGATGGCTGACACATTTCGAGGAGACGGAGGAATTAAGCCTCTGCAACCGACGTTTGTTTGTGGACATGGACCGACCCACGTAATCGTCGCACACGGCTGGATGGGCGACAGTCACCTATTCGACCCATTGCTTCCGTTCATCGATGCGGAGCGGTTCACGTACGCATTTATCGACTGCCGTGGGTATGGAAGTCGGGTAGGCGAGAGCGGTCCGAAGACAATCGAGGCTGCGGCTGACGATGTTCTTTGCGTCGCTGCCCAACTAGGGTGGGAAAGATTCCACGTTGTCGGTCATTCGATGGGTGGCATGGTGGCCCAGCGCCTCATGGTCGACGTGCCTGACCGGTTGCAGTCGGTCGCCCTGATAGCGCCCGTTCCTGCTTGCGGGGCGACCTTGGACGATGCTCGACGCGCCTTACTCTCGAAGGCTATCCGCGAAACGGCAGCTCGCCGCGAACTCATTGATCTGAACACTGGCGGCCTGCGCGACAATGCGTGGCTGGACGACCTTCTGTCGGCAAGTGTGTCATCCACATCTGAAGCCGGACTGCTTGGATATCTCGAGTCGTGGGCAGGAACCAACTTCCAGAGCGAGGCGGAAGGTTCGAAGGTTCCAACGCTCGTGGTGGTGGGTGACGTCGACCCCGGCTGTTCGGAGGGCAGGATGAAAGATACGGCGCTTCGCTGGTATCCGCAGTCTACCCTGGTGCTATTGCCTCAGACCGGACATTACCCCATGCGCGAATGCCCGCAAGAACTCTCGCGGGTACTCAGCGATTTCTTCGTGATGCAGACAGCCTGAGAACAACTCTCGGCGACGGCATCCACGAAGCACTGAGCCAAACAGCGGAAGCTCGTTCTCTCGCATCTGTGTTTGTTGAACCATCGCCATCCATGCGTCGCGGCAAGCGCTGAGCTTTGGCGGGTGTTTGACCTCGCTGCGCATCGTAGGCGACACAAAGGAATACACCGATATATTGCTATATTTTTGGCGCGTTACACTGCTTTCACGTTAGCGAATTCAAGCAGTTGCGAAGGAGCCTCTCGCACAACGGAACCACATGTTTTTGAGGATATCTACGATGAATCAGCGTTTAGTCCGCTTGGCTGCCGCAACAGTGATGGCAATCGCAACGGTTTCGGCCCAGGCAAAAGATTGGAAGGTTGTTCGTGTCGCAGTTGAGGGCGTGTATCCGCCGTTTAACTACATGGACAAGGGACAACTTGTCGGCTTTGATGTTGATATAGCGAAAGCGCTCTGCTCGAAGATGCAGGTTCAATGTCAGTTCACCACCCAGGAGTGGGACGGCATGATTCCTGGCCTTATGTCGGGCAAGTACGATGCCATCATCTCCTCGATGGCTATCACGGATGAGCGCAAGCAAAAGGTCGATTTCTCTGACAAGTATTACGCCACGCCAGCACGCTTCATAGCGGCCAAGGACACTGACATCAAGGACGTGTCGCCCAAGGCACTGGAAGGAAAGACGATTGGCGTGCAGGGCTCGACCACGCAGGCCACCTATCTACAGGACCAGTACAAGAACTCGACCATCAAGACCTACAAGTCTGTCGATGATGCGAACATGGACCTCGCAGCTGGCCGCATCGACCTCGTGATGTCGGATTCGGTTCTGCTCTACGAATTCCTGTCCAAGACCAAAGATGGTTCGTGCTGCAAGTTTGTGGGCCCCGAAATCCGCAACGAAAAATACTTCGGCCCAGGCAAGGGAATCGCTGTACGGAAGGACTCAGACGACCTGCGCGACAAATTCAATGTGGCAATCAAGCAGATTCTGTCGGACGGAACGTACAAGACCATCAACGCAAAGTACTTTCCGTTCTCAGTCTATTGAGACGACGCACGAATGGTAAGCGCCGCCCATGTCGCTGCACGGGCGCGCCGATTCCTAGGCAGGATGCACAATGCGTAAGTATCTAAAGACGTTCCTTGCATTCGCCGCGTTTCTGCACAGACGCGATAAATGGGACGCGCATACGGCTTCGCGCAGGATTGCGGTCATTCACTTATGGTTTTCCGAATGTAAGGTGACTGTGGACTTTGCGGCGCTGCCGGTAGATATGATGCCACTCACGGGCTATTGAATGCCAGGAGGCGCTCCAGCGGTGCTTGAAGCGCGACCAGTACCTCCTCGAATCCGATTTCAATAATCGAGATGAATTGCCCATCGTTTCTGATGGATGCGCCTCTGTAGTCACTCGGGAACAAGGGCTGCTCGTTGTATTCGAAGGCCACGGGCCAATGTCTCAGCTGGCGCCTATGTCAAGGACCTGCGGCACTTTTGACGCTCCGTTTCGCAGTACAGAAGGTCGAGCCAGCTCTTCCTTTGGATGGCGGTCGTGTCTCCCCGTTGTCTGGAGACATTATTTAACGGTACACATGGTACAACTAATAGTATTACTAATAATTGATTTGGAAAAAAATGAAAAAATTCGCAACGACAGCAATCATTTCGGGGCTCGCGGCGCTAGCAGGCCAGGCGCATGCGCAAAGCACGGTCACGCTCTACGGCGTGGTAGATACGGGCCTCATGTACATCCACAACAGTGAAGGCCATTCCACGCAGATTGCAATGGCGAGTGGCGCGCAGTCCGGTCCACGGTTCGGCTTGAAGGGCACTGAAGATCTGGGCGGTGGCCTGAAGGCAATTTTCCAGATTGAGAACGGCTTCAACTCCACGAACGGCAAGCTTGGGCAGGGTAGTCGGATGTTTGGACGCCAGGCCTATGTCGGCCTGACCGGAAATGGTTGGGGAACTGTCACGTTGGGACGCCAGTACGACCCAACGGTGGACCTAGTGCAGCCTGTCTCAGGCGACAACTGGCTCGGCGGTTTCTTCACGAGCCCGGGAGACATTGATAACGCCGACAACAGCATCCGAATCAGCAATGCTGTGAAGTGGGTCAGCCCGAACTGGGGTGGTCTGCAAGTCGAAGCGCTGTATTCGTTCGGTGGTGTCGCTGGCGCTGTTGGGTCTGGACAGACATACAGCGGTGGCGCGAGCTACAGCAATGGCGCACTGTCGTTGGCCGCCGCATATCTACATATCGACAACGGCAATGGAGCGCTTTCAATTCGAGGAACGACGTCGGCAGACTCGCTCTTCAACAGTTCTGTCAACAACGCTTACGCTTCGGCACGTTCCATCAACATCACCCGGGCAGGTGGCAACTACGTGCTTGGTCAGTTTACGCTGGGCGATTACTACAGCTTCTCGCAGTACAACGCCGACGCCAAGTCAACGTTCGCCAACTCCGAGAAATATCACAACTTTGAAGTCTATTCGGTCTGGCAGGTTACGCCCGCGCTGCAGGGCCAAATCGGCTACGACTATATGACTTCTCATGGTGATTCTTCGGCGAAGCAACATACGGTCTCCATAGGCGCCGACTATTTCATCAGCAAGCGAACCGACGTGTATACCGTCTTTTCCTACGCGAAGGCCAGCGGGCAAAATGGCCTTGGTGCCGCCCAGGCTGTTATCGGTTCGAATGACGTCGACGCCGGCTCGGACAAGCAAGGCCTCGTTCTGGTTGGTCTGCGTCACAAGTTCTAAATTGCGTGGAACGTTGCGAGGGTGAGTTGCATCTTCATCCGAGCAACGTTTCTAACCGGTCTCCACGGGATGACGCCCGTTTGTCCCATGCACCCGCATGGGACTTTTTTCCCGCGCTTCTTTTCGGGGAACCTTGTCTTTGGCGCAGATTTCCGGTTAGAACGCTCCCGGCTGCATGAACCTTTGTGGGCCGTCCCAATAAATGTCGGCGTTAAATCAAGCGATCTGTGTCTGGAGCTGAAGCCGCAGTTTTAGGCCTTGGACTACAGGCGGCCCACAAACGGTCACTCGTCCAACGAAGCAAAGTCGGCAACAATTTCCCTTGCCGCAACGATTGAGGATCCGCCTAAAGCGCGACAGCGCGACGCCGGATGCGTCGGTGCAAGCAATTTTGTTACCACTAGACGGCCGGAAATTAGCGGCTTCCACGACTATCGAGAACAAAATTGCTTGCAAAAAGTTCAAGCAAAATTGTTCCTTCGGCCGACAGTTCAAGCAATTTTGTATCTTTTTCGACAGTGCGGCTGAATCTTCGCCTTGCATTCCTGCGAAAGCGCTCTATGGTCTTATAGGCATCCGCCCCCTGGCTATCGCCGAGCGGGCGCTATGGAGCGTCCATGGAAGCAGGCGACGTTGACGACAGCCTTTACTGCTCCACCCGGACGATGGGCAGGCGAACTATCGACACATCGCAGTGGGTCAGTCCCGATGAGGGTGCGCTCGAAGGCGGCCGGCGCGCGCTGTATTTTGCGAGGAAGGAAGCGGTCTCGCTGTATCTTTCCGGTGCGACGGCCGACACCATCAAGCGGCGTACCTCACTTGGCGCAAAACAGGCCTATCGTCTGATTCGTGAACGTTGCCTCGAAACCCATCCAGACGGGCGGCCTTACGGATGGCGGGGGCTGGTGCCGTGGGTGCGGCTCAAGCACTACCGGCGGTGTCGGAAGATCCAGCTCGATCATTTCGGTGGCGGCGCCGCTGGCGCGCTGCAGGCACTACTCGATGCCTGGCCAGAGCTTCGCCACGCATTCGAAGCACGTATTTTGGCGGGCGTCTCAGGCAAGCGGCTGGTCGAAACGAAGCAGTCGAAAAGGCGCCATTGCGCATGGTTTCTCGACCAACTTCGTGGCCTTGGGTATGAGCAGCGCGGCGAGTGGCTGTTTAATACGGCAAGGTTGGGTTATGTCTCGATTGGCCGGTATGTTGACAGCGTGCTGTCGGCGAACCCAAGAGCGTTAGCCGCGACGAGCGGCGGCCCGGACCTGGTCTTAAAGCTGAAGACCGGGGACGGCGCTGGACGGCCGGTTATGAAGTTCATGCAGCGTGTCGAGATGGATGCACACAAACTCGACGGACGCTTTTGTGTGTCGCTTCCCCTGATGGGGGGCGGTTTCCAGGAGAAGATCGTTCATCGCCTGTGGGTCATCGTGATCCTTGAGGTGGTTTCGCGCGCGGTACTCGGCTACTACCTCAGCATGAGGCGGGAAGTATCAAAAGACGACGTCCTGCGCGCGCTCAAACGGGCATTGAGCAGGTGGTGCGTGCGCCCAGTGAGTTTCTGCGACAAACCGTATCTGTCCGAAGCCGGGCTCCTCTCGGGGCTTGGCGACGATTTCGCCGGACTGTGCTGGGATGAAACCAGCGTAGACGGCGCCCTGGCGGAAACCTGCCAGCACGTGCGCGATGCGCTGCGCGATGCGGTTGGCGCCACGGTACTTGACCCAAAAAACTCGTTTTCGAAACGTCGAAGCAAGGACGATCGGCCATTTATCGAAGCTTTTTTTTCGTAACCTGGCGGGACAGGGCTTTCAGCGCCTTTCCAACACCACTGGCGGCAAGCCTCAGGACCGCAAGGGCCGGCAGCCGGAAGAGGTTGCCCTGGCGAGCCGATTCCAGTACGAGTATGCGGAAGAGTTGCTTGACGTGCTCGTCGCAAACTACAACGCCACGCCACACAGCGGCATCGGCAACCGGACGCCGCTGGCGTATGCGAAGTTCCTGTATCAGCATTCGCAGCAAACCTTGCGTCGAGCCGATCCTGCCGTTGTAGACGCACTATTGAGCATTCGCAAGCGCTGTATCGTGCGCGGCGGCGCGCAGACGGGGCGCGCCCCGTTTGTCGAGTTCTATTACGGACGCTACACGAACGAGGTGCTTCACAATCGGCACGACCTCGTCGGGTCCGCGATCTGGGTGGTCTGTCACAAGGAGGACGATTGCCGGGTCGCGCTCGCCTCCACGCTCGACGGCATGTTGCTCGGCGTGCTGCGGGCGGCGCCGCCCTGGAACATCTCGCCGCACAGTCTTTCCGTTCGAGCTGCAATCCGTCAGGCCTGTTCGCGCGGGCAGTTCACGATCCCGGCGGGCGCAGATGCCATCGATGCCTTCATGCGTTATGTAGAAAGCCACGCGCATCACCGCTTGCCCGTCCATCCGGCCTACCTGGAAGCACGGCGCATATTGTCTGCGGCTGCCGACCCGTCAATCGGGGCTGCCATGCTGGACGCAGCGATGGCTCGGGGCCAGCAGGCGGCCAGCGACGCTTCCGGCGACGACAGCACGGGCGGTAAGGCCACACGCAGCCCGGTGCGGCACGGCGCGGCGGCTCCACCGAAGCAGGCGGGTCCCGGCGCCACGCTCCCGCCACGTCGAATGGCGGAATCGCGGTAGGCCATGCGGTTCTCCCTGCCCGAGCGCGTCGATCCGCGACATTGCATCGTGACGAAGCAGTACGCGGTATATACGCCACCCATGCACGAAATGATCGAGCAGATCGGCGAATGGATCGACCAGCAACGACCGGGCGGCTACATCTATGGCGCCTCGCGGCTGGGCAAGTCGCGCTGCGTACAGTGGTATGTTGAAAAGGTGCTGCAAGAGCGCTTTAGCGCCGTGGTGCCACTGGTGGTGTGGAACCGCCGTCCGGACAGTCAGACAAGCGAGGCGGGATTCTGGCATCAACTGTTGCTCGCTTCACACTTCGAATTCGCCCATCCGACGAAACCGCCGAAAAAAGCGGAAGGGATCTACCTCTGCAAACAGCGCTTCATTGCTCTTGCGAATAACGCGAAGCGAAATTACGTGATGCTAATCATTGACGAAGCGCAGGATATCACGTTCCGGGAGTGGAAATGGCTGCTCGGTATCCAGAATGACCTCGATTATGAAGGCTACCTGCTGAGCGTTTTTTCCGTCGGCTCGCACCAGCTGAACTATCGTCATGAGTATATGGCGATCACGGGCAACGCCCACTTGGCCGCGCGTTTTATGGCTGCGCATGCGCGGTTTCATGGTCTGCGCCCGCCGGACGAAATCGCATACGTGCTCAACGGCTACGACATCGATTCTGAGTGGCCACCTGGGAGCAGCGTTTCATACCTGCAATACTTCGCACCGGGCGAATTCAGGGAAGGGCGCCGGCTCGCGGACTGCGCAAGTCACCTATGGAAAGCGCTTATTGAGCTTTCGCCCGAATCTGCACGCCGGCATTTCGAGTTTCCCATGCAGCATGTCGCCAGGGCAACCGAGGCGATACTCTTCCAGTTGGCCGTGGGCGAGACCTGGGACGAGGTGACGTCCTACGAAAACTGGCTGCGTGAACTCGCGAAATCCAATTTTTCGGATCACATGCGAATAATCGCCAACAGCAACTGACGGATATGGCTGCGTATCCCTCCGTCAACTGGTGGCCCGGCAATCTCCGCCCGTATGAGTCCAGGCTGTCGGTCCTTGTCCGTTTCCGGGAGTTGAACGGTATCAGCAGCGACAGGTGTTTGAGGTTCCTGAGCATTGCCCCGGATCCAGATTCGCCGCTGCCGCACGAGGAGGCAGTTCGTCTGTCGGAGATCCTGCACGAAGCGTTGCCTGATGTTCAGGCTTTCATTTCGCCGTCCGTCGTGTTCGTAAATTGTGGGCACTACGGCCCCCCGCCAAACAGGCGCGATCGTCATTGCGTGCGCTATTGCGACGCATGTGCACAGCGCGGCTACCACAGCTATCTGCATGAGCTGGGTTGGCTTTCCAGATGTCCGTTCCATATGTGCGAACTGAAAGACGCATGGGTCGGAGTGCATGCAGGTTCCGTCGCGGCCGGACACATGGCTGCACTCAAAATCGTGATGCAGGAGCACTGCGGGTCTTGGCCCCATTGCAACAACTCTTTTCCTTCTGGCGAAGATGAATATCTGTCGCTTCTTCGAGACTGGGTCACCCGCGCTAGCCTGGCCGCAGCACACATGGCGCGAAGAGAGATATGGCGCTCAGGAGACGATGGATTTCTGGGAAACCTCTCATTGGCCCAAGCTTTTGGCCAGTTGCGTGCTCTCGTGCCGATGCCTGAAGTAATTGAGTCTCTCCTTGTAAAACCTGGAGACACCTGGGGCATGGAGACCTGTCGTTTTCCACCGCAGACCAGGATCAAGCTCGAGCATCTCCGGTCACGAGGTCTCGGATTCGCCAGCGTCCTTGACTTCTACAAGTGCATCAGCGCGTTTTCCGTGGCTTCGCCTTCTTTTGTCACCCTCGCCAGGCATGCCCAGGATTCCCTCCGGGAACGCCACGGCATCTGTCGCTGTGAATGGAAACTGACGGTTGAAGGGTGGCACCCCAACTGGGTCAGGACGCATAGGGAGGACAGCAAACACTGGTCGTTCCGATGCCCATTTGACGTTGCTCTCGCTGAACTTGATCTCTGTTGGGCGCATCAGGATCCGGGGCAAATCGGCCGAAATCCAACTCAAAAACTGGCGCGTTTCGTCGGACTGGCTCACGAAATGCGTGCTGCGGGGCTTATCCGATATGTAAAGGATTCCAAGATATCAACCAAGGGGTACCTCTATACCGATCAGGAGATAGCATCGTGTTGCGCGTGGTTGCACGGTTCACCGCTCTCGGAGTTTCTCGAAAAGGCGGCAGAGTGGGAAGTCGAGGCCACACGCAGCGCTGTCTCGGTGTGGCTGGATAACATTGACCGTGGGCGTCCACCTGGGCAACGGGATGACCCAAAATATTGCATCCGCCTCCTGGAAACCGACGACGGATTGTCGCTCATCCGGTGGGTCAAGGAACCCGAAGGGCCGGTTCGTGCATGTACCTCGCCCGGGTGGCGAAAGACGGCCACCTGAATGCTGATTTTGTCTTCGCGCTGGCGATGAGGTACATGGTGACCGGCAGCCCCGATGACGAATGCAGTCTCTGGCGTCCTCATATACCATTGCAAAGATGCTGCCCGGGAGCCAATCATGGACGTGATCCGCAGCAAGCGCCCGATACAACCCGCAAATACCCGAAGGCCGCTGCGCAGGTGCGCGTGTTTTTGGGTCAGCCTCGATCGCGACACCAAGGGGGCGAGGAACAAAATTACTTGCAAAACGGGAACAAAGTTACTTGAACCAACGGCTGCGCCGTCAAACTGTTGCTGAGTCCGGAAAACCTGAAGCGTGCCGCCCGTTCGACCTTCGTACTGGATGCCGGTCTCAGCGCGTAGCGCTTGCAGACAGTCCCGGCTGTATTCGGCGAGGCGCACCATGCGCGCTTTGTTGATGGCATAACGTTCGGCCGTGCAGTTCTGCAGCATCTGCCACATCCACTGCAGCTGGAACTGCTTGTCCGCGTCGTCTGGGCGAATCGCGAGCGGTGCGTGCTTCTGAAACATCCATTTCACGGCTTTGAGCGGCACGCCCGGCGCTGCCCACGGCGCCGCGTAGCCGGGCGAAATCTGCCCCGCGTTCGCAAAACTCGTCTCCAGCGCGGGACCTCGTTCGCGGTCGATGACGGTGACCTCGTGTCCTGCACGTGCGAGATAAAACGCGCTCGTCACACCGACGACTCCACTGCCCAAAACAACAACTCGCATGGCGTCTGCCTGGTTGACAGTCTAGATCGCGCATCCTAGTCTGTGTGCAACGATGCACACATAAAAGTGCTCAGGAATGTGTGATGATCGGGTTCACTTCAACGATTTACCGATGACCTCGGGAGGTAATTATGGTTCTGCTTGCTCGCTTCACCCGGCACGCTTTGACGTGCCTGGCTGTAACCGGTCTTCTCGCTGTTGGCATCCCGGCTCACGCGGATGACGCCAGCGCCTGGCAAAGTGTCAAGAAAGCTGGTGTTCTCCGTTGCGGCGCGGCCATCGCGCCGCCCTATGTGATGCGTGACCCGAAGACGGGCGAATACAGTGGATTCTTTTCGGACCTTTGTCGCAGCTTTGGGCGGGACGTGCTTAAGGTAAAGGTTGAGTTCATCGATACCACCTGGGACAACATCGTCGCCGGTTTGCAGTCCGACAAGTGGGACCTCTCGATGGCGTTGAATGACACGCCGGAACGCGAAAAAGCCATTTCCTTCTCCGCCCCTGCCACGGACTACAACGTCTCCTTTGCCTACAACAGGAACAATCCAAAGATTTCCAAGGGCGCTCAAACCATCGCCGATATTGACAAGCCGGAAGTGACCGTCGCGGTCATGTCGGGATCTGCGCAGGACAAGGCGATTTCGGCCGCGCTGAAGCAGGCGCGCATCATGCGATTGCCGGGTAACGACGAGACCCGCCTCGCTCTCATGTCGAAGCGCGCGGACCTCCTCGCTGACGCAAACATCACCAACATGCTTCTGACGGAAGCGCATCCCGACTGGGCCGCAGTCATTCGTCCGCAGCCGCCGCTCGCGCAACAGGAAGTCGCCTTCGGTGTCAAGAAGGAAACGCCGGCCGCTGACATCGCCGTACTCAACAAATACGTGCAGGAACAGGTCAAATCCGGCGCAGTCGACCGCCTCATCAAGGTGTCTGTTCACGCCATGCTGGTCGCAAACAAGTAAAGCCACCGCCGGCGCGCACCGCGCATGAAATGCGCAGCGCCGAGTACGTTTGCAGAATCACGCGTCGATCAGACTCCGACAAGTTTGACGGCGTAACGCAGTACGCAAGACTGCGCATAGATTGAACAGGATCGCGAGATCGTTATCCGCCAGTTACCAAGCAGTACTGACTTGGCAGCGGCTGGCACGGTCGCCAGCCGTTGTTCATTCGAATCACACACCACGCGCCCGCGGGCGCGTTCGCTGGAGAGATTCCATGCATTCTTCGCAACCGCTGATCAGTCAACCCGATATTCCGTCGGGCGCGCTCGAATCAGCCAACTCAACCTTCGGCGATTTCGTGCAGTTTCGAGACGTCTACAAATCCTACGGTCCGAACCTCGTCGTCATGGACCACATGAACCTGGACATGCGCGCCGACGACAGGCTAGTCATCATCGGACCGAGCGGAAGCGGTAAAAGCTCGCTGCTTCGCGTCATGATGGGCCTCGAAGGCGTCCAGAGCGGCCAGATTGGCTTCCAGGGCAAGCCCTACATTTACGGAGCCGACTCGGGAAAGTCGAAGCGCATCGATACCAGGCTGCAGAAGCAGGTTGGCATGGTGTTCCAGCACTACACGCTGTTTCCGCACCTGTCCGTCCTGGGGAACCTCATCCTCGCCCCGATGAAGGTCAGCGGCATCACCAAAGCAGAAGCGACTGAGCGAGCTCGCAAGTATCTGGCCCGGCTCGGCCTTGAAAGCAAGCTCCACGCATACCCGAGCCAGCTCTCCGGCGGCCAGAAGCAGCGGGTGGCCATTGCGCGTGCCCTCATGCTCGAGCCCAAGCTGATGTTGTTCGATGAAGTCACGTCGGCCCTCGACCCGGAGATGGTCATCGAAGTGCAAAACGTGATGCTTCAGCTTGCGGAACAGAAGATGGCGATGATCATCGTGACGCACGATATGCACTTTGCGCGTGACATCGCCACTCGCGTGGTCTTCTGTGCGAGCGGAAAAATCGTCGAACAAGGCGCTCCGGCCGAAATATTCAAGTGCCCCAGGGAAGCTCGCACGCGTGAGTTCCTCGAGAAAGTGCTGCATCTCGACTGAGGTCCGAACATGAACTACCACTTCGATTTCCGCTTTCTCGAGGGCAGTTTCGGCGCACTGTTCGATGGCCTCAGAGTCACCATCGAGCTTGCTGTCGCCTCGAACCTCATGGGGCTTGTGCTCGGCTTCCTTCTCTGTCTCATGGCAATGAGCAGATGGGTCGCCGTGCGCTGGCCGGCTCAACTGTTCATCGAGTTTTTCCGCTGCACGCCGGCGCTCCTGCAGATCGTCTGGTTCTTTTACTGCATTCCGATGATGGTCGACGTCTTCATCGACCCCATCTTGATGGGGGTGCTCGCGCTTGGTCTCAACCTGACCGCGTTCAACGCTGAAGCCTACCGTGCAGGCGTCCAGGCGGTCCCCAAGGAACACCTCGACGCATGCGTCGCCTTGGGTCTCAAGCCGTGGCAACGCACCCTGTATGTCGTGCTGCCTCAAGCTCTTCGCAGCGCCATGCCGGTCCTCATGACCAATGGCATCGGCAGCCTGCAGCAAAGCGCGCTCGTCGCCATCGTCGCGGTCGCTGACTTGATGTATGTCGGCAAGAGTCTCGCGACGGAAGCCTATCGGCCGCTCGAAACCTACACGGTTGTCGCGCTCATCTACTTTGCCCTGTCCCTGCCCATCGCAAAGCTCGTCCATGTGATCGAGCGGCGTCAGGACCTGGCAGTCAAGCGTTGAGGAGAATGCCATGCACCTCGATTTCTCAGCTGTTCTTCCTTACTGGCTGGTCCTGCTCAAAGGGCTGGGTCTTACCGTTGCGTTCACGAGTAGCTGTGCCGTCATCGGAAGTCTCGCCGGGTTTGTGCTGAGCCTGCTTCGCATGTCGCCCAATCGCCTGCTCAAAGGTGCGACGACGCTTTACGTCGAGTTCTTCCGCGGCACGCCGCTGCTCATCCAGCTTTTTTGGGTGTTCTTCTGTTTTCCGGTCGTCTTCCGGGTCGATATACCACCCTATGTCTCGGTTGTAATTTCCTTGACCTTGTATATGGCGGCCATCACCAGCGAGACGTTCCGGGGCGCATTGAAGTCCATTTCCGCCGAACAGCACGATGCCTGTACTGCTTTGAGCCTGACGCCCCAGGCGAAGATCCTTTATGTGATTTTCCCTCAGGCGCTGCTGCGCGCGATTCCGCCGCTGCTCTCGAATGTCGTGAGTCTGTTCAAGGAGAGCGCGCTCATCTCGTCGGTGGGCGTAGCGGACCTGATGTTCGTCGGGCAGAACATCTCGAATAGCACAGCAAAGCCGGTCGAGTTTCTGACGACCGTCGCCATCATCTACTTCCTGGTGGCTTTTCCGCTTACGCGCCTCGTTGGCGTAGTCGAGTCGCGATTCCTCAGGCGCTTCGCTTACTAACCTTACCCGTCTACTGATGTTATTGGAGAAACACATGCAGATGAAAGGCATCCTGCCCGCACTCGTTACCCCGTTCAGCACTGCCGGTGCAGTCGACCACGACGTTCTCGCCAACATTCTTGAGTTTCAACTCAAGGCCGGCGTCGCCGGTTTTGTCCCTCTCGGTTCGACGGGCGAATACTACGCTCTCGCCCATGACGAGCGTCGCGCGATTCTCAAGACGGTTCTCGAAGTCGTCGGTGATCGCGGCACGCTCATCGCTGGTGCGAATGGTTCGTGTACTCGCGAAGTGATCGAGCAAACGCAACTGGTCCGTGACGCAGGCTACGAGAACGTTCTCATCGCTCCGCCGTATTACGCGCTGCCATCACAGGAAGAACTCATCGGCCACTACGAAGCCATTCTGAAAGCAGTGCCGGACGTCAACGTCGTCCTCTACAACTACCCGGTTCGCACGAATGTGGAGGTCGGTTTCGGCGTGCTGGATGCCTTCAAGGACAACCCGCGCGTCGTGGGGATCAAGGAAAGCAGCGGCAACCTGCTGCGGGCTATCGAAATTGGCGAGACGTACAAGGATAACTACCAGCTGTCCTGCGGTTCCGACGACCAGGCGCTCGACTTTTTCCTCTGGGGTGCGAGCAGCTGGATTTGTGGTCCGGCGAACTGTTTCGTGAAGCCGGTCGTGGACTTTTACAACAAGTTCTCCGCCGGCGACATTCGCGGCGCCCAGGACGTGATGCGCTCGCTCTTCCCGGTCATGGCGACGATGGAAGCTGGCAAGTTTGTGCAGAAGGTCAAGTATGGCTGCGAACTCGCAGGCTTCAAGGTGGGCTCTGCCCGCATGCCTCTGCAGCCTCTCACGGAACAGGAAAAGGCTGACTTCCGCAAGGTCTTCGAAGCCGCCCAGGCGTAAACGTGAAGCCGGCGGAGCAGTCCGCCGGCACTCTATCAAGGACAAGAGCGATGCGCTGGAACAGGACGCTTACGATGGTCGGTTGCCATGCGGAAGGCGAGGTCGGCAACGTCGTTACGGGCGGTCTGATTGACGTGCCAGGCAACACGATGTTCGAGAAGATGGTTTACCTTGAGGAGTATGGCGACGAGCTCCGCAAAATCTGTCTTTTCGAGCCTCGCGGCTCCGTGAATCACAACGTCAACTTCATTTTGCCTGCGACGGACCCGCGCGCGCAGATGGGTTACGTGATTGGAGAGTCCACCGAGTACGTCGCGATGTCAGGCTCGAACACCATGTGCGTGGCAACGGTGCTGCTGGAAACTGGCATCCTCAAGATGCACGAACCGGTGACCGAACTCATACTGGAGGCGCCAGCCGGACTCATCCACGCACGCTGCGAGTGTTCGAATGGCAAAGTAACGCGCGTCGAGTTCACGAATCAACCGGCCTTCGTCGCCAACCTGAATGCCGATATCGAAGTGAAGGGCCTCGGCAGTATCAAGATCGATGTCGCGTATGGGGGCATGACTTACGCTCTGGTCGACGCGCAGTCTCTTGGCTTCAGCATCACGCCGGATGTAGCGCGCGAGCTTTGCGAACTCGGCCAGAAAATCAAGGCAGCAGCCGTAGACCAGTTGCCGTTTTCACATCCTCTCAATCCGCTAATCAAGGGCGTCACGAACACCCAGTTCATGGGGCCACTCCAGCGGGAGAACGGCAAGCTCTTCGCGCGCAACACGGTGATTGTTTCGCCGGGACGATGCGACCGTTCTCCATGCGGAACGGGAACGTCAGCGCGCCTCAGTGTGCTGCACGCGCGTGGTCTGATCGACGTCGGTGAGACCTTCATTCACGAATCCATCACGGGGTCACGGTTCGAAAGCCGGGTTGCGTCGACGACACGTGTTGGCAACTACGATGCAATCGTGCCAGTGGTGTCGGGACAGGCATGGATTACCTCGATTTCGCAGGTTGGCGTTGACCCCACGGACAGGTTTCAGACCGGCTTCACCTTGGCAGACACCTGGCTTGAGGCGGTCGACAACAAGCTCATCAAATCCCACCAATCGATTGCAGGCTGAATCATGAAATCGTACGAACGACTTTTTATCGATGGTCGCTGGGTAGCGCCAGTCAAGAATGGCAGCTTTGAGACTATCGATCCGAGCAGCGAACAGGTTATTGCAAAGGTTGCGGCTGCGACCGCCGAAGACGTAGACCTTGCGGTGCAAGCCGCACGGAAGGCATTTGACGAAGGTCCTTGGCCGCGTATGAGCGGCGGCGAACGTGCCGAGGTCCTCCGTCGCATTGGTAGAGGTATTCGTGACCGCCTGCAGGAACTGGCGGAAATCGAAGTACGGGACAACGGCAAGCCACTTCCGGAGGCGCTCTGGGACGTGGGCGATGCCGCCGGCTGCTTCGAGTTCTATGCAAACCTGGCCGAGAAGCTTGATGAGAATGCCGAGACGCCGGTTGCTCTCTCTGATGAGCGCTTCAGCTCGGTTGCTCGCAAGGAGCCAGTCGGTGTGGCGGGCGCAATCATTCCATGGAACTTCCCGATGCTGATGGCG
The DNA here is from genome assembly GCF_040948755.1 of Paraburkholderia sp. BR13444. Classification (NCBI taxonomy): domain Bacteria; kingdom Pseudomonadati; phylum Pseudomonadota; class Betaproteobacteria; order Burkholderiales; family Burkholderiaceae; genus Paraburkholderia; species Paraburkholderia sp. BR13444. The sequence goes on along the minus strand of NZ_JBFPKM010000013.1, from coordinate 102,323 downwards.
GCATGGAAAGTGGCCCCCGCGTTAGCGGCTGGCTGCGCCATGGTTCTGAAACCGTCGGAATTGACACCTCTCACGGCGCTTGAGTTAGCCAGCATCGTTTCCGCCGCCGACCTGCCGCCTGGTGTCCTCAACGTTCTGACGGGCCTTGGGAAGGACGCTGGCGCTCCGCTCGCCGAGCATCCGGACATCGACAAGCTTGCATTTACAGGCAGCGTGCCTACCGGCAGCCGCATCATGCAGGCCGCTGCGCGAGACATCAAGAATGTCAGCCTCGAACTGGGTGGGAAATCACCATTCATCGTTTTCGATGACAGCGACATCGAGGCGGCGGTCGAGTGGATCATGTTCGGCATTTTCTGGAACCAGGGGGAGGTCTGCTCCGCTACTTCGCGCGTGCTGGTGCAGCGTGGAATATATGACCGCCTGCTGGAGCGTCTGAAAGAAGAGACCCAGAAGCTCACCATCGGCAATGGCCTGCAAGACGGTGTGCTGCTCGGGCCTATCGTGAGCAAAGGCCAGTACGAGAAGGTTCGCGAGGCGGTCGAGCGTGGCGTGACCGAAGGCGCCCGGCTAGTGGTCGGCGGCGGCCGACCTGCTCACCTGGACAAGGGGTACTTCATGGAGCCGGTCGTCTTCGCGGACGTTCCGGCCGGCAGTTGGGTCTGGAACGAAGAAATCTTTGGGCCGGTCGTCTGCATCCGTCCGTTCGATGACGAAGCAGAGGCGGTGCGCTCGGCGAACGACTCCCGATTTGGTCTTGCGGCCGCGGTCATGTCGCGTGACAACACGCGTTGCGAGCGCGTGGCGAGGGCATTGCGCGCGGGGATTGTCTGGATTAACTGCAGCCAGCCGACTTTCACCGAGGCGCCGTGGGGCGGCTACAAGCAGAGCGGAATCGGTCGCGAACTTGGTGAATGGGGTTTGAACAACTACCTTGAAACCAAGCAGATCACGCGGTACGACAGTGATAAGCCCTGGGGCTGGTACATCAAGTAAGGTCTGTCAATCATGCGCTGGAAAAAGACGCTTCAAATCATCGACGTTCATTGCGAAGGCGAGATCGGCAAAGTCATCACCGGGGGAGTCATCGGAATCCCGGGTGCGACGATGCTCGACAAGATGAACTACATCAACGAGGTCGACGACAGCCTGAGAAGGCTCGTCGTCCTCGAGCCGCGAGGCTGTCTGCAGATGTCTGTGAACCTCCTGTTGCCGCCCACGCGTCCCGAAGCTCACGCGGGCTTCATCGTACTTCAGGCGGACAAGGCGCACCCCATGTCCGGGAGCAACGCCATCTGCGTTGTGACGGCGCTGCTGGAACTAGGCATGGTGGAGATGCAGGAACCTGAAACAACGGTCGTCCTTGACACGCCGGCGGGTCTGGTCACGGCAAGAGCCGCATGTAGTGACGGTCGTTGCACGGGCGTTTCACTCGATATGGTGCCGGCGTTCGTCGAGGAACTCGACTTCATTTTCGACACGCCGAAGTTTGGCAAAATCAAGGCGGACATCGCATTTGGCGGCGTCTACTATGCACTCGTCGACGTCGAGCAGGTGGGTTTGAAGATTGCGCCCGAGAACGCGCGCGAACTTGCCGAGTTCGGAGTCGGGCTGAAGGACGTTATCAACAGCCAGATCAGGATTCAGCATCCGCTTTTCCCGGAAATCAACGAAGTCGCCTATGTGATGTTCCGTAACCGGGTGAGCGAAGACCTTTACCAGACCTGCACAACGCTTCCGCCTGGTCGGGTGGACAGGTCACCGTGCGGCACGGGCAGTTCGGCCAATCTGGCCACTTTGTCGGCTCGCGGTCTCGTCGACGTCGGCAGCCGGTTGAAGTCGCGCTCGACCATCGGCGGCGAGTTCGTTGTCGAGCTGCGAGGAAAGACCGAAGTCGGCGGCAAGCCTGCCGTGTTGCCACGAGTGCAGGGGCGGGCCTGGGTCTATGGCATCCAGCAGCTTGGTGTCGACCCGGACGACCCGCTGGCTGCCGGTTTCATGCTGAGTGATACCTGGGGTTCCGGTTTTCCGAAGGCCTGAGGCGGCAGGAGCCCACACGATGATAAACTTGAAGGCGCGCCCGGCATTTCGGGCCCACGACTACGGCGGTGAAGCGATGAGCAAGGGAACGGAGACAGAATCCACCGTCCGCAGACACGGCGGGCGGTATATCTATGAGGAATTGCGCAAGCAGATTCTGACGTTGAAGCTCAAGCCAGGCGCGCCGCTCGACGAAGTCTCTCTGGCGGCGCAGTTTGGTCTGTCGCGCTCACCGGTGCGCGACGCGCTTGCGCGCCTCATCAGCGAAGGTCTCGTGACGATTCTCCCGAACCGCACGACGCTCGTGACGCCTTTCGAGATTGAAGAGTTCCCGAAGTACATCTCGGCGCTGGACCTGATTCAGCGCGCGGTGACGCGGCTGGCCGCCCAGCACCGGACGGAAGAAGACCTCAAGCGCATTCGAATGGCAGATGAGGAGTACATGCAGGCGGTCGAAAGCGGCGACTTCCAGGCAATGTCGGAGACGAACAAAGCTCTTCATATCGCCATCGCCCATGCGGCGAACAATCCGTACTTTATTGGGTATTACGAACGTCTGCTTGGAGAAGGGCAGCGCCTCCTGCATCTTCACTTCGACTTCACCGTTACGTCGCCGACCGCGACGAAGCTCGGTCGGGATCACGCGGAAATGATTGACGCGATTGCACAACGGGATGCCGACGAAGCCGAAAAACTGGCACACGAGCACACGATGCTGTTCCAGAAACGGTTCCTTGACTACATGCGGCAGAACATGACGGAATCGTTGGCTATCCTCTAATCGCCAGCCTAGCTCCTCCGAAGGCTGTTCTTTAACAAAGGAGCGGCCTTTTTTGTTACTGGTGAGAAGCGCTTCCCCGCAAGCCCTCCAGAAATGTCCAGAGTTCGGGAGCGTCAGATGTGGCCGCGTTAAACCTAAACCACTCGGACGTATGCTCGCCAGGGCGGAAGTATGAGCCGGGGGCGAGCCAGATTCCCTTTTTGAGGGCTTTGTTTGCGACCGCAATGCTGTCTTCCGGCCGGATCGGCAATCTGGCCCATAGAAAAAGGCCTGCGTTCGGCGTGTGAAATACCTCGAGACCGGCGCTGAGCATCGACTGCGTGATTTTGGCATGAGCGTTGAAGAGCCGCTCCCGGATATGTGCTGTGTGTCGGTCGTAGTGTCCCTCGATCAGAACATTCGCCACGGCACGTTCGGTCACCTCGGACGACGTTAGTCCGACCGCCATCTTCGTCAACGCAAAGCGAGACAGCAGCTCGCGACTGGCTGCAATATAGCCGACCCGCATTGCGGGCGTGATGGTTTTCGAAAAGCCAGACACGTAGATGACGCGTTGCAAACCCTCCATCGCGGCAAGGCAGGGCGCGCCCGCAGGCGCGAGCTCACGCGAAATGTCGTCCTCAACAATCCAGATGCCTTCACGGTCGGCAATCTGCAAAAGCCGGAAGGCCGAGGAAGCGCTCAGCGAAGTCCCAGAGGGGTTTTGCAGAACCGTGTTGACGAACATGATCTTCGGCTTGTGGGCCCTCACGACCTCTTCAAGCTGTGCACTGTCGATGCCTTCGGGCGTGCGCGGAACGCTGACGACATTGACGAAGGCGACTTTCAGGATCTCGAGCAGATTGCAGTAGCACGGATCTTCGACGAGCACAGTGTCGCCGGGTCGCAGCAGTGTGCGAACGATCAGGTCCAATGCCTGCGTGACGCCCTGGGTCAGCAGAACATCATCGCTGCCGACAGACAGCGAGTACCTTCTCAGTGAATTTGCGATGTGTTCGCGCAAAGACGCGAGTCCGTACGGATGACCATAGCCCCCGATACGCGGCCCGGGCACGCGGCTGACCACACGCAGGGCGTGCTGGAGACCGCTCTCGTTTATCCAGTCGTTAGGTATCCATCCGCAGCCAGCTTTGATGGGCACAGTCTTGTCCGCGAAAACATCGGACAGCAACCACGCCTTGTTGAGACTAGGTGCACTCCACGCAGGGGCGGCAGGTGGTTTCGCCGCCGGTGTAGCAATGCGGTAGCCAGCGCCGGCGCGCGCGATCACCAGGCCGAGTGAAACGAGACGCTGATAGGCCTCGGAGACCGTGTAGGTGCTCAGATTGTGGCTCTTCGCGAGGGCGCGGACTGAGGGAAGCGCAGTGCCCGCCGGAAATGTACCTTGTCTGAGTTCCTGTTCGATCGACGACACGATCTGGTCCACCAGCGTGCCTTCGTTCTTGCGGGAGCGCGACAGGTTCAGCTTGAACATTTCAATACAGTTCGAAGAGGATAATCAATACGGTCTGACTGCTCATTGCATGCTGTCCAGTGATTGTAGCGCGCTACCTGGATAAAGTTGGCTCACCTTCACGGAGTCACCAAATGAGCGCGAATCAACCGAACCTGGACCTGACGAAGTTCTGGATGCCTTTCACCGCGAACCGCCAATTCAAGGCTGCGCCGCGACTGTTCAAGGCTGCCAAAGGCATGTACTACACGACGGTCGATGACCGTCAGGTGATGGACGCGACGGCCGGACTCTGGTGCGTCAATGCGGGTCACGGCCGTACCGAAATCACGCGTGCCGTGAGCGAGCAGCTCGAGACGATGGACTACGCGCCAACGTTCCAGATTGGACACCCGCTGGCCTTCCAGGCTGCAGCGAAGGTCGCCGAGTTCATGCCGGCCGGCCTTGACCGCATCTTTTTCACCAACTCCGGTTCCGAGTCGGTCGATACGGCGTTGAAGATGGCGCTCGCCTATCACCGTGCTCGCGGCGAAGGTCAACGTACCCGTTTCATTGGCCGCGAGCGTGGCTACCACGGTGTGGGCTTCGGTGGCATTTCTGTGGGCGGCATCTTGCCGAATCGCAAGGCGTTCTCCGGCAACCTGATGCCGCACGTGGACCATTTGCCGCACACCTACAACGTTGCAGAAACGGCATTCACGCGAGGCCAGCCGACTTGGGGTGCCCATCTGGCTGACGAGCTCGAGCGACTTGTTGCGTTGCACGATGCCTCGACCATCGCAGCGGTCATTGTCGAGCCGCTCGCCGGCTCCACCGGTGTGCTCGTTCCGCCTAAGGGTTACCTCGAACGACTGCGCGAAATATGCACGAAGCACGGCATCCTGCTGATTTTCGATGAAGTGATTACGGCGTTCGGCCGCCTTGGCGCCGCAACCGCGAGCGAAATCTTCGGCGTCAAGCCGGACATCATCACGATGGCCAAGGCCATCAACAACGCGGCTATTCCGATGGGTGCCGTAGCGGCAAGCCGCACGATTCACGACACTGTAGTGAATGCCGGCCCCGAGAACGCGATTGAGTTTTTCCACGGCTATACCTACACCGCGCATCCGGCAGCTGCCGCCGCGGCGATTGCAACGCTGGACATCTACAGGCGCGACCGGCTTTTCGAGCGTGCAAAAGAGCTCTCCGGCGTGTTCGAAGACGCGGCGTATGAAGTGAAGGGTGCCCCGCACGTGAAGGACATCCGCAATCTAGGCCTGGTCGCAGGCATCGAGCTCGAGTCGCGTCCGGGTGCGCCGGGAGCGCGCGCCTACGAGGTCTTCCTGAAGTGCTTCGAAGCCGGTGTGCTGGTGCGTTACACCGGCGACATCCTCGCTTTCTCGCCGCCGCTGATCGTCGATGAGAAGCAGATTGACCAGATCTTCTCCACCGTGCGCAACGCCTTGCGCGACGTGGCCTGAGTTGAATCGCCCGGCCGTCATGGCCAAACTGGAATCCCGGAGTCTTCAAATGAACGTAGCAAGCGAAACGGCAAACCTCTCCGCCAAGCAGGTCAGCCACTTCATCAATGGTCAGGTCGTCGCTCCGTCGAGCGACCGTTTCAAGGACGTCTTCAATCCCGCCACCGGGGAAGTCACTGGCGCAGTCGCCCTTGCTTCTGTGGAGGAAGTCGACCGCGCCGTGCAGGCCGCAGCAGCAGCGTTTCCGAGCTGGAGCGAGATGGCACCGCTCAAGCGTGCGCGAATCCTGTTCAAGTTCAAGGAATTGTTGAACAGGCACCACGACGAACTCGCGATGCTCATCACCCGCGAGCACGGCAAGGTGTTCACCGACGCTCAGGGTGAAGTCGTCCGCGGCATCGAGGTCGTCGAGTTTGCGTGCGGCATCCCGAACCTCCTGAAGACGGACTTCACCGACCAGATCGGCGGCGGCATCGACAACTGGAATCTGCGTCAGCCGTTGGGCGTCGTGGCCGGCATCACGCCGTTCAATTTTCCGGTCATGGTCCCGATGTGGATGTTCCCCGTGGCGCTCGCTTGCGGCAACACATTCATTCTGAAGCCGTCGGAGCGCGACCCGTCGGCTTCCCTACGCCTTGCCGAGTTGCTCAAGGAAGCCGGTCTGCCGGACGGAGTGTTCAATGTCGTGAACGGCGACAAGGTTGCGGTCGATGCACTCATCGAGCATCCGGACGTGGCGGCCATCTCGTTCGTCGGCTCCACGCCGATTGCAGAGTACATCCATACGGAAGCGTCGAAGCGAGGAAAGCGCGTCCAGGCGCTCGGTGGCGCCAAGAATCACCTCGTCGTGATGCCTGACGCTGACCTCGATCAGGCCGTCGATGCACTCATCGGTGCAGCCTACGGCTCGGCGGGCGAGCGGTGCATGGCTATCTCGGTGGCGGTCGCCGTTGGCAATACGGGTGACCAGCTGATCGAAAAGCTGATTCCCCGCGTGAATTCGCTGGTCATCAAGAACGGCGAGAATCTCGATGCGGAAATGGGTCCGCTCGTGACGGCTGAGCATAAGGCGAAAGTCTCCGGTTACATCGAGTCGGGCGAAGCAGAAGGTGCAAAGCTCATCGTGGACGGGCGTGCTCATCCCGTCGCAGCGCAAGACGGCTTCTTCATCGGGGGCACCCTTTTCGATGATGTGCGTACCGACATGAAAATCTACAAGGAAGAAATTTTCGGGCCGGTCCTTGCCGTCATCCGTGTTCCGGATTTCGCCAGTGCGGTCAAGCTGATTAACGCACACGAATTCGGCAACGGTGTGTCGTTGTACACGTCGGATGGCGGTGTCGCCCGGGCCTTCACGCGTCAGATCCAGGTGGGGATGGTCGGTGTCAACGTGCCGATCCCGGTGCCGATGGCATGGCACTCGTTCGGCGGCTGGAAGAAGTCACTCTTCGGCGACCATCATGCGTACGGCGAAGAAGGCATCCGCTTCTATACGCGATACAAGAGCGTGATGCAGCGCTGGCCCGACAGCATCAGCAAGGGCGCTGAATTCACGATGCCGGTCGCAAAGTAATTCCAGCGCAGGTCAGGACCGATTTGATTCTTCAGGAGTGAACTCACTGTGGGTAAGCGAGAAGCGTGAGTGATTTCGGCCGGCTCCGTACCGAAGGCGCCGGCCCTTTTTTTGCCTCCAGATTACAAATCCCGGTCCGATCCGCGGAAGGCGACTTCGAATGCAATCGATTCCCGTGCTACCAGACAAGGAACACACTAATGACTCGTACAAATCTCGACGACAGTACGGCTGCTCAGGAACTTGCCATTGAGGGCGCGTTGGCACCGGCAGAGAGCCATGCTTCCAGCAACCCCATCGAAGGGCACACAGCAACATCACACCATCCTGACGCGCCCGGCGGCACCGTAGACGCGCGATTTGACTGGCTCGATAACGCTAGTCCGTTTGCACAGGTTGAATTTTAAAATCCCGGCGCCTTGATTTTGACGGTAACGCCGGCATTGGCAGCATTCTCGTTGAGGCGGTCGCTGAAATCGAGGCTGGACTCGCAATTGCCGCGCAAGTCGGTGGGTTGGACGGCCGCTCCAAGGCTGCAGGAAGCCTGAACGGTAGGAACGGACCAGTAAATCACAATTGCCTGTGCGATCGTTTTCCATGTGAGTGAGTGATTTTTACTGTTTATCGCCCATTTCAATTGAAAAATGACCACGCCGGCAGCGCCGGGAAAGCAGACTTTTACCAAAGGCAGAGTACGGCAATCGCCAAGTTGACACGAGAAGATGACCTTCCTAAACTGCATACATACTTGCACACAGCCAAACATACCGATTGGTGTATTTGGAAGGCTGTCTCGACGCCAGCCGCTGGGGCTGGAACCAGGTGCACTTCCAGCGTCGGCCAAGCATGGTTCCTGCCGCAGACGCATCAGCCAGGGTAAGACCTGGCGCTCACCTCGGACCGGTTCTCAGGGCAAGCGGTATCGCACCCATACGGAGGACTACTAATGGGGGCGGCGCCGTAGGTTGATTCGGAATTTGGGTGCAAAGCATTTGTTAGACCGAGGCGCAGGGGCAGACCGGAAGGCTTCGGAAATCGATGACGAAATTGTGATGGAGAATGAGATGAAATTGTCTGGTGTGATGCCGGCGTTGGTGACGCCGTTTGACGCGAACAACAAGGTCGACTTTAAGGCGCTCGAGAAGCACATGCTCAATCTGCGTGCTGCAGGAGTGACTGGTTGGGTACCCTTGGGCTCCACCGGCGAATACTTTTCGATGTCGAACGAGGAGCGCGAAGAGGTGCTCCGGTTCGTGAAGGACTTCGCCAACGACAATGAGGCCCTTATCGCGGGCACGAACGCACCAGCAACCCGCGAAGTCATAGAGAACACGGCGAAAGCAAAGGAAATCGGCTACGACACGGTCCTTCTGGCAACGCCGTTCTACACTCGTCCGACACAGGAAGAACTCCTTGCGCATTACCGGACCGTACTGGACGAGACCGGCGTCAACCTCATCCTCTACAACTATCCGCCGAAGGATGGCATCGAAATCTCGTTCGAGCTGATGGACGCGCTTGCTGATGACCCGCGCGTCATCGGCATCAAGGAAAGCTCGGGAGTTCTCCAGCGCGCTATCGACATCTACTCGCGTTACAAAGGCCGCATTGACCTCATCTCTGGCTCCGATGACGTCGCGCTCGATTTCATGTTCTGGGGCGCGGACACCTGGATTTGCGGTCCGGCCAACTGCATGGCGAAGGCTTGCTGTGACCTTGACCGTGTGTTCCGCTCCGGCGAGTTGGACAAGGCGCGTGAAATGATGGCAACGCTCTATCGTGCCATGAACATCCTCGAGAGCGGCAAGTTCGTTCAGAAAATCAAATACGGCTGCGAACTGCAGGGCACGCCGGTCGGTCATGCCCGTGCGCCTCTGGGAGAATTGACGGACGAAGAAAAGAAGGCATTCCGGGCAGCGATGGAGCCCATCCTGAACTGGTAGTGGTCATTGGCGGCTGGAGCGAGATCTCCAGCCAATTGCAAGCGTTCGCGGGGAGTATTTGTGGCACCTATCGTTGTCATCGGCGCTGGAATCATTGGAACCACCATCGCGTACGACCTGCAGCGACGCGGCCAGTCGGTTGTACTTGTCGACCGGGACGCGCCTGGTAAAGGGGCGTCGTTCGGCAACATGGCCAGTATTGCAGTGACGGAATTCATGCCGGCATCGCGCCCGGGAGTTTGGGCGCAAATGCCGAAGTGGATGCTGGACCCAGAAGGTCCCGTACGGATTCGACCCGGCTACATGCCGAAGCTCATACCGTGGTTCATGCGTTTTCTCTCTGCGAGCCGGCCTTCAAAGCTGCGTGAGCTGGAAGCCGCTGGAGCGGTACTGTGCGGCCGCGTCTACCAGGACCTGGACGCGCTTCTCAAGGAAACCGGCCTCGAGCACATGCTGAGCAAGGAAGGCTGCCTCAGCCTGTACACCGACGAGGCGGAGTTCCGGGCCGACCGCGAGCATATCGAAATCCTTGAGCGCTTTGGATTCCAGCATCAGGTCCTGGATGGGAGTGCCATTCGTGACCTGGAGCCAGCGCTGACGCACAAAATTGGGAAGGCCGTTCTCTTTCCGGACAACCGGTCTATCGCGGACCCATACAAGCTAGTCGTAGCGCTTTCAGATCAATTCAAGGTGCTCGGTGGTCGAATCGAACAAGGCGAAGTCGGCGGCTTCGAGCATGCCGAAGATGGAATCTCGGCGGTCAGACTGAAAGACGGTCGCCTACTGGAGGCGAGCCAGGTTGTGCTGGCCGCCGGAGCATTCACCGGTCGCCTATCTGCGCTACTGAATGAGCACATCCCGCTCGAAACCGAGCGAGGCTATCACACGCAGATCATGGCGCCGGGCATCTCCATGAAGCATTCGATCATCTGGCCCGCCAAAGCCTTCATGGTGACGCCTACTGCGGGTGGCATTCGCGTCGGTGGCACTGTGGAAATGGCAGGCCTCGACGCACCCCCGGACTATCGACGAGCGAAGGTTCTTGTGAAGCGAGCCAGGGAGGCGCTTCCCGAACTCAAGGCCGAACAGACCAGCGAGTGGATGGGTCATCGGCCAGCGCTTCCGGACACGGTCCCTGTCATGGGGCGGTCGGCCAGGCGTCGCAACGTGTTTTACGCCACGGGGCATGGACACCTCGGACTCACGTATGGCGCGACCACGGGCCGATTGATGGCCGACCTCATCACAGGCGTTACGCCGCCCGTAGACATGAGGCCCTATCGCGTCGACCGGTTTTAACTGATTTGAACTATCGGCAAGGCAATCTTTATGCGAAACGAACTTTACATCGATGGCAAGTGGGTCAAGCCCGTCAACGGCGAGACGCGCGATGTCATCAATCCGGCAACGGAAGAAGTCATTAAGACAATCAGCGCTGCCTCGGCTGAAGATGTGGACATTGCCGTCAAGGCCGCGCGTCGGGCGTTCGACCACGACGGTTGGCCCAGACTGAGCGGTGCTCAGCGCGCCAAATACCTCCGAGCCATTGCGAAGGGCATCCGCAAGCGTCAGGAAGAAATATCGCGTCTCGAATCCATCGATAACGGCAAGCCGTTTCCGGAAGCAATGTGGGACATTGGTGATGCTGCGGGCTGCTTCGAATATTACGCGGGTCTCGCAGAAGAGCTTGACAACCACCCCGAAGAAAAAATCCAGCTGTCCGATGGCCGATTCACGTCGAAGGCCGTGAAGGAGCCCATCGGTGTGGCGGGCGCAATCATCCCGTGGAATTACCCGTTGTTGATGGCGGCATGGAAAGTGGCGCCGGCACTCGCCGCAGGCTGCACGGTGGTCCTGAAGCCCGCGGAAGTGACCTCGCTGACGGCATTGGAGCTGGCAGCCATTGCGCACGAAGCGGAACTGCCGCCTGGCGTGCTGAATATCCTCACGGGCTCTGGCTCTGTTGCCGGTCAAGCGATCATCGACCACAAGGGCGTGGACAAGCTGGCCTTCACAGGCTCAGGCCCGATTGGTTCGCAAATCATGGCAGCCGCAGCACGCGACATCAAACGCGTGAGCCTCGAGCTGGGTGGCAAGTCGCCCTTCGTTGTTTTCGAGGATGCTGACATTGAACAGGCCGTCGAGTGGATTATGTTCGGCATTTTCTGGAACCAGGGGCAGGTGTGCTCGGCCACGTCGCGTGTCCTGGTGCAAAAGGGCATTTACAACAAGCTGCTTGCACGACTGATTGAAGAAACAAACCGCATCAAGGTTGGCAACGGTCTTGACGACGGTGTCCTTCTTGGACCGCTGGTTTCGAAGCACCAACACGAGCAGGTTGTGGCCGCCATCGAAGCCGCGAAGGCAGCGGGTGCGACGGTTGCTGCGGGTGGGACGCGCCCCAAAGGCTTCGACAAGGGCTACTACCTGCGTCCGACCATCCTGACGGATGTGCCGCTCGACAGCGATGCATGGGTCGAGGAGATCTTTGGTCCGGTCGTCTGCGTGCGTCCGTTTGAGACTGAAGAAGAGGCCGTCGCGCTCGCCAATGATTCGCGCTTCGGTCTTGCCGCGGCTGTGATGTCGAAGAATGATGCGCGCGCCGAACGGGTTGCCGCTGCCTTGCGTGCCGGCATTGTCTGGATTAACTGCTCGCAGCCAACATTCACCGAAGCGCCGTGGGGCGGTTACAAGCAATCTGGCATCGGCCGCGAACTGGGTCGCTGGGGCCTCGATAACTACCTCGAGACCAAGCAGGTGACCAGATTCGTCGGCGAAGAACCTTGGGGCTGGTACATCAGGAAGAGTTAAAGCAATGACCGTTGAGGGCCCCTCGGTATCGAGGGGCCCCATAAACTGCGTTAGTTCCGGCGAAGACGCGCTATCAGGTTGCGGAGCATGGCGGCGCGCTTGTTGCCGGAGACACGCGAGTTATCGATGACTCGTCCAGGCAGCCCGCGGTGGTCCGTGGCAGAGGGGAACCGCCGGCGAGTCCTTAGGCAGAGGGATTGAATTGAACAAACCGCTTGATGGTCAAACTATTCTCGTCACCGGCGCTACAGGCGGTATTGGCGCTGCCATCGTCGAGCGGCTCGCTTCTGAAGGCGCGCGGCCAATCATCCACTACGGTCGTGACAGAGCGAAAGCGCAGTCACTTTTAGCTCGCATCGAAGGCAACGGCGCAATCATTCAGGGCGACTTGTCGACTGCCGACGGCCCTTTTGAACTCTGGCGCGGAGCCATCGACATTGCTGGTCACATTCACGGCCTAATCAACAACGCTGGTATTCGTACTGAAGTCACGGTCGACGCCAGCCCTGCGGAGTGGCGCGCCGTTTGGCAGAAGGAGTTTCAAGTGAATGTTTTCGCTGCAGCCGACTTGTGTCGTGAAGCGGTCAAACACTTCAAATTGCACGGCGGTGGGCGGATCGTCAATATGTCGAGTCGGGCGGCCCAGAGGGGCTACGCGGCCAATGCCATGCCTTATGGCGCGACCAAGGCTGCGCTTGCGAACCTGACGAAATCTATCGCGCGCTCATTTGGGACCGACGGCATAACCGCTGTGAATATCTCGCCTGGGTGGGTGCTAACCGATATGGCAGAGGACTTCGTTGAAAAACATGGAATGTCCGCTGCAGTCGCCGATATCCCAATCGGCAAAATGGCTGCACCGTCGGAAGTGGCAGAACTGGTTTGCTTTGTCTTGCGGCCGTCGCAAGCGTCGCTGAACGGCGCGACTCTCGATGTGAACGGTGGTAGCTATATTCGTTAGCAGGATTCGCAAAACAGTGATGTGACGCCGAAGTCTCCGCTCGACGACGACCCAATGTAAAGTCGGATCGAGCAAACATATAACGCGTGAGTCTCCTGATGGAATCCAGCACGGTCCGCCTCAATCTCGATGAGTTGTACAGGCTTGCGTGTGAGGTGCTTCTGCGCAACGGCATGTCTCAATCCCACGCAACTGCGGTCGCAAAGTCGTTGGTGGCAGGACAGCGAGACGAGTGCCATTCTCACGGCGTGTATCGTCTGCTTACCTGCGTCAACGCGTTGCGTTCCGGGAAAGTCTCGGGCAACGCTGAACCGGAGGTCATTGATGCAGCGCCTGGCTTGGTGCGCGTCGATGCAAAGTCGACCTTTGCTCAAGTGGCTTTCGAAAAGGCGTCCCCACTGCTCGTTCGCAAAGCGAAAGAGAGCGGCATCGCCGCATTGGCCATCAATCATTGCTACCACTTCTCCGCTCTCTGGCAGGAAGTCGAACACCTGGCTGAGCATGGTGTCGCTGCGATGGCGATGACGCCCGCCCACCCCTGTGTCGCTCCGGCAGGAGGAACGAAGCCGCTGCTCGGAAACAATCCGTTCGCGTTCGCCTGGCCTCGACATGGTAAAAATCCGTTTGTCTTCGATTTTGCCACCAGTGTGGTCGCCCGCGGAGAGATTGAACTTGCCCGAAAGAAAGGGGAGTCGCTGCCCGACGGCTGGGCGCTCGACGAGAACGGTCAGCCAACCAATGACCCCGGGAAAGCATTGGAGGGCGCGTTGCTCACATTCGGTTCGCACAAGGGCTCGGCGCTGTCGGCAATGATTGAGCTTCTTGCCGGACCTTTGTTGAGCGACTCGATGAGTTTCGAGTCGCTGCAGTCGTATGCTGAAAGTGGGGTGCCGCTGCCTCGAGGAGAACTCATACTTGCGTTTTCGCTAGAGCGCTTTGCTGTTGGGACAGCTCGCGAGAATCAGGAGCACGCGGAGCTTCTGCTCGATAAGATCGTGGAGCAAGGGGCGAGATTGCCTTCGCAACGAAGATTTGCGGCACGAGCTAGAAGCATTGCCGATGGTGTGGTTCTCAGCGAGTCACTTTACAACGAGATTCGCGCGCTGTAGTGCTGGTTCGCCTCGGGGAATTTCGCCGCGTCGGGTCAGTTACATTCCGACATGTGAACGAAAACGTACCTGACTTTTTAACCATAGTTGGAGGAAGCTAACATGGCAGACGAGAAAGTCGCGCTGGTCACGGCGGGTGGTTCGGGTATGGGTGCCGCCGTCGCTCGACGGCTCAGCGCAGATGGCTACAAGGTTGGGGTGCTGTCGTCTTCAGGCAAAGGCGAGGCGCTAGCATCGGAACTCGGTGGAATCGGTGTGACCGGCTCCAACCAGTCGAACGACGACATCGGCAAACTGGTCGACCTGGCCATTGCGCGCTGGGGACGTATCGACGTGCTAGTCAACAGCGCAGGGCACGGTCCACGCGCCGCGCTGCTCGAGCTTACCGATGAGCAATGGCACCAGGGAATCGACACATACTTCCTGAACGTGGTTCGACCGACTCGCCTCGTCGTATCGCACATGAAGAAACAGCGCGCGGGCGTCATCATCAACATCTCGACGGCCTGGGCGTTTGAGCCAAGCGCGATGTTTCCGACGTCGGCGGTCGCTCGGGCAGGTCTTGCTGCCTTCACCAAGCTATTCGCAGACGAGCACGCGAGTGAAAACATCCGGATGAACAATGTCCTGCCCGGGTGGATTGACAGTCTTCCCGCGACGGAAGAGCGTCGTCAAAGCGTTCCGATGCAACGATACGGCACCAGCGAAGAGATCGCGGCAACGGTTGCGTTTCTCGCGTCGGACGGCGCGGCGTACATCACGGGACAGAACATCCGGGTCGATGGCGGGCTGATGCGCTCCATTTGATCCGTGCCCGTCTTAGCAGGATGTCCGGCCCCGGAAGAAAGGGGCCGCGTGCAATCTCGCCTGGATAGCGGCGCGATGGACGAGGCTGCCCGGAAAGTGGCGCTGCTCGGAAGGCAAGCATGGGAAAAGATATCGAAAAGTGCTCGTATTTCGATAGGAATTTGCAGAAAGGTCGTCGCGGCTGATTTTGGCTACCGGCTCGCATCACTAGGATGATTGCAGGCCAGCGCAGTGTTGCCTGGCCCAACGGGTCGTAGGTTCTGTCGATCCGTTCTGTCGATCCGATTTCCAGCCAACCTATCGAGAGTACGACCATGCAATCACCCCGGCCACTGATATGTCTCGCGTCTTTGACTCTTGTCCTGCAACCTCTCGCGGCTCACGCGGATTTGACGGTAAAGATCGGGCAGGTTTCCCCGCTTACCGGCGAGCTGTCCCACATCGGAAAGGATGACGAAAACGGTGTGCGGCTGGCGATCGAAGATCTGAACAGCAGAAAGATCCGGATTGGCGGGCAAAACGTTACGTTCGTGCTCGACTCCCAGGACGATGCGGCCGATCCCAAGACGGCGGTAACCGTCGCCCAGAAGCTGGTAGATGATGGCGTGGCGGGCGTCGTTGGCCACGCGAACTCTGGAACATCGATACCTGCTTCCAAAAGCTACTCGGATGCAGGTATCCCGATGATCACCGAATCGGCAACCAATCCGAAGCTCACGCAGCAAGGATTCACGAACGTTTTCCGTATGGTTGCGAATGACGTGAGACAGGGCTCGGTCATCGGTGCGTATCTGGTCCACGATCTTGGCGCGCGCAAAATTGCACTTGTCGATGATCGTACGGCATACGGTCAAGGTCTTGCCGATGAGATCGAAAAGTCAGTCAAAGCCGCCGGAGGCAGCGTGGTCGCTCGCGAATACGGCACCGACAAGACAACGAACTGGATGGCGATTCTCACCACCATCAAGAGCCGTCAGCCAGAAGGTATTGCTTTCACGGGTGGCGACACGCAAGCAGCGGCGTTCGTGCAGCAGGCGCAAAAGCTTGGCTTGAGGGTGAAGTTCATTGCCGGCGACGAAGCGTGCACGCCCCAGTTCATCAAACTGGCCGGGTCTTCGATGGACAAGGACGTCTACTGCACCCTCGCGGGCGTGCCGCCTGCAAAGATGCCGCAAGGACCCGAATTTTTCAAACGCTATCAGCAGCGGTTCGGTGTTCCCGTGCAGCTGTATGCCCCGTATGCCTACGACGCGGTGCTTGCGATGGCGGACGCAATGCAGGCTGCGGGATCGACAGACCCCAAGGTGTATCTGCCGAAGCTGCGGGCCTCGAAGCTGGACGGCGTGACGGGCGCCATCCAGTTTGACGAGAAGGGGGATATCCGTAACGGCGCAATTACCGTTCGCCAGTTTGATCAGGGCAACTGGACCGACAAGTCAGTCGTGCGTTGACGGCCTCAGCCTCCCACGGGAGCCACGGGTACACCGAGCCCTACCTTCACGTTGCTCATGCTCACCAGCGTCTTGAAGCGTTTGACGTTGTTGTTTGAGAAGAACAGTTGTCGCGTGAGGGCCGTGTACTCGTCCATGTTGCGGACCGTCAGAATCAGCACGAAGTCCCATTCTCCCGCGACGTAGTAGCACTGCTGGATTTCCGGGCACTGTGCGAACGTGCGCTTCATCGAATCGAGCAGATCGATCTGCTCGCTCTCGACCTCGACCGTCGCGATGATCGTCAGAGGATAGCCGACCTTTTCGGGCGCGACGATCGCGGCGTAGTTGCGAATGATGCCTTCGTCCGACATCCGTCGCAATCTGCGATTGACGGCGGCCGTCGACAGGTTGACGCGCGCGCCCAGTTCGTTCTGAGGAATGTGCGCGTCGCGTTGGACTTCCATCAATAGCTTGAGATCAAAATCGTCCAGGCTGAGTGTCATGGCGTTTCGGCTGGAAGCTTGAGAAAGAGATATATTTTTGCATGAGAGGGGTCGATTTAGAGCTTTTTTCTAGCATCCCGAGGAATATTATTTCCTGCACCGACATGAGCATTCCACGAACTTCATGAGCAAGGACGTCCGACAATGGAAAGCACTCTGCAAGGCCAGCTGAAGAGCTGGCGCCAGTATTTGCACCAACATCCCGAAACTGGCTTCGAGGAAATCAATACGTCTGACTATGTAGCGAACATTCTCACGACGCTCGGACTGGAGGTGCACCGCGGCATCGGCGGAACTGGACTCGTTGCCAACCTGACGGTCGGAGACGGGGGGCGGGCTATCGGCCTGCGCGCCGACATGGATGCGCTGAACATCGCGGAGCAGGCACCCGATCGGGCGCATGCTTCGCGCAGCGCCGGAAAAATGCACGCGTGCGGGGCACGACGGGCATATGTCGATGATCCTGGGGGCAGCGCGACTTCTTGCCGAACGGCGCGATTTCAACGGCACTGTCCGCTTCATCTTTCAGCCGGCAGAAGAGCATGGCCGTGGCGCTAAGGCGATGATGGCCGACGGCCTGTTCGAACGGTTTCCAGTCGATGCCATCTTTGGCGCGCACAACATGCCGGGCATGCGCGCGGGAACGTTTGCAACGCGTCCGGGGGGCATCATGGCGAGTGAAGACAACTTCGTCATTCACATCAAGGGGCGGGGCACGCACGCCGCACGTCCGCACATGGGGGTGGATCCGATCGTCATCGCTTCGCAGATCGTGATGGCACTGCAGACGGTCGTATCGCGCAATCTCGACCCGAGTTTGCAGGCAGTAATTTCCTGTACGGAATTCATGGCTGACGGCCTGAGAAACGTCATTCCGTCGAACGTCATCATCAAGGGCGATACGCGAAGCTATTCGCGCGAAGTCCAGACTCTGCTCGAGACTCGCATGCGTGAAGTATGCGAAGGCATTTGCCGCACGCTCGGGGCCAATTGCACTTTTGAGTACACACACGAGTTCGCTCCGACGGTGAACCCGGAGCAATACGTGGACGTCGCGGTCAAGGCGGCGCGCAATGTCGCGGGAACGGATGGCGTCGACGCCAATATTCAGCCAATGATGATTTCGGAAGACTTTGGCGCGTTCCTGCAGGTCGTTCCCGGCAACTTCATCTTTATTGGCAATGGCGAGTTGGCGGGCGAGGGCGGCACGCCGTTGCACAACGCCACTTACGATTTCAATGACGCGATCCTTCTGACAGGCGCCCGGTATTTTGCCGAGATCGCCCGGCTCGAGTTGCCGTGTGGCTAAAGATTGAAGGGATATAAATGAATACCTCTGTATCTTCCTCACCAAAACTCGACGGTGCGGTTCTGCTTCGGCAACTCCATCAACTCGGCGAACTGGGCGCCGATCGCGAGGTCGACGGACGGACTCGCATCGCACTCACTGACGATGAGCGCGCCGGTCGCGATCTTGTCGTCAGATGGATGCGCGAGCTGGACCTCGATGTCCGTATCGATCGCATCGGCAATATCTTCGGCACGTTGCGGTCCGATTCCGATGATGGCCGCCAGCGCCCGTTGATGATGGGTTCGCACATCGACAGCGTAAAGAATGCGGGCGCACTTGACGGTTGCTATGGTGTGCTTGCCGGACTTGCCGTCGCTCGGGCGTTTCGTGAGGCAGGTATCAGGCCGCCGCGTTCGATCACTATCGGCGCCTTCACCAACGAGGAAGGCGTCCGGTATCAGCCGGACATGATGGGCTCGCTGGTGTACGCCGGCGGCCTTTCCGTCGAGGCAGCGCTGGATACGGTTGGCATCGACGGCACCCGCCTTGGCGATGAGCTAGAGCGGATTGGCTATGCAGGCGAGCTCGAGCCCGGCGCAATCGTTCCGCACGAGTATCTCGAACTGCACATCGAGCAGGGCCCGATTCTCGAAGCTGAAAACATCCGCATCGGCGTCGTCGAGAGCCTCCAGGGTATCTCGTGGCAGCAGATTACCGTTGAGGGCAACGCGAATCACGCCGGTACGACGCCGACGCGTCTTCGTCATGATGCGGGCTGGGTGGCCGCTGCCGTTTCGACGTTCCTGCGGGAACTGGCCGTTGCTGCCGGCACCACGCTGGCCACGATCGGCATGCTGCGCATCGAGCCGAACGTCATCAACGTCATTCCGCGCAAGGCGGTGTTCACTGTGGACCTGCGCGATCCGGACGAACATCGCCTGCAGGACGCCGAGCGGCGCCTCGCGGAATTCCTGATAGCGGTAGCGGAAAAGGAGGGCGTGAGGATCACGACCGAACGCCTGGTCCGTTTCGAGCCGGTCGTATTCGATGTCGCACTGGCAAATGCGGTCGAAGCTTCGGCGGAGCGCCTGGGCTTCACGCATCGTCGGATGACATCGGGCGCCGGCCATGACGCCCAGATGATGGCGCGCATCGCGCCGGCCGCGATGATATTCGTGCCGAGCCGCGGCGGCATCAGCCACAACCCGCGCGAACACACGGACGACGATCAGCTCATCAATGGCGCCAACGTGCTGCTGGATGTCGTGCTCAGGCGCCTCGCAGAGAAGTGAGGCCGGTACCTGTTCGCCAATTCATATCATTCATTACTGGAGTATCACGCTCATGCTGGTAGTCAATCCACGTGCAACGCGCACCTCGTATCCCGGTGAGTTAAAAGAGATTCTCAGCATCGGGAAAGCACAGGAAAGCCGTGCCTGGCTTTCCTGCTGGGACAAGATTTCCCCCGAGCTAACCCCATTGCGTGAGTTGCCTGGGTTGGCCGCCAGGCTCAAGATCGACAGCATCGGCATCAAGGACGAGTCGGCGCGCTCTGTACTGGGTAGCTTCAAGGCATTGGGTGCGCCTGTTGCACTGGTCCGCCTGATTCAGCGGCTTTGGCCGAACCATGATCTCGACGCCCGTGGCCTGTTCGAAGGGCGCTATTGGGATCTGCTGACGCATTTCACGGTGGTTAGCGCGACGGACGGCAATCATGGGAAGGGTCTGGCTGCCGCCGCGCAGACGCTGGGTTGCCGTTGTGTGATCGTGCTGCACGCCAATGTCAGCGTCGAGCGCGAGAAGGCGATTGCCGCTTATGGTGCGGAGATTGTCCGGATCACCGGAAACTACGATGAGTCGGTTGAAGAAGCAGCCCGCCTGGCTTCTCTGAACGGCTGGCGCGTCGTATCCGACACGTCATACGACGGTTATGAAGACATCCCGCGTGACGTGATGCAAGGCTACGGAACGATTGCCGCGGAGATTGTGGAGCAGAGCGATAGCCAGCCGAACCAGCCGGCCTACACACATGTGTTTCTTCAGGGCGGTGTCGGTGGCCTCGCGGCAGGACTAGTCAGTTACCTGTGGGAATTCCATGGCGAGCATCGTCCGCGATTCGTCGTGGTCGAACCACAGCAGGCGGACTGTTTGTATCAGAGCGCATTGGCCGGACGAGCCGCACGTGCGACGGGTACCGTCGACTCCGTGATGGCAGGGCTCGCATGCGGGGAAACGTCGCCGCTCGCATGGAAGTTTCTGCAGCCTGGCGTCGATGCATTCATGACGATCAGCGACGACGATGCAGTGAACGACATGCGTATCCTGGCGGCAGGCAGCGATGCAGATGCACCGATCGTCGCTGGCGAGTCGGGCGTAGCAGGTCTCGCCGGTCTCATGGTATTGCTGCAGGACCAGGAGTTGGCGAGGCAAGTTGGCCTTGATGGCGGTTCCCGCGTATTGCTCGTCAATACCGAAGGCGCGACCGCGCCTGCTACCTATCGGGAACTGGTCGGCGAATCAGCCGAATCCGTCCTCGAGCGCCAGGTAGCCTGGTGCGCCAAAGCGATGGCCTGAGCGTACTCGCGCTCGCTTTCGCTCCTGGCTTGATGCCGCTCACCGGACCCGTTGTCCGCTCAAGACTTGCTCCAGCACTGCCGGGATTGGAGTTGCAGTGCGAGTGGGCCCGCAATGCCGTAGCGCCGTGGCCCGGAAGCGAGCCTGCTTGAGCGGCGCCTGCCATCTGCGAAGAGAGGGTGCAGATCACTTTGTCAGGATCCTCTCTACCGCTAAAACGACCCATTTCCCATCCTGTTCTTCGTAAAGCGTTGCCGAAGCGTTTCTGAGGTCGCCTGTCTGGGTGAATGCGATCGTGCCGGTGATTCCGTCAAAGGAATTCGATCGCAGGGCTTTGATGTATTGTTTTGGGTCGGTCGAGTCGGCCGCTTTCATTGCATTGATCATTGCCCATGCGGCGTCGTAGGCGAGCGGGGCGAACTGCACGATCCCAACGCCGAACCGGGCCTTCAGCCTGGCGTCGAGTTCGGCCGCGCGAGGCATCCGGTCGCGCGGAAGCCCGTATTCCCAGCTGAGCATTCCTTTCGCGCCCTGGCCGGCGAGTTGAAGAAAATGGTCGTTCGTGAATCCACCTTCCCCCATGAACCTGGCCTTGATACCTAGCTGACGAATCTGTTTCGCCAGGCCCGCGGCCTGAATGTCCTGACCGACATAGAAGATCAGGTCGGGGTTCAAACCCTTGATCGTCGTAAGCAGGGCTCGGAAGTCGATGGAGTTCGCCGTGGTGTACTGCCAGGTGACGAGTTGAGCGCCACGCTTCTGAATTGCCTTTACGTATTCCGTCACGAGGTTTGTGCCGTAGTCGGTGCTATCGTCAATGACCGCGATACGCTTCGCCCCTAACCGCTCAACCGAATAGGTTGCCGCGAGCAGCGCCATCTGATCGTCATTGCTGATTGTCCGAAAGGTGGTTTCGAAGCCTTGCGCGGTGTACGAAGGTGAACTCGACGTCGGCGAAATCTGCGGAATTCCGGCCCGCCGGTACACCGCGGATGCCGCGACCGAACATCCGGAATTGTAGTGACCAATGACCCCGTTCACACCTTCGTCGACAAAGCGCTGCGCGACCAGCACGGCGGTTTTGGGGTCCGCGGCATCGTCCTGGCCGTCGATCTGGAATGCGACTTTCTTTCCACCGATTTTGAGACTTTGCGCGTTGGCTTGCTCGAAAGCGAGACGAGCGGCGTTCTCGACATCCTTTCCGTTCGATGCCGAAAAGCCGGTCAGTGGTGCGGCGATTCCTATCTTGACTACCACCACATCTTCCGACTTTCCGATTTCCTGCGCGCCGGCGTCGAAAGAGAAAAGCAGGATGATCGCAAGAGCAAAGTGACGAAGAGACATGAGTGCTCCACAGGCAATTTTTTGTGCAAAGGGGTGTATCAGCCGTTAGCGTGCGCGGCCGGCCAACAGGCAGAAATCGCGGATCCATTGGGCGCTTGTCAATTTGTCTTGCCTCGACGTGCTTTAAGGTTCTTGAGGCGTCCGGCGGGATCCACTGGCTTTCGCCCAATCGCCGGCGAGTCGCGGTTCGCCAGATGAGCAGTGAGTTTCTTTCCCTCGGTCATGTTGTGCGCTTCGGCCAGTCTGCCCGCTTCGTCGACATTCCCTGCCAGAATCGCTTCGGCGATCGGGCGATGCTGTTCGACGATCGCGTCTCCATTCTCGACAAGGGAATCGCTCGAGCGGATATAGATCCGAATCTGACGCTCGATGACTTCGTACTGGCTTTTCAGTCGTCCATGATCGGCGAGATCGATCATGGCCTTATGGAACGCAAAGTCTGCTTCGGCAATGGCGCGTTCGTTCGAGGTGGCACAAGCGCGTTCGAGAGCAGCAAAGCAGCTGCGAATCTTGTCCCGTTTCGCGACGTTCAGCTTGGCAGCCACCAGCTGGGCGGCAAGACGCTCCAGGCTCGACCTCAGCGTGTAAAGCTCCCAGACGTCCTTCGGGTTCAGGGTGATGACCGTCCAGCCCGTGTACGGAACGAGTGTCGTGAGCCCTTCCTTGGCCAGGTGATGCAGCGCGGCTCTGACAGTCGCGCGCGAAAGATCCATCTGCTCCGCGAGCTGAATTTCAGTGATTCGCGCGCCAGCGGGCAAATCTCCGCTGATGATCGATTCGCGAAGGATGTCGACAGCTTGCGATCCCATGGACCGCTTGACGACCTTGGGTACATTCAGAACAGAGGACATTTGAATTGCTCCCACCTGGATAACTGCGCCACTTCAGCCAGACAGAATCGCTATCGTTGGAATTCATCATTGTAGACAATCCACAACTATCTACGCCGCATCTCGAAACCCGATCGTCATTCGCTCCATGCGCTCAAAAAGAAGAGTACAATTGTCGGCATTAAGTCGACAATGGTTCGAACAATTTTCGGCCCTGCGACAGACATGGCGGACAGGAAAATGGCAAAAGAGACGGTAGCGGACATTCAGGGCGCCAAGGAAACCGGCACGGCACGGGTTTATGTCACCTTGCGCAACGAAATCCTCACGATGAAGCTTGCTCCCGGGACGCATCTCGACGAGATGGGCGTTGCGGAACGCTTCGGTGTTTCGAGGTCGCCCGTGCGCGAGGCGCTGGTTCGTCTGTCGGCGGAAGGGCTCGTGAACATCCTTCCGAATCGGGGCAACGTCGTTGCGCCCATGGACTTCGGCCGGGTGCCGGAATTTCTGGATGCACTGGATCTGTTGCAGCGCGTGACGACCCGCCTCGCTGCACTGCACCGAACCGATGAAGATATCCAGACCATTCGCCTGGCGGCGAAGGCATACGAAAAGGCGGCGGCGTCGAGTATTAAAAAGCACAATAGCCTGGAGATGATCGAGAAGAACTATGAGTTCCACATGGCTGTCGCCAGGGCTGGAAGGAACGTGTATTTCGCAGATATTTATCGCCGGTTGCTGGAAGAAGGGCGACGGATGCTCAACCTTCACTTCCAGTTTCAGACCCTCGCGAACATGAGCTCCGAGCAAATGGCGAGCGACCATACGGAGATGGTGGCCGCGATCGAAGCAGGCGACGCCGACTGGGCCGAGGCCACCGCACACCAGCACGCGGTTCAGTTCAAAGGCCGCTTCATGCAATTCCTCGATAGAAACCTGACGGCCCAGATGCCCATCAACTATCCGACGAGCAAGTAGGCATGAAGTAAGGCGCGCTTCGCGCGATTGCTTCAGTTCGGTTTCACCACAAACAAGCCGGCCGGGAACGTAAGTCTTCACGGCAGGCTTCCTTGCTCGCGCTATCTTCAGCTTTTTTGCGTGTGAGCAGTTGCATGACCGGAAACCAGCCGGCCTCCGATCGCCCAACTTGCGTGCGCCCTTTCGTCGAATACGATTTGCACATCAGCGAGGGTGCATCCAGTGATGCGGACGGTTTCGCGCGTGAGCGCCTCGGCGAGTTCGGATTTTTGCTCCAGTGTCCTTCCTGCGAGCATTTCTACGTGAATGATGGGCATTACAGTTCCTTCAGCGGATGATGGTTGGGCGTTACTCAGGTTGCGATGCGAACGCCAGATAGGCCGTTGAGACGAGCCAGCCGCAATCGATCGGTAGCGTGACACCGGTAATCGCGGCGGCTTCGCCCGAACAAAGGAAGTAGACCGCGTCGGCGACGTCAGATGGCTTTACGAAGCGGCGCAGCGCCGAACGTTCGATCACGGCATTCGGATCACGTTGACCACAGTCGATGCGCGCCTGCATTGCCTGTGTCAGCGTGTAGCCCGGCGCGACCGCGTTCACACGAACGCCGCGCGGGCCCCATTCGGCGGCCATGGTTTCCGTCAACGCTTTGAGCCCTGATTTGCCAACGGTATAGGCGACCTGTGCGGACGAGCGGAACGTCGTCATCGAACATAGGTTGATGATCGATCCGCGGCCTGCTTCGCACATGGAAGCGCCGAATGCCCGCGATGCGATCAATGTCCCGCGCACGTTGATCTGGAACAGGCGGTCGAATTCCGCGAGATCCATGTCCAGCACGCGCACGGCGTTCTGCAGGATGCCCCCTGCATTGACGAGCGCATGGGGCGCACCGTATTCCCCAATCACCACCGATGCGAACGTGGCGACGTCGTCTTCGCTCGCCAGATCAACCTGATGAAAATGGGCGTCCAGTTTTTCGGCCCGCAGTTCTTCGGCAACACGCTTCCCGCCGGCGGCATTCACGTCCGCCAGGATCACACGATGCCCGGCGCGAGCGAAGCGACGCGCGCAGGCTTCGCCAATTCCACTTGCGCCGCCCGTTACGACGACCACTTCTTGGTTGACCGACATTTTCCTCTCCTAGATGGCCGGCGATTTTTGCGCCTGCCCGCACCAAAGCGACTTATTCAAGTCGACCTAATGACGACAATGATCGTGCTGGCAGATGCGTATGTCAAGAAATCCTGCGTTTCATTGCCGACACATGTTTACCCTGGTTCAAGGCTGAAACCCTTATGTGAAGGGAGTTTCGCATCAAATCGAACCATCGGTTTTAATTTTCACGTTGACATTGTCGGCTTTTGATCGACAATGCGATCCATGGACGAGATGCACTTGTCGCGGCGAAGGAGCTGTAGGGGCTGTGTCGACAGCCGCAGCAAATTATTGTCGCCAATCATCAATTCCATGTGAGCCGGCGTACCGCTATTTCTGGAATGCGCAGACGGTAAGCGGCGTGCACCTTCAACTTGGAATCCGAGCCAACACCAAGGTCTGATGGCCTCAGACGGCTCGAGAACGATCGGGAATCGATATGGCAAGCGCGAGAATTGGGGTCGACATCGGCGGCACTTTCACGGACCTTGTGTTGCTTGACGACAAGGGTTATGTGACTTTCACGAAAGTCTCTTCGACGCCCGCGGCGCCTGAGGAGGCGGTGCTGACGGGTGTGCGGCGCATCCTCGAACAGGCGGGGATGAAGACGTCCGATGTCACCGAGGTGCTGCACGGCACGACGGTCGGTTCGAACACCATGCTGCAGAAGGTCGGCGCGAAGTGCGGCCTCATCACGACGAAGGGTTTCAGGGATGTCCTCGAAATCGGCCGTGTGCGCACGCCGACCATGTTCGACCTTTCGTGGGACAAGCCGGTGCCGCTCGTCGAGCGCCGCTATCGTCTGGAGATTGATGAGCGGGTGCTGGCATCCGGCGATGTGCTGCGTCCGACACCGGTCGACCAGGTCATCGCGGCAGGCAAGTTCTTCCAGAGCGAAGGTGTCGAGTCCGTCGCGATCTGCTTCATCAATTCGTACAAGAACGGCGCGAACGAAAAGGCGGCGCTGGAAGCCTTCCAGCAAGCGTTCCCCGACATCAGCGTGACGGCATCGATCTCGGTGCTGCCCGAGCTGCGCGAGTATGAGCGCACCTCGACGACGGTCGTGAATGCCTATGTGCTGCCGGCATTGCGGACCTATCTGCAACGTCTGGAGTCGGGACTCGAGCGGATCGGCGTCAATGCGCCGCTGCTGGTGAGCAATTCGAATGGCGGTTTGTCCAGCGCGCGGATCGCTCAGGACACACCGGTGTTTTTCATCTCGTCCGGTCGCTCGGCAGGCGTGGTCGGCGCGGGGCGGCTCGGTGACGCGATCAATGAGAAAGAACTCGTCGTCTTCGACATGGGCGGTACGACCGCATCCGCGTCGCTGATTCATGAGGGGCAGCTGGCGCGCACCAACGAGTACGAATTCCGGGCTGGTATCTCGACGCCGAGCCGCTTCATCAAGGCGGGCGGCTACATGATGCGCGTGCCGACCATCGACGTCGCCGAAGTGGGCAGCGGCGCGGGCTCGATCGCGTGGACCGATGCGGGCGGCCTGCTCAACGTCGGTCCGGTGTCGGCGGGTGCGTTCCCCGGACCGGTGTGCTATGGCATCGGCGGCGAAAAGCCCACCGTCACGGATGCGAACGCCATTCTCGGTTTCCTGCCGCAGAAGCTTGCGGGCGGCACGATGGAGCTGAACATTCAGGCCGCGCGCGATGCAGTCGAAAAGTTGCTCGCGAAGCCGTTGGGCATCGGTGTCGAGGAGACCGCGGTCGGCATTCGCGAAGTCGTGAACGTCAACATGGCGCGGACCATCAAGGCGGTGACCGTGGAGCGTGGCGTCGATCCGCGCGATTTCACGCTCGTTGCGTTCGGCGGTTCCGGTCCCGTGCACGCATGCGATCTGGCTCGCGCACTCGACATGAAGCGCGTCGTGTTCCCTGCCGCGCCGGGCGTCTTTACCGCGATGGGCATGCTGGCAGGCGCCGTCGAGCGCTATTTCGTACGGCCGTCGCTGAGCTTGCTCGATACGCTGGACATCGATGCACTCGCGAACGTCGTGACGGAAATGCGCGAGGACGCGCGCCGTGCGCTGGCGGACGAAGGCTATTCGACCGACCGCATCGAATACGTGTTCGATCTCGACATGCGTTTCAAAGGGCAGGACTACGAGATTCCGGTCCGCATTCCCGCCGAACTGACCGACGGCTCGCGTGAAGTCTTGCGCCAGGGATTCCGCGACGCCTACGCCGCGATCTACGGCTACGCATCCAATGATGCGATCGAATGCGCGAACGTCCGCCTGCTCGCACGCGGCATTGCGACCAGCACGCTCGACTTCAACGACATCCGTAGCGCGAAATCAGCAGGAAGCGGCGAGGAAAAGAGCACGCGTCGTGTCTATTTCGACCGCAAGACCGGCTGGGTCGATACGCCCATCGTGCCGCGCTCCAAACTCGACAAGCCGCTCACGGGGCCTGTGATTCTCGAAAGCTCCGATACCACGATCGTGATCCCGCGGGGCTGGCGCGTGAGCACCGACAAGGTAGGCAGCGTGATTGCCTCACTCGACTGATTTCACTGGAGTAGTCATGACCCAACGTAACGTTGACCCGATCACTTTCGCGGTCGTCAAAAACGCGCTCGACACGATCGTCGACGACATGGCCTTCGCCGTGATGCGCACCGCCCGTTCGCCGATCATTCGCGACGTGCTCGATTATTCGGTCACGATGTGCGATGCCAAAGGCCGCATTCTCGCGCAGGCGAAAACGGTGGCACTGCATCTGGGCGCTGTGCCCGATGCGGTGGACGTGATCATCGACAGGTACGCCGCCTCCGTCGAGCCCGGCGACGTCATCATCCTGAACGACCCCTATGAAGGCGGCATGCACCTGCCGGACATCTTCATGTTCAAGCCGATCTTTCATGAAAAACGGCTGCAGGGCTTCTCGGTGGTCATCGCCCACCACTGCGATGTCGGTGGACGCGTGCCCGGTTCCAACGCGGCCGATTCAACCGAGATTTTCCAGGAAGGCATCCGCATTCCGCCGACGAAGCTCTACCAGCGCGGCGAGCCGAACGAGACGCTGATCAACATCATCAAGAAGAACGTGCGTCTGCCTGACCTCGTGCTCGGCGACCTCGACGCGCAGCTCGCCACCTGCAACATCGGTGAGCGCGAACTGCTCCGCATGATCGATCGTTACGGCGAAGAGAACCTGCAAAGCTATTTCGACGAGCTGCTGGACTACGGCGAAAGGCTGACGCGTCAAGCGATCGAGGCATGGCCCGACGGCGTGTACCAGTTCACGGATTACATCGACAACGATGGCTTCTCCGAGGACGCGATCCCCATCAAATGCGCGATCACCGTCGCGGGATCGAAGATCAGCGTCGACTTCGCCGGCTCGTCGCCGCAAGTGCGCGGCGCGATCAACTCAACGCTCTCGTTCGTGAAGTCGGCGACGTATCTCAGCGTGCGCTGCGCGCTCGAAGCCGATGTGCCCAATAACGCAGGCGTTTATCGCTGCATCGAGATCACCGCACCGGAAGGCTCGATCCTCAATCCGCGCATGCCAGCGCCGGTCGCTGCGCGCGCGCTGACGGGTTATCGCGTTGTCGATTGTGTGCTCGGTGCGCTGGCGCAGATCGCACCGAAGAAGGTGATGGCGGCGGGCGAAGGCGGCAATACGGTCATCGCATTGAGCGGCTATGCCAAAGGCTCGAGCGAACCGTTCATCCTGGTCGACATGATCAATGGTGCCTGGGGCGGCCGCTACAACAAGGACGGCATCGAAGGCGTGACCAACCCGTCGCAGAACATGTCGAACATGCCGATCGAGACGCTCGAAGCGCGCTATCCGATCGTGATGGAAGCGTACGGTTTCGCCACGGATTCGGGCGGTGCCGGCGAGTATCGCGGCGGCCTCGGGCTGGTGCGCGAATACCGCATCGAAGCGGAAGAAGTGGTCGCGCAGATCCGCTCGGATCGCGCGAATCATGCGCCCTATGGTCTGTTCGGCGGTGGCTCGGGTGCCTGCTCGGCGAACTATCTGCGCTCGGCTGAAGGCTTGTCGCCGCTGCCCAGCAAGTTTACGCGGACGCTGCACCGGGGCGCGATCATCCGTCACGAACAGGCAGGCGGCGGCGGTTATGGCGATCCGCTGGCACGCGCATTCGAGCGCATCGAAGCGGACCTCGCGAACGGCAAGATCACCCGCCAATACGCGCAGGAGCGTCACAGGGTCGTGTTCGACGGCGATCAGATCGACCGGGCCCGTTCGAACGCGGCACGCAACGCGAAGTAATCAAGAGGAGATGACTCGATGAATCAGAGTTTGAAAGACCGCCTGCACGAACTGGGCATCGCGTTGCCACAATCCGCGCCCAAGCCTGGTGCGAATTTCCTGCCGGTCAAGAAGGTGGGCAACCTCCTGTACGTGTCCGGTCAGGTGCCCGTGCTCGACGGCGTGGATCAGTACGTCGGCAAGCTCGGTAAAAGCGTCTCGATCGAGGACGGTCAGGCCGCCGCGCGACTCTGCGCGGTCAACATGCTGGCGCAGGTGGACCGCGCGGTGGAGGGCGACTTCAATCGTGTCGCGGGATGTGTCCGGCTTGGCGGCTTCGTCAACGCGACGGAAGACTTTAGCGACCATCCGAAGGTAATCAACGGCGCGTCGGATCTGATGGTGGCGGTACTGGGCGACGCTGGCCGGCATACGCGTGCCGCCGTGGGATGCGTCTCACTGCCGAGAGGCGTGGCGGTCGAGCTCGAGGGCATTTTTGAACTCAAGTAAGGCTTGAGCGTGTAGCAACAAACAAAACGATCTATTGAATCCCCTTATCACTAGAGGTTGATCATGTTGAAGATGTCTCGAATCCTTGGTCGCGCTTTGGTCGGCGCAACGGTGTTTGGCGCGCTCGCCGCCAGTTCGGGTGCCTACGCGCAGGACAGTTCCACCTGGCAAAGCGTACGGCAGGCGGGCGTGCTTCGCTGCGGTGTTGCCACCTCGCCTCCGTACACGATGAAGGACCCGAAAACGGGCGCCTATAGCGGCGTGTTTCCGGATCTGTGCCGTCAATTCGCCGAGCAGGTCCTCAAGGTCAAGGTCGAGTATGTGGACACCACCTGGGACAACATCGTCGCGGGACTGCAATCCGAGAAATGGGACCTCTCGCTGGCGCTCAATGACACGCCGGAGCGACGCAAGGCGATTTCATTTTCCGAGCCCGTGCTCGACTACAGCGTGACCTTCACCTACAACAGGAACAACCCGAAGGTGCCTAAGCAGATCCACACGATCGCCGACATCGACAAGCCGGGCACGACGGTCACGGTGATGTCGGGCACAGCGCAGGATAAGGCGATCTCGGCGGTGCTCAAGCAGGCGACCATCATGCGCTTGCCGGGCTTCGATGAGACGCGCCTCGCGTTGATGTCCAAGCGTGCCGATCTGCTCGCCGACGATAACATGACCAACCAGCTGCTGGTCAGCGCGCACCCGGACTGGGCGGAAGCCTTCAAGCCGAACCCTCTGTTGGCCCAGCAAGGCATTGCTTTCGGGATTCGCAAAGATACGCCTGCCGCAGACGTCGCCCTACTGAATCAGTTCATCGAGAAGCAGAAGCAATCCGGTGCCGTGAATCATCTCGTTGATGTGTCGGTGAAAGAAACGGTGGCCGCGTCGAAATAAGCGGCCTGGATTGATGGGGCCGCGGAGATCGCGGCCCCATCAGGTTCAGCCGACGGGTGAGACGTCATTGCTCGGTCGAGCGTTTGAACGAAGTTGCGAGCGCCAGCGTCGCGCTCCGCCGGAGGAGATCCTCATGTCGTTATCTCAGATAAAAGTACAACCGGTGGCAAGCTCGACCGGGCCGGGAACCGTCTCGTCTTTGCCATCGATGTCGGGTGATTTTGTGCAGTTGAGAAACGTGTACAAGTCATACGGCGAAAATCTGGTCGTCATGGACCGCATGAGCCTGAACATGCGCGCCGACGATCGCCTGGTCGTGATCGGCCCCAGCGGGAGCGGCAAGAGTTCGCTGCTTCGCGTGCTGATGGGTCTGGAAGGTGTGCAGGGCGGTGAGATTTCGTTTCAGGGCAAGCCCTATATTCGTGGGGTTGACGTGGGCGGATCGAAACGGATCGACCCGAAGCTGCAAAAACAGATCGGCATGGTGTTTCAGCACTACACGCTGTTTCCGCATCTCTCGGTGCTCGGCAATCTGATCCTCGCGCCGGTCAAGGTGCTGGGGCTTTGCAAGGCGGAGGCGACGGAGCGCGCACGGAAGTATCTGGCTCGGCTCGGACTCGAGAGCAAGCTGCAAGCGTACCCCAGCCAGCTTTCCGGTGGCCAGAAACAACGCGTGGCGATTGCACGAGCGTTGATGCTGGAGCCCAAGCTGATGCTCTTCGACGAAGTGACCTCCGCGCTCGATCCGGAGATGGTCATCGAAGTGCAGAACGTGATGCTGCAACTGGCCGAGCAGAAGATGGCGATGATCATCGTCACGCACGACATGCATTTCGCGCGAGACATCGCGACGCGCGTGGTGTTCTGTGCGAGCGGCAAGGTGGTCGAGGAAGGGGCGCCCGCCGAGATGTTCAAATGCCCGAAGGAAGCTCGCACGCGCGAGTTTCTGGAGAAGGTCCTTCATCTGGATTGAGCGAGGCGGGTCATGGGCTATCAGTTTGATTTCAGTTTTCTGAAGGGAAGCGCGGACGCGCTGTTGCAGGGTCTGAAGGTCACGTTGGAACTGGCGTTGGCTGCCAACGTGATGGGTCTCGTGCTCGGCTTCTTTCTGTGCCTGCTGGTGATGAGCCGCTGGCAGTTCGTACGTTGGCCGGCGCAGCTCTTTATCGAATTCTTCCGCTGCACGCCGGCGTTGCTGCAGATCGTGTGGTTCTTCTATTGCATCCCAATGATGGTCGATTTCTTCATCGACCCTATCGCGATGGGTGTGCTCGCACTCGGGCTGAACCTGACAGCCTTCAACGCGGAGGCCTATCGCGCTGGGGTGCAGGCCGTCCCACGGGAGCATCTCGATGCCTGTGTCGCGTTGGGATTGAAGCCGTGGCAGCGCACCTTCTTCGTGGTTCTGCCTCAGGCGTTGCGCAGCGCGTTGCCCGTGCTGATGACCAACGGCATCGGCACGCTCCAGCAGAGCGCACTGGTCGCCATTGTCGCGGTAGCAGACCTGATGTACGTCGCGAAGAGTCTCGCGACCGAAGCTTACCGACCGCTGGAAACCTACTCGGTCGTCGCGCTCATCTATTTCGCGCTGTCGCTTCCGATCTCGCGTCTGGTTCATGTGATCGAGCGTCGGCAAGACGCCGCCGTACAGCGTTAAGGGGATGGCAATGAATATCGATGTCGGGATCATCGGCTCATACTGGCTCGTGCTTCTGAAGGGCCTTGCCCTCACCGTGGCATTCACGGGGGGCTGCGCAATACTGGGAAGCCTGCTCGGCTTCGTCGTCAGCCTGTTGCGGCTGTCGCCGTCGCGCTGCGTGAAGGCGCCGACGTGGTTGTACGTGGAGCTTTTTCGCGGCACGCCGCTGCTCATACAGCTCTTCTGGATCTTTTTCTGCTTTCCCGTGGTGTTTCGTCTGCCGATCCCGCCGTACCTGTCGGTCATCATCTCGTTGACGCTGTACATGACGGCGATCACCAGTGAGACATTTCGCGGCGCGCTTAAATCGATCTCGGGTGAACAGCATGACGCATGTTTTGCGCTCAGTCTTTCACCTCAGGTCAAGATCATCCACGTGATCTTTCCGCAGGCCTTGCTCCGCGCCATTCCGCCGCTGCTGTCGAACGTGATCAGTCTCTTCAAGGAGAGCGCGCTGATATCGTCTGTCGGCGTCGCCGACCTGATGTACGTGGGGCAGAGCATCTCGAACGCCACGGCACGTCCGCTCGAATTCCTCACCACGGTTGGAATTATTTACTTTCTGGTTGCCTTTCCGTTGACTCGTCTGGTTGGTTTGATCGAGACGAGATTCCTGCGCCGCTTTGCATATTGAGCGCCCAGGGTATTCAATAAAAAAATCCGATTCAATTTGCAGCACGGACACTATCGAAGATGAACTCGCTACCTCGAGAGCATTTCTCCCACCCTTCGGCGGCTCCCGCATCGACTGAGCAGGCGGTTGTGATTGGTGGCGGAATCGTAGGAATCTGCTGCGCGCTCTACCTTCAGCGCGACGGCATTCAGGTCACCCTGATCGATCCGGCGGCCACAGGCGACAGCACGGCCAAATGGAGTTGCGGACAGATTTCGGTCGGCGAGATCATTCCGCTCTCGAAACCGGGCCTTCTGATGAAAGTGCCGGCTTGGCTGATGGATCAGACGGGTCCCCTCGCGCTGCGGCCGAGCGCACTGCCTGGAATCATTCCGTGGCTGCTTCGCTTCATGTCCTGCGCACGGCATTCGAAGATCGACAGCATCGCCCGCTCGATGGCCTCGCTGACGAAGGAGGTGTTCGCGGATTACGCACCGTTGCTCGATGCTTGCGACGACAAGGCGCTCCTCGTTCAGCGGCCCATCATGCAGGTGTTCGACGGACCCGAGGGTGTGGAACGCGAACGCGGTCATATGGAGCTTCGCGAGTCGCTCGGATTCTCTTCGCAGGTGCTCAATGCGTCGGAGATTGGCGATCTCGAGCCGGCGCTCCGCGGCCGATTTTCGCATGGCATCCTGCTGCCGCAGTGGCGCTTCGTGAGCGATACGGAGGGTTTCATCGCGGCGCTGACAGAGAGCTTCGAAAGCCGGGGGGGACGACGGATTCGTTCCACGGCAGTTTCGATCGATGAAGGCGCGGGGCGCGCTACAGGCGTCACGCTTGCAAATGGCGAACGCGTTGGCGCGACGCAGGTGGTGCTCGCTGCGGGCGCTGGCGCTACACGCTTCTTTTCCCAGCTCGGTATCAACGCTCCTCTCGAGGGCGTGGCCGGCTACCAGGCGCTTCTGCCCGAGCCCGGCGTCGATTTCCGGCATTCGGTGATCTATTCCGACGGTGGATTTTGCTTTACGCCGATGCGTCGCGGTTTGCAGATCGGCGGCACGATCGAGTTTTCCGGGCGAAACGCGAAACCGAATTTCAGGCGCGCGGAAATCATCCTCGAGAAGGCGCGTCGGGTTCTGCCGCAACTCAAGACCGACCAGCACGAGTTCGGTGTCGGTTATCGGCCGTTTCTGCCGGATACGAAGCCGATCATCGACCGGTCGCGACGTTTGCCGAATGTGCTGATGGCGATCGGTCATGGGCAACTGGGCTTGACGCTCGGAGCGACGACAGGCCGTCTGATTGCTGATCTGGCCATGGGTCGAACGCCGAAGCAGGATCTGGCGGCGTTCAGTGCGTATCGCTTCTGACGACGGATTTTGATGACCGACGCAACGTCGGATACGAAATACATTTCTAAGGTGAGTCAATCATGCGCTGGAAAAAGACACTTCAACTGGTAGGTGTGCATTGCGAAGGCGAAATCGGAAAAGTCATCACGGGTGGCGTGGTGAACGTCCCCGGCACGACGATGCTCGACAAGATGAATTACCTCAACGAGGTCGACGACAGCCTGCGAAAGCTCGTCGTGCTCGAACCACGCGGTTGCCTGCAGATGTCGGTGAACCTGCTGTTGCCTCCGACGCACCCGGAGGCGCACGCGGGCTTCATCGTGCTTCAGTCCGACAAGGCGCATCCGATGTCGGGAAGCAATTCGATTTGCGTGGTGACGGCTCTGCTAGAGATGGGAATCGTGCCGATGCAGGAGCCGGAAACCACCGTCGTGCTGGACACGCCGGCGGGCCTCGTTACTGCGCGAGCCACCTGCCGTGATGGTCGCTGCGTCGGGGTATCGCTGAACATGGTTCCGGCCTTTGTCGAGCATCTCGATCTGCCGATTGAAACAGCGGAATTTGGCAAGATCAAGGTGGATATCGCCTTCGGCGGCGTGTATTACGCGCTCGTCGACGTGGAGCAGGTCAAACTCGCCATCGCCCCGGAAAATGCGCGTCAGCTGGCGGACCTCGGCGTCAAGTTGCGAAACATCATCAATGAACAGGTGAGGATTCAGCATCCGCTCTATCCGGAGATCAACCAGATTGCTTACGTGATGTTCCGCAACCGCGTGAGTGACGTGGAGTATCAAACCTGCACGACACTGCCGCCAGGGAGAATCGACCGGTCTCCGTGTGGCACGGGCAGTTCCGCGAATCTCGCAACGCTTGCCGCTCGCGGGAAAGTGGACGTGGGAGGAAAGCTCAAGTCGCGCTCGACGATCGGAAGCGAGTTCGGCGTCGAGTTGCTCGGAAAGACCGAGGTGGGCGGCAAGGCTGCGGTGCTGCCTCGCATCAGCGGGCGCGCGTGGATTTACAGCGTCGAGCAGATCGGCGTCGACCCCGACGATCCGCTGGCGGCCGGCTTCATGCTGAGCGATACCTGGGGCGAAGGCTTTCCGAAGAAGTGACGCGTTTTCGACGCCTCCCCTGCAACATCACAGTTAGTGATACGAATGACGAAGGACTTTCATGATTACCGGAAAAACTGGCGTTTTCTTCATGGTGGCGGACCCGATTGAACAGGTGCGTACGCCGGAGATTTTCAACAAGGTATTGCCCCTTTGCGACGAAGATGCGGTCATGGTCCCGCTACAGGTCTCCCCGGAGAATCTCGAAGCGACGGTGCGCTCGCTCTTCAGTTCGCCAACGACGCGAGGCATGGTTCTGTCGATTCCCCACAAGACGGCGGCCGCGTCGATCGTCGACCGTCGCTCGAAGGGTGCGCAGGTTGCGAACGCGGTCAATGCCATTCGACGCAATGCGGCCGGCGAACTTGAAGGAGAGTTGTTCGATGGGCTCGGCTTCGTCAAGTCCATGGAGCGCTATGCGATGGAATACCGCGGCAAGTCGGTGTTCCTGGTTGGCGCGGGCGGTGCGGCAAGCGCTATTGCGGCTGCGCTGTCGGAAGGCGCGGTGTCCTCGATCGGTCTGTACGACCCCGATACCGCCAAGGCACGCCAGTTGGCTCAGTCGATCCAGAAGCAGTACGGCGTACCCGTTTCTGTGCAGCAGAGCAATGATCCCGCCGCGTTTGAAGTCGTGATCAATGCGTCGCCGCTGGGTCTCAAGACGAGCGATCCGCTGCCTGTGCCGACCGATCGCCTCGCACCGAAAGCGCAGGTGTGCGACATCCTGATGAAGAATCAACCCACGCCGCTGCTCAGAGCCGCTATGGATAAGGGAATGGCGGTTCTCCCTGGATTCGACATGTTGATTCTGCAAACCCCGTTGTTTCTCGATTTCTTCGGTGTGCACAAAGCGGCGGACCTGCTTCGCACCGATGATTCCTTCGCGCGAGATATGCTGTTCCCGGTGGAGCTTAGGGATCTGGTCAAACGCGCAGCGTGAATCGCTTAACAAGCAAAAGCCGGTTCTGCATTTGCAGAACCGGCTTTTTTCATGCGCCTCCCTCATCGACGCAAGGGACGCGGCTCAGCGCGCGAATTCGTCGAGGCTGAACCCATGCGCGTAAGGCTGCGAGTCATCCACGTAGTGTTCGCCCCGGCCGGTGATCCAGGCCTGTCCTTCGACACTTGGCAGTACCGCGTCGAGACCGCTGTCAAGCCTGGTGACCGCTTCGACCCGGCCGACGAAAGCGCTCATGATCAGGCTCTGATGAGTGAAGGTCTGCCCCTCGCGCAATAGCCCCCTGGCGAAGCGTTGCGCCACACGCGCGGACGTGCCCGTTCCGCAAGGCGATCGGTCGATCAGCGTCGCGCCGGCAATGACGACCGCACGGCCATCTGCGTCCTCCGCTTGTGGCGCGCCGGTCCACATGCAATGCTTCACGCCGCGAATCGCAGGCTTGTCGGGATGTACGACGTCGATCGTTTGGTTGACCGCTTCCTGCATCTGCCGACCGTACTCCAGCAGTTGCTCGGGCGAGAAATGCTCGCAGCCAGGAAAGTTGGGCTGCACTTCGACGATCGGATAGAAGTTGCCGCCATAAGCAATGTCCACGACGAGTTTCCCGAGTACGGGGTGATTCACCTCGACATCGCGATGGAGCAGGAAGCTCGGCACGTTGGTGAAGCGAACGGCTTTCACGCGGTTGCCGTCCATCTCGTAGCGTGCGGACAGTTGACCGGCTGGCACATCGACGACGACTTTTCCCGGTTGACGCGGCGTGACCAGACCCGTTTCGATGGCGAACGCGATCGAACCGATCGATGCATGGCCGCACATCGGCAGGAAGCCCGACGTTTCAATGAAGAGCAGGCTCATGTCCGCATCGGCTGACATCGGCGGATACAGGATCGTGCCTGACATATGCGCGTGTCCACGCGGCTCCATCATGAGGGCGCGGCGGATCCAGTCATATTCAGCGAGGTAGGCTTCCCGAACGGCGGCCATCGAAGCGCGCTTCAAGATGGGTGCGCCTTTTGTCACCATCCGCACGGGCATGCCTTCAGTGTGGCCTTCGATGCATTCGAAACGATATGTGGTCATGGAGTTTTCCAGAGTGGGCGGGCGACTCGCGCAGTTAAATGATTGCAAAAAAAACCAAAAAAGGCCCCGAACGATATTCGGGGCCTCGTCCAAAGCCATCTTAGGCCTGGCTGGGCTTTTCCCAGAGGTTCAACGACTGGCCAATACCCTTCTGCACGGCATTCTTGTACAGGTCATAGCCCCAGCTGATATCGAATACGGCCATGCCGCAAGCAATAAAGATCACCCGTTCCTTGCTGCTCTCGCGGCCGGGCTTCACGCCATTGACAACGTCGCCCAGACCGGTCGAATCGGCAAGGGAGGGCAGCTTGCCCGCATCGATGAGACGATAGAAGGGACCGCCGATGACGCCGTTGTAGTACGCCTCCTTGTTGCCGGACGCGATTGCATCCTCCACGTAGGCTTCCTGCAACGCGGTGTGATCGAAAACGATCTTGCAGTTGGTGAGGAACGACTCATCCGTGTTGAACGGGCCGGAGACGAGGATCGCGGCGCCTTCCTTGATCCACTCGTCCTTGAAGTAGAGCGGCTTCAGACGCGAGGCCGCGACGGTGATGACGTCAGCACCGCGAAAGCCTTGTTCGGATTCATCGACTCCGATGGCGCTGACGTGATACGTCGCTTCGACCCAACTCGCGAACTCGTTCGCCTTGTCGAGGAACACGTCGAAGCAGACCACTTTTTCGATTCCTTCGAGCTGGGTCATGATCGCGGTGAAACATGCCTTGTTGATCGGACCGCAACCGATCACGGAAGCCGTTTTCGCATCCTTGTTCGCCAGGTATTTCGCCGCCACGCCCGGCACCGCACCCGTTCGCGCCGCGCTCAACAGGTTCGCCGACATCAGCGCGAGCGGCGCGCCGGTGTCCTTGTCGTTGATCATCATCGTGAGGATCGAACGCGGCAGGCCCTTCTGCGCATTCGCGTGATTGGAGCCGTACCACTTGTTGCCACAGACGTCGAAGCGGCCGCCGAGATAACCCGGCATCGCGGCGAAGCGGCGATCCGGTCCTGCCACGGGCATGTTGGGGAACCTCGTCTCTTTCGGGAAAACGATGTTCATGCCGTGGTTGTTGTGATTGGCGCCGCCCATCAGATAGTCGCCTTTGCCCAGCAGGCTGAAGGTCTCTTCGCACACGGAAACACAACGTGCAGCGTCGAGAACACCGGCGGCGATCATGTCGGGTTCGGAGAGGTACAGGAAGTCAATCTTGGGGTACATGGACATACCTTTTGGCAAAAGAGGTGGTTCGTCTGAAACGTGTCAGCGAGGCGGTCAGAAGCGCAGAAGCGGCGCGATGTCATACAGACGGCATGCGGGACTTCGCCCGTTGGCGCGCATGAGGAAGTTGAGCTTTTCGATGCGTTCGCCTGAGCGCGGCGCACCGTTTTTCTGGAAAGGAACCTCGAGCCCGACGGAGAAATCCATCACGACGTCGTCCACAACGCCGCCCGAGCGGCCCGAGGGCACGGCGATCATTCCGTGTGCTTGCGCGAATCGATACGCATCCATCGCCTCGGTGATCGTGCCGACCTGATTGGGCTTGAGCACGAAGCCATCAACCGCATGCGTGTCATGTGCCTTGCGCAGCAGTTCGAGGTTCGTCACCGTGAGATCGTCGCCCAGCACGATGGTGCGTTTGAGTTCGCGCACGGCCTTGGCATAGCCGGGCCAGTCGTTCTCATCGAGCAGGTCTTCGATGAAGACGAGATTGAAGCGTTCCGTCAGATACTTCGCGTAGGCGATCAGTTCGTCAGAGGAGACGTGTTCGCCCTTGAGGAGATAGCGGCCGGTTTGCTTGTCGTACATCTCGCTCGACGCGCAGTCCAGCGCGAATGCAATACGGTTGCTGTATCCGCATTCGTCGATGGCCTTCTGCATGAGCGTCAGGATCATCTCCGGATCTTCGGACGGCGCGGCGTACCCGTAGGAGCTTGCCACTTGCGGCTTGTGCCCGAGATAGGTCGTCAGCACATCCGCCAGTTTCTGAAACACCGCCACTGCCATTTCGATCGCGAAGTCGATGCTGTCGGTGCCGTAGGGCACGATCAGGAATTCGTTGAACGACTGCGTAAAGCCTTCGTACCGCCCACCGTTGACAACGTTGAAGCAGGGCACCGGAACGGTTTTGATGTCGCGGCCGGCAATGTGCTCGTAAAGTGGAACGGCCAGTGCATCGGCCGCGGCACGAAACGCCGCGATGGAGACAGAATAGATCGTATTGCCGCCCAGACGGTGCTTGTCCGGTGTTCCATCGAGCGCGATCATCTTGTCGTCGATGGCGCGTTGATCGAACACGTTCATGCCGATCAATTCCGGACCGATTATTTTCACCGCGTTTGCCACGGCTTTGTGCACGCTGAGGCCGTTATACTTCGACGGATCGCTGTCTCGAAGGACGAACGACTCGTGCATGCCGACTGATGTACCGGTAGGCGCCGCGCCGCGTCCGATCGCGCCACTTTCGGTTCGAATCTCTACCTCGACAGCGGGACGGCATTTGCAGTCGATGATCTGTTGGGCGCGAACGGAGGTGATCTTGTCTTCCATTACTTGTTTTCCTTCGGTGCAGGAACGTACAGGATGTTCAAATCACAGAGATTGGTTCCCGTGTTGCCTGTAAAGATGGCGGAGTCAATGGAGGAGAGCGCTTCGTAACAGCTATGCTCGCGCAATGCCTGATAAAGACTGATTTCCTTCGCGGCAGCGGCTTTGAAACTGGTCGAATCCGTGATTCCGCCAGCGACCTTCGCGGTGCCGTCCGTCCCTTCGCTATCGATGGAGAGGAGACACGCGCCTTGGGTCTTTTCCGCAGTGATGGCGAAACTGACGGTCATCTCCTGACCTGGGCCGCCATGACCTTTGATCACGCTGTTGTCATCGATCAGCGTCGTCACTTCGCCCGAGCTCAGCAGTACGCAGGGTGCTTTGATGGGCCTGCCATAGACCTGCACCTCTCTCGCTATCGACGCGAGGAAAGTGCCCGCATCTCGGCTTTCGCCCTCGAGAAACGAGGTCACGATCATCGCCGGGATGCCCATTTCTTCGCAGATTTCCTTCGCGTAGATACAGGAATCCGGGAGCGTGTTGAGCAGGAAGTAGGTATTGTCGGGGAATGCCTTGGGCGTCTCGGCTTCTGGACCGGCGTGCATCAGATAGTCGACGACGCTCTTCGGCAGACGGTCCGCTACATTGCGGTTGACGATCGTCGCCCGAGCGTCGTCGAGCGTTGTCATGTCAGGGCCGATCGGCGTGCTCTTGTAGGCCGCGTAGGGCACCGCGATGTCGCCCGTGGCAGGAGAGCCCACCGCGTCGCTGATGCCGAACCCGATCAACTCGGCGCCGACTGCCTGAATGCGCTTCGCCAGCATGCCGCCGTTCAGTGCCGAGATGTGCCGGCGTACCGCATTGATTTCGTAGATGCCGGCGCCTGACTTGAGCAGCACATCGGTCGTGTCGATTTCATCCTGCAGCGTGATCCCATCGATCGGACACGACATGAGTGCAGAACTGCCGCCGCTGATGACCGCAATGAACAGATCGCCCGGCCCTGCCTGATCGACGAGATCGATGATCTTTCGCGACGCGCGATGACCCTCTTCGTTGGGCAGCGGATGGCCACCCACAAACACTTCCGTTCTGTTGAAGCGGTCCGATTCCTCGTGGATCTTCACGATGGCGATGCCGTACGTCAGGCGATCGCCGAGCACGTGATCGACCGCCATCGCCATGTGATTGCAGGCCTTGCCGGCGCCGATCAGATACACATTGCGCTTCTTCGACAGATCCCACGAGCGCGTGCCAATGTGCAGCACGTCGCCGTCGAGACGCATGATGCTTTGAATGCGTCGATAGCTATCCAGACGCTCGAGCGTACGATCCGCAATGTCGAGCACGATTCGGCGCGAATCAATATCGCCGTGCGAAAGAAGCTGTGCGGCGTTACGTATTTTCTTCATACGGGTATCTCTTGGGAATTGCGATCTCGCCAAATTCGTGTGGCGATAACGTAAAAGCAATTTAGATAAATACCCTGCACAGATACATGTACACTTGGATGGACACGCGGATCGCTGTATATGCGCCGCGACCTGTACACATCGTGTTATTCGGTCGAGTTTTTGAATGAAGCCATTTCTGTCGTTGGATGCCGGTGCTGAGACCTCCCTCACCATGCAAATCGTGGCGGGTATCGTCCAGGAGGTCGAAGAGAAGCGCTGGAGACCCGGCGCGCGCGTGCCAAGCATTCGCGCGTTCGCGGGCGCACACGGCGTTTCGACCTTTACGGTGGTGGAGGCCTACGACCGCCTGGTCGCGCAAGGGGTCCTGGTCGCCCGACGCGGGTCGGGCTTTTACGTATCAGACAGACGTTCCGGCTCTCCACAGAAGACGGTGGAAAAGCTCGACGAGAAAGTCACCAATGGATGGCTGGTGCGAAATTTTCTCGGCACCAACGAAGGGGCGATTCACGCGGGCGCGGGATGGCTGCCGGAAACGTGGTTCGACAACGAAGCGATCGCGCGTTCGCTAAGGCAGCTCGCGTCGCATCCTGAGCATCTTCTGGGTTACGGGCATGCGCGAGGTTTCGATCGGCTGCGCGAACAGATCGTCAGGCAGTTGGCCGAGTACGGAATAGAAACCGACGTCGATGGCGTGATGACCACGCTGGGTGCGAATCAGGCGCTAGATCTGGTGATCCGGCAGTGCACACAGCCGGGCGATGTCGTGATGGTGGACGAGCCTTGCTACAGCGATCTTCTGGTCGCCCTGCGTATGCGGGATGTTGAAACCATCGGCATACCGATGACTCCCGCCGGGCCGGACGTCACTGCGATCGAAGCGGCGCTCGCCACCCATCGCCCGAAACTTTACTTCACCAATAGCCGTCTGCATAACCCGACTGGCGCAAGCTACAACTCCGCGACCGCGCACAAGGTGCTGAAAGCGACCGAACGCTACGATTGCCTGATCGTGGAGGACGATGTGTCCGCTGATCTCGTGCAAGGCGGACAGTTCACGCTCGCGTCGCTGGATCAGTTGAAGAATGTCATTTACGTCGGCAGTTTCTCCAAGACGATAGGCGCGGGCCTGCGGGTGGGCTTTGTCGTCGCTGACCCTGCTGTTCTCGAGGGCCTGCTTTATCAGAAGCTGGTGTCAGGCATGTCGACTCCGACTGTCACTGAGCGGCTGGTTAGCGGGGTCTTGTCCGAAGGGCATTACCGGAAGCAGACCGAACAGTTGCGAGATCGTCTTGCTGCCGCGCAGGAAAAGACTTGCCGGAGGCTCGAGGCTAGCGGCTTCGAGGTCTTTTGCGAGCCTCGGGCTGGAATGTTCGTTTGGGCGAAGGCGGCTGGAATCGACCGTGATTCGTCGCAATTGGCCGAGTCGGCCCTGAAAGAACGGATTCTGCTGGCGCCCGGACATCTCTTCTTTGCGGGCCGCGTCAAGACCGGATGGCTCCGGTTCAACGTCGCGCATTGCAATTTCGATCGTTTATTCAACTTTCTCGCCGAATCCATCGGTCGTTGAGGCCTTCGATATCCAGTCTTTCCAACTGTGCAGCCGCGCGCACCTCTACAGGTATCGCGACGTGTACATGTCGCCCGCTATTTCGGCGGGCGAGCATGCGGTGAACGCACGACGCTAATGCACGCGCTCCATGCGCGGCTGGCAGATCACATGGAGAGAAACCGCATGAGTCACGACCTTTCACGGTTCGCGATCAATCAGATAACCACGCCCAGGTGGACCATGCCTGAAGCACTCGACGGCTACAAGCGTCAGGGCGTCAGCGGCATTGCGGTCTGGAGACAGTTCCTCGACGATTATGGCGTGGCGCGCACGCGCAAGCATCTCGACGAACTGGAGATGTGGGTGCCGTCGCTGTGCACGAGCGAGTGGCTCAACGTAAGCGTCGACAAGAGCATGGCTGAGGCGATCGACACGAATCGACGCCTGCTCGACGCAGCCGCGGAGATCGGCGCGGGCTGCCTGATGATGGTCGTTGGCGGCATGCCGCCGGATAGCAAGGACATTCAGGGCCAACGTGCGCGTGTGCGCGATGCGCTGTTCGCGCTGCTGCCGCATGCGCGAGAAGTCGGCGTAAAGCTGGGCCTGGAGCCGCTGCATCCGATGTATGCGGGAGACCGCAGTGTCCTCAATTCGATCAAAGTCGCCAACGATCTGTGCGATGAACTCGGGGAGGGCGCGGGTCTCGTTCCCGATGTCTACCACTGTTGGTGGGACCCAGTATTCGAAGCGGAGCTTCGGCGCGCGGGTCCGGAGCGCATCGTCAGCTTTCACTACTGCGACTGGCTCGTGCCGACGCGGAATCTGCGTGACCGCGGGATGGTTGGCGACGGCGTCATCGATATTCCACGCATCAAAGGATGGCTGGACGATATCGGCTATGCGGGGCCATTCGAGCTGGAAATTTTCTCCGAGCTGGATTGGTGGGAACGTCCTCCCGAAGAGACTGTCCGCGTGGCTATCGATCGCTGCGGGCCTCATGTCGGCACGGCTTCGTTCAATCAGGCGTAAGCACGCTCCGCTTTAATTTCAGGGAAGACCATGAATCGCTTATCCATCGGGAAAGGCGTGTGCGATGACGCGTGCGCGGAAAACGCCGGCGAGCCCAAAGCCGCGCATAAGGAAGACGTCGAGAATATGGTGCGAAAAGGCTTGGGCGTGGCCCTGCTGCCTCATCACCCTGCCATGCACTATGACTGGATGGATCATCACTCGATATTCGAAACGAGCGAATGGTAGTCGTGACACCGCAAACATCAGCGTCGAAGTCCACATTCATTTTCATCGGCGGATTCCATGTCGACCGGCCCCACGATTCCCGCTGATCGCCTTCCGGCGATTGGAGCGCAGAGTATTGACGCGC
Organism: Paraburkholderia sp. BR13444; assembly: GCF_040948755.1. Classification (NCBI taxonomy): domain Bacteria; kingdom Pseudomonadati; phylum Pseudomonadota; class Betaproteobacteria; order Burkholderiales; family Burkholderiaceae; genus Paraburkholderia; species Paraburkholderia sp. BR13444. The sequence continues at coordinate 57,916 of NZ_JBFPKM010000013.1, read as the reverse complement.
TGTATGGCAGAGTAACCGCGCGTCTGCTGACACTGTTCTTCTTGTGTTTTCTCGCTGCGTACCTCGATCGCGTCAACATCGGACTAGCAAAGCTGCAGATGCTCGATGCGCTCGGTTTCAGCGACCGCGTATATGGTCTCGGCGCCGGACTCTTCTTCGTCGGATACGTCGCCTTCGAGATACCGAGTAATCTGGTACTCGAGAAAGTAGGCGCCAAGGTCTGGATCGCGCGCGTGATGATCACATGGGGTGTGTTATCCGGTGCGACGCTGCTCGTCAAGACTCCGCTGCAATTCTATATTGCGCGATTCCTGCTCGGCGCTGCCGAAGCCGGGTTCGTGCCGGGCGTGCTGCTTTATCTGTCGCAATGGTTTCCCTATGAACGGCGCGCGCGGATCGTCGCGTTGTTCATGATCGGCATTCCCATCGCGAGCCTTGTCGGCAACCCGGTATCCGGCTGGCTGATGAACGTGATGGACGGTGTGCGTGGCTTCGGCGGATGGCAGTGGCTGCTTCTGATCGAAGCGCTGCCGGCGCTCATGCTAGGCGTCTTCGTGTTGCGGTGGCTGCCCAATAGCATCGAAAAGACAACATGGCTCTCGATCGAGGAGAAGCGAATCCTGCTCGATAACCTCGACAGTCATCCGCATATCGAGAAGATCTCGTCGCTCAAACATGTGTTCATCGACAGGAGACTGTGGATTTTGGGTCTCATCGACGCCTGCATCATGATCGGCGTATATGCGACGAGTTTCTGGCTGCCGTCGATCCTGCGCGACACGGGCCTGCGCGATCCGTTCGTGATCGGACTCTGGATGGTGCCGCCGAACGCGGCCGCCGTGTTGAGCATGCTGTGGTGCGGCCGCAGTTCTGACCGCGCGCGCGAACGCCGCTGGCACATGGCAGTGCCCTGTCTGGTTGCGGGCTGCGGTCTGTTCGCGATCGCGCTCACGCCTCACACCACGCTCACCACCGTCGTGCTTTTCTCGCTCATTAACGCGGGCGCGGCGGCGACGATTCCGGTCATCTGGACGCTTCCACCCACCTTTCTTAAAGGAACCGGCGCTGCCGCAGGTATCGCGATGATCACATCGCTTGCCAATCTGGGCGGCTTTATCGGCACGTATCTGTTGGGCTGGTTGAACGATGAATTTCATTCCCAGCGAGTCGGAATGGTTGGGTTCGGCATGTGCATGCTGCTGGGGTGCGCACTGGCACTTGCCTACCCAAAAACGGACGACGGCCGGAGGCAGGCACGACGTGCCGGGTAATGGCCAATCTGATAGGTCGCGCCGAACGCTGGCCGCTGACCACTAACGCAGTGAGCAATACATCGCCTGGAAGGTTGGAAGCGCGGCAAGCGAAGGAAGGTCCAATCGACGGGATTTTCCTGAAGGATTGAATGCACTGCCATCAGGCCGATGCGAAACAGCAGTAAAAAAACTACCTTGGAGATCTGAATGCATAGATGCAGGCTGGCGCTGGCTTCGAGCCTCGCTTTGTTATCCTTTCCCGTCTTTGCTCAAAGCTCGGTCACACTGTATGGTGTTATCGACGAAGGCCTCGACTTCACGAACAACGCCCAGGGAAGCCAGGTGTACAGAATGCAAAGTGGCGATGTGCAGGGAAGCCGCTGGGGCCTGAAAGGAACGGAAGATCTGGGGGGCGGACTCAAAGCAGTGTTCCAGATTGAAAGCGGCTTCGATGTCAATAACGGCAAGCTAGGCCAGGGAGGCCTCGCTTTCGGACGGCAGGCCTACGTTGGGCTCTCGAATGGTCAATACGGTACGGTTACATTAGGGCGGCAGTACGACTCGGTCGTCGACTACCTGGCGCAAACCACCGTCAACGGAAATTGGGGCGGATACCTTTTCTCCCATCCGTACGATAACGACAATACCGACAATACCTTCCGCGTCAACAACACCGTCAAGTACACCAGCCCATCGTTCGCTGGCTTCCAGTTTGGTGGAACGTACAGCTTCAGCAACGACACGAACTTCGCCAACAATCGACAGTACAGTGCAGGCGCGCAATACACCGTTGGAGGGTTGCTGCTCGCGGCGGCGTACCTGCAGGCCAACAATCCGTCCGCAACGTCATATGGTGCCATCAACAACGGCGGCGATGAAAACTTCGTCGCCAAACGTCTGCAAATTTTCGGGGCGGGCGTGAATTATGTGTTTGGCTCGACAACCGTCGGTTTCGCCTACACCAACACCTATCTTACGCAGCCACTCAGTTCCGCTTATGTTGGCCCGATCACGCCTGCTGGCGGTGCGACGTTGTCATCACTTCGCTTCAACAACTTTGAGGTCAACGCAAAGTACCAGTTCACACCGGCCTTCTATGTGGGCGGAATGTACACCTACACGCACGTGAGCTTCGATGCGACGAGCGGAAAATCGCACCCGGTTTTCCATCAGGCGGGACTCATGGCGGACTACAACCTGTCAAAGCGGACGGACGTCTACGTTCAAGGGGCCTATCAGCACGCAGGAGGTGACAAGACCGGCTCAGTACTGGACTTCGCCTATGTGCCCGGCGCCGCCGACGTATCCTCGACATCCAATCAAATTGTGGCCAGGGTCGGAATCCGGCACAAGTTCTAAGGCGGTGTTCGTCTGAGACGTGTGAGTGCGTCTCGGACGAAGAGCCTTTGACGAAGCTCGGTAACGTGAGCCTGGATCGACAGTGGGACCGTCGTTGGTTCAATACAGCAAAATGGTTATTACGACAGGATCTGGAATCAATCGAGCTACGACACCGTCGACTGATAGTTGGACTCGAAGCGAGTAAGTTCAATTGGTGGGGGAAACGACATGGAACGCAGCGAGGGTATGAAAGATAGCGAGGCATTTTGCCGGGAGGCAGGGAGGCAGGTTAACACCTGCGCTTCGGGATCATTGCAATTGTTGAGCCCGGTCATGTCGGCATCACCCCTCGCATTTGCTATAAGTGCTCATTTTGAGCCTCGATCCACGCCAGCCGGAAAACCGGAAGGGCCGCAATCGATGGGTTTGCCAGGACGGAGGGCATTGCAAAGGTCGCTGACTCATCGTGCGCATCGTCTCTGTCTCGAGTTGACGGTAATCCTCAGGCATACCGCGAGCAGCTACTTAAGTCGGTATAGTTGTTGAATTAAGCCATGCACGTCGTTAACGACAGCTATCGCCGCAGAAAGAAGCATGTTTTAGGGGGCCAGCTATAGCCGTTGCGACCCATCCGGCAAGTTCGATTTAGGCGGTGCGCACATTCAAGATACTCCGCGGCCAGCCCGATATCGAAGGGCGCGCAGTTTGCCTGCGGATTAGAGTGGTTCTGCGTCTTGGATGCGGTAGAGTAGATACCTCTACGCGGCGTCCTGGCACGTCATCAGGTCACACGCTCGACGGAACTGGCCGAACTCGGAAGTCCGTCCAAAGGACGCCGGATTATCCCATTCATTGGCTTCCCAGAATGACCCGAGCAGTCCTCGTCAAGCGCTCGAGAGGAGTGCGAATTGACGAACGGAACGCCTTGCGCTTGCGTGAGGCGCTGCCTGCAACGCCGGATTCACAATACCGCGTCACCAGTCGTTCGACTGACGCACAGCGAGGTCCAGACGTTCCGCGACGCGGCCGGGCTTGAGTCCCATCTCGACGATCGCCTGAATGACATTGAGTCGGTCCAGTTCTCGCATCGTCATCGTGATCGTCCCATTCGCGTTCATCGCCGGCTCCCTAAACGGGTGTCCGAGGGTCGACCGAGATTCGCGAATACCTGAAGCTTCGGGTATTCACGAATCGCGGCCAACCCTCATATTCAGGCGCACCTGACCGAAGACGAACTCTCCCCTGAAAATGTGATAAATGCGCTTCAACTTCCTCGCCCGACCATCTATCGCCTGTTTCAGCATGAAGGCGGCATTGGCGCTTATATCCGCCACCTGAGGCTACGCCATGCGGCCGATGAACTGATCCGGTATCCGCACTTGGCGGTGATGGAGATTGCCTACGGGCTCGGCTTCAAAAGCGCGTCCGATTTCACGCGCGCCTTCCGGCGAGCCTACGACATGGCGCCGCAGGATTTTCGGGCTCTGCACCACAAGATGGTTCAGACGCTGTGATAGGCGTCAACGCTTGCGTGACGGTTCAGGTTTCGAAGCGCCTTTCCTTGAAAAGCATCAGCGCACAGAAGCTCACCACGCACGCCGGCGCCACATACCAGGCTGGAGACATGGGATCGCCGGTCCACCTGATCAATGCCGTCACGATGAATTGAGCAGTACCGCCGAACAAGGCGACGTGCAGCGCATGCGAAACGGCCATGCCGCTGGCGCGCACCCGGGCAGGAAGCGCTTCGAGCACAAGCAGGGCGACCGCGCCGGCGCCGAACGCCACCACTGTGCTAATGAGCCCGACGCCGCACAGGACAGGCAGCGCGCTGGTCGCACGGGTAATCATCAGAAAGACCGGATAGACCAGAAGCGCCGTGCATCCGGAGGCGAGGAGAGCCAGTGGCTTGCGGCGAGGCAGACTGTCTATGAGACGGCCAGCCAGCGGCGGAATGACGACCAGCAGCAGCGCAGACAACGCGGAAGCCAGAAATCCGATGACGGGGGGCATGTGCATCACGCGAGTCGCATAGCTCGGCATGAAATAGACGATCGCGTAAACCGGTATGGTTTGCCCGATCATCATCAGCATCGCCAGCAGGATCGTCGTCCCATGTTCGCGACACAGTTCGGCGAGCGGTGTCCCGGCGTTTCTGGTGGTGTTGGTGGGAATCGGATCATCGCGCAGCCGGTAGCGAACGTAGAGGCCGACGGGCGCGATCAGCAGACCGATCAGGAATGGGATCCGCCAGCCCCACGAAGCAAGGGCGGCCGGCGACACCGTGCTGGTGAGAAGCACGCCCAGGGTTGCGCCTAGCAACGCGGCCGCGCCCTGGCTAGCGAGCTGCCAGCTGACCCGATAGCCGCCACGCGACACGGGCCCTGCCTCCAGCACGAAGGTCGCGGCAACGCCGATGTCGCCGCCGACGGCAAAGCCCTGCAACGATCGAGCGGCGATGACAACGAACGGCGCAATAACGCCCACGCTGGCAAATGACGGGCACAGGGCGAGAGCGGCGGCTCCCAGAGCCATCATCCAGCTGGTCCTCGTCATCGCGGCGCGGCGTCCCACGCGGTCCGCGTAAGCACCGATGATCATCGCGCCAACAGGTCGCATGAAAAAGCCGACGCCGAATGTACCGACGGCCCACAGCAATGAAGTCATCGGATCGTTCGCTGGGAAGAACCGGTCTCCAATCATCACCGCGAAGAATCCGAAAACGGTGAAATCGAACATTTCGAGGCCAGTGACAAGCGATGCTGCGACCACGGTTTTGAGAAGCTCGCGGGGATTTTCCTGATTGCCGGCAGGCTGGTCGCACGTCGCGAAGGGAGGCGTGAACATTTTTTTGTAAGGTCGTCAGTAAGGGCGCATGAGTTTCACGTTGAAAACGCATTCTCGCTACGCGGCGCGTTGCACGATACCACGTGCGCCCCTTCTCTGACCGGCTGCGCACATGGCTCTCGCCCCGGCAGTCTGGTCCGGTAACATGCCTTGCCAGATGAGGATATTCGATAATGTTTGCATCTTGACAAAGCGAATGTCCAACGAGGGGGCAAAGCCCTAATCCGCACTACACGGAAGTCGACGGACATAAACTGGTAACTGGGGGAAAGGCGCGGCAGCTTTCCCAGACGTTCATTCGAAACGTCATCGGCGATTGACTGGTGCTGGCCTTGGAACGGACCGTGGTAAATCTCGTCGGATCGGCTGCTTCACGCCCTGAGGCGGTCCGTCAAGGTTTTTCCGAGGCCAGATGCAGCCCACATCTCTGGCCTAGTAGCCTCGGGTGCCGCTCATTCATCGCAACTCCTTATTCGGATGAAAGTTGACTGAGGCCTTGTCTCGCTCGCTGACGATTTGCTTTTTTCAATTCTTCTAAATTCTTAGTGCTCCAGAACCGCGCTCAGGGCAAGCTCGTCGGCGATTTTTTTCAACCTCTTGTCCCGCGTCCAGATCGTCACACCAGGCTGTAGCCTCGCAGATGCGAGCAAGGATGCATCCACGTAGCCAATTCCCCGACTGAACAATTGCTGTTGCTCGATCAGATAGAAGACTTCGTCAGGCATGGCGACGGGCACGCGAGGCAGGTCATTCAAAGCACGAAGCACAGTGGAACGGTCGCGCAAACTGCCTAGCGATATTTCGCCGATCACATATGGATGGATCCGGACTCGGTCATGGAGCAGAAGGTCGACCATTATCGGCTCTGAACGATCGATGTGATCAATCCACACAGACGTGTCCACGAGGATCATTCAACCTCCTGCCGCCGGCGCGGCGCGGCAGTGATGCCCGGCTGACTGCCACCCAGGGCGGCGAGCCTGCGCGCAGCTTCACGTTCGATCAGCGCCTTCAATGCTTCCCGCACAAGAGCGGACTTCTCGTTCAATCCCGTGTAGTCTTGTGCCCGGGAGACCAAATCATCGTCCAAAGCAATTGTGGTTCGCATCATAACCTCCATGATAATGCACGATTATAGCATCGTTTGACGTCTAAATGTGTGCCTAACAAAGGAGGGAGTTGGACTAGATTTGACATAAAAGAAATGATCAACATTTGAACGGTCGTGCTTTTATTTCGCCCCATGGGACATCGATCCCGACGAAAGAATTGATCTCCGCCTCGATAACTGACAGCGTCCGTTACCGCCCGGATGAATGCATTCCGTGCAACGCACGCTGATGCATATTTACGTTACGCGTAACGAAATATAAAATTATCGTTACGAATAACGTAAAGTAGATGTGATCAACCACCTAGGAGGGATCATGTCGCCCCCGGCCAACGACAAGGTAACCGGCACCACGGAAAAACGTGGCCGTGGCCGGCCACGGAAGCCCGATGCACTGTCGAACGCCGAGCGCCAGGCGGCGTGGCGGGCCCGGCATGGTGTTCGCACAAAATCCGTTACTGTAACGAAAAATATCCCGCCGCCAACCGAGGCCTATGACGCCCTGGTGCGGGAGTGCGGCCAGCTGCATGGTGAACTGGCGCAGGCGCGGCGCGAGCTTGAGGCGATGTCACGGGCGACGCCGTCTGCCCGGGCGGCTTCGGACGCAGCGGCGGTCCTCGGACGTCGTCCGGGTCCGGAAGACCCCGGTTCTGGCGAGCGGCGTCTCTCCTTGACGATGAATGGCTCCCGAGTTTTCGCACTGGAACGGCTGGTCGCGCACGTTGGCCTATCCAGGCGCGCGGTGATCGAGCGCCTGATCGACTGGGCCGACGACGCGCTGTCGAGGTCATTTTACGAGGACGAGGCCGCATTTAACCGTTACATCGACCGTGGCATAACGAAAAATAGACCGGCCAGATAACCTCGAGGTGTTAAGGACGGGACATGAACGATCGCGCTTTTATTTGACCGAGGCGTCCCCGGGATTGCAATCATGCGCCCGTCAATCGCGGTTTACCGCCTTGCGAAGTCATTGACGGCTAGCCGTAGCGGCTCGTCCGGGCGCGCCGACAATTTTCTCAGCGCAACGGCGACGATCCGGTTACGCCCGTCTTCGAAAGTCTTGAGCGTACGGGCTGCATCGGCGCCGCGCGGCAACCAGAAATCCTGTTCAAGCGCGTGACGCGCGACGTTGCATTCGACTTGCCTGCGCTTTTAATGAGGTCAGCATACGCACACCAACCGTCCGTACGTGCGGCACCATCTTTGTCAGCGGGTTTTTTGGTTTGCTGTCTGTCTGCGCGATCGATATCGACCGTTAGTTGCGTATTTTCCACAGACGCCAGCCTTGATGGTGAGCATTTTCGGGAGCACGTTCGGACCCTTGTGATTTACTTCTCGCAAAAGAATGGGGGGCCGAGCAGTCATGCTGGACTTCTTGCGACTGGGACAAGTCGGCGTGAGAGCCTAGCGCCTTGAGCGCCACACGAGCCGATACAATTTTTGGCGAGCCGTCGTTGGGGACGGCCACCTGCCCGGCCGCGCTATCAAATGAGCATCAAATAGAAATTTCTACGCTAATCACTTGATTTTAAACACAAAAGCACCTGCTCCTATCCGACTTTTCGGCATCGTTGCGATGTCGGATCAAATAAGATCAGCTCGGTCTAGGCCCAATGAGGCACATACTTCATGTATTTTCGACCCGCCAGTTCGTCATAGGGTCGGATTACTCCGGCTTCGACCGCTTCCTTTATGTAGCGGGATGCTGTGGCACTATTTTGCGGCTCGATGCCAAACCGTTCTCGCAGCGACGTGTTAGTCATGTAGTCTCGCGAGACATATCGCAAGCACGCGTGTAGATAACATGCACGGATGCGATCGCGTTTGTCCATCTGGCCCAACTCCTGATGGGCGAACAGACAAGCTCGCGTACTTTCACTTGCCGTTGCGAAATCTGGAGCCGGAAGCTGATACAACTCTGTCTGATAGACGACTTTGTCGACGCCGCTCCCTCGCTCCTCGCAGATACCGAAACGCCGCATCAGGGAAGCAAGAGTTTCATTGCGGGATCGAGGAGGCGTATCAAGAAATCGGTCGACGTCCACCAGCGGAATACCTGGATTAGATATCTCCATCCGGTCAGCGAAAATCTCGATCATTGGTCCAGAGCCGCCGACAGTGAAGTCCTGGTGGATAAGGGCATTAGCTACCAGTTCGCGCACAGCCAACTCAGGATACATGGGTACGGTGCGACGCAGCGCTTTTCCGATGACCTCGTTCGACGGAACAAGATTATTTACAAATCCGATCAGTCCTTCGAACCCGGAGGCATACCCTTTATTGCCTACCTGCTCCTTCAGCGTTTCGATCCGGCTATTGCTCGCATACGCGATGACCCGGACTGCCTTCCGACGCAGATGTGGGAAATCATCAAGCCGCTTTGCAAAGAGAATCGCGCCAAGATTCGTGACGTCCCATCGACCGGAGATATTCCTGGTAACTAGCCCTTCACTTCTGAGACGCTCGAGTATCTGTGATCTGCTCTCTGGCAACGGCACTTCGGCCAGATCAAAATATGCTGGGTAGTCGAGTAGGGTAACAAGATCCTCCTCGCTCACATCCGGCGCTGCGATCATCGCTTCGAAAGGGGTTTCGTCAAAGATGCGCCAGAGCGTTCGCTCTTTTTCAGGGTGATCCTTGAGCTTCTTGCGATACGAACCGATCCGGATAAATTCCGTATTTTGAAATTGTACTGGGTGTCGGTACGCCCGCCCAATCTCCAATAATACGAGGCGTTTGTCGTCAATGACGATGTTAAAAAACTGAAACGGTACCTTCGGCGTCAACAACCGCAACAACCAGTTTTCCAGCTCCTCATTTCCGACTTTCGCTGACGTCGGATCAAACGTCGTGCCGACGATGGCATGTGTCCTGTCGTCTATTCCCCAAAGCAGATACCCAAATGCCTTATTTAACAACGCAGCAGAGTTCGACAGTGCCGATATATATTCGCCGATGTCTTCGGGCCGCTCGTTGTTCGCCTTGAACTCTACCCATCCTGTCTCGGACGGTAATCCAGCGAGTTCTCTAACAAGGCTGATGAGGCGTTCGGGGTGTCTGATCTGAATCATGTATGGTGCCAAGAATTGACCTGTATATTACCGCAGAGAGGAGCGTCCTGAAGATTCGACTCACCCTCGAAACACGATCCGCTAGCGCCTCCCTGTGCCTTTCCAATGGGAGGAGACGGGATACAGTTCATGGACTCTGCTGAGCGAACTCAGATCAAATTCGGCGCCGTTGAGGCATACGCGAAACGCCGCTTACGTTTGCAACAAGGATAGTGCGCGCTGGACCATGAAGTAGTCGCGGTCAGCAAAGCTGCCTGTGCGCGGGGTATCGATCCCCGCGTCGATGACGATGTTGCCTGAAGCATCGAACAGGAGCATCAAGCCCAGATTATTTCGGCTGTACGCTGTCGAACAGGAGCTGATTTCGCAGACGGGGTGCCACGGCCATCACTTGCGGATTGCCGAGTCCGTCAAAACTCTCTGCAGTGAAAGCGCGTACAGCTCGATATCGCGCTCTACAATGAGCGTGACGTTTCGCGAGTTTTCGCGTGGCCGGTCCGGCGCGCCCTGTCGGCTTTCGTACAGGAAGATTGCGCATAGCGGCCCCATGACGAGAGCGATGACAAAGCCGCTCAAAAAACAGTGCGCGGTCCCATGATCCATCTGGGCAGGTTTTTCCTGTTGGGCAGTGACAGCATGTTTACCTTGTTTTTATAGAGTTGGAGCGCTGCGACAGGAGGCTAAACAGAGTCGACCGGTAAATGCCGAACAACGAGGCGATAGATCTGGTCAACCTGCGCCCGCGAAAGCATCGGTTTGCGGCCGAACTTCGTGCCGCAAACCTTGGCCACAGCCCCGCCGCTGCTCTGAAAACCTCTCAGGTTCTGGCTGGCCTCGAAATCAGCCAGGACATTCAGCCCATCTCCTTATCGTGAAATGCATTCAGCCTGCGCGCCTCGGTGCGCAGGCACTTCTTTTTATCGCGCAACATCAAACGTAACGTCTGGTCATTCGTCGTCGGGCACTGACTCAGCCACACCACTCAAGCCCAATTCAAGGGTTTTGCCGCGCCAGATTGTGCCCAGGCCCGCCATATCACAGAGAATTGCCCACGCTATATAGGGAACGGGCGTTTCTCCGCTTATCCAGCGTCTGACCTGGCGGCCGCCATGCTCACTCAGCCCGAGCACTCGGGCAAGAGCCCGACCCGACAGGCCGATGCGGCGGACCACCTCCTGAACTTCAGCGCCTCGAGGCCGCTCCCATCCCTCATCCGCCGGAAGCAGACACTCGGCCCGAATGGGTGTATGAATATCAACCGTCATTTTTCTACCACCTTTTCTCTTAGTCGGACTTCCTGGTTCGGACGGAACTTCGCGCCCGGTCGATCGCGTCCGCAGCGACCTTTTCCTCCAGCCGTAATATGTGTGCGTGGAACTCATACTCTGGCCACCGCGCTTCGCACTCCTTGAGCGTCTTGACTGCCTGATCGCGAGTCATCGGGTGCGATACCCGGGCAGGTTCGTACACGTCGCCGCCGGCACTCGTCACCCGTATACGCACGGCAAGCTGGATGATCCAGTCGTCCGTCCAGATTTCGGGGGCTGCCGAAGATTCACCGGTCTCTATGCCAACCTCCGGCAGATTGCGCCCATCAAAGTGTCGCTCCCCGGTCGGCATGTCGAGCATGCGTAACGATCGCGTCGCCGAATCGTTCCTGCAGGTCAACTGCATCTCGCCATGCCTCCCCCGGATCGTCGTATTCCGCCAGCGTATCGCCCAACTGCGCGTGTCTGAATCCGACCGCGCCCCACTGGTCAAAACTGAGCACCACATCAACGTGGCAGTTCGCGTCGTCATCCCAGACCTGAACTCGAAACATGGTGCCCTCCTGATCCTGAACGATTCATTGCTGCGCCGGACCTCGATCCAGCCCTACGGCCTCGCCGCGGATGGAAACACGCAGCCTGCGGCTGCTTGACGACCCCGGCCACAGGTGCACAACGCCTCACCGGATCGTCCCTCCCCTGCACTCCGGTCCGGCGCTCTCCCCACGCTGCCGGCGCGGGTCCCCGTGCGCCTCGATCCGGGCGCGCAGGCGCGCGCGATACGCTTCCGGTCATTACGAGTCCTGGTTTAGCAGGAAGGAGGCGCCCGGCACAGATGTCTGCGATCGGGCTGACGAACCGGAGCCTGTCAGCCTCGGACCCGCCTACCAACCAACGTAGTTCAGCAGAAGCTCCGCTATCAAGCTTGCGACGAACAATGTCAAGCCCTGACAGGTCGGTAAAGCCCCTGATGCCTGCTTTCTCCCACAGAAGAACGCTATCGTCCGAGTTGTAGCGCAAATACAGCGCGCCAAGGAAGGTGCGCTCGCCGCTGCTGAGAACACCGAAGGCACCGAGAATGACCGCCCCATTGGGCGCGAGAGCCGACTTGTCTTTTGCGTTCTCAACGGCCTCTCTGGTGCCATCGCCGAAATAGACTGGACCGGCCAGCATGACAGCCTGGATCCATGCCTCAAAAAAGCCGCGCAGGCGCGGTAGTAAAGTGGGCGTCGCTTTTCTCCTGCTCGCGGCGGAACTGTTCGAGCACATAGGGGGAAATTTTCGATTTGTCGGTCATAGCGGCAATTCCTGTTGATAAAGGGCGGTGGTCACAGCTTCCGCCTGCTCGGTGGTCAGGGTAGACACGTCGACGGCCGTTGCATGTGTATAGATCATCTCGCCATCTCGGCAAGGTGACGCGCTTTCGGGCACAGCGCCGCGCCTTCTCCTGACGCCTGGCGGTTGCGCCATACGTTGATCGCCTGTTCAATCCCGGCAATTGTAAAGGTTGGCATGTCAGTCTCCGAAGCCCGCGCGCAAGTGTGTCCATACACACGTGGGCGGTTCAGCTTATTGGGCGAACAACACTTCGTAGAGTCCGCCCCGGTCGATCGACATTTCGGCATCCGGCAACTTCGCCACACCGCAGATGAAGTCAAACGGGCCGCTGTATGGCTGCATTTCAAGAATCGTCTGATTGCCGAACCATGTGCACAGCACGTCGCCGCGCTTCAGTTCGCAACCTCGCCTCAGTTCTGTCGTCATGCGGCACGCTCCCGAGTGTGGCGGACCGCTTCGTGAACCGCTACCAGAGGCGCGCGGGGTGGTACGCGGTCAAACTCCGAAAGCGCGGCGCGCGCGATCGCGCGAAGCTCTTCGCGGTGCATGTCGATCGCATGACCGTCCCGGTCGAGCATGTTGGCGATGCGGTGCAGCGCGTCGGCTGTCTTCGCCGCTGCATCCGCCGACAGCGCCATACGGAACAGTTCAGCACGCACGATGTCACGGTCCCCGTACTGGTAGACGGCCAGCAAAGGCAGAAGTGCGGTCAGCCAGGTTGGCCGAATTTGGGTCAGGTCCATTTCTTCCTCACTGATTTTCAGGTAGGGCGAAAACCCCAGCCCGCAGGCCGGGGCTGGCTGATTAGTCGATAGCGCGGAGAATGTTCGCGGCCTCTGCGTGCTGCGTCGCAAAGGCACGCAGGGAGTGGTAGTGGTCAATGATTCTGTCATCGCCGCACTTTTCCGCCAGGTGGCACAGGGCGAATAGCGTGACGACGATCCCGAACGCGTCCGCGCCCATCATGTCGCTGTAGCCGTTCATATGCCACCGCACGTGCACCCGTCCGCAGTTCGAGGGGGCCATATAAAAGCCGCCATTCGACAACTGGAAGAAGTCCCACGAACCGCCGTTGTAGGCACTCGATAGGCGCGCGGCCCAGTCGTACACCAATGCCTCGCCCTGGAGGTATCGCGCGCCCAGGTAGTGAGGAAGGAACTTCAGACGCAACTCATCAACAACAACGTTTGACGAGATTCTGGTTTCATTATCAATCACGGTTATCTCCGGTTATGGCCATCGCACCACGCGAGGCACAATTTAATTATAGTGACATTTTGTCCTAACGATAGCATATTCTTATTTTCATTTTAAATCGCTTTTGTTGTTCAATTAAAAAATTCAAATGATATCCATCAACATATTCTTTGTTTAGGTCATTATGTCCTTATAATGGTTATGTGCCTCGCGTGGTGCGATGGCCATAACCGGAGATAACCGTGGATCAAATCGTTGAAAACCGTACAACCGAAACCGTTCCCGAAAGCAGTTTCGGCAACGACACCCAGATCGAATACGTGCCGCTCGCACTGTTGTGCAAGTCACCGCACAACGTGCGCCGCAAAGCCCCTACCGGCATCGAGACACTGGCCGGGAACATCGCTGCGGCAGGCGTCATGCAAAACCTCGTCGCCCACGAGGTGAAGGCGCGCGGCAAGCAGCGCAAGCTGGGCGTATGCGCGGGCCAGCGCCGCCTGCTCGCACTGGAACTGCTGCGCACGACTGGCCGGGTCGATGACAGCTACCTCGTACCGGTCAAGGTTGTGAGCGAAGCCGATGCCGTCGCCGTGTCGCTGATCGAGAACCAGCAGCGCGAGCCGATGCATCCGGCGGACGCCTGTGAAGCATTCCGCCTGCTGGTCAATGAAGGCCGTACGGTGGACTACATTGCGGCTCTTTTCTCGCTGTCTGAAATCCAGGTGCAAAGGCACCTGAAACTTGCGAACGTGTCGCCCCGCCTGATCGACGTCTTTCGCGACGACGGCATGACGCTGGAACAGATCCGCACGCTTGCATTGACGGACGATCACGAACTGCAGGAACGCCTGTGGTTTGATGCCGCCCAGGCGTGGCAACGCAACCCGGCGCAGCTGCGCGCCGCGATCACAAACAACGAAATCGACGTGGCCGACAGCAACCTGGTTGCGTTCGTCACGCTCGACGCGTACGAGGCAGCAGGAGGCAACGTGCGCCGCGACCTGTTCAGCGACGAGCACAACGCCGGGTATGTGACCGATGCCGAACTGCTGCATCGTCTGGTCGCGGAAAAGCTGGTTTCTGTCGCGCAGACCTTGAGCAACGAGGGCTGGAGTTGGGTCGAAACACGTGTGCGCCGGGACTTTTCCGAAATGGCCCGCTTTGGCCGGTTGCCGTCTGTGTCGCGCGAGTACACGAAGAAGGAAAAGACCGAGCTTCGCGCGCTGGCGAAAGCGAGCGAACAGGCTGCAGCGGAACTGAACGCGTACTACGACGCCGAGGACGAATCCGAGGATGACGCCCGCCGCGACGCACTGGAAGTCGCAGCCAACGCAGCTTCCCAGGCGCTGGATGACTTCGCGGAACGTCTCGAAATCTGGAGCGACGACCAGAAGGCGCGGGCAGGCGCGTTCGTGACCCTCGACCATGACGGCAAGGCCGTGATCGAGCGCGGACTGGTCAAACTTGAGGACCGGGCCAGCGTGAATCGCGAAGGTGTGACGGGTGCTGACGAACTGCCAGCGCCAGCAGAAAAGCCGCTGCACGGCAAAGACCTCAACAAGCGATTGACGGCGCACCGCACCGCCGCCGTCCAGATCGAACTTGCACGGAACCCGGTGGCCGCACTGGCGGTATTGATGCACCGCCTGATCCCGGTTGTGTTCGATGACCGCTATGTCTGCGTCTACGACCAGCATGCCGCCGACGTGCGGGCCACGTGCGCACACAACCGCCTGTTGCAGACAGCGGACGACATGGAAGCCAGCGCGGCATGGAAAGAGATTTCGGCCGAGCGCGAAAAGTGGACCGCGCTGCTGCCGGAGCGTTTCAGTGATGTGCTGCCCTGGCTCATGACGCAGAGCGAAGACGTGCTGAGCAACCTGTTTGCCTTCTGCGTGGCCGCGACCGTCAACGGGGTAAGCGAATCGGATGGCACACACCCGGTGAACGTGCTGATGAATCTGCTCAACGTCGATATGACGCAGTACTGGACGCCGACGCGAACGAGCTATCTGAACCACGTTTCGAAATCACGTATCGTTGACGTAGTAGCGCAGGCGCTCTCCCCCGAAGCGGCGGCACCGCTGGAGAAATTGAAGAAAGACGCAGCGGCAGACACGGCAGAACGGTTGCTGGCCGATGCACACTGGTTGCCCGAGGTGCTGGTGAGCCGGGAAACCCCGGTCGTCTGGGACGACGAAGACGAGGAGGAGGAAGAAGCCTAAGCGAGCCCAGTACAGCGC
Organism: Paraburkholderia sp. BR13444; assembly: GCF_040948755.1. NCBI lineage: Bacteria > Pseudomonadati > Pseudomonadota > Betaproteobacteria > Burkholderiales > Burkholderiaceae > Paraburkholderia > Paraburkholderia sp. BR13444. The sequence goes on along the minus strand of NZ_JBFPKM010000013.1, from coordinate 42,244 downwards.
CCCGGATGAAGCTGTTCCGGGGCGCTGATCGATACCCGGCTCATTTTCCAGAATCCCCTTTTATGCCTCCGGCGCGTCGTTCCCCACGACGCGCTTTTTCTATTTCTGCGAGCCCGAAGCCACGCAGACCGCTGTGATATCGCGCGCGCCTGCGCGCCCGGATCGAGGCGCACGGGGACCCGCGCCGGCAGGTGCGGGGAGAGGGCCGACCCGGAGCGCAGCGCAGGGACGATCCGGCTGGGCACAGTGCGTTACGCGGGGACTTTCTCCGCCGCAGCCGCTTCAGCAGCTACCTCCGCGCTGGCCTGCAACTCCACTTTTTTCTCATTTTCGCGCTCAGCGATGAAAGCGTCACCGCGTTTCTTGAGCGTGTGCTGCAAATCGTCGTCCGTCCTGAACTGATCGAGTGCCCATAGCAGCGCGCCGGTCAGCGTGCCGCGATCCACCGGAAAATTAGTCATCGAGACAATGCCACCTAGTTCAATCAGTTCGCGCGTGCGGGCCTTGCGTTGATCCTCGCGCCGTGCGCTCAGCATGCGGGCCGCTTCGGCCTTCATCGCGTCGGCCTTCTGGTTAATCTTTTCAAGCCTGACCAGCTTGTCTAACTGGCGGGACTCCTGCGCGGTCGGATTCGGAATTGCGGCCAGTTCGACCAGCAACGATTGGGTGGCGGTGGGCGACTTCAAACTCTTGATGTACTGGACGTGTTCCGTGAGCCATTCGGCCTTTGCCATCATTTCTCTCCTGGATCAAATTCACGTTGCATCGGGCGACAGCGCAGACCGACCATCGACCCCTTTCTGCCAAGCCATTTCAGATTATGAAAACCGCAAAAGCGAGCCAGCAAGGAGGCGCCACCCGGCAGTATCTGGCGAGCAAAGCGAGTCAAAGCGCGCTTCCGCGTTTCTATGCTAGCATAGAAACAGCTTATGATAAGACGAAAGCCAGACCGCCAATGCCAACGTACCACCTGAGCGTAAAAGCAGGCAGGAAGGCCGCCGCAGGGGAGCACGCAAAGTACATTGCGCGGGAGGATCACTATGCCTACATTTCCCGCGGTGGGAAGTTCGAGGAACGCGGCGACCTTAAGATGACCGAGAGCGGCAACATGCCGGCGTGGGCCGCGCACGATGCCAGCATTTTCTGGCAGGCAGCGGACACGTACGAGCGAGCAAACGGTCGCCCGTACACGGAGATCGAGGTTTCGATTCCGCGCGAACTGGACGATGAACAGCGCGTCGCACTCGTGCGTGAGTTCGTGGAAAACACCCTCGGCGAGCGGCACGCGTACACCTGGGCGATCCACAATCCGGCGGCAAGCGATGGACTGGAACAGCCGCATGCGCACATCATGTTCACCGAACGCGTGAACGACGGCATTTCGCGTGATCCGGCGCAATACTTCAGGCGCTGGAATGCGCAGGAACCCGAAAAAGGCGGTGCCGGAAAGGACCGCTACCTCACCAGCCGACAGTTTGTTCGCGACGTGCGGGAAGAATGGGCCGTCACGGCCAATCACTTCATGGCACGGGCGGGCATCGAGGCCCGCATCGACCATCGCAGTTACCGGACGCTGGGTATCGAGCTGGAGCCGTCCGTTAAAGTGGGCGTCGCGCGCTACGCGGGCGAGCGTGGCGTGATGGCCAGTGTGCTGAAAGAGAATCGCCAGCGCGCTTACCGCAATGGCCAGCGGCTGCTCATCAATCCCGCGATCGGCGTCGCCGCGCTGACGATCAATCAGTCCATCTTCTCGCGACGCGACGTCGAGCAGTTCGTGTTTCGCAATACCGATGGTGCCGAACAGTTCCGGCAGGTTTACGCACGCCTGATGAATTCGAAGGAACTGCTGGCGCTCAAGGATTCCGGCCGCCAGGGCGAGTGGTTCACGTCGGCAGATCTGCGTGCAATCGAGGTCCGGCTGGTCGAGCGTGCGCGTTCCATGAGTCGCGCCGGCGACGCGGCAACGGGCGACGCCGCGATTCGCAAAATGCTACGGGCGACCCGGAAGTTCAATGCGGGACAGGACGCGGCTTTTGTGGCGCTCGCCGGCAGCGGCCAGCTCGTGGTGGTGAATGGTGCGGCGGGTACCGGCAAAAGCTATGTGCTCGCCGCGGCACGCGAAGCCCTCGAGACGGACGGACTGCGCGTGATCGGCGCGGCCCTGCAGGGCAAGACGGCCGACGACATGCAGCGCGACGCCGGCATCGCAAGCCGGACGCTGCACAGTCTGCTTTCTGGCATAGAACACGGCACGGTGACGCTGGATGCGAAAACGGTTCTGGTGATCGACGAAGCCGGGATGGTTGGCTCGCGGCAGATGGAAAAACTGCTTGGCCACGCGCAGGCGGCCGGTGCGCGCGTGCGGCTGGTGGGCGATGCGTGGCAGCTGCATGCGGTCGACGCGGGCGATGCTTTTCGCGCCGTGTCGCGCGAAGCGGCCGCCGCAAACCGGCTCGAAAGCCTGACCGAGATCAAGCGGCAGGACGAGGCCTGGCAGCGCGAAGCAACGTCGGCGCTGGCCCGGCACGATGTGCAAACGGCCGTATCTGCGTATGCGGAACACGGTGGCGTGCAGCTGTATGCCACCGTCGCCGACGCGCGAGAGCAGCTGATCGAGCAATGGCAGGATGATCGCTGGGCAAGCCCCGGCAAAACCCAGCTGATGCTGACGCATACCAACGAAGAGCGCTGCGCGCTGAATGCGCGCGTGCGCGAATTGCGGCGGGCCACTGGCGAGCTGGGCGCCGAACAGACCGTGCGAACCGAGGAGCGGCACATCGCGATCGCCGCCGGCGAGCGGATCATGTTCCTGCAGAACGAATACGTAATGCAGGTCAAGAACGGGACGCTGGGCACGGTCGAGCAGATCGAGGTGCTGCCGGATAGGCACGCGGCAGGCATCGTGCTGCATGTGCGCCTCGATGACGGCCGGCGACTCGCGGTCGACACGGCGCAGTACGGCCATTTCGATCACGGCTACGCGCTCACAGTCCACAAGAGCCAGGGAGTGACGATCGATCGCGCCTACGTGCTGGCCACGAAGAGCATGCACGCGGAACTGGCCTACGTCGCGATGACCCGACACAAGGAAAATCTGATTGTGGCGGCCGGCCGAGACGAGTTTGCGGACGGCGCAGCGCTGATGCGCAGCCTGTCGCGCGCCGACGAAAAATCGTTCAGTGCGCAGCATGAGCTGCAGGCGGAACGTGATCGCCGTCCCGAACTGGGCTACCGGCACACGCTGAACCAGCGACGCGCGGAATTCTCCAATGCGCCGCGGCCGCAACGGGCCGAAAAGACCCTCGATCGTACAGTCGAGCAGTATGCCGATGCCCTCTCCGCTGCGGCGGCCGCAAACCGGGCAGGCAAGCCGGTGCCGGCGAAGGATCGTGCGGCGCTGAAGCGGGCGAGTGTTGGACTGAACCGACTCGATCCGGGAATGCGCCGCGAGATCCGCCACGTAGTCGAGCGGGATGACCGCGCCTGGCGCGCGCTCGTTGAACTCAGCGGCGCCGCGCGAGCGGCAGCGCTTGTCCACGAAGTAGCGCAGGCCCGGGCGCAACGCGCTGGCATCGACGCGGCAGCTGCCGGACACCCGCAACCGCCGACGCCAGCCACCGCATCTCGGCGTTTCGCCGACCTGACGCCAGAAGAACGTCAGGAACGGCGCAACGAGTTCAAGGCTCAACTGCGCGAAGCGGCTGGCCAGGCGGTCGAACGGGATAAGCCGCCGCGTGAGCGCACAGCATCGCGCGGACGCGGTGGGCCGGAAATCGGTGATTGATCCGGTTATCCAGGGGATTAGTCAACGTTAAATAAACCAACTGATTTTCACTCAGCCTTATGCTTAGGCGAACGCCCCCTGTCTCGGAATGGCGCTGTTTTACAGCTCGCACTTAATCAGGCGCGGGCTTTTGTATTGCGTTTTTCAGCGTAAAAATACCCCAAACAGGGTGCTGCCAAGATTCGGGCCTTTTCGTACGCCGAGCGTTCAGGGGTGCGTTTCGAACGTCGCTGACCGACCCTTCAGCGACATCCGTGATCCTGAACTCGTCGCCTCAAAGCGGTCAGTCGGACCCGTGCGGAGCCACCCGAAGGGGGCTCCGCAGGAGGAACACATAGGCAGACGACCGTTTGGTCGATTGAGCGTGAGCATCCAGCCGTCGCACTTTGACGCCGGCGATCAGTCGCTCGGAGGCTTGATCTCGTCGGTAGCCTCACCCGTGTCATAGAACATCCCTACGACAGATGTTTGTGGAGGAAGGCGGCGACGTTCTTTACCGCATAGTCGATCTGCGCCGGTTGATCGTAATAATCGAAATGGGTGCCGTCCCCCCACGCCAATTCCTTCACTGCCCCCAGAAGCGAGTAGAACTTCTTGGCCTGCTCAGGGAAGGCGCATCCGTCGGAGTGAACCATGATCGTCGGAACGTTGATGGCCGGCGCCTTGCTCACCGGATCGAAATCCAACCAGGGCCCGTGCGACATCACGGCGAACTCGTTCTTCCACTCTGGAACGCCGCCGCGCGCCTTGTTGAAGTAGTAGTCGTAGTTTCCCTTCGGGTTGTAATTCAGGGCGCTCGGATCATCCACGCTGTAGGTCGGCACCATCACCTGCTCTCCGCTCTGCTCGAATCTCAGCTTCGCCTCCGCTCCCGCCGCGCGACGCCGGTCAATTTCCGCCGTGCCGACAAGACGTTCGTTTAACTCGGGGTCTGGCAGGAATGCAGCGACGGTCGCAAACGCCTTGACGCGCGCATCGTCAGCGACGAGGTAGGCGCCGTTTCCGCCTGATGTGCACACTCCGACCATCCCGACAGCCTTCGTATAAGGCAAGGCAGTTAGATACGAGACGGCGGCTTTCAGATCGCTCAATTTGGCGGCGGGAGACTCCAATTGCCGAGGCTGCCCTTCGCTTTCGCCATAGTGACTGTAATCGATCACAAGCGCCACGAACCCGTTCTCCGCGAGCTTGCGCCCGTAAGCGCCCGCCATCTGCTCTTTAACCGAACTGAGAGAGCCCGTCACGACGACCGCCGGGTAACGGCCGCTCTCGTTGTTGAAGTTCTCGGGCTCGAACAGGTTTCCCGCCAGCGTCAAGCCATCTCGCTTGAAACTCACTTTACGCATCATCATGCTTCCTTCCAAGTTGTGTGGATTCCGTCCGGCCAGCGACGCGCAGCCCGCGACAAGTCCGGCGCCGCCTAGGGCCACGACCGCGAGAAAATCGCGTCGGGTTGGTTCATTCATCTTCGTTCCTTCTTGAGTTGGGCCGAAGGACGGCGGGGCGCTCGTTAGAAATCAGCCCGTCGCGATGGCGCGCCAGAATGCCGAGAAGCCGTCGGCGCAAGCGGTCTTGGCGAGCTTGGGCTCCGCGGCGATCGAATCGATAGTGGCCTCGGCCATCGCAACCATCAGCGCGCCGACGAATGCCGACGGCTGCTTGCGCAGCGCCCCCTGCGACCTGGCCTTCATCAACAGGCCGCTGACGACCTGGAAGCTTTCCGCGACCGACTCCCGCGTTGCGGGGCTGATTCGGTCGGAGACTTGGAGCTTCGTCATCGCCTGGCGCTGCGCTGGATGCGCCAGCCCCCAGCTCACGTAGGCGGACCAAAACTGCCAAAGACTTTCGCGCAGATCCTTCGAGCCCGGCAGGTCCGAATAAGCCAGTCGCAGCTGGCCTTTGAGGTCCAGATACAGCTGGTTGGCCAGTTCATCCTTGTTCTCAAAGTAGATGAAGATGGTCCCCTCGGCGACGCCGGCTGCCCTCGCGATGCGAGCTGTGGAGGCGGACAGTCCCTCCGCTGCGATCAGCCGGGTGGCCGCCTCGAGGATCGCTTGGCGCTTGTCTGCACTGAGAGGGCGGGCCATGAAGAACAATGAGTGAGTGAACGCTCATTATATGGAACGGAGCACATTCGTCAACCGACCGATTGCCGACAGGGTTGTCAGTCAGTTGCCGGGGAGTCGACAGTCGCCAAGGGCAGCTGATGGCCGAACCCGATCCGACATCGAACAGCCGGCGTGGTCTGGCCGAGCGCTGCCTCATCAGCCATCATGCCATGGGTAGTGAAAAGAGACTGTGATAAAGAACCGACAGTTAGATCTTGAGCTTCCCGACACTTATTCGATTGTCCATTGCAGCCTCTGTGGATAACGCCGCGGACCGAGCTGAAATTTGCCTTGCAGTCGACGCTGAGCATGCACGAATCCGCCGGTCACGGCCTGGATGGCGCGGGGCCGCCACGAATCGCAGTAGTTGGGCGAGCCACTGCCTCGCGATACGCGATGGCTCTGGTGAGTTTGGAACATGGTAGAGACTAGCTGGGTGGAGGCGCGAGCTGCTGACGAGCGAGCCGGAAACAGGCCTCGTGGTCCAGCGAAGGATCAACCTCCTTGAGCTGGCCGGCGCGGATCTGGACCTGGCGCTCGAACTCGAATTCGGCGTCGACGCCCATGCCACCGGACGATCGGGGCCGTGAGCGACAGGCACGGTCTGTTACACCGTTTTTTATGCCGGTCAACCAGAGTTGGCCACGGGCGTGCTCGCGCGCGTCGCGTGTATCGCGCCAGTGTTGCTTCGAGTCGGCGGCCGCCCGCCTCTGCTGACGCAACGCCGCTTTGCTACGCTCGTGCCGCAGCCATTTCGCGAGCCCAAAGGCACCGAAGAGCGCCGGCGGCACGAACCTGATCGCAGCTAGTCCTCTGTAGTCACCGTCCTCGCTGCGCTGGCAGCGAGGACGCACCGACGTCAGCCCTGCCTTCTGAAGGTCGCGCATTGCACGCTCCGCGCGCCGCTGATCAAGTCCAGCCTGCCCGGCAAGAAACGGCAGCGTCAGATTCTGCATGCCGTTGTCCGTCGACGGAACACCCACGCGCATGGTCAACAGATCGAGGTATTTGAGGCTCGCGCGCAGCAACTGCACGCACGCGACGCTGCGTTCAGTGCGTTGCTGGCGTGTCGAACCGTTCGCGCGGTTCAGGCTCGGCAACCACTCGTCGGGCGCATCGAGATAGCGCCCGAGGCGGTGCATCAGTTCGGTCAGCACGCGCGGGTGTCCGCCCACCCCGGTTCGGGGCGGGTTCGGCAACCCAGGCGGGAGTGCCGCGACGCGACGTGCGTGCAACCGACCGGACATACCGGAGCAAGTGCGGGATTAACGTGGCATCACGAACACGAAGGAAGAAACGGCTTTCGCCTGCATGGCCCTGTCTGCCAGGGCCGCGGAGATATTGCGGATGGAGCGGGTACGGGCTGTCTGGCCCGGTTGACAAGTCGTCGATTCATGCGGTCACCCATTTTTTGCGATCGGACGCCCACGGACGACGCTTGACACAGAGCGAAGAGTTGCTAAAATCGATTTCAATTCGCTGAATTCGATGTCTCTGGCACTTCTGTGCTGGCTGTCATCAAGAACTACCCTCGCTGCCAGGCGGGGGTTTTTCTTTTGCAGGTTCGGTTTTGTCGTGTGCTACGCAGTCCTGCTGAACAGAAATAGAAATCTTCCGACCGAAGCGGCTCATGACTTTTGTTTGCGACAAAAACGGTAAGCCGGCTCAGTAGCCCTCACCTCACCATGCAGACTCCTGCGCCGCTGATGATGCGGAAGCAACCGCCGCAGCTGCATTGACTTCGTCCAACGTATTGCCGGCGCGCGTCGATGGTTTTGCCGCACGGGCCAACGTCGGTGCTGGCAACTCTGGCATCTCCTCACCCGCACGCCAGATCCACGACGGCATGTCGCTTTCCTCGATCAAGCTCGACAGCGCATCCTCGTCTTCCTGTTCAACACCCGGCGGCTGCACATACAGCGCAACCGGCTTCGGCAACACGTCGGCAAGCACCGCGCACGCGAGCGGCTTGTTCGCGGCCAGGTTGTATCGAAGGCCCTTTACGAAGCGGCGCTTGTGCGCCGTGAGCGCATCGAGCATCAGCTTGTCGTAAGCATGCTCGAATGGAATCCATCTGGAAGACACGACCATGACGGCCAGCGTCTCGATCGAGGCGATCCCGGTCGGGTTCAGGCCGAACGTTGCAATGAACACGAGGTGCGAATCCTCAATGCTGTCCCACAGTGCCAGTTCATTCGCAAACCGCTTCTGGAGCCGCCGATGCAGATCCTCGCTCAGCATGAATGGAAAGTCTGGAAGGTGTTTGACGACGATCTTGAAGCCATAGCGCGACTCCGCAATCTCCTTCACTTCTCCGATCGCGATCATCAGCTTGTGGGCTTTCTTGCTGGTTGCCAACTCGGCCATGTGCGCGATGCGACGCTGCGTAACGCTTGCCGCGTGTTCCAACGAGAACGACTCGGGCACATACAGTAACCGCCCCAGCGGCTCCCCCTTTGACACCTTGCCGGCTGCGGCCTGCAGAAGAAATTTGCGCACGACGTACCAGCTGCGCTTGCCCTCCATCGCCGGATACCAGCGATTCAGGCCAGCTTCTTCCCACAGGTAGTGCAAGGTGCCGCGCAGCGTCAGTTTTGCACCGTCTGTACGTACCGTATCGGCCGCGGCGCCTGATGGAGCTGGAGCTGCCCTACCCCCGGCTTTCGAGAGGCTGAAATCGAGCTTGAGTGTGGTGATGCCATCCTCGATGTTCTCCTGAATAGCCTCACCTTTCACCTCGCCCAGCCCGGACAGTTCCGCTGGCGGTTCGTATGACACACAGTCCGGCGCATGTGCGCCTCCCGTGTTCGGCATACGCTTGATCACATGGTGTTCGCCGACTTTTGCGACATACATCGGGACACCTACCGGCGTACACATGCACAGAGGCCGAATCTTCTCGCCGTGCGCGTCGGCCAGGTACGTCTGCAGGTCATCGGCATTAGCCGCGACGATTACATCGTCAAATCGATACTCATGCATGATGCTCTCCACGTGTCAGACCCGCCCCATATTCACTTCCCGAATACCTTTGTAGTCGCGCAGCGCGATTGAGCGCGTTACGCATCTGTTCCGCGTTGACCATGCCCGGCAGACAGCACCGAGGGTTGCTCGAATCGCTCGTCAGGATGACGACCGTCCCCACGTTAAACACGCGCTGCCACCACGGATGAAGCGAGATCACATCCTGAATGCGGAACAGCTCGAGGCTCGAAACCTTCCTGGTCAGAATTCCCTGTCGGCAGGTAATCCGCTCCATGTCGTTCACGATTTCCGTGGGCGCCGTTTCGACGAATACAAGCGCGAGCCGCGCCAGGCAAAGCAGAAAAAAGGCGATAACTACGGCGGGAGATACCGGCCACCTCGGCACCACCCATGAAAAGACGACGGCCAGCCCACCGATCGCGACGCTGGTGCCAAACAGGTCCGGCATGTTGATAACGTGCGACGGCGCGCCGTGAAAAATCACGGTTGGCTGGGCAGATGCCGACATGAGGTTGGTCGTGCGCCCGGTCATAATTTAGTGGCGCCGCTAATGATTGCTGCAGTGCCGCCATCCTCCGGCGCAGGCGCTGGATTGACCGGTGCGGAGACCGCGGCCGACAGCTGAGCTTCGCGCAGCGGCGCCTCGATGTAGGCAGGCACGCGCACCGGATAGTCGCGCGCACCGAACCTGATTTTCGCGAGCGGCCAGTCCTTGCCGTATTTCAGATAACCGTTCAGGTCGGGCAGATTCGAGAGTTGCGACGACGTGACGACGAGCTCCGGATCGCGCTTGCGCTCACGTGTGTTGATACGCCACTGGCCCTGCACGCCGATCGGGTGGCGCTCCACTTCGTGCCAGCCGATCATCTCCGCCACATTTTTGGTTGTCAGTGCGTTGGCCCCTCCCAACGCAAGCAGACTGCGAAAACACGAGAGTGTTGCTTTCGCAGGTAGATCTCCCAATTGCTGATGCAACTGAATCAGATCCTGCAGATCCCCCACGACACACAAGCCATGCTTGCGCCCCTTCGATACCGCAGCCTCGAAACTGTAGAGGCGCCCAAGGGATGCCAGTTCGTTCTTGAACACCCACAGCCGCCGGTCGAACGTCGGCGCCTCACTCAGAATCATCGCGTAGATCAGGTCGAGCCAGACGGGGATCGTCGGGCCCAGAGCCGTACGCTGATCTTCCCGCCACGTAATCCAGATGTTCCCTCCGTTCTCGTCGCCCATCCAGCGCCGGATCGAGAAATCGCCATCAGGAATGCGACGCAGCGGCCGGATGTACTTGTTCACAGTAAAGATGATGCTGGCCGTCGCCCTATCCGCATCCTTCGCGAAGAAGCCCACCGAATCCGTATCTTCAAGGTACTTTTGCAACACTGGGCGCTGCTCGCGCACCAGCAAATCAGTAAGCGTCACCATGTCACGCATGTCGTCGCCGGCGAGCTTGTTCATCGTGTCCGCGAGTAGCGCGCGTGCATAGCCTGCCCACTCTTCGGCCTGATCGCCGTTCTGCGGTGGAATCGCCGAATGTGCGAGGCGTTCGAAGTCGAATCCGTGATCGACCTCGTTGAACAGCGACCAGCCGACGCACCGGGCGTCGTACGGGTTGATCACGATGTCGCCTGGCAAATAGAAGCGCGCCATGAGCGACCCATTAGGATCGACCACCACCATGCGGTCATCGCGGCGCAGTGCCGATGCGATCAATCCATTTATCGCCTGACTCTTGCCGGAGCCTGGCGCGCCCACGACTATCAGGTTCTGCGTTTCGAGGTCCGTCGGCATCTCGACGCCACAAACGGCGACTGGCGCGCGCGGCGCATCGCCGTGCTTCACGGCCTGTTTGCGGTACTGATTGTTATGGCGCGCGATGCGGCGGCTCAGCTGGTGCCGGTTTTCCATCTTCGTGCCACGGATAAACCTGGCATACCGGTAGCCTTCGAAGCCATTGAACAGGTATTCGTGGCATGCCCATGCCGCACCCACGGCAAGCGCCGCACCCGGCACCGCGCCCCAGAAAAGCAAGGGATCATGCACGGCCGCCATGAAGCCGTGAATGATCCCCGCAGGAAACGGCAGCGGCGGATACCCTGCCAAAGTGAAGGACACGCAAAGGCCAAGAACGAGCGCGAGCGCCGCGCCCGCCCACTGCATCATCACGATTTCGTGCTTTTGCATGTTTAGCCGATCCCGTGCCCTTCACGTTGCTTTCCCGGCCTGACGGCCTCCCTGGCCCGCTCCGAGACTGCCTGCTTGCCATCGCGCGTAAAGCCGGCCGACTCGCGCAGGTTCCCGAAGAACTCGGCTCGACGCTCAAGCTTTTCATGCGCATTCAGCTCCGCAAATTTCTTTCGTGGTCCGGCCTCTGCTCGCACGACGCTGGCACCTTCCACCTGCTGTGTCTTGCCCGCATCAGCCGACTTGCCGGCATCTGGAGCGCCCCGGTCGGCAGCATCCTTCGTTTTGTTACGACCAAGTTTCTTGAAACGCGCAACCCCGTCGACGGATTTCTTTGCCTCCGGTGTCTGGCCGCTGTTCTCAACTGCCGCAGCTGACGGCGTTCGCTTGCCGTTTTCCATTTCGATAACATTGGACTTTTGCGTGGCCGGTTTCTCCGCGGCCTTCTCTGCTACCTTCTCGACCGGCCCCATGCTCTTCCCGCTGCCGCGCGAGAAGAACGCATTGCGCGCAGCTTCGATCGCGGCCTTGTCAGGTGTCCCTGCTGCAGGCGCCCTGCCCGCGTTGGCTTCCCTCATTTCGCGCAGCATTTCAAGTGTGGCTTTGGCCTGTTCCGCACTGACCCCCGAGGTCTTCGCGACCGTATCGACAGTCGCCGCAAATTTAGCCGGATCTTTCAAGGTCTCCAGCGACGTATCAATACTGACGCTCTCTTTCGCGCCCGCTGCCACAGCCTTGCCCGCCGCTACTTCGACCGTGCGGTCTGCGGTCTTCTGCGCGGCCTGCTCCGCAACGGGCTGCGCCGCGGTCTTCTCCGGCCCCTCGATCGCACGGCGCACCTGCGCCCGTAATGCCTGCTCCTGTGCATCGAGCTTGATCTCGGCAAGCTCCAGCTCACGATTGCGGGCTTCCAGCGATTTCGCCCAGCCATCGAGCGTCTTGGGGTAGGTGTGCGTGGCGCCCTTGTCGTCGACCCGCGCCTGCGCTTTCGCGAACATGTCGGCTACTTCCTGCCGACTCCACTCACGCTGCACATTCAGATCCTTGTTCGCGTGCAGGATCTCGGCGGTCTTCTTCGCGTCGATCAACGCCAGCTTGTTCAGACCCGACAGAAGCGACGCCCGATCGGTAATCTGCTCGGCCCGCTGTGCCTGCTCGACTTCTTTTTCTGCTAACGCCTGCTCAAGCGCACCCCGCATCGCGGCCGTGTCGATCAGTTCACCCTCTTTCAGGCCGAAGCGTGTCTTGAGCGCCTTGGCATCGGTCGCGAGCTGCTTGTCTTCACGGCGCTGCTGGTCCTCGCGCTCGACTGCCTGCGCGACTGCGTGAGGCTCCCTTTTAAGCCAGTCCTGCCGGTATGCGAGATTCTTCTGGCGGGCCTCGAGACTCGCGCGACGCTGCGCGAGCGCCTGTTCCTGCTCCGCAAGCTGTTGCTGACGCTCCTTGTCACTAAACCGCAATACGGTGTCTTCAAACATAAAAACCTCCGTCAGTTCGACGCCTGCCCGGACCAGGGGCGCCCTTGGTTAAACCGGCTTTGCCAGTGCTGCTGATACGCCTGCGCGACGACCGGCACATGCCACATCACCACAGCGTTTTCGCTGTTGTACCTGGCCGCCGACGTCGTGTAATTGAAGCTGCCCGTCTCGACCGATTCACCGTCGATCACCATGAATTTGTCGTGATGGATCGGATACACGTCGATCGTCCGGACACCGACGCCCGCACCCGACAGAAGATCGAGCGCGATCCGGCCTTTGCCGCTGCGATCCTCGACCAGGTTGCTCTTCCGATCGGCAACCACCGCCACGTCAACGCCGCGCCGATGCGCGTCGATCAGCGCCTGCACGATCGCCGGCGACGTAAAGCTGTACGCCGACAAGTGCACTGAATGCCGGGCCGTACAGATGGCTTTGAGAACCAGCCGCTCGGCAGAACCTTCCGGCGAAAAGCCCGTATCGATTGCGGGACCGTCAGGGGCTACGCATGCCGCTTGAACACTGCTCGGGTAGGTCAGAAGGGGGAAGGCAAGAACCGCCAGGACCGACGTGACGGCTGCAGATCTGAGAGGACGATAGAGCCTGCTCATCCTCGCCCTCACCGACCCTGACCCGATAACTCGACGTGCTTCGCGACGGCGACGTCAACACTAGAAAAATTTCCTTGGGTCTCGCCACCGTGCCAGAGAATGTGTCTGGGCTTACCCTGAATAATGCAGCTAGCAATTCGCCATCCGGTCGGATGAACCAGTTCATACGGACCAACCCGTGTCCAACCATTCGCTGCCGCGTAAGTCATCCCCGCCACCCTGTTAGTAATGAATTCGTGTCTGAAACTGGCCCGCCTCGTACACGTCGACCGCTTTCGGCGATTGCGGCTGTTGCCAGACGACGTGGTCATACACAGTGACGGTGACTGGATCGCCGTCGTATCCGCCACCGTCCCGCCCGTTTCGCGAGCTCACAGCTAACGCATCGCCAGAGGGATCGCCATACACCTGATACGCACCGACCGGGCTGCCCACACAGGCCTGCGGCCCGTAATACGCGTAACCGCTATTGAGATCCGCCACGGAAGGCCTCGGCGTTCCGACCAGTGCGAAACCACTCATGCCGCTGTACGGACGGGCTCCGGCCTTGCGTTGTCCTTCGGCCACCCAGGCGCCGGCCACCGCAGCTGTCGTTCCAGCAGGGCACGGATCGTAAGGCGTGTTGTTCTGGCGGACCGTCATGTCGGAGTCTTTACATTGCGGCCAGCCGCGCCCGTGGCGGAGATCGTCCATCAAATGATCCATCGCCGGCCCGCAGGTAGACGGCGCCCACGGCCCGCCATTCGATGAGGGGTTGCCCAGACAGATCACAATGCGGCATCCGTAGTCGTCATCGGCACGGGCCATACCGGCGTGACCGCCAGCAGCGAGCACCGACATGACCAGCATCAGCCTGATTCCGTTTTTCATCGCCATACCCCACCCCCTTCCAAAGTAAGCGCCCTGCGTCTGCCCCTCATGTATCGCCAGGCACTCCACGTATTGCGCACGGCCAGACCCAACAGACAGAACGGTGACGCAGCCTCCGCACCCAGCCACATCAAGGCAAGCACGGGCGGCAGCACGATCCAGCCGCCGCTCTCCCGCACCAGCCGGGCTACCAGATAAAAGGACATAGGGAACATGAGCGCCGCGAACTGCGCTCCGGCCCCAGGCTGGTGATGCCACCATTGCGACGCCGCCACGCCCGCCGTGACGGCATAGACGTCCAGCACCAGGGCGGCAGCAAGCATGCGAAATTGGTTACTGGTCATCGACGGCTCCAGACGCCTTTACTGCCTTGCGCGAATCGCTATCGTGGCCATTGACCTGACCGTCTTCGTCGTTGTCCCCATAGGTCGTGAACCAGTCGTCTTTGGCCGCAGACTTTGCGGCGCGCTCCGGCCGTGCCACCGCGCGTCGTGTGGGTCCACCTGCAGGACGAACGTCCGGAACAACCTCGATCGGCTGCGCCCCCTGCACACCGGACGCCGGGACGGCAGCCGCCACCTTTTGCGCGTATGCGGCACCCCGCGTCAGATCGCCGCTGTAATAGCAGGAGAGCGCCGCACGTACCGCGTCATCAGCCTGCGCAAATTGCGGTTTCGCACGGGCGTAGCACGCTTTAAGAATCGCGGCACCGGTCTTGAGGTTCGTGCAGGGCTCGAAAATGCTCTCTGTGGTCTGTCCGTAACGGGCCAGATTGTGTACGTTGACCTGCACCAGTCCCATGCTGTAATTCCAGCCGCCGGCCTCGAGCGCCTTGACGGTGGCCAGCGCTTCCGGAAGGTTCTTTGGCTGTCGCGCAAGATGGCCACCGACGACGCCGATCGCAAACGGATTGCCGCTGCTCTCGACCGTCGCCACGCGCCCCAACAGCACGTGATGAACATCAGGGGCACACTCCTGAGCCAGCGAATCAAAGGACGCTGCCACCGGTGGGGAAGCGACCTGCATATCCTCTTGTGACGCTTGAGCGGACAGCAGCATCACACCCAGCGCCAGAAGCACGACGAGCGATTTAATGGGAGACATAGAGCACCTTGCCGATTCCCCGCACCCCATCGTCATAGCGATGCATCTGCACCACGACATCGATGAGACTGCGGGCATAGTCGATAATCTCGGCACGCTGCAAGGTCGAGCCGAAGCGCATGACCATCTGCGCTAGGCGTTCGAACATGTGTTCGGGGCTGGTTGCGTGCAGCGTCGTCATCCAGCCGCCGTGCCCGGAATTGAGCATTTCGAGCGCGACGTATGCTTCAGCGCCACGCAGTTCGCCCGGAATCACGCGATCAGGCGACAGGCGCAACGACGCTTCCATCAGTTCAACTGGCGTCACATTCGCCGTGCCCTGATTACCCCGCGAATACAGCAGGTTCACCGTATTGGCCTGCGGCGGCCGCAGCTCGCGCGCGTCTTCAATCGTCACGATCCGCTCATCCGGCGAGATCTCTTTCAGGAGCATGTTGATGAACTCCGTCTTACCCGCAAAAGTCGGTGCACTCACAACGATGTTCTTTTTCGCCTTGACGGCGAGCCGCAGGAAGGCTGGCCAGTTGCCGTCGCGGTATAGCATCGCCAGCTTCCTGCCCGTGTCTTCCGCATCGGGCAATGGTTCATTGACTCGCCTGAAGGCACCGCTTTCCTCGTAGTACTGCATCGTCAGATCAAGCGTTGACGGTTTGCGGATCGCAATCGCGATCGTGCCGGGCGGCACCGCTGGGGGTTGGACAACCTGAATACGGAAATCGCGATTCCCCGGCCCCGTCAGTTCCGAGGGGATCGAGGCCGCGAGAAGCGGGCGCTTCGCATCCGTCTCCTGGTCGGAGTGATGCGCCACCAGCTCGGCAAAGTCCCGCAACGTGCTTTCGGTCAATACTGGCGTATCCACCCGCTCCATGAAACGCATGCCCTTCCGGCCGGCCCATACGACACCCGGACCATTCACCGCGATCTCCGAGACATCAGCGTCATCAAAGAGCGGCCGGATGGACTCGGTCCGGTTGAAGAATGCCGGCACGATCGACATGTCAGTGCCCCCGGATGCGTTCAGCGCGGGCCACCGCACCGGCCTGTTGCACGGCTGGCCGATCGAGGCACACCTGCGCATCGAAACACTGGCGGGCAACGGCCTTAAGCTTTGCCTGCACAAGCATCAGGTGCCGTCCGTCATCCCGGGCGAAGTCCCTGAATATCTGTGCCTGCAACGCGTCGGCGACCGCGTCGTCCAGCTGGCGACGCAGTTCGCCTGCCGCGACTTCGCGTTGAACGCGCGAGATATTCGTTGTCATCAATCCCCCTCGCCATCCGGCTTGCAGTAGTCGGAGAAGTCCAGTTCGTGCTCGACCTGAATGCGCACGCGCGTGCCCTGGTCGTTTTTGAGCGTCGGCGGGATGTTGACGTAGCTGCCCAGCAGCTGCTGCGAAGACTGAGCCATCGACGACTGGACGTTCTCGCGGTACATCGCAGATGAGTTATTGCGGTCCGAGGACGACACCCCGTAATTCGATGCGCCCGCGCCAAGGATTGCCAGGGCCGCGCTCATGCCGAGGATCTGGCCAACGTGGTTATCAACGTCAGCGTCGATGCCCGCCGATCCGAGCTGATCGGCAACCGGTGAGTCGACAGGGATCTTTACGCCATCCGGACGCAAGGCGACGGCGCTTGCAATGAAGGTTCGCTCCTGCCCCTTGCGCACAGACGAATTCGGTTTGCCTGTAATGCGTGTGCCCCATGGCAGCAGCGGAATCCGGCCCTTCTCCCCATAAGCATCCCGATCCAGCATGATCGTGATTGAGCCAGGCAGATCGGAGATAATGCGTGGCAGCAAGTGGCCCTCAAGGATGGCCCCCGGCTCCATCTTGCATTGCAGGTTGTCGATCTTTTGCGCCTTGAACGTCGAATCGTCGGCGTTCGCAACACTACGCGCGAAGGCCGAATTCGGATCATTCGGGCCGTCGCCGCCAGAACGACGGCCGAGGCCTGCCTCACCCTGCTGAGCATCAGCGGAAGCGGCGCCTGCATCGTCCGAACCATCGCCCCCCGTGTCTGAACCAAACAGACCCGACTTCATCCTCGCCTCGTGCATTGCCTCGGCTTTTCTGCGTGCCTGCTCAGCTGCTGCGGCCGCTTGACGTTGACGCTCCGCAGCCCGTCGCACTTCGTCCGGATCAACGCCCGAGCTTGCCGCTGGTGCCGACGCAACTGCCGCCATCGACGCCGGAAGTTTCTGCCGGCCAGCGTCGAGCGGCGCGGCCTTCGTCGTGTCTTCGTCGATCTTCGGCTTGTCGGAACTACTCGATGGCGCCGGCGCGTCATGCTTCATCGCGTAGAAACCACCGGCACACAACAAGAACAGAATCGCGCCGGCGACCGTGAAAAAGGTCTGACGCCGGCCGCGGGCAGGATCGGCCGCGAGCGACGTCTGCCGCAGCGCATCAGCTGCGCGCCGGCGCTCATTCAGGCTGTCGCCTGCATCGCCCGGCTCGCCCCCTGGCTGCCCGCTGTCGCGAGGCAGATCATTCGGGTTATCAGGCGTATTCAATTTCCGCCTCCCCAGGGTGAACGCTGCGCCTGCGTCGCCGTACCCTGTTGCAACCGGATCACGCACAACGTGCGATCGCCATCGCGCAGGGTGAAGCGGTCAGCCATCTGTTCGACCACCAGATATGGCCCTTCCCTGCGCATGGGCGCAAGCGCCTCGGTGCCGTCGCGGTCCACTACGTAAATGCTCGGTTTGGGCTTGCCGATCGTGGTTAGAAAGTAAGTGAACTGTCCGTCGTCAAACACGCGCTGCAGCCCGAACGAAATTTCGTCACCCGACACCTGATAATTCCTGTTGACCATGCGGGGTTGCGAATACGACGCGTCAGAGACGCCGCCCGAATCGTCGCTCCATCCATCGTTGCCGTCAGCCGGATACAGGAAGCGCACCGCATAGGTCGCGCGTTCCGGATTCTTCGAACTGGACAGGCGGAAGTAATAGACGTGGTTGCTGGTCGTGACCGTCAGATTGGTTCTTGCATCAGGCTCGACCGGCTTGAGGACAAGATGATTGCGAAACTTCAGGACCTGCCAGCCGATTGAATCGCCGATCGCCTTGTTAAGGATCTTTTCCCCCGGCGCGAACTCGATCGTCGTCGCATAACCATAGACACCGGTGATTTCGTAGACCTGATTCGGATCGAACTGAAGCTGGCATACCCGGTTGTCCGTGATCACACAGCGCGGATTTTTGGCCGCTTGTGCGTTCACACCCATAACGGCGCACGCAATACCCACTGACCATGCCAGCATGCCGTGGCGACTCGTTTTCATGTCGTTCCCTCTCCTAGTTAGTACGCCGAGGGCGTCACGAAATGCACGATGTGCGCGGCCTGCAGCGCATCGTCAACAGACGCAATCTGTAGGTGGTAAGTGCCGCGCGTCGTCGTGACATTCAGCCCCATCTTCTCGCCCGGCCTGTCGGCCGTCACCTGCAGCGTGTCGCCCGTTCGTTGAACATGAAAAGCCGGTGCCGTGCTCTGCGCGATGGCCTTGATGTGTTCGTCGCGCGGAAAGTCAATCGCCAGCAAGGTCCTGTCAGCAACCGTCAGGTCGTAGATCTGATCAGGCATGTACGGCAGGCGCCGCACATTGCCTTCCGTACCCCGCAGGACAGGATCAGCAGCTGTTACTGCGTGAGCCACGGCCGACAGCGCCACTGCTACTGCCACTACCGTCAAGGCGCTCCTGACTGTTCGCATCTCACCCTCCAGATGGGGCCGGCGCACCCGGCTCTGTGTTCGGCTCGAAGCCGGTCACCATGAATCCCGTACCGTTGATGTAGCGGTTCTGCGGCGTCAACGCCTGCTTCACGAAGTCGTATCGAAACAGCACATGCCAGTACACAGTCTTGTTGTCGCCGTTGCCGTCGTTGTAGGTCGCGAACGTTGCTTCGGCCTTATGATCGTCCCGGTCGAGAATCCGCACGCGAACGTCCTTGACCCGGCGCACAGTCGTCTCGGCGATGCTGTAGTACGGGTTGTCTTTGTTCTTCGCGTCCATCTCGTGGTTAAAGCTGTCCGCCACGTTCGATGCAGAATGCAGCCTGACGTAATCAATATGGTCCTGGCGAAACGCGCGATCGAGCGTGTAGCGTTCCGTCACGTAACGGGCAAGCTCGCTTTCGATCACGGCATCTTTCGAACTGAGCACAGCAGGTGTGCCGATCTCGCTTTTTGCAACGTGGTTGTGCGTGTCAAGGGTGAGCACCACGGGTGGCACATACTCCTGATTAGCCTTGTCGTAGGCCATCGAAGCCAGCGCAAGGCCCGCGATCGGCCACGCTACCAACGCAAGCAGATATGCACGATTCCGGGATAGGCGAATCGCTTCATAGGATTCGGCTGGCGGTGCGTCAGGCGCAGACGCATTCCGTGCCCTGGATGATTTCTGAAGAATCGCGCTCACCATTGACCTCCATCAGATGCGTCGCTTGAAGGCGCCGTTCCGCCTGGGCCGCCCGGTTGCCCGGCACCCGATGGGCTCGACATGCTTGAAGGGCTCGTAGTGCCACCCGCGGAAAGCGCCCGCTCGATCCTGGCAAGCTGGTTGCCGTGAGCAGTTTGAGTATTGCTGATACTGGTCAGCGCATTCGTTGCGCCCGGATTTGCGCCGGCACCGCCTCGCCCACCGCCGGAAAACTTCGACATGATCTGGGACATCATGAAGCCACCAATCATGTCTGCCATGCCACTGCCGGCGGCGCCGCTCGATGTCAGGGCGGACGCCAGGGGGCGAATGGTAAAGGCCATGAAAAGCCCTATTGCGCCGGCGATAATGATTGCGGCGAAGGCATCCTTCGACGTCATCGCATTGGGATCCATCTTCGAGACAAACTGGTCGGTGATATCGAAGCTGAATTTCACGATGACACCAAGCAGGATTCCGACCAGTGCGAACTTCGCCATCGCCGCGAACCAGCTCATGCCGAATCCACGCGTGCTATTCCACATCAACGTCGGCACGAACAGCGGGAACAACAGCATCGTGACCGCAAAGCCCATGTCGGACCCAACCTTCAAGACCAGCGCGATCAGGACCATTGCTGAATTGACGATCTGCAAAAGTAATCCGAGAAGAACGATGCCAATGTTGAGCATCGACTGCTTCATCATCTGGCCCGATGCATCTGAAAACTTGTTGTAGTCGTTCTCCAGATATTGCGTCATTGACTGCCCACCCATCAGCGCACTTACGGTGTCGTCGCGCAGCTCCTGGAATGAGTGAAAGATCTGTCCGGCCAGCCCGCCCCAGTTCAATGCTGCAAACACGAACATGATCGTGAGCAGCATCCTCACCAAAGGCCACACGTCCGCTGGATCGCGCCCGGAATGAACGCGGATCACCTTCACCGCTACCCAGATCATCGCGAGGTACAACGCGGGTTGCGTGACTGCGTGCCCCAGCACCGGGTAGTTGGTAGAAAGAAACGTTTCCGTCCGCGACGGGATGCTGTCGAACAGCGTCTGGATGAATTGATCTACCGGATCGGCCATGTCACTTGCTCGCGCCGAAGAACCTATCGTTAAGCGCCGCGGCGGCGGCCGTGCAATCCCTTGCTTCCGGCGTGTCGGCTCCGACTCCGACACCCTGGTTCTTGCATTCAGCCAGTCGCTGCTTCATTTCGCCCTGGTGCGCGAGGTAATACGCTTCCGTCTTCGGCTCGAACGCCGGCGCGGTCTGTGCTGGCGGTTCGCCAGCGTTGCCAACCGAGTGACTGGTTTGAACGACGTAAAGGCGAACGAACATAAGGCCGCATCCAACGACTACGGCGGCCGCGAGAAAGTACCAACCAAGTTTGACTGTCTGCCACATATGCCTGTCTCCAGTTTCAATCACCCGTGCACCGGCAGGCCCACGGCGCTCCCGTTACGCCTGCTGCCCGATCGGATGAAAATCGCACGCGCACGGCGATTTCGATATCGCGCCGGAATGCGCACAACCGGCGAGACACGTGGCCCCGGCGATCAGAAGGTAAAAAGCGATGCGTCGCATGTCGATCCTCACTTCGATACGTTCTGAAAAAACTTCTCGCGTTCTGCGGTGGCCTGGTTACTCCCGTTGAGCTGGTTCGCCGTCAGATTCGCGTTGATGGCCTGCAATTTCGTCTGCGCGGACTGGGCCATCCCCAGTTCAGCCGACATGCGGTTCTGCAGATCGGCTGCATCCTTGACGTTCTGCGTTGTGTCGACCTGCTGCGACAGGTTCTGGAAGTTACGCAGGTGCGTTTGTGCCTCGTCGTACAGCGACTCTCCGCCGGCCAGTGCCGAGCGAACCGAGTCGGTACTCATTTTGTAGTTCGCGCCCTCGCCCTTGTCCGCGAAGTCATCGGGTGACATCGTGTTCATTACCTTTTCATACGTCGCCTGTCGGCTACCGTAGATGCCGCTCTTCTGCTGCGATACAACGTCCTGCCAGCTGCCCGGCACAATGGACGACGCGTCAATTGCATCGGTCAGCCCCTGCCCACCCCGCCCGTACGACCCGGTTACCGCGCCGTATTGCTGCTTGAGCGTGTCGTATTCCTGCTTGAGCTGAGCGAGTTGCGCGGCCAGCGCTGTCCAGGTCCCGGCATCGCCAACCGGAACGCCCGTTGCGAACGCTGACGTCGATATGGCCATCACTGCGATGGCCGCTACGAATGGTCCTTTCATTTCTGCGCCTCCACTTCCGGTTGTAAGGTCGATTCCGTCAATCGCGCTGCGCTCCCTGGCTTGCCCATCCAGTACAGCCTGATGCCTCGCGACCACGACCACGCATACACAAAACAAAGCGCGAGCACGCCGTACTGTTGCGATTCCCACGCCATCCAGAACCAGAAAGGTTGCCCTGCAAGCCCACAGATACAGGCCCACTTACGCCAGTGTTCGCGTCGGTCCTGCGACAGGAAAATGCTCGCCGCACCGAGTACACCAATTGCAATCTGTCCGATCACAGGTTCGCCTCACCACTCAACTCAAAGGTTGTGCGTCCGTTCAGATAGCGCACGTTTCATGAACACTGGAACCCATCGGCTCGGGTCCGTTGTGCCCAACTCAGCGCGGACACGATTCATCAGCTCAACCGACTTGTCATTCGACGACAGCACGGCCACGAGCTCAGGCATGTCGGACATATCAAACGAGGCGCGTACGCTGACTCCGCTGCCCTTCTTGATAAGTACCTTGTAGTCAGTAGGCGCAGCGCGCTCGATGAATTCGAACTCGCTCTGCGAAAAGTCCAGGTTATCGACGTAGTCCCGTCGATCTGCCTTGTCATTCGCGAAATAGAAGCTCGTCACCGCCTGATTCCTGACGGCCGCCACTGGCCGATAGAGAGCGCTCGGCTCGGGCGTAATGAAGAGCGTCACGCAGTTGCGCCGACGAAATGTCTCGCGATACAACTCGACCTTCTGTTGCCAGAACGGATTGCGAATGTACGTCTGGGCTTCGTCCCACACGATGATCGCGGGCGACCCGTCAAGCGACTGCTCGATACGGTGTGTCAGGTAGTTGAGCAGGATGGGAAGCTCTGGCCTTCCCTCCTTGTCTTTCATGAGCTCCCGCATTTCGTAGCGGTAGTGACGATGCGTTGTCACATCAAGCGTGTCGTGTTCGTTGTCGAAAACCGCAGCATTCGCGCCATCGCCATGCCACACGGCAATCGCCCGATACAGGTCCGAATTCTTCGCGCCGAAACGCCAGGCCAGATTCCTCAGGCGCCGGTCATCGAATTTAGTCTTGCTATCATCGAAGTTGTCATTAACCGCCGTGGCAATGCGTTCGATATCGTCGACCGTAAGCCTGTAGCCGTAGCACGTCGCCATCATCTGCAGCAGCTCGCGCAGCATCGCGCGGTTCCGTTCCGTGTCGGGCATCTTGCAGGGGTTGCCAAGGGAGCGTGACAGGCTGAGTACGATGTCGGCACCGTTCATTGCCTGCATGAACACGGTCGCGCCGTTCTCACGGTCAAACCAGTGCACCCGGGGTTCCACCTTATCGGCCTGACTGGTAACCATCGCGACAAACAACGTCTTGCCCACCCCCGTTTTCGCCGCGAAATTGCCATGCCCGGGCACCATCCCGGCGCGTTCCTCATGAAAGTTCAGGTAGTAGCCGGTCTGACCTTCAGTCGGCAGGACCATGAGGCATTCGCCCCACAGGTTTCCGTCGAAACGCCCTTGCGGAAAGCTGTGCAGCGATGCAAAGGCGGCAAACTGGATCGTCTCCACCTTGCCGACCCGGCCGTTGTGCCGCTTTCTGGCACCCGGTATCTGCGACCAAACGGCGCGCTCCATTCCGGTCGTCTCAACAACCGGTTTCACGCCCCAGCTCTTGAAGCACTCGCCCGTCTTGCCCACGGCATCATCCAGCGCTTCAAGCGCCTTCAGCGCCGCCTCCTGCGAGCGCCCTTCTACCGGCACATGAACGAGGACGCTCATGTGGTGTGTGCCAAGAACCGCCTTGTTGGCAGCCTGTCGCATACGCAGTGCCGTAATTTCCGCAGACATACCGGCAGTCGTCCGGTCGTGCGACAGTCGCGCC
The DNA here is from genome assembly GCF_040948755.1 of Paraburkholderia sp. BR13444. Lineage (NCBI taxonomy): Bacteria > Pseudomonadati > Pseudomonadota > Betaproteobacteria > Burkholderiales > Burkholderiaceae > Paraburkholderia > Paraburkholderia sp. BR13444. The sequence goes on along the minus strand of NZ_JBFPKM010000013.1, from coordinate 18,586 downwards.
TCACTGGTCGACGTCGCCATGCTCGCGTCAAGCTTGTCGATCGGGAAAAACTTCTGCGTGACGATCAATTCGGCGGGCAACCGCTGAAACCGGTCTGCCATCCCGGCGACAGCGCCATCGGGCCAGCGCGACATGGCCAGCACCTGTCCGATGCGGCGATGGTTGAGCCCGTTGATCTCAAAAACGTCTTTCCCCAGGATCGGGTTGCGCCCGAAATGCAGATACGAACTCGCGATCGCCTGGGCCAGGTTGTATGAGTCAGCCAGCACGGGGCCGTCTTCCTGGGTGAGCAGATAGCGGAGGAAACGCGCGATCTCACAACAGGGTCCGATTTCCGTCTCGACGCGCCCCAGCCGGCGAGGGGCGTAGTGTGTCAACGATTTCATCAGCGAGTTGACCTTCTCTTCAAGGTCACGCGCCTGCCGCGACTCCGTTTCAAGCTTGTCGCTGGCGCCGGATGGATTGAACGCATTGAATACGCGATCGAGCCGCCCCACTACCCCGCTGTAGTGCCGGTAGCGCACGATGGCAATATAGATTTCGTGCTGATACAACGACCGCGTCTGAAACCCCGCTTTCAGCTTTTCATTGAGGAAATTCGGAAACCAGTTCGAATACTTGCCGGCTGGCCACCGGTTGGCCTTGCGCCGGATCTCGTACACGTAGATGCCCACATTGCTGTCAGCGATCGACTCCAGCGCGGTGTTCCGCTGATGCTTGTACGCATCGACGCCGGTGTCATCGAGCATTTCCGCGTAGAGACCCTGGAGACGCACAATCTGCACAAGTCCGCTGTCGAGCGAGCGCAACGTATGGCCGTTGTAGTACGCGTTCAGGCCAAAAGGGAGTTCGCGCGAGGCGTGCAGATCAGCCACATCATCCTTGTCTGACTCGCTCCGCTGAACGAATGGCGACGCGCCGAAATGCCGATCAAGAAAGTCACCGAGGGGCATAGGTCTTCGCTCCGCCCCAGTATTTGAGGCTACGTGGCTTTGCCGTCGCGCCAAAGCTCTGATACGCGACCGAGAACGCGAACATGTCTTTCGCGGTAATCAGATAGGAGCCGATGACCAGAAAGGGCACGGCGAGCATCACCGGCCACCATTTGAGGAACATGAAGACAACCGCGGGCAATACGAACGAGCCGAGGAACAGCTCAGCCAGGCAGCCCCATATCATCCAGGGTTGCACCATGCCTTTCGGGATTTCGTGTACTTCACGCATGACCTCACCTCAGATCTGCGAGGAAGCGACCGAAGCCGCATAGCGGACGATGGAAGGGACCGCGAAGAATACAAATGAGCAGATAACCGCGATCACGGCACCCTTCATCGGAATCCAACCCTTCGGCACCCCGAGGACACAGATGCCGAGAATCGCCATGAAGACATAGGGACCCGCGTCGACGAACAACCAGCTAACGAAGTCGCGAACCAAGCCAGTGCCTGTGCTGTAATCCATCGCATAGGCGTATTCGGGGAACAGCGCAGCAACGAACAACAGGGCTAGCGTGACCGCCGACTTTGTTTGCGAGCGAGTCAGCGAGGGTGGCTTGCTAAGCAAGAAGTGCTGAATTGCAGGGGCGGGCGTGACCGCGCCTATAATGGCGGTAGCCATAGTTAGTCCTCACAGGGTTGCGAAATGGTTAGGTTGGTGTCAGTGTTGGTAGCATCGACATCAACCGCTCGTATCGCTCTCCGGGTACCATCAACAACCTGGCCGAATCGCGATGCGAGCCGAATTAATCTCCTTCTGACACCTCCTCGTGTCGCGACGTTGGCGACGCCGGCGCATTCGATGCGCATCCCTTGCAGACCGCCTCATCTTCTAGTTCGGCCCGACGAGTACGCAGCTCAACAACCAGCTGCGCATTTTTCGACCGCGCCTCCTGCTTTGCTCGCTCGATGAGCCACTCATTTAGCTCTCGGGGGAGTCGACACTGCGAGCGAACGATGTCACCCATTCCCTCTCCTCTAGTGCTTTTTAGTCACTATTGTATAGTGACACTGTGTCACTATATTCCAGCGCCACCATAGTGTCAAATGTCACTATGAAAGACAGCTACCGCTCACAATTCCGGCTACCGTGGTCCCTCTACTACCAGTTGAAGGAATCCGCCACGAAGAATCGGCGCCCACTCAACGCTGAGCTGGTCGCTCGTTTGGAGTCGACCTATCCCCAGCTCAGCGTTCGCGACGATACAGATGTCGACGAAATGCGTGAAACCGTCACTACAATGTCTCTCGCCGAGCTCATGACCCCAGACGAGATAACGATGTTCGCCGAACGCATGCTCGCTATTGCCGCACGCAAGCGCACTACTAAGACAACACCGTAGTGACACTTTCCGGCAGATGGTGTGACGAATTCAAGAGGCCTACTTAGCCTTGCTACCGCCAGCGTTTTGTGCTAGTCGTTTGCGTTTGACAGCCTATGGTTCATGACCGAGAACCAGAGCGGTGGAATTAACGCCAGACCGAACATGTGCAGATAGCCGCCAGGAAGCGCTCTCCCGGTGTGAACCAGGCGATCATAGGTACGCGTCTGCTCTAAATGGTGGTGAGTGTGAAGACCGTTATTTACGAATAACCGGTTGGACAGCCAGAAATTAACATCCCACGCGACCTGATTTTCCAATTCATCAGGACTGCCACACAGGCCATAGTGCTGCAGATAGCCAACCGTTTCTACGACGAAAATGGAGACTATGCCTTGCCCGACGTAGAATACGACCCCATGCCAGCCGGCGAACCACGCGAAAAGAGCCGCTACCGCTACGCTGACCAGGACGATTTGCAGGAGCCGGCTTTCCCTCCAACCGCTAGCCTGGCGCACCTCGTAAGCGATAGCGGATCTCAGCGCCGAGAAAAAGGAACGGCCGACGTGACACCAAACCGACAGGCCAACATGGGCCGTTGAGCCGAATCGCGGATCGCCGACGTGACCATGGTGGAGTTGATGTACGACTCGGTAGTGAGGGTATCCAGCGACGGCTAGCGCAACGTCGGAGATCAACTTGGACCGACGCCCGCCCCGGTGCAATACCTCATGAATGTGCGCCATCGCAAAAGCACTCAACACCCCGGAGGCAATCACCAGTCCGGCAAACTCCAGCGGTCTCGCGCTCATCGCTCTTTCGAGGGCAACAAGCATCGCGACGCCCCACACGCAAATGTAAGTGACCGGAACCACGGGCCCGATCGGCGCTTGGCTTGCCCTCTGGTTTGTGCCCCCCACGTCCTGCCCGATAAGCGCGTCAGCGGCGGGAACCACCGCAACCAAGAGCAGCAAAAACGTCCAAGGATGCCGGCAAGAGAACAATGCCGCCGCAGTCGCTGGTAGTAGCGTCGATAGCCAGAACCCGCCCTTACTGTTGTGCAAAGATGTCATTTTCTTCCGCAAACCGCACCGCCGCGGTAATGTGCGAAACACCAATCTTTTCGTTGATCCGCCGGAACTGCCTATAGACAGTTGTGGAAGACACATTCAACTCGTCGGCGATCGCACCCGCATTGAAGCCAGATCTGACGAATCCAATCAACTGTACGTCCTGGTGCGAAAGGCCGCATTTTCTGATCGCATCTTCTCGCACTGCTCGCGATGACCAATCGAGAAGCTCCAGTGCCAAGGCCCGGAAAAACGCTCTCCCCTCCCTGAGTTTCGGCTCACCTTCCTCGGGCTTCGTGCTCGAGCCGAGGTAGAGAGCTCCAATCCGCCCTTTCTCGCTAGCGTGTGCAGGAATGAGGAATGTGCTGAAAAACCCGTGTTCCGCGGCCACTTCAAGCATCCGCTTTTGCCCAGCAGTCCGGACTGGCAACTCCGATCCCAACACTGGCGCCGTGTTCGATCGTGCGTAATCGAGACAAGGGTCCGTCAGATACCATCGGTTCGCGTTGTACAGTTGACACCATTCAGGGCGACATCCGATCAGGAATCGATGGGTGGAACGACTAGCTGAATGATCCGTAGGATGCAACGAAACGAACACAAACCATTCGGCCCCCTTCGATCGGATCGCGTCTCTAACAAGCGGTATCAACTCCAATTCATCCGCTGCGTTTATAACGGCATCAAAGCTCAGTTCCATTACGATCGATCCGTCTAGATTACGTCACTAACCCCATCCGCCCAGACAAGGTTTCGCACTTCCATATAAATTGCCCGCATCACCGAATGATGTGGGTCCGAAAGCACGAACTTTTCAAACTCGCCTTTTGATGAAACCGGCAAAATCTGAACCAGCATCAGTTCGTCACCCTGAATCAGATACCTTTCCGCAATGAAACCGCTTGGCACCTGATAGAGGCGAATGCCCACCTTCTCGACATCGGCGCTAACAGCTCGCTCATAGACAAGGTTCTTCATAATCCTCGCCTTCGATCTCGGGGCGATGTCCACACGCACGACACGTCCTATTCTTGACTTCATGCTCAGACAGAGACGAAATCACATTGTCTGCCACACATCTTTCGCACTCGAAGATCGACACGAGAAATTCCGCGTGGCAGACTTCGCACCTCATCCGATGGACGTCGTTTTCCTGCAAGACTTCCCATCCATCATCGCCGTGATTGGCCCCACAAGAGGGGCACACAATGCTGATACAGTCGCTCATAATTCCCAATCCAACAAATCTCATCACTCCGGCGAATCGCCCGGCCACTTCCTGCGCCCGAGTGCAACGCCAGCCTTCACCCAGCCCGAGCCCGTGCTGGATACGTATCGCGCGGTCGACTCGAACGCAGTCTTTGCACGTAATTGACGAACCGGTCTATCTCAGACTCGGCCATCCCGAGCCACGCGAATCGTATGGTCCCGGGCTCCCACGGGAAAATTAATTCGCGATCGATGCCGTGATGTTCGAGATACTGAAAGAACACGGACAGGTCATCGTCCTGCAGCTGCTTCAGCCACGTTCGCAGGCGCTGCAACTCCTCGCCAGTCAACTCCGCCGGCGACGTGTTTAGAACGCTCAATGCGAAACGAGTTGGGCAAGGCTCTCGCGGGACGTAGTAAAGATCGCAGTGGTCCTGGTGCGCTGTGCGGGGATCGGCGCCCAGTATGGGTAACGAAAGCCCCTGTTCCTTTGCATCCTTGGCGCGCTGAACCCACGGCCGATCGTCAGGGGATGTTGGCCAAATGCGTTTCAGGTCATCAGCCCGGTACTTCTCGCGGGACTCCCAGATCTCACGCAGCTCGCAGTACTCTCTCGATTGAGAGATCCGGTAAGCCGCATCGACAAGCGGGCTGTCGTGCCAGTGAGCGAGCGGCCTGGTGCGTTCCGTTGCATACATTCGCTGATGGTCATCTTCCAGATTGACGCCCGACTCTTCGAACAGTCGGCGAAATAGAATCAGTGATTTGCGGAAATACTGGGATGCGCCATCTGACTGCGCATACAGGCGTTCGGGAAATGTTTGAGCGTTATCCGGTGCGACATGGCCATTAGCCGCGTCTGTAATGCCGGTGACAAGCCAGAAAGCATAGTGCGGGAAAAGACGCGCCAGCGCCTCGATCATGTCTGGCGTGGGTCGTTGTCGACGATGAAACACCTTACGCCAGCGCTGAACGGAAATACGGGTGTATTCCGTCAGCCGCTCCAAATAACCGCGACCAGGCTCGGGCCTCGGGAGCAGAGTACCGAACGCCCTGCGCAATGCCCCCTCTGGCCTTTCGTCTTCACCTGGCGCGAGGCGTGCCTGCTCATTCAGGAGCAAGATCATGCGGTCTTCGATCGTCGTGGTCATATTCCGAAGCAATCCCAATCAGTCAATCTGTCCCGATTAGATCAATTCATAAGATATGACCATACCCGTCCTCCCTTGGCCTCCACCAATTCAGTTACAAACGGAAACACGAAGAAAGGTACCAACCGGTACAACGCGGAAATTTTTCTGCGCGCTATGTTTCTTGCATGGAAGATATGGAAAATATGCCCTATCCCACCCGTTTCGCGTGTGGTTTTGCGCCGAAGCAGCGGCTCTAGCGAACTTGAGATAAGGGCCTTAGCCGAAGCGCTCAATGAGCGCAAGCGCTACGGCGCGGAGACTGTCTGGTGACAGTTCCGGCAACTCAATGACGGGCGCATCTTCAAGTGCAGGGTAACTGCGCCTAGTCGAACGCGCATAGGTGGGATCGTAGTGAGCGGCCATGACTCGCTCGAACAACTCGGGTATTCGCCGTGATCTGGCCATTTCCTGCCACACCTCGAACTCTTTTCCTCCGACATGGCTCCGTAGAAAGGCGAGCTTTGATACGAAGGCATCGGGATCTTGCTCAAAATGGTGATAGTCCTCTCGCCACAATATGACTCGCTCGGCCATCGGCGCTTTCACGCAGACAAGCTTGCCCTTCTTATGCATCGTTTCGAGCAGCGCTGGCGGTAGCTGTACGTTGCCAATCTTCTTGCTCTCTGCTTCCACCCACACCGGGCGACCGGGCGAGAAGGTACAAAGCTTCTGTTGCAGCAGGCTATCAAAGTATTTCTGCGTCGGCTGCGGCGTACCGGGTATCGCACCAATGACCGAGCCCCGGTGAGATGCGAGCGCCTCCAGATTCAACACCTGCGCGCCGGCGGCTTCGAGTTGATCTAGCAGGCGAGTTTTTCCACAACCAGTCGAGCCTGACAGGACCACATACGAGAGCTCGCGCGGCAGCGTTGCCAGTTGCTCGTTTACCCAACGTCTATAGCCCTTCCAGCCACCAGGCAGGCGGTCCACCTTATAGCCGATCGTATCGAGAGCATCAAACCAAAGGCGACTGCGCTTTCCGCCGCGAAAGCAATACACAAGCACCCGGCCATGACGTGGGCGGCCCGCAATTACGGTGTCAAGGTGACGCGAAATGTTTTTCAGCGAATAGGAAACGCCGATCAGATAGGCCCGCATTTTGTCGGTCCGATGCAGGGTGCCGACCTCGGCGTATTCGTCATTGCTGACTACGGGTAGGTTGATCGCCCCAGGGATGTGGTCTACGGCGTATTCGCGTTCGCTACGCGCGTCGATGATAAGATCGTAATCTTCGAATCGGTACATGCCCACCTATCCTGTAACTTTTGGCGTACGGCTAATGTACTCTATGCTGACCGGTTGGGACTCAACGCATCGAGAGATTAAGCGCTCACGATGTCGTTGTACTGAAGGCCTCCCGCGAATATCGGGCGGCTTCAAGGATTCCCTAGATTACCCGCGAACGCTCAAACAAACAGAGGGAATGGCACCGCCCGCATAGTTGGTGCAGCGTGGACGAAAAACCTCGCAGGCAGGGTCAGGAGAGTCGTTGGTGTCGTCCTGCACGACCGTCTCGTAGTCCTGTCGCCCGTAGAGAATGCCGATCGCAGAGACCTGCTCCCTTCGACGTCGAAAACTATCTCTATTCTCTTGCCGTATTCCGTGGCGCGCAGGCCCTCGCGAATGTCATCCATTGGATTCCCACGATGCGGAAACGTCCGCAACTCTTCGTAGTACGTAGTGATTGCGTTGGTATAGCGTTCCGCGGTCACCGGCTAGGCCGCGGCCGCAACCTAGCGATACAGCTCGAGCAGCGCGGAATTACTCCGCCGCGCCCGCGATCTTGGCGCGTAACCATGAGGTATAAGCCGTTCGCTCCAAGGCGTTCTTGAATGTCCCAGTTTCGGGCTGGTAAGTGTTTCCCTTGCCTCCCTCTGCCATGTATTCGCCGGCGAACTTTTGCTTCTCCTCAAGCGTCAACGATTTGATTTTCGCAGTCGTCCGGCGCGAACGGTCTTCAGCAGAAGTATCGTTCTCGGCAACTGCGGGGTGTATTAAAGTCGATTCGGTCTGCCCATTTCGCTGAGACCCCGCTTCGATGCGAGCGCCCTTCTCGAATACGGTCCTTGCGTAGCCCCCAGCATTTCCGCGAATCTGTTTGCTTTTCGCCTTCGCTTCGACATAAATGGCTGTCTGTAACGCTCGATCCGGTTCCTGCTGAATCCAACTTATAGCCAGCCTGTCTCCGACTCCAAGGAGAGTGAGTCGCTTGAATGCTTCGGAGCCCCGAATAGATTTTTGCTCTTCATCCTCCTGGTTGTCGTACATGGACTTTTGAGGATTATCTTCGACTAGGAAGCGTATCTGGACGACGCGTCTTGCCTCTCGCTTGTACTCCGGAGACACGATAATGTTCGAGACCTGATTGATCTCTTTAACGGCCTTTTTGATCACTTCGGCGGAAAAATGTTTGAACTCATCGTACATACTTGCATCTGCGCCGAGCAGCCGACGCCATGTTTCCACCGAGATCCACCCCGTCGATCCCGTTCGCTTGAATCGAAGACAGTTCTCGTAAAGGGCAAGCGCGTAGCCTCCGCTGAACTGCCGCTGAACGTTGATGTTGATGAGGGTGTAGATATCAGGATTCGCGAGCTTCCCGGCGAGCCAGTCGCTGTACTCGTAGGAGCAAATGCCATTCTTGATGCCGGCGTATGCGATGAGCGGCGACGCTTCCCAGTCCGTTTTTCCGCCATCGTGCAAAAGGTCGAACGAGATTGGTGTTGACATTACCTTCAGCAACGCACGCTTCAATGCATCGTGATTCTTGCTGTCGAAACCCAACATTGTACAAAGGATGCCCACTGGCAACGTGTGGCGCTTCTTCGTGAGTAGATCGTCAAACGCGTTGAGTAGCAGGACGTTGACGATCTTGCGCTCGAGCAACGACAGTTCACCGCTGACGTGAACTGTCGCAACGTGCTTTTTCAGTTCGCTAGGCGGAAGACCGAGCGGCTTAATGTTGGGCATGCACTCTCCATAAGACTTTCCGGATTCTAGGAGCTAAAAGTCATGCCGGCAACCGTCTCATACTGACTTTTGTTGTATTTCCGTTTGACGTTCCCCATGAACCCTGACCTTTCCGGAACGGATTGCGAACATCGGGAAAGGTCAGGGTTTGTGGGGACGCCCATTGCGGCAGCGAAAAGTCATATTTTGTGGGTAGCTTTCGGCAGGTGAGGAATCGAAAGGTCATGGTTTGTGGGGACCTTTGCCGATGTGGGTGACGGAAACGGTAAAAGTCAGGGTTTGTGGGGCGAGACGATCCTGTGGGCCAGCGGGATCTGGCTTCGGTATATCGCATGACGCCCTTCAAGGCTGTGACCGCGGGTCATGAAAGGTCAGGGTATGTGGGGAGAACTGAGTTCCGCGCATAACAGCGGCCCCACCGCCCCATACACCATGACCTTTGCGAGGGGGGGAAAATTAGAAAATGTAGGCCAATCAATAACTTGCTCTACGCACATGCGATCGCCCCATAGACCCTGACCCAACCCCATGAACCATGACCCTTCGCCCCATGAAAGCTGACCTAAAGGTCCTGCATCTACCCATAAACCCTGACCGACCGCCCCATAGAATATGACCTGACCTCCTGCAAACCCTTGCCTGGCAAGCATCCGACGGACGTAAACGTTTTTAAAGTCGTTGTTTCTTAAAGAACAACAAACAGGTGTTGTTTCTCGGACGGTTGGTTAAAGCAGAAAACCAGCGGTTCAACTCCCTCCGAAGGTCCGTCGATATATTGACGATCTAACGTGGTTTCTAGGAAAAGCCCGTCATGCTCCGGCACACGGGACTCGTAGGAGTTGGCAAATTGTCACGTATCACTTGCGCTCACCCCGATTAACCACTAAGCTTCCGCGAAATTCAACATCGGATGCTGCTTTCAGTTCTCTGTGTTGAATAAAACATGTGACGGTGGTCGTTACATCGATAAGGGAGCCGTTGATGAACACAGCAGTCCGACGGGCTGAAAAGCCACAAATGTCGATAAAGCTCAAGCATGCACCGAAGCCGATGCCACTCAGCGCAATCAAATCGATTGCGGATAACGCCAGTGGAATGCTCGTAGATGTTCGCGAAAGCATGCTCGCCCCTCACCCGCGCAAGAATCCCCCCGTGTTTACGACAGCTCAGGTCGGCGACTTGTGCCGGATTGACAGGCAACGCATGCATTATTTGTCGAGAACGGAGTCGGGCCTGCCTCAAGGCACGCTCCGGCATAGTCGTAGCCGGGAATTTACTCTCTCTGAGGCGCGCGTGTGGATTGACCGCATTGGCCCCTATTTGAAGCGGCCGACGGGAGTCAATGGGAAGAAGATCGCGATTGGCAACTTCAAGGGTGGAGTTAGTAAAACCACCACCGCCATGACGCTTGCACAAGGCCTTTCTTTGTTTGGTCGCAGAGTCTTGCTCGTCGATCTCGACCCTCAGGCGTCACTTTCGGCGCTTCACGGCATCTTGGCAGACAGTGAAGTCTCGGATGAGCAAACCGTGCTTCCCTTGATCTATGGCGATGAGGAAGACCTTCAATATGCGGTTCAGTCGACTTACTGGGACGGCGTGGATCTCATTCCGGCGAGTGCGGCATTGTTTGGTGCGGAATTCTTTCTACCCTTCAAGCAGTCGAAGGATCAGTCATTCCAGTTTTGGAATGTGCTGAACAGGGGGCTCGAGCCACTCTTGCCTGAGTACGACGTTGTCATCATTGATACGCCCCCTGCCCTGTCCTACTTGACCATCAACGCTTTCATGGCCGCAGACGGACTTATTGTCCCCACGCCACCGAGTGCGCTCGACTATGCGTCGTCGACACAGTTTTGGAATTTATTTTCTGATCTGTCCGAAAGCATGCAGCAAGTCGCGCCCGAGCTCGTCAAGAGCTTTGACTTTATTCACGTGCTGTTAGCCAAAGTCGATCAGAGTCAAGCCGCGACGCCGATCGTGCGTGACTGGATTAACAAGACCTACGAAGGTCTCGTTCTCCCGATAGAGATTCCCACGACGGCGGTTACTCAAACGGCCGCCGCCGAATTTGGCACGGTATACGACATCTCGCGTTACCAAGGAAGCTTGAAAACTTATCAGCGCGCGAGAGAGGCGTACGATCGATTCGCAGAAATCGTCGATCAGCAACTCGTCGCACTCTGGAACGTACATCAGGAGGCCGAATGAGCATCAAAAACAGTCTTGCCGCAAAGTCTGCCACGATTGGAACACTGCCGCGGGCCCCGAAAAGCAACGAAGACGCGCCGGGCAGGCCGAAGACAGCACCAGGTCAATTGATGGCCTCACTGCCCTTGCTCGCGGAAAAGGAAAAGGAACTACAGGTCGCGATCAAACGCATTGAAGAGCTTGAGTCGAACGGCAGTGCGTATTCGGAAGAGGTGGAAATATCGACCCTCGTGGAGGTGCCCGGCCGCCGACGCGTGTTATCACAACAAGAGTACGGTGAACTTCGCGCAAATCTCGAAGCTAACCCTCTTATTCACCCGATCGTATTCCGACCTCTGAGCGACGGTCGGAATGAGATCATTTCCGGGAACAACCGGGTAGCTATCTACCGGGACGATCTGAAGCGAACCAAAATCCGAGCGGTGCCTTTTACCGGAAGCGACACAGAGGTTGAGCTGGGAGCCGCGTTTTCAAATCTGCTTGCGCCATCGCTTCCTGATTTTGAAAAGTATCGACAATTTCAGCGCATTCAAGAAAATCTGGGTCTCACACAGGCGGACATAATCCGAGCGTCCGGCCTAGCGCAGAGCCACGTTGCACGAATTCTCGCGTTCGAGAATCTTCCCGTGGCAGCCAAGACGATGATTGCGGCAAAGCCGCATCGACTTGGCGGTACCGCGGCGGCCAAGCTTGCCGCTTTGGCCCAGCAAGGGCACGAAGAAGCGGTCACAAGGGCGATCAAGGCGTTGATGGATTCGGACGAAATGACTCAGGAAAGGGCACTGGCGCTCGCGACTCCGGTTCGCCCGAAAGCTCCGCGGCCGACCGCGACCACCATTACTGTGGGTCGGAAGAAGTATTGCGACGTTACTGTGCGAAGCGGAGTGATCGGCTTAAGGTTTTCGGGTAAGGACGGCGAAGCGCTGGCGGAAGAGTGGAGTGAGCGAATCGCAAGCTTCATTCGTAGCGAATTGGACCGTCAAGGCGATCCACCATCCAATTTGGATGTCCAGTAAAATCAATAGCTTAGGCGGAAGTCCAGAAAGTAGGGGCGCGCCATCCAAATTGGATGTCCCACAAAATCAGTAACTTATGCGGAAACTGCGGTCGCCCGTGCAGACGCATCCATGCTCCTCGCTCGGCTAGCCTGTGGCATCGCACCCCGATTGCATCATTTATACGACGGCCGCCATCCGCCTGAGCCTTATTTGCTGCACTAGACCGAAACACGCTGGGTGCGCTGCGCGTCAGTCAGTCTTGACTGTCAGCCCTTTGCAATGACAAAACACCTCAATCAACGCCAGATCATGGTGCCCACAAACCATGACCTTTCGTGGCGAGGCGGACGGTGAGTGGGACTCAACAGACCATGCGGGGCAGTCGTTTTGCAGCAGGAAATAGCTCCCTCTGCATCGTTCCCATGAACCATGACTTTTGAGTCTCGCAGATGAATCCGGTGGCCGCAGTGGCGATCCACGCGGTGGACGGCGGCAGGAAGTGCTCCGTAGCTTGCCGAAATCGTGCTTTCGCTGTGAGCCGTTCCAACCCCGAGAGCGCCCGTCTTTGCGGCCTAGTCATTGGCAGGATCTGTTGTTCAGCCCGATTGACCGCTATCGTGCAGGTCACCGTTGCTAGCGGTCGTCGCGCGTTGAGCAGTTGAGGTGGACGCGAGCATAGTGCTGGGTGGCGAGTGCGGGGGCAGCCCTGTCGTTGGAAATAGCCGAACGCCTCGTGCAGCAGCCGTTGCTTTTCCGCCTGCAGATAGATTGTTGTTGTCTGAAGGGACGCATGGCCGGGAATGCGCCGAACGACATCCAGTGGCACATCGTGGGCGCCTGCCTGAGTGCCGAACATGTGCCGGACCGCATGCGGAGAGGTACCCGCCAGCGACTTCAATTCATCGGCGGTCAGATCCGGCATCCACGAAATGAACCGTTTTTGCGCCGATTCCATCATCGTGTTGATGGAGTCGGGATGGTAGGGTGGAGGCTTCCGTCCGCATGCTTTTTCCGGGCGTACCTAGTTCTAGGAATAAACGTTGGGGCCAGCGGTCGGTCTCCCATCCCGGCATTTAAGTCGAGGCAGAGCTCGCGTGAGTGCGACCGCTGTCAGCGTGCACGGTCGCCGTGCTGACAGGCATAATCCGCTCCCGGCTACGCTTGCCGGTCGTGCACAGTTGCCAGATCGTAATCCCATCGTCGTTGAGCAATGCAGGTGACATTTCTCCGTGGCGAGGATTAGCCCAATACCTCGCGCCGAAGCCCAGAGTTGCCGCCCAGCAACAGGGCGACCCGCACGGCCTGCCAGTACGCGGCCTCCGGTGCCTCGCATGAAGATCCGAATGCGACGCCACAAGGTGGCGGGCGAGGCGCGGCCGACCTTCATCACGTCGATCCACTGGACAATGAGATGATAGGTCACGCCATCCCGCGGGTTAGCGGCGAGGTGTCGCATCTTCACCTGCCGGGCAAAGGCGGCACGCGCACTGCATACTTCTGCGTCTCACCGCTCAAAACTGCAGACGCGAAAGGCCGCCACCGGCCCGCTTCGCGGGACCTCGTCGGATCCACGGACGACGGACGGACATTCCGAGGAAATCTTTGTGTGCCGCGCAGTCGTCGACCAACGATGAACTGATTGGCTCACGTATGCTGACCGCCACAGCAAAGAGCGTTCGAGTACCTTCGTGTAGGCGCGCACGGCCTCGATCATCTCGCGGCGATGTACGGAATGGTGGTGCACCGGTCGGTTCCGTTTATGCCGGAGAGTGCGTGCCTGACGGGCCATGCGCTTGAGCGACACAGGCCCGCGCGACGGACCCTCGATAAACCCACGCTCGCTGGCGGCGCCGCAAAGTGATCGTCGACCGCAATATCTGCGTAGGCGCACCCGTCGTGCGCGACCGGTCCCGATGCGCGGTACAGCACGCTACCAGCTGCCGTCGCGCAACTTGCGAGAAGTCGACAAGATCGGCGACGGTGCCGATGCACCCGGCCTTTAGGCACCCAGCCAGCATCGGCCCGCCGCGTTCCCCGCCTGCGTTTGCGCGATGGCGCGCGCGCAGTCGCCTGTTCGACCATTTTTAGGCTGTGCGCCGTCAGCCGGAAGCTGTCGTGGGCTTTAGTCGAAGCCTTCAGGTGTCCAGCCAGCACGGGGGAGGCATGCACAATCGCCAGTTCCATCCGATACACCTGCATACGCCGCGGGTACGACTCTACCCAGCCCGCGGTGGGTTCGTTGCCGTTCTCATCTTGGGCGAAGTACAGGCGTGCGATGGTGGCGGGCGCTGTGCGCCGCGCAAAGGCGCGCAGCATCGGAATGTCGCTGCGCGCGTAGGCCCGCGTGAGGGTGATGGCGTGGCGCTGGTTAGCCATGCTGTTATCCGGGCATGTTCAAATAATTCGGTGCACTCAATTGCCGCTGCAGCCAAGCGTCGTCGGCCAGCGCGTGCGCGACGGGCGGGGTAACTCGCTGCCACCTGCACCGAAATGCATCGTCGGCCGACGGGCTTAACCACATGCCCATTCGGGTGCGGAGTTCCGCCTGTGGGGTAAGTTTTGTCAGTGTGAGCGACGCGCGAAAAATGGAAAAAATGCACGTCGCGGCCTGAAACCAAGCCGAGCAGGGCGCGTCCGCTTCTCGCACCGTTCGAGTCGCCCGACACGTGGACGGTTTCCCCTCGCGTGATTGCGTCGCGATTCAGTTGCGCCGATGGGGCATACACATCCTGGCTCTGACATTGACCTTGCGAATATCGAGCGGCCTTCTGCCGTGACCGCTGTTTCGCGCCCGCCGCTCGCGAGCACACGGCGGCGCCTAGCCGGTGCATACCATTACCGCAGCGTACTGCGCATCCGATGGAGTGCAGCCGTAGATCGCCCGTAGCTTCCGGTGCCGCAAAGCATGTTGTGTCGACGTCTGACTTTATCCGAGTGAGCGTGTCATCGCCCCACCGGTGTCATGCAGTCGCATCTGCAAGGTCTCCCAGCTTGTGGCTTCGCGAGCGAAGTTCCGATGATCGAGCGCGACAATCGCAGCGGCGGGAACGTAGAGATAGCGCCGACGCGGCGCGTTTATGGCGAGTGCTTCCAATTGCAGCACGACTTCGCGCGGCAGTCCCACCTCTTGATCCAGTGCAGGATGGCCCGAGATTGTGGTGGCCGCCTTGATTTGCTGCATGGCAGTCTCCGAGCACCGAAGGATGATGCCACGATCTATGTCGAACTGCCTCGCGCTACGGGGGCTGGATTCGGACTCCGAAATAAATGTTCCGCGAGAGAAAAAACCGTGGAGCCTCACTCGTGAAACAGGCGGACAAACAGGCCGATACTTGCAAGGCATTGTTTCACTGAGCTTATTTATGTTCGCCGCAGAAATGTTTCACGACAATCGGTCAACATCGGGCTTGCGACGGGCTCTGTGGGCGGCAATTTGACGTGCCGGGAGTGGTCTGCCTCGCCGCGGGTGGGTGTTGTAGTGAATGATACATTGTTTGTGGTGTTTTTTACGCCGAAGCCGGGCGACGGCGCACACCCTAACAGCGGAACGGGTAGCAGGGCGATTGCGCAGTCTCAACCAGCCACGACAGCACGCACGGTATCGCCGGGCTGCGTTTTTTACCAGAACTTTAGCATTGCGTTGAGGGTTCGGGGCGGCTTGGTCAACGGGAAGGAGCGGGCAGAATGGCATGGCCCCACAGCATGTAGCCCTTATATTGCTCGCTTTGCGTCAGCGTTCGACCTCGACCTCTGCGCGACGCCCACCTACGCGAAGTACATTGCCCTCAGGCGTGATCTGACGGGGAATGTCGTCGTAGCGTGGCTCTCCCGTGCGGTGCCCGACCGCGGCGACGGATGCCTGTGGGCCGGGCGCTGCCGCAACGACGCGGTGCTGCAGCTGGCTACGCCCGGTTCGCATACTCGCGCGCCGATGCTTCGGTGCCTTGCGGACCGGTTGTACCCGCTGCGTGTCGCCTCGCGCCTCAGGCGGATTCCACACTTCAACGTACCGGGCGCCAGCAAACGCGGGAAAAGCGATCGCCAGAAGGAACATGCCGTACCTGATTACCGTGCCCATCCTTTCTCCGATTCAAAGACGCTGCCATTGGACACTTGGTGCGTGCTCGCCCACGCACGCTCACGGGAGCCCGTTGCGGTGTCCGCCAATCTTCTCACGGCTGGATTACACGACCGTGCGCTCCTGCGCCGTAGGTCCCGTTCATTCGCCGCGCCGGCGTCGTCCTCCGGATAAGGTCTGCTCCAGTAGCACGGACTATCGCGGAAAGACGACGGACGGGGAGGGGCTCGCGACGCCAGAATCGCCGATCACGGGGAAGACCTCGCTAGAATAGCCGCACTGTCACACCTACATTTTCAGACAACATGAGTTCCAGGCGAGGCGGAGCAGGTGTTTCGCGGCCACGAAAGCACCTCACCAAAGCGATGTTATTGCCGATGGACCAGGCGTCGGCGCGGGAGCAATCATTGACCTCCCATCTTGCCCTGGTTGCCTGCCGCGACGGTCACGGCAACGGGCATCTGTTTAACGAGCTGATCCGAACCGTGTACCTCGCATGGTTTCTCCAGCAGGACGGTTACGGAAGCGAACCGGTTGGGCGGTTCAAGGCGGCAGAATACGCCGTGGAAGCGGCGCTGAAACTGGCCCATGCGGCAAACGAGTGGGTGCTCGCGAAAGACGCTGTTCCCGCTTTTGAGAGCCTGCTGGCGTTGCACGATGCGCAGCTCGCCGCCGTACCCCTGCACAAGATAATCAGCGCAGAACGCCGCCTCAGGCAATTCCTCGCCGGCACCGCGAGGTCACCTGTTCCGGACGTCGATCCGGATGGAATGTCATAGCAGCCTTTGCGGGCGGTCGCAAAAGGATTGCAGAGATCAATTCAGGATAACTGATCGTTCAGGGTTATCTTCACCCCGGAAAGCGATGTGCACGCTTTCTGTGCCTGCCGCGATCGATGCGCTGTCGCCGCATGAACCGAGGTGCTACGGATGCGCATTGGGATCGATACCCCTGGAGGCTTGTGCGCAGCACTGACCCTGTGTGGGCAGTCGCGCGAGCTTCTGGCGGATTCCAGATTTCCGTGTAGGTGCCAACCGCAGCCGTCGACGCAAGTGCCGCCATTAAAACGCCCGGTCCGATTTGCTTCACACGTTCTCCTTGCCTGCCTGCCGTTGCAGCCACTCCGTGCAACCTACACCCTGTCCGACGCATCGGGCATCACAGCCGGGACAGTAATACCGGTCGCGTACGTCTGCGTTGACGCGCCACACATTGTCGTTCGCCGGACTTGCGGTGCCAACGGTTCGACCATTTTCACAGGCGTAAAACGTCGCCTCACCGGCTTTGCCACGCCGGACCGCATCGTCGACACATGCGTCGCCGAAGGCATCACGCATGTCTGCCATGAACGCCGCCATCTCCGGCATTGGATGGCCATCCTTCCGAACGCGAGCATCCATGTTCAGCCCCCGATTAAAAGTGCCTGTTCACTATCCTAGAATTGCGTGTAGCATACTGTATAAATATACAGGCTTTTTGATGCACCATGCCCACCGCTACCGTTCCGGCTGAAGAAATACACCCGTCCCTGTGGCGGGCTTCCCAGCTCGCGCGTGGCCGTGAGCGGGTCGTGGAAACGGGCTACCCGGCGCTGTCCGCCGAGTTGCCTGGAGGCGGCTGGCCGGTCGGCGCGCTCGTCGACCTGCTGGTGCAGCAAGCCGGCGTGGGTGAACTCCGGTTGTTGCGTCCCGCGCTCAGTGCCGCCGGGGAGCGGCCGGTAGTATTTGTCCAGCCACCGCATACCCCAGATGGACTGGGCCTGAGCTACATCGGCCTCTCCATCGGGCAGGTGCTGCGGGTGAAGGCGCAGAAAACCGCGGATGCGCTCTGGTCGGCGGAGCAGATTCTGCGAGCCCGAAGCTGCAGCGCACTGATTTTCTGGACGCAGTACGCACAGGCGTCATCGCTTCGACGCCTGCACCTTGCGGCGCAGTCATCCGAAACACTTTTCGTGATGGTCAGGCCTCTTGCCGCAGCGCAGGACTCATCGCCGGCGCTGCTGAGGCTGGCTTTGAGACCATCAGCCGACGGGTTGACTGTCGACATTGTTAAACGACGAGGGCCCTCCCGCGCAGAGCCTCTATCGATTCCGCTTCAACCAACCCCAGTTCTGCTTTCCCGACATGCGCGTCTTTCTCGCCGTTCATCTGCCTACGCTTCAGCTAGAGGTATTCCGACCGAAGTGGTCGCCTGAGCCGCCTCAGGGCAGTGCTGTGCTCGAGAAAGACAAGGTGGTCATTGCCGACAGTGCGGCGCGCGCGGCTGGTATTCGCCTCGGCATGAAGCGTGGCGGGGTGCTAACCCTGTCACCCGAGACAGAGATGCACGAGCGCGATGTGGGCCGCGAGAGCGCGGCGCAGCGCGAGGTCGGCATCGCGCTAGTGCGTTTCTCTCCAGAAGTTGCGCTGCTTGATGAAGCGTAAGCGGTCAATTAACGACGCCCATCAGAGTTGTTGAACAGGGCAATAGACTTACCGCAGTTCGGCGGGCATGCACCAGGGAAGAAGCGCGGCGTAGTCGTCGACGGTCTGCGCGAGCGGTAG
>NZ_JBFPKM010000012.1:0-189377 GCF_040948755.1 Paraburkholderia sp. BR13444 | reverse complement strand
TCGGAGCCCGTCAGCGACGCGCCGATGATGCCGCTGTCCTTGCCCTTCTGCGACACGGTCAGCCGGTTCTGCAGGTTCTCCACCGTCTTTTCGCGCGACTGCCTCTCCAGAATGAACTGCGTGCCCGGCCTCGCGTTCAGCGCATCGACCCGCAGCGTGATCGCCCCTTCAGGCAGTGTCGTGTCGAGCGTTGCGCCCACGCGGCCCTCGACCGGCTCGCTCAGATCCGACTGCTCCAGCCGGTAGCGCCCGTCCTCCAGAACGGTCAGCACGAACTTCTCGCCTTCGAATGCTTCCGGAACGTTGAAGCTGGACACCTTGACCGATTCGTTGCCCCACGCATATCCGCCAAATCCAAACAGACCAGGCGAGGAAAGACTTTTGGCCTGCCGCCCCAGCCAGTCGCCGATCAACGGAAAGCGCTTTGGCTTTGCGCTGATATCGAGGTGCAGATCGTCGACGGCCTTGCCGACCACCATTCTCGACTGAATGATTTCCATCTCGGCCGTCGCCTGTGTCTTGACGTCGAACATGCTCGAGACGTCGCCCAGAGGACTCTTTGAATTGTTGGTCGGGATGCTGTCTTCCACCTGCACGAGAATATCGGCCTGGTACACCGACGGCGCGATAAACGCGTATGCCACGCCCAGGGCGAGCACGCTGCCGGCGATTCCACCGACCAGCCAGCGGTTGGCCATCAGTACGTCGAAATAACGTGAGAGACTCACATCGTTATTGCGAACCACAGCGGCATTCGTAAGGAGAGAGTTCTGATTCATCGAAACCCCAGGGCGGGTGTACGAAAAGGGTAGAAGCTGGACTTAAGATGCAGGCGATACGGACCCGCCGCCTGCTCGAATCAAATCGTCTTATCGTCTACAAAGCTTCCGCCGGACCTGGCGCAGACTTCTAATTTTTCGGCATCGGATATATTGCGCCGGCAGACAGACATCGAGTTATTCATATCAGACGCAACCGCAGCCTATCTGACGGCTTGCCGCACCTCCGTACGCTGCCGCACGTTGTCACTTTTCAGCCCAACGTGCTAGGGCCTGGTCACGAAATGCCAGAGCGCCGCACACTCGCTATCCGATATCCGGTAGTGAGGCATGGCTTTGCGCAACAACACGTTGGCTGGGTCGATGCCTTCCCTCAGCGCCCTGCAGAACGTTGCCTGATCGTAACTGCTCGCCGGACCGTCCCTTCGACTCTTCGCAGGAAACAGGGTGCGGGCGGTCAACGGTGGTGCGAATGCGTCGGCCGCGCCGGTTTGCGAATGGCAGTTCGCGCAACGGGTAGTCGAGCCGGGCAGCAGATGATCGTCGTCGCGCAATTGCGCCGCGACCGAACGCTGCCCGTTGAAGATCGCGCACCCGAGATCCTTCGGCTCGCAAAGCGGCGCGGCGTGCGCAACACACATGATGCTCGCCAACCCCAGCATCAGCGCCACACGCGCCGCGGTTCGCCGTGACAGTATTGCCATCACTGGATCTGCACCGTGCGCGAAACGCTCGGCACGCCCTTCGCGTTCAGGCCAAACAGCATGTAGTAGCCGGGCACCACGACACCCGGATCGGAAGGAATATTGATCAGATATTCACCCGCCGTTCCTACCGTGAAAGTCACGGGCACCCGACGCTGCTCGTTGTTGACCGCGTGTGTCGAAGAAGACAGGCGCATCAACGCAAAGGCCGTGATGCCACTGCTGCCCGTTACGGCGATCGATGTCCCGAGCTGTGCTGTGGTCGGCGCGGCTGTGAGGGTCGGTCGGGTTGCCGCCGAGCCGTCCGCGTTCAGTAGGTACGGCGGAGTCAGTATTTCGAGGTTCGTATGATTTGTCGAGCAACTTCCGCACAGTCCACCACCGCCGCTCAGTACGCGACCGTCCGGCAACAGCAGTCCGATGCTGTGATAGTTACGCGGCACGGCTTGCGGCGGGAGCACCGAGAAAGTCTTGGTGGTAGGGTCCCACAGCTCTGGCGCCAGCACGGCGGTGTCGTCCGAAAACGTTACCGGGTATGCCTCTCCACCTAAGACCACCACCTGACCGTTCGGCAAGACCACGCTGGTGTTAAAGGCGCGGCGATAATTCATCGGCGTAAGCGTTTGCGTCACCGCGGTGCCGCTACTGATGTCGATTAGCGTGGCGTTCGCAGTCGCATTGGCATACTCGTAGCTCGTCGCACCGCCTACAGCCAGGATCTTGCCAATATCGTACATAACCGCGTTGCCGTTCATCGCATCGGTATCGCTGCCCCGGTTGCCGGCAGGCGTCACGTTGCCCGCGCCGGCGGTATCGAACCAGTGCATGGCAACGCTCGGACCGGCGTGGAAGACTCGCCCATTTGCCACCGCAAACAGCCATGCATGATTGTCGGAGCGGAAAATGCCGGCCGCGTCATTCGTGAGGATGTAGTCGGCGAGAATGGCGCTGTTGACCTGCCAACCCGTACTCGGTGACCAGGTTTCGCCGGTCTTGCCGCCTTCGCCTCCGTTCCACGAACCACCCACCTGGAATACGTTGCCATTGCTCAACGTCACGCTGCCCTGATAGGCGCGCGCAATCTTCATTAGAGGACCTGATGACCATTGTCCAGTGGAAGGCGTGTAGAAGCTCGTCTCGTCGCTGCTCGAGCCACCGGTGACGTAAATACGACCATCCGGAAGATTGACGATGCCAGGGCAGAACATATCGTGGCCGGTATTCGTCACGTACACCTGTTTGCTGGTGCCGGTAGTCGGGTTGAAGATTGCGGTGTACGTGTTGCCGGGGGTGACTTCGCCAGCCGTAAAGTTCAGCTTCTGGTCAGCGGACCACAGTACCACCGTTCCATCGGGGAGATTCGCCGCAGCAGCCGGCACGATCGACAGGTTATAGGGTGTCGTCCACTTCGCCGGCAATGTTTTCGCGGTCATGCCGCTGATCTGCCACGTCTGCAGCGGGCCGCCGCTGCAAGGCTGCTGCGTGATCTGCGAGCCCTGCGCGGTGAGACCCGCAATCGCCAGACACAAGTTACTCTGCGACGCAACGATTGCAAAGCCGCCACCTTGCGGTATCAGCTGAAAGCTTTGATTCGGCTGGCCGTTGCAGTTCCACTGGTCGGCCCCAGCACCCGCGTCCGTGCTTACCCCATAGATGTCGAGGCAAAGATTGCTGTTGACGTTGACGAACTGATAAAGCCCGTTGTTTTGCGTCACTGTCCAAAGCTCGTTATTCTGACCATTGCAGGTCCACTCGATGACCGAGGCGCCAGGCGTTGTCGAAATGGCGCTCACATCGGCGCACAAGCTCGTGCCGTTAATGGTGATCGTGCTCGATGTCTGCGCGTCCGCCGTCGCGGAGAACATTGAAAGCACCGGCAAGAATGCAATTAGCAGCAATGCTTTCATGCATCTGTCGAATAACTGCGACATGAACCTAAGCGATCTTTTTCGTGACATGTTCTCAGTCCAATAAATTACACACGCCCTAATGCACCCAGTACCTCGCAAACTTGATCCGCGCGGGGCAGATCATCGCTTCGCCAGCGCAGCATTGCGTTAGCGTCGAAGCAGTAGATTTGGGTCGAGTGATCGGCAATGTTGCCGAGTGGCAAGGTGCTGCCCGAAAGCGCTGTGCGCATCCGGTCGACGTCCTGCAACGTCGGCGTGGCCGCCCGCCATTCGGGTCCGGCCTGGAAGCGCTTGAGCCATGCGTGCAGCGCGGGCGGCGAGTCGGAAAGCGGATCGATTCCAATCGACACCAACTGAACGGGATAGCCATGCTGCAACTGCGATATCCGTTGCTGAACGGTGCTGAACAGCGCACCTTGCAAAGGACAAACTGAACTGCATCCTGTGTAAATCGTCTGCAACGCAGTTACTTTCCGATGCAACAGGTCGGTTAGCAGCTGCTTCTGGCCGCTTTGATCGATCACCCAGTAGTCGTCGAGACGAATAGGCGGCGTGACGAGTCCCACGCTTGCGTGCTGCGCATATAGCGGAAAGGAAATGCCGGCTAACGCCGCCGCCGATACGCCACGCAGCAGCGCACGACGACTCGGGTTCCGGACCGGCGTGCACGCACGCAACGCCGCGCGACTCGGCGGTTGTTGATGAAACATGAACATGATCTCCCGCAACGTGTAACGATCTTCAGAACTATTCGTCGCCGTCTTTTATTGCGTGTTACCCGCGCGGCAAATACGCATACGTCGCGCGACGGCTACGTTCGCTCTCTGGCGAATCATCGGTACTGGTGAGCGTATCAGGGAACCTTCCTGAAAATGACAGTGTCTGTCCCGCGACTTGCTGCGTTTTGTGAGGTCGGCCACATAACCATGAACATCCAAAAACTGTGCATTTGGAAGACCCGAGCAAAGCTCTTTCTTTGACTTGCAGATCTCGAGTTTGCGCGCTGAATCACCGAATGCGGTAGAGATGGAGAAGTGTTTCGCTGGCGCTATGTGTCAGTCTGCGCCCTGGCTCGCGGTGTTCTCTTTATTTCAAAAACTCAAAGGCGAACCGTTGCGAAAATTCGCATTTCGCGATTTATTTAATGCGATCAGGGCAGTGCCACCAAAATTCCTCGACGGATGGTCTCTCTTTCTAAAACCATACTAATGAATTCAATTAGGTTTTCAGCCGCCAAGAACTAAACATTGGCAGAAAAGAGGTGCCCACCCCTGTCCGTAGGCGCCAGGTAACAACTTTGTAACGGTTCTCCTGCTGTTGGGTGAATTCATCGGGAGAGCGTGGGAACGCGTCTGGATAAGCGTGGGAAGGGAGGCAGGGCACCTTACCGATAGGCGTCCATATCACAAATTTCGTTGTTACGCTTAGTTACGACCGCCGAGGCAATTTTTGTTCCATTTCTGTATCATTCGTTTCGTCAGATCAGTCAGGGAAAACCTAGGTCGATTTTGATTCGATCAGTATAACTTCGCAATTTGCGACGAATCACCGAATCCTCCTTTTTGAACGATGAAATTGGTTTTCCGCGCATCGCATTAAATCTGAGGATTAAATTCAATTAATGCACGACGCGAGTCCGGCAACGGGCGCCCTTGACAAAAGCGGATCATTAGTTAGTTGTACTCCGTGTTGTTGCGTAATTATTCGTGGCGACGTCCTTATCACGCGAACGTTGTTCGTTTTAGCGGCCAAGGTTCATCGGCCTTGATAGACAGATGTCCTCTTTCAGCAGACTCTCTCCAAGACTAAAGCCATCATTTCGTCAACTTCCTCAGATCGCAAAAACTGTTTCAGTGCTTGCATTTACCGCAGGAATTCTGAGCCTTGCAGGTTGCGGCGGTGAAACAAGCGATGATGGCAGCACGCAGTCCGTGACTGCCAACTCCTCCCTCTCTGCCAACGCAGTTGCGAACGCGACTACGAATGCGTACAGCAACGGCGTAGTGCCCACCGATAACGGTTCGCCGCCGGTTCAGGCGAACGGTCAGCCTTATAACCGCGCCCAGGTGCAACGGGCGGGACAAGGCGATTGAGCCGTTTCGCGACGATCAATACGAAAGCCGCATATCCCGCGCAAGGCCATTTGCAATCGTGACGTCAGCGACAGTTGACTCACGTGTTCGACGTGTTTGCGTTACGTGTGCCATCGCTTCAGGAACTGATGCTCATCGGCAAACGTAACGCCAACGTTCTCAGTCCATTCCCCGTCAGTAGCAATTTATAGCTAATCCATGAAAATCAGACTCTGCTCCTTATTCACCGTTTTAGCCTTGTTGTGCGGGCAATCGATGCCAGCGTTCTCCAAGTCGTTCTCCAGGTCACATTGGGGCAACACCAACACCACATCGACAACCGCAGCCGCCCCCACATCCACGCCAGCCACCACGTCCACCACGTCCACCGCAGCGACCACCGCGACCACCGCAAGCGCCGCGGCCACGCTGCAGCCGCCCCCCACCGGAAGCGGAAACGACCGGTTTGCAATGGACGTGAACTGCAATCTCTGGAGCGGGGATCAGACGGCGCTCAACGAATGCTCAAAAGACCTGGATCTGATTGCCGGATTGGGCGTCGGTACGGTTCGCCTCGGTGTTTCGTGGGACTTCATGACACTGGCCGATGGCAGCACGCTGGACCCCAATAAGGTGGCCT
This sequence comes from Paraburkholderia sp. BR13444, assembly GCF_040948755.1. Lineage (NCBI taxonomy): Bacteria > Pseudomonadati > Pseudomonadota > Betaproteobacteria > Burkholderiales > Burkholderiaceae > Paraburkholderia > Paraburkholderia sp. BR13444. The sequence goes on along the minus strand of NZ_JBFPKM010000012.1, from coordinate 183,272 downwards.
TTCTGAAGGCGCTTCTGAACGCCGCACGCACGCGCGGCATGAAGATTCTTTTCGAGGTGGGCATGTACGCGCCGTCTAGCGCATACCAATGCTCGGCCACCCAGAATCCGCCGAGCGGATCGTCGCCGCGACTCGACTTCTGCGACGCAACGTTCACGAAGTATCTCGGCTCGCTGATGGACGTCGTTCTGCCCTTCACGGCCGATATCGAACTGTTCAATGAGACCAACTGGTCGTTCTCGGCTTCGGACCCGTCTTACGGCGATCCGAACGGTATCTCCGGCTACATTCTGAATCGCAGCAAGACGCTCTATTCGGAAACCAAGCAGGTCCTGAACACGAAGAGCCAGTCGGGCTACAAAACGGTTCTGCATACTCAGGGCATCTCGTACTTCTACAACTCGGCGTATCCGAATAACGGCTGGCTACCGCCCGCAGGCAACCAACTGATCCAGGCGACCGACTACATCAATGCCATGGGCAACAACACGAAGAGTGCTTCCAGCCCGTTGAACACCACGATCGACGTCGTCGACGTTCACCCGTACTTCGGCAGCGCCGAGTACGACACGCTGGTGCAGGCATTCGTGACTACCGTGTCGAACCTCGTGAGCAGCGGTGCGAAGCCGATCTGGCTGACCGAGACCAACAATGGCACCAACGGTACGGACGCCGGACAAACGGCCGCGTTCAATCAGTTGAAGATTCTGATGAACAACGGTTCGGTGGCAAAGGCGTTCTGGTATGTCGTGCGTAACGGCGATCCGAGCAATGGCGAGGGTGACGGCTACTCGATCTACGACTACAACCGTAACCTGATTCGCCCGCAGCTTGCAGCCGCGATTCAGGCCTACACGGCAACCATTCCGAGTTCGGAACGTTTCCTGTCGGGTTCTTATCTGACTCCGATCAAGTAAGCCTGCCCGTGTAGCCCATGAATGAAGGGAGCGCCGACTATGGCGCTCCCTTCTTCTTTTTGCCGTTTGGATACGCCCTGCGTGCGATCGCTCACGCCAGGCGGCGAACTCGTCCGGCAGCGGACGAGTCAACTCAGCGCCGTGCCTTTCTTCTTTTCTTCGGCTTCGGTTGCGTGAGTGCGGCGCTCCAAAACGCGGAGGCCGCGCGTTTGGCCGCCGCCGTCGTTCGTACCCGCGCCGAGTTGGCGACGGTATTCGCGCCGCTTAGCCACATGCTCAGGAACGGGTTCTTCCTGGTCCAGGGATTTTTCATGTCAGCCTCGATTGAACGAGTGTCAAGCGGGCATGCAATGGCTATTCCCGAACATTCGTAGCCTCTTCGCTCTACTATCGCATCGCTCGCCCAGCAGGACGCTGCGGCAAAAAAATCACGCACAGGGCCATGAACGAAACCAGAATCACCGATGCATAGAGTCGGCTGATCTCGAGCCCACCTTGAGAAACGGGTTTGTCGAGCAGATCTCCCAAGGTCGCGCCGAGCGGACGCGTCAGGATGAACGCTGCCCAGAAAATGGCGGTCCGCGACAGCCGCGACCAGTAATACAGCGCGCCGACGATCAGCAGACCTGCACCGAAGATCAAAGCGCCGTTCTCATAGCCAAGCCCCAGTCCACCTTCGTCCGATCCCGCCACCCAATCGCCCAACGCCGTACCCAGTGTCTGCGAAAAGAGGATCGTCACCCAATAGAACCACTCGGCTCTCGGCGTGGTTACGCTCTGCACTGACACCGTACCTTCCGATTTGTACCAGATGCCCAGGCTCGCAAGCAGAAGCGCGAATACGATCATGACACCGCCAGGATAGCCAACTCCCACGGATCGATCGAAGAAGTCGGCCAAGGTGGTACCGAGCGTGGTCGTTGCGACGATGGTCGCCCAATAAAGCGTGGCATTGAACCGCTCCGCCCTGATCTGCCCTGCGACCAGCGCAATAAAAATAACTGCAAAAATCCCGGTGCCGATCAGATAACCCAATTTGAGCGACATGGTCACCCAATCGCCGCCCGTTTCACCAAGTGTCGTGGCGGCGATTTTGATGATCCAGAAGCCCAGCGTGATCTGAGGGACTTTGCTGACTGCATGCGCGCGAATTTCCGATTGGCTGCTATTCATGTGAGGTGCTCACTATTCTGGTAGCTTGAACATAGGCTCAACCATCGCAGAACAACTCTTAACAGAGCCTTAAGCATTCCCGCAGAAGTTTCAACGCAGTTCCAGCCACATCGGCTGATGATCGGACGAGCGGCTGTGCGGATCGACATCGCACGACGCAATGCGTGTGCCCAGGTCTTGCGTGACGAAAACGAAATCGCACGCGAATGGTCCGTCGGGCCATTGCTCGTGATCGTATAGGCCGACCGTCGCAGCCCGCGGCTCGCCGGGGTGCGCGCGGGCCCACGCATCGACGAAGGTCGGCGCGTCGGCGATCGGTTCGAGCATCCGGCAAAACGCGGTGTCTTCGAACGCGCTGTTGAAGTCCCCGCAGACAACCGCGCTGAGCGGACGCGCCGTATCGGCAAACGGGCTGTCCGGCTTTTCACCACGCGCGGGAAAGTGCGCGTGATTGCATGCTTCCTGATGCAACTCGCGCAGTCTCGCCACTTGCGCGAGCCGCTGTTTCTCCGAATAGAACTCGAGGTGCGTGCTGATGACACGAATCGGACCGACGTCGGCTTCGAGCACCGCTTCGAGCGCGACGCGCAGCATCGACGGCTTGGCGGGATCGGCAGGCCACGGCAGCGAATGGCGCAGCACCTGACGAACCGGTAAGCGGGTCACGATGGCATTACCGAACTGCCGCCGATGACGGCTCGCGCCCAGCGACGGCAGATCGGAGCCGATCGCATCGAGCACGGTCATTTCCGGAAGCAGAGCGGCAAGTTCGGCGAACTGATCGGACGACGGCGCGCCTTTCAATCCGCCTGCAGCCGGTGCTTCATTAAAGCCGCGGGTGACCTCCTGCAGACACAGCACGTCGAAGTCGCACAACGCGCGTGCTTCCCGCACGATCCGGCCGAGGTCGACGCGGCCGTCGACACCGCAGCCCCACTGAATATTCCAGTCGACCAGTTTCATGATGGCCTCCTTGAAAGATCCGACTATCGGTCATCGCTGCGCCTGGCGCTGTTACGGAAACAATTTCCGACAGAGCGATTTCAACCCGTATTACGCATTGTGATGAGCGATCGCCGGGTCACCGAAAGTTAGCGATGAAATCGCGGAGTAAAAATTGTCAGTGAAAGTAAGCGCCAAAAAATGCCGTGCACGCGATGAATTATGCTGATACTCATCGGCGACCGGCTCAATTTCTTTAGAAAATAATGAATAGCTTCGATTTATCCATCGAAACATATCTATCCAACATACATTTCAGTCATTTCGCGACGCTATCCATACAAGCCATCGACAACCTGTACACCTTCAAAGGTCTCGTACTCGTTCCCGTGCTGTGGTGGATGTGGTTTCAGCAAGACGAGTGCCGCGAATGGCGGCGAGAAATGGTTCTCGCGACGGTTGCCAGCGGCCTCGCGGCGCTCTTCGTCGGAAGAGTGCTGACTCACTGGTTGCCGTTCCGGGTGCGCCCCGTCTATGACCCCGAACTGCATCTGAGCTTCGCCAGCGGCGATATCAAGGACGCAGTGCTGACTAACTGGAGTTCCTTCCCGAGCGATCACGCGATGCTATGGATGGCGGTCGCCACCGGCATTTTCCTCGTGTGGCGGGGCATCGGTGTGCTGGCGCTTCTCTATACCGCGCTGTTCATTTGTCTTCCGCGCGCCTATCTCGGCTTTCACTATCCGACCGATTTGCTGGTGGGCGCCGCGGTGGGGATCACGATCACCTTGATCATGACGCGCGACGCGATCCGCACGCGCTACGCGACCCCGGTGCTGCGATGGATGGACCGCCACCCGGGGCCCGCTGCGACGCTAGCCTTTATTCTGTGCCTCCAACTCGTCACGCAGTTCGATGAACTGCGCAGGCTCGCGAGCGGCATATTGAAACATCTATGATGCAACGTAGCGCGCTTCGTTCAGATCCGACAGTAGCGTGGGACCGGTCGGTCGCCAGCCCAAACGCGCTTGCGTCTGCGCGCTCGATGCCGGCATATCGAGCGCGGCGAAAATCGCCATCCATCCGAAGTACGCCTGCGCTTCGCCGCGCGCGATCGAGACGACCGGCAACTTCAGGCCGCGCCCCAGCGCTTCGGCGATCTCTCGTGCACTAACACCCTCTTCGCCGACCGCGTGATAGCGCGCACCGCGTTCGCCCTTCTCGATCGCAAGCCGGTACAGCCGCACCACATCCGACAGATGCCCGGCCGGCCAGCGATTAAGTCCTTCCTCCACATATGCGCACACGCCTTTGTCCCGAGCGATCTGGATGAGCGGCGTGATGAGGCCTTGCCTGTATGGGTTATGCACTTGCGGCAAGCGCATCACCGACACGTTGACGCCGTCCTCCAGTAGCGCATTGCCGGCCAGCTCGGAGCCGATGCGAGGGTTCGGGTGATTGGTGTTGAACACGTCCTCGGCGGCCGGCTGCCCGTTATCCCGGCTGCCGACGCCCGTGCCTGAGGTGATCAGAAGCGGCCGATCCGAGCCCGCCAGCGCCGAGCCAAGTGCTGCGATCGCGCGCTTGTCCTTGTCGCAGTTCTCCACGAAGTGCGAGAAGTCGTGATCGAAAGCAAGGTGTATGACGGCGTCGGCCTTCGCGGCGCCGCTGCGCAGGCTGTCGGTGTCTTCGAGCGTGCCGCGATGCACCTCCGCGCCCGCTGCGACGAGCGCCTGCGCGCCCTGATCGGAGCGGGTCATGCCGATCACGTGATGTCCGGCTTCGATAAGTTCGGGCACCAAAGCCGAGCCGATAAACCCGGTTGCGCCTGTCAGAAAGATTCGCATGGTCAAGTCTCCAGAATAGCCACCGACGCACTATGCGATCATTCGCTATGCTATTGAAGTAGTGAGCTTATCCCGGTAAAGCGACTAACAGGTTAATCGTCCAGTGAACACCGCCCAATCCCTCGGAGACTTTCTGCGCAGCCGCCGCATGCGGCTCGATCCGGCCAGCTTCGGCTTCTCGGGCCGCAGGCGTACGCCCGGCTTGCGTCGGGAAGAAGTCGCGCAGCGCGCGAATATCAGTTCGACCTGGTACACCTGGCTCGAGCAGGGCCGCGGCGGCGCGCCGTCCGCCGCGGTGCTGGAGCGCATCTGCGCGGCGCTGATGCTGACCAACGCGGAGCGCGAACATCTGTTCATGCTGGGCCTCGGGCGCCCCCCGGAAGTGCGCTACCGCTCCACCGACGCAGTTGACCCGCGCTTGCAGCGCGTGCTCGATTCGCTCGAGGCGAGCCCGTCGATCATCAAGACCGCGACGTGGGACGTGGTCGCATGGAATCGTGCGGCAGCCGTCGTGCTGACCGACTACAGCGCGCTGCCGCCGGGGCAGCGCAACATCCTGCGCTTCCTGTTCGGCGATCCCGACGCCCGCGCAAAACAGCATGACTGGGAGAGCGTCGCCCGCTCCGTCGTAGGGACGTTCCGCGCGGACGTTGCACGCGCGGGGCTCGCCTCCGAGGTGGGCGATCTGGTCGACGATCTGTGTCGCGAGAGCCCCGACTTCGAACGCATGTGGCGCGAAAACCAGGTATTCGGCCACAGCGAAGGACAGCATGTTAAGCGCATGCTGCATCCTGCGTTTGGGACCATCGAAATGGAATATTCACTGTTCGCCGTCGATGGCCGGCCAGACCTGAGCATGCTCGTCTACGCCCCGCTCGACGCGCGAATCGCCAGGCGCATCCGTAGCGCCGTTTCGGCGATGGACGAGACTGACAGCGCCGCGCCCCTCAGCACTGCATGATCGGTTTCGACGGTCAAGCGCGGCCGCCGGATCGCGCTTCGGCCCACAAATTGCTCGTACGGCATCGCACAACCTTCGTGTAAAAAAATGCCTGAGCAAAAGAGGGAGCAACGCGACGATTCGTCGTCTCACCGCCAGCGCGGCGGCACGCTCGTGCTAGCCGCACTGGGTGTCGTATTCGGCGACATCGGCACGAGTCCCATCTACGCGTTGCGCCAAGCCGCCATCGAAACCGGTTCGATCGACGTGCAGGTCGTGATGGGCACGCTGTCGATGATCGTGTGGGCCGTCGTCATCGTCGTCATACTCAAGTACGCGTGGTACGTGTTGGCCGCCGACAATGAAGGCGAAGGCGGCATCATCGCACTGACGGCGCTGGTCCGATCGGGCTATGAGGACGAAGGGCGGCGGGTGCCACGTGCGCTGCTGCTCGCGGGACTCTTTGGCGCCGCGATGTTCTATGGCGATTCGATGGTAACGCCGGCCGTATCCGTGCTGTCGGCCGTCGAGGGACTGAGCGAGATCAGTCCATCTTTCGATCCATGGGTCGTGCCGATCGCGGCAGCCATCCTGATCGCGCTCTTTTCGTTTCAGCGACGTGGCAGCTCGGTGGTCGGGCGTGCATTCGGTCCCGTGATGGCCGTGTGGTTTCTGTCTCTTGCCTCGGTCGGGCTGTATCGGGTCGCGCAACATCCCGTCGTGTTGCATGCGCTATCGCCGCGATGGGCCGTATCGCTGATGATCGGCCATCCCCGCATCGCATTCACGATTCTCGCCGCCGTGATTCTCGCGCTGACCGGAGCCGAGGCCCTGTATGCCGACATCGGTCACTTCGGACGCCGCCCGATCCGTATTGCGCTCTTCGCGATCGTGTTTCCGTCGATCATCATCGGCTACTTCGGGCAGGCAGCAACCCTGTTGTTCGTGCCCGGCTCTTTTCACCAGCCGTTCTTCCACGCTGCGCCGTCGTGGGCGCTCGTGCCGAGCGTCATCATCGCGATGCTCGCGACGATCATCGCTTCGCAAGCGGTGATTTCAGGCGCATTTTCAATGACGAGTCAGGCGATCGAACTGGGCTTTCTGCCGCGCCTGCGGGTCGTCGAAACGTCAACAGAGCGGCGCGGACAGGTCTATTCGCCCGCCGTCAACCTGATCCTCTTCGTGGCGGTGCTGTTTCTCGTCCTGGCGTTTCGAAGCTCGTCGAACCTGACTTCGGCGTACGGCATCGCAGTCGCACTGACGATGCTGATCACCACGATCCAGATGATCAGCGTATCGCGCAACGTCTGGCATTGGCCCCGCTACGGCGTGGCGCTCGTGAGCGCGCCATTGCTCGTCGTCGACGTAACGCTGGTGTCCGCGAACGTGCCGAAAATCGCTTCCGGCGGCTGGTTTCCTGTCGCCGTCGGGCTGATTCTTTTCGTGCTGATGTCGACATGGAATCGCGGACGCGAGATTGCCGCAACCCATGCGAACGAAGCCGATGCGCTCGACGCGTTCCTGCGCGACGCGCTAGCCGGTCCCGAACCCCCGGCTCGCGTGCCAGGCACCGCGGTTTATCCGGGCAACGCATCGGGCAAGACACCGGCGACATTCAGGAGCAACATCCGCCACAACCGCGTGCTGCACGAGACGACGATTTTCTTCGCCAACATATCGGAGTCGGCGCCGCGTATCGATGACGAAACGCGCATCGACGTGCGAGACCTCGGCAACGGATGCTTCGAGATCATTGCGCATCATGGGTTCGTCGAGCGCCCCAACCTGCCGCGACTGCTTGAATCGCTGGCGGGTCGGTTCGATGGCTGGCACTACGATCCCAGGCACACCACGTTTTTCCTGCCGCGCGATGAAGTCATCAAGGGACGTACGCACGGCAGCATGACGCGCTGGCGCGAGGCGCTGTTCGGACAGATGGCGTTTCATTCCACGCCCAGCGCGGAATACTATGGGCTTCGAGCGGAAGACGTCGTTGAACTTGGCATTCAGGTGGCGCTTTGAACCGGTGAGTCATCTACCGTTCATGCTGGAGCGTCAACGATCACGATGACCGCCTCGCTGGCGGCAAGCAAATTGGCGCCCTGTACGAAGGCGTCACCGATGCGCGTGGTCACCGTCGATAGCAGCACCATGCCCGCGCGCGATTGCACGGTGGCAGCTTCGGCACCCATGTTTAGCGCGATGAACAGACATTGATTGCCGGAGCGCCGCTCATAGGTCAGCACGTCGCCGTCGGCAACGACATTCTCTATCGTGCCCCGCACGAGCGCGGCGCTGCTGCGGCGCAGGCTCAGCAAACGCCGATACAGCGACAACATGCTCGACATGTCGCCGTCCTGTTCGCGCACGCTCGTCGCGGTCGCAATCGGCAACCACGGCCTGCCGTCCGTGAAGCCCGCATTCGGCAGCGAGCCATCCCATTGCATAGGCGTGCGCTCGGGATCGCGTCCCTGGCAAATGCCCGGTTGCCGGAGCTCCGCCGGGTCCTGAATCTGATCGGATGCGATATAGCCGTCCGTCATGCCGATTTCATCGCCGTAGTAAAGCGTCGGCGTGCCTCGTAGTGTCAACAGCAGCACAGCGGCCACACGTGCCTGTGCCGCGCCGACGCGCGATGCAATGCGAGGATAGTCGTGGTTTCCCAGCACCCAGTTCGGCCACGCGAATTCGGGCAACGCAACGTCGTAATCGCGGATCATGCGGGCGATGTTCTCCGCATTCCATCTCGCGCTGAGCAACTGAAAATTGAACGGCATATGCGCTCCTTCGCCGTTCACGCCGTAATACTTCACCAGTTGCGCAACCGTCAGATAGATTTCGCCGATCAGCACGTGCTCGCCGTATTCGTCCAGCGTGGCTCGCATCGAGCGGACGAGTTCATGTACTTCCGGCTGATCCTCGGTGTAAGTTTGCAACAGTCGATGATGGTCCGGCTCGCCGGGCAAATAGCCGGGATTGGGCGGATTGTCGCGAAACTGCGCGTCCTTGATCAACAGCCACAGCACGTCCACGCGGAAGCCGTCCACGCCGAGATCGAGCCAGAAACGCAGCACCTGGTCCATCGCGCGGCGCACTTGCGGGTTCCGCCAGTTCAGGTCAGGCTGCTCGCGCAGAAACGCGTGATAGTAGTACTGCCCCGTCACCTCGTCCCACTCCCACGCCGAGCCGCCCATGCGGCTCAACCAGTTGTTCGGCGGTCCGCCATCGGGCGCGGGATCGCGCCACAGATACCAGTCCCGTTTCGGATTGTCTCGCGACGAGCGGCTTTGCTCGAACCACGGATGCCGGTTCGACGAATGATTCGGCACGAAATCGAGCAGCACCTTGAGCCCGAGCCGATGCGCGTGGCCCATCAATTGCTTGAACCCGTCCAGAGTGCCGAACATCGGATCGATGTTGCAGTAGTCCGCGACGTCATAGCCAAAGTCGGCCATCGGCGACGGGTAGATTGGGGAGATCCACACCGCATCGACGCCTAGCGCCGCGACGTATTCAAGGCGCGCGCTGATGCCGGACAGATCGCCGATGCCATCGCCGTTACTGTCCTGAAACGAGCGCGGATAGATCTGATAGATCACACCGCGTTGCCACCACGCCAGCTCCGACATTGCAATTCCTCTTCACGATCGATTGTTTAGGCGCCCCCGCGCGGAACCTATGCTTAATGACCTCTGGTACAAGAACACGATCATTTACTGCCTTTCGGTAGGCACCTTCATGGACGCGAATGGCGACGGCGTCGGCGACTTCGAGGGCCTGATGCGCAGGCTCGATTACCTGCAAGGGCTCGGCATGACGACGATCTGGCTGATGCCCTTCCACCCGTCGCCAGGACGCGATAACGGTTACGACGTTTGCGACTATTACAACGTCGATCCGAAGTACGGCACGCTCGGCGATTTCGCCGAGTTCACGCATGCGTGCGCCCAGCGGGGCTTGCGGGTGATCATCGATCTCGTCGTCAATCACACGTCCGACCAGCATCCGTGGTTCCTGGAAGCACGCAGCGATCCCGCGTCGAAATATCGCGACTGGTATGTCTGGTCGGACGACAAACCGCCCGATGCGCAACGCGGCGTGGCGTTTCCGGGCGTGCAGAAGTCGACCTGGAGTTTCGACAAGCGGGCAAAACGCTGGTACTTCCATCGCTTCTACGATTTTCAACCGGACCTGAATACCTCCAATCCGCATGTGCAGGCGGAGCTGCTGAAGATCATGGGCTTCTGGATTCAGCTCGGCGTGTCGGGATTCCGCATGGACGCGGTGCCCTTCGTCATCGCGACGAAGGGCCCGAAGGTGCGCCGCCCCGTCGAGCAATACGACATGTTGCGAACGTTTCGCGAGTTTCTGCAGTGGCGCGAGGGCGACGCGATCATTCTGGCCGAAGCCAACGTGCTGCCCAAATCGGATCTCCAGTACTTCGGCGACGAGGGCGAGCGCATGCCGATGATGTTCAACTTCCGCGTCAATCAGAACACGTTCTACACGCTCGCGACGGGCAACACGAAGCCGTTGAAGGATGCGCTCCTTGCGACGAAACCACGGCCGCCGACTGCGCAATGGGGGGTGTTTCTGCGCAATCACGACGAGCTCGATCTGGGCCGGCTGACGCCCGCTCAGCGCGCGGCAGTGTTCGCCGCGTTCGCCCCGGACCCGGATATGCAGCTGTATGGGCGCGGCATCCGCCGCAGACTTGCGCCGATGCTGTCGGGCGACAGACGCCGTCTTGAACTCGCCTACAGCCTGATGCTGAGTTTGCCGGGCACGCCCGTGTTCCGGTACGGCGATGAAATCGGCATGGGCGACGATCTGCGCCGGCCCGAACGCCAATGCGCGCGCACGCCGATGCAATGGTCGGGCGAGCCGCAAGGCGGCTTCACCAGCCATTCGAACCCGCCTGTGCCGGCGATCTCCGGCGGGGCTTATGGGTTCGAGCGGGTCAACGTGGCAAAGCAGCGGCGCGATCCCGATTCGTTTCTCAACTGGACCGAGCGGATGATTCGCATGCGCCGGGAAGTGCCGGAAGTCAGCTGGGGGGACTTCGAAGTGCTGCCCACCTCGCGAAACGATGTGCTCGCGCTCGGTTATCACTGGCGCAACAACTCCGTGCTGTTTCTGCATAACTTCCGCGCCGAGGCGTGCACCGTCGAATTCCGCCTCAGCTCCAACGAACCCGGGCGGGATTCGCTGATCAATCTACTGTCCGACGACCACAGCGGCGCTGACGATGACGGCCGTCACACGGTGATGCTCGAGCCGTTCGGATACCGATGGTATCGGGTGGGCGGCCTCGACTATCTGCTCAAGCGGACCGAGGTCTAGCGACGACGAGCCACGGTTAAACTGATACGATCGCATGCTCCTGGTCGTTCGCGGACTCACGCGACTTGCCGACTCACGTGAATGCTCAGCCTGCTCGACTCATCGGATACGCAATCGGAAAAGGGATGTCATGGCAAAGGATCAAATAGTCTGGGGAATTTTGGGCGCCGCAAAGATCAACGACAAGGTGGTCGTGCCCATGCACAACGCGCCGAAGTGCCGGGTGAAAGGCATCGCGTCGCGCTCTCTGGAGAAGGCGCGGGAAGCCGCGGCCAAATATGGTCTGGCTGTTGCATACGACGGCTATGAGGCGCTGCTCGCGGACCCGGAAATCGACGCGGTCTATATTCCATTGCCCAATCATCTCCACGTGGAATGGACGATCAAAGCGGTCGAGGCGGGCAAGCACGTGCTGTGTGAGAAGCCGATCAGCCTGGACGCGCAACAGGTCGAACGGCTGATCGCCGCGCGCGACAAGAGCGGCCGATACATCCAGGAAGCCTTCATGGTTCGCACGCATCCGCAATGGTTGAAGGTGCGGACCCTGATCGACAAAGGCGCGATCGGCGAATTGCGGGCAGTGACTGGCGGTTTCACCTATCACAACACGAACGAAGACAATATCCGCAACAAGCGCGAGCTAGGCGGCGGCGGTCTGCTCGATATTGGTTGCTATCCGATCACGACGTCGCGCTTCACGATCGGGCGTGAGCCACGGCGCGTAGTAGCGCTGGTGGAACAGGATCCTGCCTTCAAGGTAGACCGGCTCGGCTCCGTGCTGATGGACTTCGATGGCGTGCAGGCGAGTTTCTTTTACTCGACTCAGACCTATCCGTACCAGCGGATGCAATTTCACGGCACCAAGGGGAGAATCGAAGTCGAAATTCCGTTCAATGCGCCACACGATCGACCGACGCGTCTGCTAATCAGTGAGCACAATAGCGACGGTGTCGCGACTGATCGCTGGCTGGAAGTTCCGGTGTGCGATCAATACGGCGTAGCCGCCACCACGTTCGCGGAGGCGATCCTGAGTGGAGGCCCGCAAGCTATTGCGCTGGAAGATGCGCGCGCAAATATGCGGGTGATCGATGCCGTGTTCCGCTCGGCTCAGTCAGGCGCGTGGGAAAAAATCGCACAAGGTTGAAGTGCAATGCTGGGGCCACTTGCGCGGGTCAACGCGCGGGAAGTGCCCCGGCTGTCTGATCTCTACTTGGCTGGCGCAGTCACATCGCAATCGCCGCCATGGGTGCCGCTGCCAGTGTTTTTCAGCGTCAGCACGAGTCTGCTGCCCCGGTTTGCCGTCATGATCTGACCGTAGCTAACGGTCGGAATGAACTGGATATCCGGCGCGACCGCCACGGGCGGATTTCTCGCCCCGCCGACGGTCAGGTCGAGCTCCACGGTGATCGAGTCGATTGCGGCGCCGAGATCCTGCTTCCGGCCGGCCTGATCTTTGCGGAAATTGCACAGGCCCTGGAGAACCTGCTCGAGGGCAGTCGGGATATCGACGGGCTTGCCCGGTGCGATCGGAGGCGTGTTGCAGCCAACGATCATGAACGGCAAAGTGCAAAGCGCTACATATCGCCAGGCTCGCATCGGCTCCCCCGCTCGATGTGGTGGATGTGGTGTCTGCCTTCCCATACTGTCGCTGGTTCAGTGCCCAGCCGGCGCACGCGAACGCAAACGCTCAATACTTGATATTCCTGGCCGCCTGACGGCCGCCCTGCTTGGTTTGCCGCTTGTCCTGCCGGCATTGCGAATTGCTCTTCTGGTCCGCGGCTCTGCACTCCTGCTTCGTATGGCGGGCGCCCTGGCGTGTCTCCTGTCGAACGTCACGTCCGGCGCGACGTTGCTGAGCCTGTTCGGTTGCCCAGCAGCTTCCAGCGCAAGCCATCGCGAACACAGCCATGACCGCGGCCGCGAACTGCCGGCTCCATGAAAACATGGCGACCTCCCTGACAGGTTGCATGTGAGTATTCCGGCTTTGTACAAGGGTGCCACGCGTGGGAGTCGCGTCAATCGGACCAAGGACCTAGGGCCGTCGCGATGGCTTTGTCAGGCGGGCGAAGCTCAAACGGGTGTGTAGATCGAGAGTTTCAGCGACGGGTCGTCGTTCGCCTGAAACGTAGCGTATTGGTAACGTTGGATACCACGCTGAGGATGAGCGAGTACTTTCTCGCCGGACGCGCCGCCACGGATGTCATGCGCGATCCACCAGCTAGCGAACTCCGCACTCGACGAACGCAGGCGCTCCACTAGCTGTACGAACGATGGATCGGTGGCGAAGAGATCATGCGTTGCGCGAAAGAGCGCGATCATGCGGCGCGCTTCGTCTTCCCACGCGGGTCCGAATAGCCGCCGCGCGTCCGGTTCGATGAACATGAAAACGAGGATATTGCGGTCCGCCTCGCTCAGCCGATCGAAGCCGAGTAGATCGGCGGCCGCCCGGTTCCACGCCAGGATGTCCCACCGGCTGCCGGTCACGTATGCCGGCAGGCCGAGGTCTGAAACGATGCGCGCGATTGCCGGCGGCACTTTCTCGGCAGCAAACGTCCGCTGATCGTTGCTGCGCGCGAGCGCCCGTAGATGCGCGGCTTCTGCTTTGCCAAGCCGCAGGGCGCGAGCAAGCGCGTCGAGGGTGGCATCGGAGGGGCTGACCGTTCGCCCCTGCTCCAGCCGCACATACCAGTCCACACCGATGCCGGCCAGTTCGGCAACTTCTTCCCGCCGCAGACCCGGCGTACGACGGCGCCGGCCGCTCCCGAGCCGCCCCGATGCCGGGCTCAGCTTCTCCCGGCGCGACCGCAGAAAATCGCCAAACTCACTCCGTCTCGATGCCGGCACGTTCGTCCTCGCAAGGAGGTATCGATGAATCCTGGGATAGTACCAGGCCTTGTTGCCTATTCTAGGTTCGCCAGAATGACCTCGTCAGACCACCCTTGACGGAGAACGACGATGAAAGCTGCAATCCTGAATTCGCTTGAGCGACCGCTCGCGATTACGCAAATGCCGGATCCGGAAATCGGCACGGGCGAGGTGATCGTGGATGTCGCCGCCGCGCCGGTGCTGTCATACGCGAATGAAGTGTTCAATGGGCAGCGCCGCTATCCGCTCGAGCTGCCGATCGTGCCCGGTTGCGGCGCGATCGGTCGTGTAAGAGCGAGCGGTCCCGATGCGACTCACCTGAAGGTGGGCGACTGGGTGTTCTGCGATCCGACCGTGCGCTCGCGCGACGACGCGTTGATGCCCGATATAGCGCTGCAGGGCTGGAGTTCGCGTGGAGACGGGGGCTTGCGACTACAACGGTACTTTCACGACGGCCCGTTCGCCGAACAGGTGCGTGTGCCGACCGAGAACGCGGTTCGTATCGGCGACATCGATCCTGGCGAGGCGGCGCGCTGGTGTGCGCTCAACGTGATGCTCGTGCCTTATGGCGGGCTGCTTGCGGCCGCGCTGCGGGCTGGCGAAACTCTGCTCGTCAGCGGGGCTACCGGCAACTTCGGCAGCGCCTGCGTGGCTGTCGCCCTCGCGATGGGAGCGCGCTGCGTGGTCGCGCCGGGACGCAATGCGGAAGCACTCGACGATCTGAAACAGCGCTTCGGCGCGCGCGTGCGCCCGGTCAGACTTTCAGGCGATGAACAGGCGGATCGCGAACGGATGCAACAGGCGGCTCCTTGTCCGATCGATTGTGTCATCGATCTACTGCCGCCCTCGGCGCCCGTCACGGCCGTGCGCGCCGCGATGATGGCCGTGCGGCCGTACGGCCGCGTCATTTTGATGGGTGGCGTGGGCATGCTGGGCGATGCTGGGCTCGATCTGCCATATCCGTGGCTCATGCGCAACGACATCACCGTGCGCGGCAAATGGATGTATCCGACGGAAGCCGTGACGCTGATGACGGGCCTGATTCGCTCGGGGCTGCTCGATCTCCGCCATTTCGACGTCAAGACATTCCCGCTCGATCGCGCCAATGAAGCGGTGTCCCACGCGGCCGCAAACGGCGGTCCATTCAGAATGACCGTGATCCAGCCGTAGCCAGCGATTCAGCGAACGCTCACTCGTCCGCCAAAAAATTCGGATGACTCGTGCGAATCTGATCGATCTGACTCAGCGTCCCCGACAGATGCTTGCGTAGCGCTGCCTGCGCGGCCTCGACATCGCCTTTGTCGATCGCATCGACGATCTCCGTATGATCGCGCACGACCGCCATCGTCTTGCCCTCCGCCGGCAGATTCAGGCGCCGCAGCCGGTCGATATGCCCGCTCAGCCTGCGCACCAGGTCCCACAGCTGCGGCACGCCCGCCGCCTCGTACATCTGCCGATGAAACGCCTGATCGAGCAGCGAGAACTCCTCGTAGTTCTTCAGGTCGAGCAATTCCGTTTGCCGGGCGATCGTGACGCGCAGTTCCGCGATCAGCGTGGCGTTGCGCTGCTCCGCGAGCGTGCGCACCACTTCGAGTTCGATCGAGCGGCGCAGGAAATGCGCCTGCAGCGCGGAGGTCACTTTGATCTGACTAACGACCGTCGCGTGCTGCGGATAGATATCGACGAGTCCTTCCTCGCCGAGCTTCATCAGCGCGTCGCGCACCGGCGTCTGGCTGAGCCCGTAGCGGTTCGCGAGCTCGGTGCGCGACAGCACCGTGCCCGGCGTCAATTCGAGAGAAAGGATCATTTCGCGCAGTCGTTCGAAGACTTGCGGCGCAGCGTGGCGGGAGCGGTCGAGCCGGGTGACCGTCGACGAGTGAGCGTGGTTTTTCATGGTTGAAATTGAAGCTTGGAAGCAGGCGGACCGACGCGGCGGTCCGCTGAGGCACTAGTACTATAGCTGACGCTCGCCGCTTCCAGCGGGCTTGCAAGCGGAATTCGCCACGCAGTACGCATGAGAGTTTACCCCACTAACGCACTAATATATTAGTGCTTTACTATCCGTCCCGTTAAACTCCACTTGTGCCGATTGACATCATGACTCGCGACATCACCATCACCCAGGTGCGCATCACCCCGATCGCCTTCCGCGACGGCCCGCTGCTCAACGCCGCCGGAATCCACGAACCCTGGGCGCTGCGCGCCATCGTCGAACTGGAGACGAGCGACGGCCGCGTCGGCATCTCCGAGACCTATGGCGACGAACCGATGCTGCGTGTGCTGGAACAGGCGAAGTCGCTGGTGATCGGGCTGTCGCCGTTCGACCTCAATCGCATGGAAGAACGCGTGCGGGGCACGATCAAGGCAACCCCGGGCGCGGTCGAATTCGAACTCGCGCCCGGCTCGCACGCGGCGAAGAACGCGCCGAAAGTCATCAGCACGCTCGAAGTCGCGATGCTCGACCTGCAAGGGCAAATCGTCGGCGCGCCGATCGTCGATCTGCTTGGCGGCAAGGTGCGCGACGCCGTGCCGTACAGCGCCTATCTGTTCTTCAAGTACGCGGAGCACATCGACAAGCCCTATGCGCCCGATGCCTGGGGCGAAGGCCTGAGCCCCGAGCAGATCGTCGCGCAGGCGCGTCGGATGATCGAGCTGTATGGTTTCCAGAGCATCAAGCTGAAGGGCGGCGTGTTCGAGCCGGCACACGAAATCGCGTGCATGCGCGCGCTGCATCAGGCGTTCCCCGGCGTGCCGCTGCGCCTCGACCCGAACGCGAACTGGACGCTCGAAACGAGCATCGCCGCCGCCCCTGAACTCGACGAACTGCTCGAGTACTACGAAGACCCGTGCCCGAGTCTCGAAGGCATGGCCGAACTGGCGAAGCACACGCGCCTGCCGCTCGCGACCAACATGGTCATCACGACGATGGAAGATTTCCGCCGCGGCGCCGAGATGGGTTCGGTCAAGGTCCTGCTGTCGGATCACCATTACTGGGGCGGCCTGCGCGCGACCCAGACGCTCGCGCGCATGTGCAAGCTGTGGGATCTCGGCATGTCGATGCACTCGAACTCGCACCTCGGCATCAGCCTGATGGCGATGACGCACGTCGCGGCCAGCATCTCCAACCTGACCTATGCGTGCGACACGCACTACCCGTGGCAGGAGGAAGAAGTCATCAAGGGCGGCCGTGTCACGTTCGACAACGGCTCGGTGCGTGTGCCCACCACGCCGGGCCTCGGCGTCGAGCTCGACCGCGAGCGGCTCGCCGAACTGCATGCGCAGTATCTGTCGTGCGGCGTGCGCAATCGCGATGACCTCTCGCAGATGCGCAAGTACGAACCGGGCTTCACCGGCAAGAATCCGCGCTTTTAATTCTCGCTTCCAAATCCGCGCCTACGAGGCCCGCGACGCGCAATGCGCGTCGCCATCGAAGGAGACAACCCCATGAGTAGCCCGATTGCCGACACGGCGCGGCCCGAGCGCGCCGGCGCGCTGGCGAGCGCGGTGCACAAGATCAAGTGGCGCGTGCTGCCGCTGTTCGTCGTGATGTTCATCGTCAACTACATCGACCGCGTGAACATCGGCTTCGTGCGCCAGCATCTGAGCGCCGATCTGGGCATCGGCGCGGCGGCCTACGGGCTCGGCGCGGGGCTCTTCTTCATCAGCTACGCGATCTTCGAAGTGCCGTCGAACATCCTGCTGCAGCGCTACGGCGCGAAGCTGTGGCTCGCGCGCATCATGCTCACGTGGGGGCTGGCCGCGGCCGGCATGGCATTCGTGCGCGGCGAGACGTCGTTCTACGCGATGCGGCTGCTGCTCGGCGCGGCCGAAGCGGGCTTCTTTCCCGGCGTCATCTACTACTTCACGCAATGGCTGCCGAGCAACGAGCGCGGCAAGGCGATGGCGATCTTCCTGAGCGGCTCGGCGCTCGCGTCGGTGCTGTCCGGGCCGATCTCCGGCGGGCTGATGCTGATCGAAGGCGCGGGGCTGCGTGGCTGGCAGTGGATGTTCATCATCGAAGGCATGTTCTCGGTCGTGCTCGCGAGCTTCATCCTGCTGTGGCTCGACTCGAAGCCGCGCGACGCCGCCTGGCTCGCCCGCGCCGAGCAGGACGCGGTGCTGGATGCGATCGACGAAGAGCAACGCCAGCGCGCCGCCGCGCACCCGGTCAAACCGTCGCTCGGAACCCTGCTGCGCGATCCGCAAATCCTGATCTTTTGCCTGATCTACTTCGCGGTATCGCTGACCATCTACGGCGCGACCTTCTGGCTGCCCAGCATCATCCACAAGATGGGCCATTTCAACGACTTCCAGGTCGGCCTGTTCAACTCGATTCCGTGGCTGATCTCGATCGCGGCGATGTATCTGTTCGCGATGCTCGCGGCGCGCTTCAAGTTCCAGCAGGCGTGGGTCGCGTGTGTGCTGCTGATCGCCGCGCTCGGCATGTATGCGGCCGGCCAGGGCGGCCCGGTGTTCTCGTTCGTCGCGATCTGCTTTGCTGCGATCGGCTTCAAGGCCGCCTCGTCGCTGTTCTGGGTGATCCCGCAGGGCTATCTCGACGCGCGGATTTCCGCCGCGGTGCTGGCGCTGATCAACTCGATCGGCAATCTCGGCGGCTTCGTGGCGCCGGCGACCTTCGGCTTCCTCGAACAGAAAACCGGCTCGATCGAGGGCGGCCTCACTGGACTCGCGGTGATGTCGGTGATTGCCGCCGGGGTCGTGTTCTTCTCGCGCATGAGCCCGCGCGAAGGATTACCGGCCTCAGCGCATTGACCGTATCGAACAACCATATAGACACATTTTCGGAAACCTTCAGGAGACTCGATGAAAACACTAGAAGCTACGACGGCTGCCGCACGGACGGCCGTCGGACGATATCGATGGACCATCTGCGCGATGATTTTCGCGGCGACGACGATCAACTACATGGATCGTCAGATGCTCGGGCTGCTCGCGCCGCTGCTGCAAAAGGATATCGGTTGGAACCAGGTGCAGTACGCACAGACCGTGATGGTGTTTACGGTCGCCTATGCGGTGGGTCTCGCGATCTTCGGCCGCATCGCCGATCGCGTCAGCACGAAGAAGGTCTACGGCAGCGCGATGGCGCTGTGGAGTCTCGCGGCGATGCTGCACGCGGTGGCATCGACCGTGCCTGGTTTCGCGGCCGTACGCGGTCTGCTCGGCTTCGGCGAAGCGGCCAATTTCCCGGTTGCGATCCGCACTACCGCCACGTGGTTTCCGAAGAAGGAACGCGCGCTTGCGACGGGCTTCTGGAACATGGGCGCGACGATCGGCGGCATCGTGGCGCCGGCCTTCGTGCCGATCGCCGCGGTGATGTGGGGCTGGCGCGCGACGTTCATCGCGGGCGGCGCGACCGGGTTCGTCTGGCTGGCGGTGTGGTGGCTGGTTTATCGGCAGCCTTCGGAGCATCCGTCGGTGTCGAAGGAAGAACTCGCCTACATCAATGCGGACCGCGAAGAAGTCGTCGAGCAGAAAGTCAGCTGGTTGTCGGTGCTCAAGTACCGCGAAACGTGGGCGTTCGTCTTCGGCAAGCTGCTGACCGATCCGGTGTGGTGGTTCTATCTGTTCTGGCTGCCCAAGTGGCTCAATGAGTCGCGCCATATCGATATCGCCCACATGGGCCTGCCGCTGATCGCAATCTATACGATGTCGTCGGTCGGCAGCGTGGCAGGTGGCTGGCTGTCGTCGCATCTGATGGCGCGCACCAACCGGCCGAATTTCGCACGCAAGCTCACGATGCTCATCTGTGCATTGTGCGTGGTGCCGATCGCAACGTTGTCGGCATTCCAGAGCCTGTGGTGGGCGGTGCTCGCCGTTGGTCTCGCGGCGGCGGCGCACCAGGGCTGGTCGGCCAATCTCGTCACGACGGTCGGCGACGTGTTTCCGAAGCGGGTGGTCGGCACGGTGGTCGGTATCGGCGGCGTGGCGGGGATGGTCGGTTCGTTCTTCTTCTCCGGCGTGATCGGCGAGACCTTGCAGCGCACTGGGAATTATTGGGCGCTGTTTACGGTCGGCGCATCGGCGTATCTGGTTGCACTGGGCATCATTCATCTGTTGATGCCGCGGATGACGGCGGTGAAGTTGCGCGATTGATGTAGCGTTTGTCGGTGACACAACCGGAGGGCGGGGGACGCATGATTGGCGTCACCCGCCCTTTTTTTGTCACGACTGGGATGCAGCGGAGTTGACCCAGTGAGTGATTAGCACCCAGGCTTACTGATTGATTGGCCTTGTCAGTTCACCAAATCGGTTCCTGGTAATTCTCGTCATGCAGTCCCAAAACTCGACGAATCGCAACGACGCCTGTCCAACCTCATACACTTCCGCATAAGATTCGTTGTCGCGATAGAGCTTCCGGCTCTCCTGCCCTCTCCTCTGCGGAAATAGGGAAGTGCCTCGGGTTCGCTATTTGCTCGAAGTTCGTTGTCGCAGTCAGCCATGATCCGCTCGATCGCAGATACCTTCTTTTCGAGCGTCCGTGACATGCGTTCGAAATCGTGCTGAGCGCAAGCCGAAACGTCCATCGAACCCCGCAGCTGATCACCCCAGCCGGAAAACGGTGACCGTGATAGAGCGATTTCGATTTCTTCATCACGCCACCTTATCCGACCGGCCTCGCAACCTGACAAAGCCCCCAATATCTAGTCGGCGATGCGTAAGCGGCAAGCGACACAATGAACTACAAGTTCCAGTACTCTCGGCGTACCTGTTGGGGGAAACAAGAGTACGTTCGATTCGGTCACGCGATCTCGTGCACCTCCAACGCGGTCGGCGTTAAATGATGTGCCGGATGGCGCATTCGGCTGTGTCAGCGGCGGTTGAAGCGTCTTACGACGCAATAAAAGATCCACGGATGGATCTTGAGCATGGTCATAGTGATGGAAAGCTTCAGATGCCGATCGGCAAACAGGCCAAGCAGGTGCTTCACGCGCAGCTTCTCCGATACGCTTTGCAGAATAGGGCTGGCGAGGCGGTAGGTCGGCGCGGTGATCGCGGTCTGAAACGCGATCGCGCGGAATGCCCAGCTGTATTTGAGCCGGAAGAAGAGGCGCTTGTAGTCGGTAATCGGGAGGGACGCGGTATTTTTTTCCACGCGGTCCATGATGGCAAAAAGGTCGACGACCTGCGGGTTGAAGCGTCTCGAAATTCCTGATTCACGGATCATGTATGAATAGAGGTTGTCCGGAATGAGGCGTACCACTTTCGAGTTGGCGAGCGTTTGCACCGAAACGCAAACGTCTTCGAAGATGAGACCGCACGGATGGTCGGCTGCGACGAAGATGGAGCGGCGCACAAGCTTGTTCCAGCAAAAGGCTTGCAGCTTGAGTTCGAGAATTTTCTGGACGGCTTCCACGCCAGTGATAATGCCGTCGCCGGAATCGATCCGAGCGTTGACGGCGCCATCGGGACTGATGCGCTCGGCGGCGAAAATGACGACATCGGCGTCGTACTGGTCGGCTTCGCGCAGCACGGTGCAAATGAGATCGCGATGGACGTGGTCGTCGCTGTCAACGCAGAGCACATAGTCGCCCCGCGCTTCCGATGCTGCGATTTTTCGCGTTTCAGCGAGCCCTTTGTTGTCGATGTTTCTGATCAACTTCCACGGAATGCGATCCTGTTGCGCGAGAACCCGGGCAGCGATTTCACCGGAGCGATCGGGGCTGCAGTCGTCGACGGCGACGATTTCGAAATCGGTGCAGGATTGTGACAGCAGTGAGTCGAGACAGTCCTCGATATAGTCCTCGACCTTGTAGATAGGCAGCAGAACGCTGATTCTCGGTGCGGACATTGACAATGCTCCTGGAGGTAAACGAGGCGTGAACTACCCTTCTTATCGCAAAATCCTGCTTCGCGAAGAAATCAACTATCACAAATCATGTTGTGGGAGCAAATCGGGCCGACCTGAAGTGCCGGCAGTCTGGGTCTACCAAGATCGCCAGCAACTGAAATAATCAGACAATTAATTGGGTAAAACGGAACTTGCCGTCGCGGCGCAATCACAGGACAAAGTCGACCAGCATGCGGCCGGGAACGAAGGTACTAGAATGCATCGCTGTACCAATATATGGTAGGAATCGGCGCAAATTGGTGAGATATTGGCGTATTCCACCACTGCGGCAGTGGATCAAGCGAGTATGTCAAATAGGAATTTTTTAATGAAATCGTTTTTGCGATGATGAGACGAATATGCCAACAGATATCAATTAATCCGGTGTGTGAGCGGTGTGTCGTCAAATTAGCTGGATAACCCGCGCCCCAATGCTATTCGCATGAGTTTGCGAACGCCTTCATCGCGGCCGACCCTCTCTTCGGCGTTACTGATCAACCTCTGCATCACATCCGCGGGGTAGATCTCGTCGAAAAGCTGATCGGAGCCAGTACTGGCAAACACGTGATGCAGGAATGACCCCTCTGGTGGACAGACCCTTTTGAACACGCCAAGCTTAACCACAAGATTATTCCAAAGTTTAAGCGTATATGCATTAGTGCAAAGCGCAGCGCACTCTTCGAAATAGTGGGGCAAAAATACCTTATAATAGGAATCGGCATGCACCGGATAAAACACTTTTTCAGGCAAGCCGGCCTTTGCACCGTAGACTTCCGTCAAAATATTGGAGCCAGTAGCACGCCATTTTATATGCGTGTTTTCCATCGCTTCTACCCGCTGAATTAGCTCACCCAACCGTGGGTTCCTCGGGTCGAGGCGCAGGAGTGCGGTGCAAAGCAGATCTGGCTTTCCCCGGCCGACCAAGTCGCCCGCAATGTTCAGGTCAAATCGTCTCAGGAGAAGAATATCTGTGTCCGCCCAGATTTCATCCGTTTTGGTAAACATTATCAACCGGAAATAATCTGTGAAATGCGCCATTGAAGGAACGCCATTACCGGGAAAAGCGCTCAGCGAGTCGGCAGAAAGGATCGACCGGGCGTCCTTTTCGATCACGCCTCTTGGCAAGTTGCTGATGGGTTTGTAACTATATACAGCGATTTCGCTGCCATTAGCAGTGAACGTATTCAAACAAGCGATTTCATAAGGAGATAACTCCGGACCATTCCAGAACGTTGCAAATTTTGCATCGCTCATAATTTACCCTCCTCGATTTGCTTCGTTGAGAGCATCGCTGCGTTGCTGCATACCATTGGAGACTCGAGGTAGCGTGGCCGTACGCGAGGAGGTGGTTGCAACGGACTACGCGATACGAGAGTTTATACAGAACTAAATGCGATCCATAGAGCATGTCTCTTTTCGCCCGACTAATGTCGCCAATGGTTGGGTGTGGCTAATTAATCATTTAATCGAAGATCTCCTCCATCGCCAGGACGATCTCGACGTTCACCACACTGCCGACGGCTTTGAACTCATTCTGAGGCGCCCATTATCATTCTCAACGGCTCGAGCGCCTTTCCGGAGCCGGATGTATTGGCCACGTTGTGCGCTTGATATGATGAAGCCACGGGAGATACTCTTTCAGCAACCTCATAAAACTGACGATATCTTTCCGTCGCACCGGATTGCTGCCCTTTACCGCATGAATGAACAACATTGGATTGCCCAGTCGACCGCTCGCATATGATTTGCCTACATCTCTTGTTTTGCCACGAATGACCTTTATCGGAGTGTCCAGCATCCCGTATTGCGCGAGCGTCTGATTCAATTCAAAAATTGGGCTCGTCCTTGAATCGTCTCCCATGCCGCTCCCAGCCGAACCGACCGGGCGTGTATGGAACACGGAAAAACGATCAATAATGCCAACCTTTCCAAAAGAAGCGACCCACTTGGGCCACAAGAAA
This sequence comes from Paraburkholderia sp. BR13444, assembly GCF_040948755.1. Classification (NCBI taxonomy): domain Bacteria; kingdom Pseudomonadati; phylum Pseudomonadota; class Betaproteobacteria; order Burkholderiales; family Burkholderiaceae; genus Paraburkholderia; species Paraburkholderia sp. BR13444. The sequence goes on along the minus strand of NZ_JBFPKM010000012.1, from coordinate 159,435 downwards.
TCGAGGCCCCAGCCTGATTTGTTCATCCCGAAGCTGTGTTTTATCGCATGCAAAGCATTCGAAGATAAACATGGCATCATCAACTCCACGAAATTTGTTTCGCGAAATTCAAACTCCCTGTTTTGTAACGTCGTTTGGTGACCGAAATAGCTTCTCTCGTCGAGAGACGGTTGCGCGAGTGCGAAATTCTCTCGTTCTACATACTCGAAGAAGTCGTTCAGGGTTTGAACATCCGTCAGGATGTCGTCGTCCGGGAGCCAGATGTAACGATATTGCAGAATCAATTCGGCATTTTGCAACATGAAGTCGTTAAGACCTTCCCATTTTGATCCTTTGAATCGATGTATGGCTTTGGCAAAGATGTCTGCATAATCTTCGTTCTTCCCGTAGTAACTCAGCACCAAATCAAAGTTTGGCGCCTGTCCGCCGCTGAACCATTGCGGATGCAAGGAACTGTCTCCACACCTCAGAACGACCAGGTACTTGTTCATCTTTCAATTTCCCTATGCGTAGAAGCAGATTGCGCGGCACGTAAAGACAGTCACTGGCGAAGAATTGCATTTGACTGACACCAACCGCGCGAAATCACGAAACGACATACTCCGCCCGGCGACGCGCACCCTTGCTCATTTCCATAGCGTGCGCACTCGCCGATAGATCGCGCGACTGACACGCTTCGATGCTTGAAGCGTCCCCTGGGTGGCCTGCGGCGGGTGGTCTTCGAGCCAGCGCAACCGCGCTTCGATATCGCGTTCACGGTCCGCGTAGAGTGAAATCGGGAAGGGATGGCCAAGCCTCCCGTCGTAGAGCGCGCGAGCGGCATCGACGATGTCGCGGTTCTCCTCGCGCTGGGTAAAGTACGCGATGTGCACGAACGGCACGCTGCGCGCACAGACGATTCTCAGCCGGTGCCGCGAGCAGTACATATGCATCATGTGCTCGTCGTCCTGCCCACCGTCGTCGATCTTGTCCCATAACCCCTTGCGAAAAAGAATGCAGCCGATCGAATAGCGCGATTCTGAGGGCACTTCGCAAGGTTCGAGGTCCCGAGTCGCAGCGATGAAAGCATCAGGCTGCAGCGTGGTCCGTTCATGTAGCCAGCGCGCGATGTGCGGATAGCCCCATATCGTGCCATTGGTGCCGATCTCGATCTGCTCCGCAGGGATGATTCGCATCGGACAGCGACCGTCCCCGGCGGCACCGACGAAATGCGGACGCGCCTGGTTCGTGAAGTATTCGCGTTCCAGGTTCATCGCACGCATCACTTCAGGGAAGCCCCAGTTGTTGTTGTTGATGAGGGGAGTGACGTAGGCAAGCTCGTTCCCGCTTTCCTTTTCCGCCGCGTCGTACGTGGCGAGCATCTTGTCGAGCCACCCGCCGGCGATCGGAAACGCGTCGTCGTCCACCTTGCAGATCAGGTCGATTTCGGCGAACGCCGGCTGCGAGAGTAGTTTTTTGATCGTGCGATAGGGTGGACCAGGCGGAATGTCGTCGACGACCCGAACGACGCCCGGAAAAAGCCTTGCGTAGCGCCGCGCGACGGCGAGCGTGCGTTCCGCGTCATAGCCGCCCCTGCAGTTCTGAAGCAGGATGAACTCTACGCCTGTTGGCCGGTACGCCATGTGACTGGCGAGGGTTAGTTCGAGCGCTGCGTAGTCGCGACAGAGCAGGACCAGAATAGCGACTCGCCTCGACGCCGCGTTAGAACGGGATGCAGTCATGCTTCTCCTTCGTAGGACGAGTACATCTTATTACTGCTCCTTTAGACGAGTGTTTCTACTGCTTTGAGCGCCGCACCAACGACCTGGTCCATGTTGTAATAGCGATACTGCGCCAGCCTGCCCACAAAAGTCACATCGGTAACTGTCTCCGCGAGCTCGCTGTAGCGCATGAACAATGCCTCGTTTTCCTTGCGTGGAATCGGGTAGTACGGCTCGCCTTCGGCTCGCGGATACTCCTTTACAATCGAAGTCCCCTGATGCTGTTGCCCGGTGAGGTGCTTGAACTCAGTAATCCTCGTATATTCGTGATCGTTCGGATAGTTGATGGTACCCGTCGTCTGAAAACGCTCCACGTCGCTCAGATGCTGGTGTTGAAAGTGGAGGCTGCGGTACGGAAGCTTGCCGAACCGATACCCGAAATACGCGTCGATCGGACCAGTGTACACAACGTGTCCACATTCGATATTCGCTTTCACCACGTCATAGTCGGTCGACAGACGCACGTCGATATTTGGACTGTCAAGCATCTTTTCGAACATCGCGGTGTAGCCGTGCGCCGGCATAAATTGAAAAGTATCGGTGAAGTACCGGTCGTCGTCGTTCGAACGCGTTGGTATTCGCGCAGCGACACCCGCAGACAATTCAGACAGATCGAGTCCCCATTGCTTGCGCGTATAGCCACGGAAAAACTTGTCGCACAGATCCGGGCCAACGCTGCTCAGCACCACGTCCTCGCTGGTCGTATTGACCTCTCGCGCTTCACGTACCGACTCAAGGAACGCTATCGTGTCCTGCTCGCTCAGATCGAGGCCATATAGCTTGTTGATCGTCGTGCGATTGATCGGTATTGGATACAGATCCCCGTCTACATAAGCCTTTACGCGATGCTCGTAGAAGCGCCAATCGGTAAAACCCGACAGGTACTCGAATATCCGCTTACTGTTCGTATGAAAGATGTGCGGACCATACGGATGGATCAGCACACCGTTCTCATCCTCGCGGTCATATGCGTTGCCGCCAATATGATTTCGCTTGTCTACGACCAGCACACGCTTGCCGCTTGCCGCCAGACGTTCGGCACAGACCGCGCCTGCAAAGCCGGCGCCTACGATAAGGAAGTCATAATTCATCTCTGCGCATCCTCGTATAAAAAGCTGGAATCTTGCATTTGATCAGGTGGAGAGCCATTAAGGCCGTAACCAGAAATTCGGTGGCAAACACCGACATTGCCGCGCCCTGAGCGCCATAAGCCGATGCAAGAGGCACGAGCAGGGCAAGGTTGATCAAGCCGCAGACGACCAGTATCTCGCTGACTCTCTTCTTCATGCCGAGCGGCAGCATCACCTGAACGCCGAGTACATTGTTCAAACAGATGAGCAGCGGCAGGAGGGCCATCCACTTAAGGACGATGACCGCTGGTTCGTACCCAGGGCCCACGGCGATGCGAATGATCAAATCGGCGCCGGCCCAGAGCGCGACCGAAGCCAGTAACATGGTCGAGCCCCCCAGGTAGAGCATCTTGCGCACCAGGCCAAACGCCTTATCGGAGTCTTCGGAAAAGAGCGCCGTCACGCGCGGGTAAATTGCGTTGGCGAACGGTACGAGCGGCGCCTGGGCGACGTTCCGAATCTTGTCGGCTACGCCAAAGTAGCCGACAGCGACGTCTCCCGCAATAAATCCAAGCACCACGCTATTAGTGGTTGTGTACAGACTGATCGCTGCCGTGGAAATGAACATGTGCCAGCCTTCACGAAGCGCTTCGATGACGTCCGCCATGCTCGGCATCAAGGGGATGATCAGTCGGTTTTTTGCGATCAGGATCGATGCGACGACTCCGGCAGCAATCACGCTCATCGAACTGATGAGCGACGCGATCCACGTGTCGGCCGGCGAGTGCACCAGGAAGAACGTTAGCGGAAGCAGTAGCACCCGCGCGCTCAACGTGGAGACCGTAGTAAACGTCATCTGCTCCAGGCCCTGGAAGAGCCACTGTGGAAACAGGACCGTTCCGATAACGACCGGATAGGTAGCCAGCAGAACCGGCAGCAGTTCGCGCAATCTTGCTACGAAGAACGCCGCTACAAGCAGGATGGCGAAGCAGACCACAGCGATAAGCGCCTTTGCGCCTTGCGTCGCCCAAAAGATCTTCGATACCGCGTGCCGATCTTTTTGGACCCGTGCGACTTGAGCAGTCGCTGACCAGTTAAAACCGTAGTCCGTCAGCAGCACGAGATAACCAACTAAGGCTTGCGCGAAGACGTACGCACCAAAGTGTTCCGGGCGCAGAACACGCAACAGGTAGGGAAATGTTGCAAGCGGCAGCAGCATGTTGGCTGCTTGCAGAACTGACAGCGCAACGATGTTGTGTCGGAGGGGACTCGTCATGAGTTAGCCGTTGTCAATACATCGATGAAGGATCGCTTGGAGACATATCTTTATATCCCCTTGGCGGAGTGCGAGTAGGTCTCCGCGGAAGCGAATACCTGATCAGGCCGACGCCGGTTGGGCCTTGCTACCGGCTCCCCGACTCTTCGTCCGAGGAAGCCACCGCTACCGGCAATAAGCCGCAAGTCCGCACTGGTCGGGCGCGGATGCGTCACTGTTGTCCGACTCGGATGAAATTCGTGGCGCACCGTAAACGAGTCGCCACCAGAATCGCCAGGAGCTGAAATAAGCAGACAATTGATTAGGTAAAACGGGTTTGTGCCGTTGCGGCGCAATCACACGAAAGGTCGACCAGCTGCGGCCAGGAAACGAAGTACTTTAGAAATTTGTACATGCTTCGCTGCACCAATGTCATCAACCGGCACAAATTGGAGAGGTATTGGCGCATTCCACCACTTCGATAGTGGCTCAGGCAGGTATGCCAATAGATATCCACAAACCGGCGTGAGAGCGTCGCCATGGGATGGTTGGGAGTACCTTTACGCGTCTGCCTCGCTGCTGTTGCTATCTCCGGGTGACAAAGTAGCCTCTGCCACTCGTTTGGTGGGGCCTCCTGTGGCCACTTCGGCGCCATCGGTTTAGACGGTACGAGAATCACCGCCATGAGCAAGCGCTGCGCGCACGCGATTCGATAGATAGCAGCGCATGCTCTGCGTTATGTGCCAGATGGCGCATTTCGCAGGGTCAGCGGCGATGAAGGCTTCTCATGAAGCAATAGCAGACGTCATGATGACGGAGACCTCCGGCCGCTCGTCGCATCGCGCTTGCCAGTCACGACATACCACGCTCGGCGACCGTTTTTCCACAGCGTGCGCACTCGCCGATAGATCGCGCGACTGACACGCTTCGACGCTTGAAGCGTCCCCTGGGTGGCCTGCGGCGGGTGGTCTTCGAGCCAGCGCAACCGCGCTTCGATATCGCGTTCACGGTCCGCGTAGAGTGAAATCGGGAAGGGATGGCCAAGCCTCCCGTCGTAAAGCGCGCGAGCGGCATCGACGATGTCGCGGTTCTCCTCGCGCTGGGTAAAGTACGCGATGTGCACGAATGGCACGCTGCGCGTACAAACGATTCGCAGTTGGTGTCGCGCACAGTACATATGCATCATGTGCTCGTCGTCCTGCCCACCGTCGTCGATCTTGTCCCATAACCCCTTGCGAAAAAGAATGCAGCCGATCGAATAGCGCGATTCTGCCGGCACTTCGCAAGGTTCGAGGTCCCGAGTCGCAGCGATGAAAGCATCAGGCTGCAGCGTGGTCCGTTCATGTAGCCAGCGCGCGATGTGCGGATAGCCCCATATCGTGCCATTGGTGCCGATCTCGATCTGCTCCGCAGGGATGATTCGCAGCGGAAAGCGCTTGTCCCCCTCGGCCCCGACGAAATGCGGATGCGCCTGGTTCGTGAAGTACTCGCGCTCCAGGTTCATCACGCGCATCACCTCAGGGAAGCCCCAGTTGTTGTTGTTGATGAGCGGGGTGACGTAGGCAAGCCCGTTCCCGCTTTCCTTTTCCGCCGCGTCGTACGTGGCGAGCATCTTGTCGAGCCACCCGCCGGCGATCGGGAACGCGTCGTCGTCCACCTTGCAGATCAGGTCGATTTCGGCGAACGCCGGCTGCGAGAGTAGTTTTTTGATCGTGCGATAGGGTGGACCAGGCGGAATGTCGTCGACGACCCGAACGACGCCCGGAAAAAGCCTTGCGTAGCGCCGCGCGACGGCAAGCGTGCGTTCCGCGTCATAGCCGCCCCGACAGTTCTGAAGCAGGATGAACTCTACGCCTGTTGGCCGGTACGCCATGTGACTGGCGAGGGTTAGTTCGAGCGCTGCGTAGTCGCGACAGAGCAGGACCAGAATAGCGACTCGCCTCGACGCCGCGTTAGAACGGGATGCAGTCATGCTTCTCCTTCGTAGGTGCCGACGAGCACATTGTCTAAGGAACATACATGCGAGTATCGGGACACACTGAATTTGGCGTCGTCTACATCACGAATTTACGAACACCAAGAGTGCCGATGCTAATAACCGCGCCTCAGGGTGCAGCACCGATCGCGGCTACTAAAGAGACAAGACGGGGACACGCCGGTTCATCATAGTACAAGCAACGATGAAATGAAGTCGCATTCCATAGCGCGTCGCCCCTCCTCTCGGCGGCGAACGGTTACTTTAAGTATTGAGGCAAACAACTGCCGACCGGCCACGATCTTGCGCACACAGCGCGCAAAGCGCTCTGTTCGAGCGCGAACGCCTGTAGCGCATCAGGCTCGATCGGCAATTCCGCGACAGGGATGGCGGTGGGCGGCATGGCCATCATGATGCCCAACTCGCGCTACGTTTAGAAGCCCGGGGAGCCTTGTATTTGCGTGCGAGAGCAACGTCGACTCGCGCGCGTCACCGCGACGGCGCGATGCGGCGCGCGCGCCGGGAACGCCTCGACGTCATCGAATTGCGAGGGGTCAGAAGGACGCGCGCAGCGGCGCGATACTGCGAATCACTGCGCGCAATCAGAGCAGAGTGGCTATGCTTGCGAAAAAGTTACGTTTCGCTAACGGGTTTAGCAGTCAGAGGCCATAGGCATGAACCACGTGGTCGCCACCAGCGACGAAGACTTGCCCGTTCACGACCATCGGCGACGCGAAGTTGCCCTCGCCGTTTTGAGCTGGCGTGTATTGGTCGTGGAAGAGTATGGTCCCGTCCGCGGCATCCAATGCATAAAAGTCGTTGCCCAAACCGTCTGCGTAATACACCACACCATTTGCGGCGACGGGCGGGATAGCCGGGTTGAACGCGACTTGGTTCAAGCCGACTTGCGCCGTCCACACGGGTTTGGGGTTCACAGTACAGTTGCTGTCGATCGACAGTGCAATGACCCCGTGCTGGTATAAGTTGTTGCTCCCCGAACCGCCAGGGGACACGACGTAAAGCCGATTCAGCACCGGGTCGAATGCAGGAAGGCCTATGTTGCTGCCGTCGGCTGAAGTTTGGGAAATCGTCAACTTTTCAATGGGGCCCTGCTGCTGAATAGTGGCTCGGTTATAAATGAACAGGTTGCCGGACTTGTTGTAGGCCGCGAGCATCGTCGGGCAGGTGGGACGCTGAAAGAGCAATGCTGTAGCGCCGAAGTCGACGTCCGTGAGGGGCGGAGAAAGCGGCGAGTTCGACGCCGCTACCGCCAGGGTCGGCGTGAGCTTCACGACGTGCTCCGCGAACGCGGCATTTTCCGGCTGGGCGAATGCGTTGCCCGTGAGTGCATAGACGACCGTCCCATCCGGCGGAATCGATACGCCGCCCATACCCCATACACCGCCCCCATCTGGCCCGGTTGCGCCGGTTGGATACCAGCGTTGCAGAATCGCAGCTGGGTTGGTGGTGGACGCGCGGACGACCTGTCCATGGTACGGCTCCGTATCGCAGGGGTCGCCGGCTGTCGCCACGTATATCGACGAATTGTCGGGACTAAGCGTCAAGCCGCCATAGACCATCGTTCTTGGAGTAGCGTTGTTTGGGTCGAGAAGTAGCAGGTTGAAGCCCGGGAGATCCACGCCGGTCTGGAGGTTGTACGCATGCAGGTAGCCTCGCCCGCTCACAACGAAAATCCGGTTGTCGGCATGGTCGATGACGGGCGTGCCCTGCACCCCGATCTTGCCTTGGAACAGCCCCTGGCAGGCCGACGTCAAGATAGCTTGAGGGATAGGGGCGCTCTTCCAAATGATATGCCCTGTCGCGGCATTCAGTGCATATGTACTGTTCCCCTCTGTCCCAACATAGACGATATCGGTTGGCACCCCGTTGATCATCACCCCGACAGCCAGTACCGGCTGAGTCAGGATGGCACCGTCCAGCACAGGTGAGTCCCAGTGCTTTATCAACGTCCTAACGTTGGTCTGGGTGAGCACCGTCTCGACTGGGTTATACCCAGTCCGCTGCCTGTTCATACCAAACGTCGGCCAGTCGGTCGTCGTAAAGGTTGGCGCCGCGACGGCCCCTGGTGTCCGGCTCAATGTAGCGGCAGTCGCTGCTTCGGGAGCCTGGTACGGCGTATCCACCGCCGGCCCGCGATCGTCGAGGAATTTATTCGGATTGATCTTGTCTCCGCCGTTCTGTTTGTCCACGTCCGATCCATCGAGGGCGGCGGCTGGCGGCACTTTCGGTCCGACGCCATGCGGGTGCGGGCCATGAGGGAATGGGTTCAGTGCGTTTGACGACGCCTGAGCGGCTACTGCAAGACCCGGCGCAGATGCCGCTGCCGGTGCCGCGTTCGAACTTTGCGCTTGTGCGCCCGAGCCCGCCGCGCAGGCGAGGATCAAAGCTGCAACGAGCCGAGAAGCGTCGATAACGTTGTGTGCGCTTTTCATGTAGCCACCTCTTGCAAATATTGCTGTTAGCATTGGGTAGACGGCGCACCGCGACTTCTCGCCTCGAACTACTAATTGATACGCGCTTTGCTAACGTGAGGTTAATCGTACGCCATTTAAAACCAACCGCAAGAAATGGCCGCGATGGACTACCGTCTGGCGGACGGGGAATTGTCCCTATTGAGTAATGCAAGGCTCACACACCGTTCGGCTGCTTCATCCGAATGCGCGATTTCGCTGGAAGCAGATCGGCACATCCGGCCACCCCGTCCAGAGCCGTTTTCAATCGACGTGCCATCCGCCGCCGCTGCGCTGACGTTGCGGCCGAAGGCAAACCAAATGATCGATCGATCCATCGCCAAGCAGATTGTCGAGCTCATCAAGAGCGAAGGACTCGACGCCGGCGCGCACCTGCCCGCACAGATGCTCGCCGACCGTCTGCGCGTCTCACGTTCCCCCGTGAACGAAGCGCTCGCGTTGCTGCACGAGAAAGGCATCTTGACGCGGGAAAAGAATCGCGGCTTCTTCCTCGCGAAGCCGCTCTCCGAATCTTTTGCGGACGTGGACGACGAACTGCGCCTCGCCGAGACCGACGTCGTGACGCGCGCCTATTTCCAGATCGCCGACGACCGCCTGAAAAACGAATTGCCCGATGAATTCTCCGAGCAGCTGATCCGCACCCGCTACGGACTGACCAGCGCGCAACTGACCGCGGTGCTCGGCCGCATCGCGCGGGAAGGATGGGCCGAACGCAAACCGGGCTATGGCTGGCAGTTCTCGCCAATGCTGACCACGCCCGACAGCCTGCTAAAGTCGTACCGGCTGCGCCTCGCGCTCGAACCTGCGGCACTGCTCGAGCCCGGTTACCGGCTCGAGCGCAAGGTGCTGGAGCGGTGTCGCGAGGTGGAGAAGCATCTGCTCGCGGGCGGCATCGAAACGGATAGCGCCGACCAGTTGCACGATCGCGGCGTGCGCTTTCACGAGTCGCTCGTCGAGGCTTCGGGCAACAGCTTTTTCATCGATACGATCCGGCGCGTGAACCGCGTGCGCCGTCTGCTGTCGTATCGCTCGATGCAGCATCGCGAGCGCTATGTCGAACACGCGAAGCAGCATTTGCATCTGCTCGAACTGCTGGAGCAAGAGCGCAACGAAGAAGCGTCGGAAGCGATGCGTCAGCATCTGCTGCATACGCTCGACGCGCTGTCGCGCATCAGCGAACTCCTTGAACCCTGAGACCGCCCTTCGCCCTGAACGCGGTCGCCACGAGAACCTCCATGACTATCGATCCCTCCGTCGTCACCGCCTTCACGCCCACGGGCAAGCTGCGCGCGTCGATCAATCTCGGCAATCCGATCCTCGCCAATCGCCATGCCGGGTCCGGCGAGCCGTTCGGCGTGTCGATCGATCTCGCGCGCGCGTTCGCCGCGAAACTAGGCGTCGAACTGGAACTGGTGGTATTCGATACGGCCGCCGAATCGGTGCAGGCCGTCAGCGAGGAACGCGCGGATTTCGGCTTCTTCGCGATCGATCCATTGCGCGGCGAAACGATTGAATTCACCGCGCCGTATGTACTGATCGAAGGCTTCTATCTGGTGCGCGACGACTCGCCGGTGCGGTCGAATCAGGATGTGGATCAGGCGCACAACCGGGTCGTCGTCGGCAAAGGCAGCGCGTACGATCTGTTCCTCACGCGCGAGCTGAAAGCCGCGCAGATCGTCCGCGCGCCGAGTTCAGCGAGTGTCGTGCCGACGTTCATCGAGCAGCAACTGGAAGTGGCGGCAGGCGTGAAGCAGCAACTCGAAGCCGATGCGAAGCAAACGGCCGGCCTGCGCCTGCTCGACGAGCGCTTCATGGTGATCCGGCAGGCGATGGGTGTACCGAAGAGCCGCGGCGAAGCGGCGGCTCGGGCGTTGCGTTCGTTCGTCGAAGAGGTGAAAGCGTCGGGCTTCGTGGCGGAATCGCTCGCGCGGCATGGGATCGCCGGGGCGTCCGTTGCACCCGCGGCGTAGCGGTCGGCTTCAAGCCGACACCGCGTAGTGTGAAGCGCTGCGTCGCGGCGTAACAGAAAGGCGGAGCCGCGCCCGATACTTCGGCGCCGCCCCGCCACACACTACCCTGACCAACCCTCAAACGAGCGTAGTCTGCACATCCACGTTACCGCGCAACGCCTTTGAATACGGGCAGGTCTGATGCGCGCGCTCGATCAACGCGTGCGCCACGTCCCGCTCGACACCGGGAAGACTGACGAACAGACGCGCCTGAAGGAAATAGGCGCCATCGGTGGTGCCGAGATCGATTTCGGCATCGACGCTCGTATCGGCAGGCAACGAAAGGTGCAGCGCGCGCGCCGCCAAACCGAGCGCACCGATGTAACACGCCGACCAGCCGGCAGCCAGCAACTGCTCGGGGTTCGTTCCAACTCCCGAGGTGCCGGGCGACGACAGCTTGATGTCGAGACGGCCGTCCGAGCTGCGCGCGGCGCCTTCGCGGCCGCCGGTCGTATGGGTCTTGCCGGTGTACAGCACGTTTTCGATGCGGGTCATGGTGGCTTACTCCTGTTGATCCAGTGATCTGATATCTGCAAATCCGGGCTCGAACTTGCGTTGGACGTATTTGAACGCGCCGACGTATCTCGCATGTGTCTGGATCAGCGGGTTTGGTATGCGCACGTATCCGTGGGCCGCGCAGATACATTGCGATACAAGGAGCGGCGCGCGGCAACTCGCGCACGCCATCGCGCCCGTCGCTTCATTCAGCGACGCCGGTCGAAATACCGCCGCAGCAGATAGTTCGCGCTCGAGCCATGCAGCAGCACCGACAACACGATTGCATCGAGCACCGCGGGCAGCAGCGGCGTCATCGCGCCGCGCGCGTATTCGAGGCCGAACATCAGGTAGTAAAACGCGCCGACACCGCGAATCCCCATCCATGCCATCAGATACCGCTGGCTGCTGTCGATGCGCGCACCCATCATCGCGACGACGACGGACAGCGGCCGTGCGACGAAAAACAGAAACACCGCGGGCAACACGGCGCGCACGTCGAGCATCTCGCGCCAATGCGCAGACACGACGCAGCCGATGATCAACATCAGCGACAACTCCGCGAGCCGTTCCATTTCGCGCGTGAAGCCCATCATCGATTCGGCGAGAACCGCATGCGCCTTTTCCGGGTCTTTCGCGACATCGGCCCTTTCGCCGTGCTGCACTTCGTCGAGCACTTCGGACGGATTCTTGTCGCCGGTCGAGCGCAATTCCTCGTGACGCACGGCGACGCCCGCCACGAATACCGCCACGAACGCATACGCGTGCACCAGCAGCGCCGCGCCGTATGACGTCGCCATCAGCCCTAGCGCGAGAAAGCCGTCGAGACCGATCGCTTCGCCGTAGCGGGTGCGCAGCAAGAAGATCGCGCGCGCGAACACGATTGCGGATACGCAGCCGACCGCGAGCGCGCTGACGATCCCCCACAGCACCGAGCCGGCGAAATGCACGCCGCTGCCGGAGCCGAACAGCCGCGCGCCGGCAAGCGTCAGACCCAGCACGGCAAACGGATAGGCGGCGCCGTCGTTGAGCCCGCCTTCACCCGACAAAGCGAAGCGCACGGGTTCGTCGTCGCCGGCCTGGGTCACGCGCAACTCGTTGGCGAGCACTGGGTCGGTCGGTGCGAGCGCTGCCGCGAGGAACAACGCCGCGCCGTCCGCGCGTCCGGTCAGCCAGGCGGTGAAACCGAACATCAACGCGACGGTGACGATCATCGCGGGGCCGCCGAGCCGCAGAGGCAACCACCACAATGGATTGCGCAGCCGCACGCGCAGATGCATGCCGATCGAAAACAGCGACACGACGAGCCCGACTTCGGCGAGCGTCGCGAGCAGCACGGTATTGGCGAGCAGATCGACACCGACGAGCCCGGACACGGCCGGACCGACCGCCACGCCGACCAGCAGATAGATCATCGCGCCGGTCAGCGGCAAGCGGCGGATCGGCCCGCGCGCGACCGCCATGAACGTGAGCAGTGCGCCGATCAGCAGGAACCAGACCGGTTCGTCTCTCATGGCGGAATCGCGCGCGCAAGCGGCGACGGCGGCAACCGGGCCGCGTCGCCGCTAGTGCGCGCGGCTGGCACCGTGGGGCGCGCTCGCGCCCTGCTGACTGCGCTGTCCGTGCTGAGCCGCGGCCTGGTTCGCGCGCCCCGCCTGTTCGCGTTTCGTCTGGTCGCGGCTCAACTCGCCGGGTGGCGTGCCCGACTGGCCTGCTGTGCCCGCGCCGCCTTCGGTGCCCGCGTCTTTGCCGGCCTGCGCGAATAGCAACGGTGGCGCGGCGTCAGCCGGCTGAGTCCCGGCCCACTCGACGGCTTGCGCGCAGACGAAGTCACTCGCAACACTGAACATCGCGGCAATGGTCAAGCGCTGTACAACCTTGTTCATCAGCGGCTCCCCGGTTTGGACAAGCTGGATATGCACTGTCCGCTCCGTTGCAAGCCGCGTTCCTCGCTCACACACCGAATGGAAAAGTCTCAGCCGCGTGGTACTTCTCGTCGGCGGAAACGGGCAGCGCGGTCACCGCGCTGGTGCGATCGAACCACACGAACGCATCGAACTGATCGGCCAGCGACGCTTCCGCGTAGTGGCTATACCGCTCGGTCTCCGGACGATAAATCACGCCGATGAAGCGCTCCAGCAGCGACGCGCGCAGCCGTTCGCGCAGCGCGTCGTGCACGCCGGGCCGCAGGTCGAGCAGAAAGCGTGCGAGGCCGGTGGCGTGCATGCTGAATTCGACGCTGCCATCGAGCGATGGCCGCACGGTCTTCACTTCCATCGGCCCGTCCCAGTCGCTGGCCGCGGCGACCGTGCCGCTGTGCGTGCCGAAGCCGATCAGCGCCGCCGCGTCGCCGAACTGCGCGCGGCACAGCTGGCCCAAATTGATCTCGTCCTGCACGCGGCCCATCTGCGTGGCGCTCGCGTCGCCGATATGCGAGTTATGCGCCCACACGACCACACGCGCCTGCGGCCCGTGACTGTCGAGCGCATGACGCAGCGTGTCGAACATATGCGTGTCGCGCAGATTCCAGCTTTGCGGTCCGCCGTAATACATCGCGCGATAGTAGTGCTCGGCGACAGCCACGAGCCGCGCATTCTGCGCCGCGTCGAGGAAGCGTTCGCCGTCTTCCCGTGCATAGTCGAGCCGGCTTTTCAGCAGATCGCCGAGCTGGGCGACCACGTGCTCTTCGCACTGCGCGTAGCCGCCGCTCAACGCGGCGCGCCCATACACGGCGGGATCTTTCTGCCACGGACTGAGGCACCCATAACGCCCGCGCGCGATGCGCGCCGCGGCCGGGTCGACGCTGTCCAGATAGCGCAGCACCGCGTCGATCGATTCGGACAGGCTGTAGATGTCGAGCCCGTAAAAGCGCGTCTCGCTGTCGCGGTGCAGGGCATTGTGCGAGCGCAGCCACGCGACGAAGCTCATGAAATCGTTGTTGCGCCACATCCAGGTCGGAAAGCGGCGAAACGGTCGAGACCGTTCGCCGGGCATCGGCCGGTCGCGCACATGCCGGTCGATGATCGCGGCATCGGGCCAGTCGGCCTCGACCGCGATCATCGAAAAGCCGTGCCGCTCGACGAGGCGTCGCGTGATCGCCGCCCGCGCGCGATAGAACTCCGACGTGCCGTGACTGGCCTCGCCGAGCAGCACGACGCGCCGCCCGGCGAAGCGGTCGAAAAACGCCGCGAATTCCGCGGAATCGATGTCGGGTAACGGTTCGGCCGCGTCGCGAAGCGCGAGTTCGAGTGCGGCCGGCTTAGGCGCGGCCGGCTTAGGTGCGGCCGGCTTAGGCACGGCCGGCTCAGGCGCGGCCGGCTCAGGCGTGGGCCGCGAATCCGCATGCGGCACCCCGCCCGGCGCCGGCCAGCCGTCGTCACCGACGAGCGGCACGAAGCGCACGTCGGCGAATGCATGTTCGTCGTAGTCGTGCTCGTCGCGCCGCACGATCTTCACGAGCCGCTGACGGCTCGGACTGCTGCCGACCGGCATCACGAGCCGACCGCCTACCGCAAGCTGCACGCGCAGCGCCTGCGGCACACGCGGCCCGCCCGCCGCCGCGATGATCGCGTCATACGGCGCATGCGCGGCAAAACCCGCGGTGCCGTCGCCGACATGCACTTCTACATTCTCGTAGCCGAGCCGCTGCAAGCGCTCGCGCGCGCCCTCGGCGAGGCTCGCGTCGCGTTCGATCGAATCCACCCGGCCCGCGATCTCCGCGGCAATCGCGGCCGCATAGCCCGAGCCCGTACCGATGTCGAGTACACGGTCGCCGGGCTGCAATTCGGCGGCCGCAAGCATCTTCGCGACGATGTACGGCTGCGAGATCGACTGTTCGCCGCCAATCGGCAGCGGCGTATCGTCATACGCGAAGTCGCGCAGATCGGACGGCACGAACGCTTCGCGTGGCACGCGCCGCATCGCCTCGATCACGAAGTCGTCGCGCACGCCGCGTTGCACGATTTGCCGCTCGACCATCCATGCGCGCGCTTCGTCGAAATCGCCCATCGCCGCCTCCTCGCGAATGCGCAGCGCTGCGCGCGCCACGCATCGCGACGGGGCCGCGCGCGAGTTCGCTGCTCTTCCACGCTTCAGCAATGAGCATACCGCCGGCTTGAACCGATGGCGATGCGCGAAACGTGAAGCGCGCGCGGACCGATCCTTGCTGAGCTTTTGCACGAACAAAACGCCGGTCCGAATCCGTCGCACAACAAGGGCGAAAATCATGAACGTTCCCATGCAGGTCGTGTCCTTCCTCAGTTCGCGAGGTCTGACGCTCGCGACCGCCGAATCCTGCACCGGCGGCCAGATCGCGTCGTATCTGGCTAGCGTGCCGGGTAGCGGCGCGTGTCTCGATGTCGGCTTCGTCAGCTACTCGCCATCAGGCAAAGCAGGCTTTCTCGGTGTGCGGGAAAGCACGATGAAGCAATACGGGCTCACCAGCGAAGCGGTCGCGCGCGAAATGGCCGAGGGTGCGCTGCGTCAGGAAGGCTGCTGCGCTGACATCGCGGTATCGAACACGGGGCTTGCCGATGGGGGCTCCGCTGACGGCCCGCCACCGGGCACGCAATGCTTCGCATGGTCGTTCCGACGGCCCGGCAATCAGTTCGTCACGTTCGCCGAGACGCGGCGCTTTTCGGGCGACCGCAACGACGTGCGTTCGGCCGCCGCGCTGTATGCATTGTCGCGCGTCGAGCATTACTTCGATCAACTTCCGCGCCTCGAGCGGGACCACTGAAGAGAGGCCGAACGATGAATCTGCTCCCTTCCTTCGACACCGACGCGTGGCAGCAGGCAGTGATCGACGAACTCGGCGTCGAGCGCGATTTCGACGTGGCCCGCGAGCGCGAGCGGCGTGTCGCGTTCCTCAGCGACTACCTGGCCTCGCAAGGCTTGCACACCTATGTGCTTGGCATCAGCGGCGGCGTCGATTCGTCGACTGCCGGACGCCTCGCGCAGCTTGCCGTCGAACGTCTGCGTGCCACCGGCTATGAAGCGCACTTCGTCGCGGTGCGTCTGCCGTACGGCAGCCAACGCGACGAAGAGGACGCCGCGGCCGCCCTCGCGTTCATCTGCCCCGACGAAACGCTGACGGTCAACATCAAGGAGCCCGCCGACGCGATGCTGTCTTCGCTCAAGCGAGGCAACGTGCAGTACGTCGACGACTTTCATGAAGACTTCGTGCTCGGCAACATCAAGGCGCGGCAACGCATGATCGCGCAATACGCGATTGCGGGCGCGCGGGTCGGCGTGGTGATCGGCACCGACCATGCGGCCGAATCGCTGATGGGCTTCTTCACGAAGTTCGGCGACGGCGGCGCCGATATCCTGCCGCTGGCGGGTCTGACGAAGCGCCGCGTGCGCGCACTCGCGCATGCGCTCGGCGCATCGGGGCGGCTCGTCGACAAGGTGCCGACGGCGGACCTCGAATCGCTGACGCCGCAGAAACCGGACGAAGACAGCTACGGCATCGGCTACCAGGACATCGACGACTTTCTCGAAGGCAAGCAGGTCAGCGATGAAGTATTGACGACGATTCGCCGCTTTTACATGGCGACGCGCCACAAACGCGCGCTGCCGGTGGCGCCGACGCGATCGTCGGCGTCGGTGTAGAGCGCGGCGCCCGCTTATCCGGCGCGCGGGCGTTTGGCGCGCTTCGGCGCTTCGATGTCCTCGCCCGGCGTTTCCTGCAGTTGCTGTTCGGGCGCGATGCGCGAGCCGCGGTCGCGATCGGCGGACTGATCGGTCGGCTCCTGCGGCGCGGCAGTGCCTTCCGCCTCGATCTGCCGGCGCGCTTCCTCCCAATGGTCGTCGGCTCTGCCTTCCGGCGACGGATCGTTTTCCCAGATCTGGTATGCCCGCGTGCGGATGCGGGCTTCGAGTTCCTTGTCCATATGTGTTTCTCCGTGAACGTGAGCGATGCCGCGGCACGGCGCCGCGCGCGCCGGGTCCGGATGACGGCGAGCGAAAGGCGAGCAAGGGTTGTTCCGCGCGGCGCGCGTTGGGTCGATGGCACCGCGTCAGCAAGAGAGCGGCTGCCACACAACTCCACCGTGAGCCGGTCGTGAACCGGGACAAGCGTTTGATGGGGATGCCGTCGTCACCGCGGCGGGTCGCCGCGCGCTACCCAGTCCACGCGCTTACGCCTCGGGGCAGGCAAGGTCGGCCGCGACGATCCGCGCGCCGTACTCCTCGGCGGCGAGCCGCGCTTCCTCGATGCTGTTGAACGGACCGACTTCGGGCGCGCCATCGAACGGGAACAGACGGCGGCCATCCACTTTACGGCTCACCAGCAGATCGGCATAGAATCGTCCATCGGCGCTGCGTCGAGCAGTGACGTAGATCGAAAAGTCGTCGCGCGAGGCGATCGCTGCCGCCGGATACTGCGTGAGTTTCAGCTTTCTCCTTGACATGGCTCTCCCTGCCTGCATCAGGCGATCCTGTTGTGCCCTCCTGAAATCGATGTTAATGGACATGCAAACGGGTGCGTTCGTCCGTAAGCGTCGACTTATGAACGGGACTGTCGCAGCGACGCTTTAAGGTTCCAATCAGGTCCTGTCGCCAACCGCCCGGCTGCCCGCCTGATCCAGCCGCGCTTGCAGCGTTTCCTTGCGCGCCGCGATCTTTTTACCGAGCCCCGCGAGATCGCAGCCGGTGCGCCGCAAGGCCGGAAAGAGCTCGCCTTCCTCTTCCTCGACGTGATGCCGCACCAGTTCGGCCATGACCTTGAACGTCGCGTCGAAGCCTTTGTCGCCCGGCTTCAGCGTCGTGAACTTCGCGATTAGCGTCTTCACCAGAAAATGCTCGACGTAGGCTTCATCGACATCGAGCTTGCCGTCGTCGGGTAGTGCTTGCTGCGCGGCCGGATACAACAGCTCTTCCTCGATGATCGTATGCATCGTCAGCTCTTCGCACGCACGCTGCGCCAGCGCGGCTTTGGCTTCGAGCGTGTCGCGCTCGTCACCGCGCGACTTGCCGAACGCATCGAACAGCTTTTCGACGGCGCGATGATCGGCTTCGAGCAGCGCGAGCGCGTCGGGTGCGTTGGCGGTTTCGCGTGCAGCGGTGGGCTTCGTGTCGTTAGACGCGGATTGCGTTGCGCGGTGGTTCATGGCGGCTCCTTCGATCGGTCAAGTGCCCGCATCGAGCAAACGCCGTACCGTGTGACCGGTCGCGTGGCGGTACGTCGATTGCTGCTGGTGGTCCGGCGCGGCGTGTTGCGCGCCAACCTCCCTCCCCTCTTTTCAACGCCCGATGAGAATCGCCCAGATCGCTCCGCTTTACGAAAGTGTGCCGCCGTTCGCGTACGGCGCGACCGAACGCGTCGTGTCGTATCTGACTGAAGAACTGGTCGCCCGCGGCCACGACGTGACGCTCTATGCGAGCGCCGATTCGACGACCGCCGCGCGGCTCGTGCCAATCTGCCCGCGCGGTCTTTGGCGCGACACGAACGTATGGGACACGCAAACGCATCACGTCCGGCAATTCGCGCGCGTGATTCGCGACGCGGATCAATTCGACGTCGTTCATTTTCACGGCGAGCCATTGCATTTCGCGTGGGCCGAGCGCTTGCCGTGCCGTACGCTGACGACGCTGCACGGCCGTCTGCTGCTGCACGATCATGGCCCGCTGTTTCGCGAATTCGCCCGCGTGCCGGTGGTGTCGATCTCCGCGAGTCAGCGCCGGCCGGTGCCGTGGGCGAACTGGCAGGGCACGGTCCATCACGGCCTGCCGCAAGACGAGTTCTCGTTTCAGCCGATAGCCGGTTCCTACCTGCTTTTCCTCGGCCGCATGATGCCGGAGAAACGTCCCGATCTCGCGATCGAAATTGCCCGGCGCAGCGGCTTGCCGTTGAAGATCGCCGCGAAGATCCATCCCGGCGAGCGCGACTATTTCCGCGAGCGCATCGATCCGCTGTTGCGGCGCTCGACCACGTTCACCGAATACCTCGGCGAAGTCGGCGGCCTCGCGCGCCGGCGGTTGATCGAGAACGCATGCGCGTTGCTGCTGCCGATCGAATGGGACGAGCCGTTCGGCATGGTGATGATCGAGGCGATGGCGTGCGGTACGCCGGTGATCGCGTTTCGCCGCGGCGCGGTGCCGGAGTTGATCGAAGACGGCGTGAGCGGCCTGATCGTCGACAACGTGGACGCGGCCGTGCAAGCCGTTGCGCGCATCGACGGCATCGGGCGCGACGCGTGCCGCCGCGCGTTCGAGCGCCGATTCACGGCCGCGCGCATGACCGACGACTACCTGACGATCTACGACGCGCTGCTCGCACGCGCCACACGAGACCATCCGCGCGCGACCGGCAGTCATCCCGCGCCGGTGTAATCGCCGTTCAGTTGCGATCGGGCGCCTTGGTACGATCGTCATGATCGTCGGACTCCGTCGCATAGCGACGCGACTGGCCGAGTTGCCGGCGCAACTCGTTCACCTCGTTCTTCAGATCGATCATGCGCAGTTCGCGGCCGATCGCCGCCTTGTTGGACCGCTCGAGTTCCTCGTTGCGCGCGCGCAGGTCTTCCTCGGCCCGCGCACGTCCGACCGCGGCCCAAGTGCGCTCGGCCATCAGTTCGAGAAACATCAGTTCGTCGGGCGCCCACGTGTGCGCGGTGTCGAAGTGCACCGTCAGCGCGCCGAGCACGCGGCCCGACTGCACGAACGGCATGTTGGCCCACGCGCCGATGCCGAATGCGTGGCAGGCGCGCCGCTCGGCCGCGCTAGCGGCGGGATCGGCCATCACGTCGTTGCTCCAGCCGCTGCGGCCGGTGAACAGCGCGGCGGTGAGCGCAGGCCCGGCGTCGTTGATCGCGCAGCGGCGGCCCAGCATATCGGCCGTGCCCGCGAGCGCGTCGGTCGCGACGATTTCCAGTTCGTCGGGGCCACGCGCTTCCGAGTAGTTGACGCGCGCGGCGCCGAACTGCTGACGCAGCATCCGGATCGCCGTCGATCGGGTATTGCGGTATCCGGACAGCCCGCGCAGCGCGTTGGCGAAGCGCACCATGAAATCGTGCATCGCGCTTTCGCGCAGCACTCTTTCCGCGTGCTTCAGGTCCGAGATGTCGGTGACCGTGACGGCCACGCCGCTCGTGCCGGTCTGCGACAGAAACGGGCGAATGCGCCGCAGGAACCATCCCCCGCTGGCATTGCGCACCTCGGCTTCGCGCGGTGTCCCGCTCTGCATTACCGTGAGCACGTCGCGCAGGAAATTCACGTCGTCGACCTTCGGCGAAATATCGGCGATGCCGCGTCCGACGTCGCCCGTTTTCAGCGGAAATATCTCGCAGATCGAAGGCGTGAACCAGCGCACGCGCAGCGCCTGATCGAGAAACATCGCCATCACCGCACCGGCGCTCAATACGCCGCTTTGCATCTCCAGTTCCGCGATCTTGCCGGTGAGCCGCGCATTGGCCTGGTTCAGGTCGTCGTTGACGAGATTGAGTTGCTCGTTCGCGGCTTTCAGTTCCTCGTTGAGCACCTGCAACTCTTCGCGCGACGCCTCCAGTTCCTCGCGCGAGATGCGGATCGCTTCGCTCCACTCGCTCGAAGCTGCGACGTCCGCAGCGTGGCTCGGCAGCGCAACGGGTTCGGTGGCGCCGGGCCGAATCTCTCGCGCGCGGGAAATGAACGATGCGAGCAGCCGCGGCGCGGCGCCGTTTTGCGCGCTTCGAATCGGTGTGAGCCGGATCTGGAACGCGTGCGTGACGTTCCCTTCTTCACGCAGGCCGTTGACGATCGTCGGCTGACCGTCTTCGAGCGCTATCTTCGCGGCCGCCTTCAGGCTCGACGCCAGTTCGCGCTGCGTCAGTTCGAGCAGGTTGTCGGTGGGTTGGCCGGCCGGGACGCGCAGGTATTTTTCCGTATCGCCATACACCCGCAGCACGCGAAATTCGTCGTCGATCAGCACCGACGGGAAGTCCCGCTGCGCATGCACGCTCGAATGACCGATGAAAGGCACCGCGCTCGCGCGCAAGCTTGTCGCGACACGCAACGGGAAGCGGACCTCGACGTCGCTCGCGGGGCCGGTCTTGCGGTAAATATGCCAACGGCTCGACACGACTTTGAAACCGCCTTGCCGCGACAACAGCGGTTCGCCCTTGCCGAGGAACAGATAGCCGCCCACCTTCAGCGAGTTGTGCAGCAGGAATACGACGCGCTTGACCGCTTCGGGGTCGAGATAAATCAGCAGGTTGCGACAAGTGACCAGATCCAGGTTCCTGAACGGCGGATCGAGCAGCAGGTCCTGTGGCGCGAATACCATCTTTTCGCGCAGGTGGCGTTTGATGCGCCAGTTGCCGTCGGTGGAATAGAAGAACTTCTGCTGGCGTGCCGAAGAGACGTTCTTCAGTGCGTCGCTCGAAAACGCGCCGCGGCTCGCGCGCGCGACGATCTCCGGCGACGCATCGGTCGCGAACACCTGGAAATCGATGGGACGGCCAGTCTTTTCCGCATGCTCGTGCAGAAGCATCGCGACCGAATACGCTTCTTCGCCGGTCGCGCACGCCGGTGTCCAGGCCCGTACGACATCGCTCGCGCGGCGCTCGCTCAGCATCGGCTCTATGACCTCGTGCCGCAGCACGTCCCAGGCGGGCGCATCGCGGAAGAACTCGGTCACGTGAATCGGAATGCCGCGAATCAGCGCTTCGAGCTCAGCCGGGTCGTCGCGCAACAGCGACTCATAGTCGCCGAACGATTCGGTACGCCGCAAATCCATGCGCTGCTGGATGCGCCACAGCAGCGGGGTCGCTTTGTAACCACCCAGATCGAAGCCCGCCTGCTTGCGGATCAGCCCGACGATCTCGTCGAGCGTTCGCGTAATCTCGCCGGTCCACGCGACTTCGTTGGCCGGCCGCACATAGGCGGGTGACGCACAGCGGAGCAGCTGTTTCGCGATCTCGCCGACCGGCAGAATGTAGTCGGCGGCGCCGCGCGAAATCACCGCTCTCGGCATGCTGTCGTTCATCGTGGTGACCGGGTCCTGCACGAGCACCACGCCGCCGGCCCGCTTCACGCAGATCGCGCCGGCCGCGCCATCGGTGCCTGTGCCGCACAGGATCGCGGCAAGCGCGTGCGAGCCGCGATCTTGCGCGAGACTTTCGAGGAATGCGTCGATGGTATCGATGCCGGGACGGCGGCTGCCGCCGTCGACCGGCCGCGTGCGAAAGAGCCCGCCTTCGAGGGTCAGCACGTCGTCGGAACCCGCGACGTAGACGTGATTCGGCTCGGGACGCTCGCCGTTGTTCGCGGCACGGACCGGCAGCAACGTCCACTTGCTGACCAGATTCACGAGCTCGTCCGATCCACCCGGCAGCTGGTGTTGCACGACGACGAGCGCAAGCGCAGGTTCGGCGGGCAAGGCCTGAAGCAGGCGATGCATCGCTTCGATGCCGCCGGCGGATGCGCCAATGCCGACGACGTGGCAGCTTTCCGCTGGCGCGGAAGCTTGAATCGGAGTCGCCATGAGTGTGAGCTTGCGCAGGAACGTCATATCGTGCCGGCCATGTCCGGCACGCCTGTCCTTACATGTTCATCATATGCCTGTGCGTGGCGCGCGGCGCTTTCGGCCAGCTTGGCCGCTTTGTGGCGCAGGCTGAAAACCGGTGCCGGCGCAAGGACGCTTTCACCGACGACGGCGCAATAAAAATGCCCGGACGGCATATCGCTTGCTCATTACTTTGACTGACACGAAAGGCCCGTTTTTCCGTCCTGCTTCCACGTCCCGGAGTCCACTTGACCCACCGTGATTTCATCGTAATCGGCACGTCGTCGGGAGGGGTTGACGCACTGCGCGCGCTTGCGTCGCAGCTTCCCGTCGATATGCCCGCCAGCATCGCCGTCGTGCTGCACATCGGCGCGCACGGCAGCATGCTGCCCACGCTTCTAAACCAGGCCGGCCCGCTACCCGCCAAGCACGCGCAGGATGGCGAACATTACGCGCCCGGCAGAATTTACGTGGCGCCGCCCGATCGGCACCTCGTGGTAGACGATGGCCAGCTGCGGCTGCTGCATGGCGCGAAAGAAAACTTCGCGCGCCCCGCGATCGACCCGCTGTTTCGCAGCGCGGCCGCGCAGATGGGACCGCGCGCGATCGGCGTGATCCTGACCGGCCTGCTCGACGATGGCGCCGCGGGCCTCGAAGCGATCCAGGCGTGCGGCGGCACGACGGTCGTGCAGGACCCCGACGACGCGTTCGCGAGCGAGATGCCACGGCACGCAACGCCCTTCGCCGACCACGTGCTGCCGCTCCAGCAACTGGGCCCATGTTTGGTAAAACTGACCGGCGGCATTGCCAATCCGCGGGTAAATCTCGGCCCGGCGCAGCGCGAGGCCTCCGACCGCGTCGCCCTCGAACAGCGCGCGTGGCTGTCCGGCACCGCGCCGTTCGAGGCGATCGAGGGACTGGCAACGCCGTCGACTTTCACATGCCCCGAATGCAACGGCACGCTGTGGCGCATCACCGGTTCGCGCGTGCTGCGTTACCGCTGCCATACCGGCCATGCGTATTCGGCCGCGTCGCTCGACGACGGCCGCATGATCGATGCGGAGATGTCGCTGCGCAATGCGCTGCGGGCGCTGCGCGAGCGCGAAATGTTCAGCCGCGAACTCGGCGAACACTTCGCGGCGATAGGAGACACCGCTGCCCAACAACGCGAGGAGGACAACGCCCGGCGCGCGGGCCACGCGGCCGAACTGTTGCAGTCGACGCTGCTGGAAAAATGAGTGCAATGCGGGATAATAGCGATCCGGGCCGAGCAAGAAATGGGCTCGTTGCCCTATAAAAATCCACCGCTGGACACTATCCTTTTCCAAGAAGGGACACGCAGCCATGTCAAAGAAGCGAGGGCAAACTCTGCCTAGCCAGGCACTCTATCCGATCGTCGGTATCGGCGCATCGGCAGGAGGGCTTAACGCGCTGACGGAATTCTTCGAGGCGCTGCCCGCGCGCACGTCGATGGCCTTCGTCGTGGTCGTTCACCTGTCGCCGGACCACGAAAGCAATCTGGCCTCGCTGCTGCAAAAGGTCACCAGCATGCCGGTGCAGCAGGTCACGGGCCCCACGCAAATCGAATCGGACCACGTTTATCTGGTCGCGCCCTCGTTCGAGATGATCATGGTCGACGGCTACCTGCGCGTCACGCAGAAGCAGTCCGAAGAGGGACGCCGCGCGAGCATCGATCTGTTCTTCCGCACGCTCGCCGAGGCGCATCGCGAACGCGCGATCGGCATAGTGATGTCGGGTGCAGGCTCGGACGGCTCGGTCGGCCTGTCGCGCATCAAGGAAATGGGCGGCATCACGCTCGTGCAGGACCCTTCCGAAGCGGAATACGACAGCATGCCGCGCAGCGCGATCGCGACCGGCATGGCCGACTTCGTAATGACCGCGGCCGAGATGCCGCAGCGGCTGCTCGATCTGTGGTCCACCGCGCGGGAAATCCACCTGCCGGCCGTGCAGCCGGACGAGCCCGAGGAAGACACGGTCAACGAGTCGGCCGAGCGCGCGCTGCGCGAGATCATGGTGATCCTGCGCACCCGCACCGCGCACGACTTCCGGCATTACAAACGGGCTACGGTTCTGCGCCGCATCGAACGCCGGCTGCAGGTCAACGGCATTACGGATCTGCAGGCGTATCGCGATTATCTGCATCTGCACCCTGAAGAAACTCAGGCGCTGCTGCAGGACATGCTGATCAGCGTCACCAACTTCTTCCGCGACAAGGAAGCGTTCGACGTGCTCGAGCGCGAGGTATTGCCCCCCCTCTTCGAAAACCGCGGCGAACAGGACCGCATCCGCGTCTGGTCGGTGGGCTGCGCGACCGGCGAGGAGGCGTATTCGCTGGCGATGCTGCTGCAGGAGCGCTCGCTGAAGTCGCCCGAGGGCGTGTCGTTCCAGGTATTCGCGACCGACATCGACGAGCGCGCCATTGCGTTCGCGCGCGTGGGCCTGTACCCGGATTCGGTCTCGGCCGACCTGACACCGGCGCGCATCCGCCAGTTCTTCACAAAAGACGCCGCGCACTTCCGGATCAAGAAGGAGCTGCGCGAACACATGCTGTTCGCGCACCATAACGTGCTCAGCGACCCGCCGTTCTCGCGGCTCGACATGATCTGCTGCCGCAATCTGCTGATCTATCTGGACCGCGAAGCGCAGATCGAAATTCTGAAGATGTTCCACTTCGCGCTGCGGCCCGGCGGCGTACTGTTCCTCGGCAGCTCGGAGTCGGCCGACAGCGTGAGCTCGATGT
Organism: Paraburkholderia sp. BR13444; assembly: GCF_040948755.1. Taxonomy (NCBI): domain Bacteria; kingdom Pseudomonadati; phylum Pseudomonadota; class Betaproteobacteria; order Burkholderiales; family Burkholderiaceae; genus Paraburkholderia; species Paraburkholderia sp. BR13444. The sequence goes on along the minus strand of NZ_JBFPKM010000012.1, from coordinate 134,133 downwards.
TCACCGTGGTCGACAAACGCAACCGCATCTATCGTGCGAACATGGCCGTGCGCGGTGACACGCCGATGCCGATCGCGATTTCGGGCACGATGAGTTCGCGCCCCCTCGTCACTACGGTGCAGCCGCCGGGGCGCCGGCGCTTTTCGTTCGGCGATCTGCATCAGCGGCTCGTCGAGCAATATGCGCCGCCCAGCGTGCTGGTGAGCCGCGAATCCGAAATCGTTCATCTGTCCGATCGCGCCGGGCGTTTTCTGCAATATTCGGGCGGCGAGCCGTCGCATAACATCGTGGCCGCCGTGCGTCCGGAACTGCGGCTCGAACTGCGCACCGCGATCTATCAGGCCTTGCACACGAACCGCAGCGTCGAAGCGCGCCGCGTGCACATCGAGCGCGATGGCCGTTCGTACTTCGTCAACATGACCGCGCGGCCGGTGCACGACCCGGAAGCGAACGCGGACTTCGTGCTGGTGCTGTTCGACGAGGTCGAAGACAGCATGGCCAACGCCGAAACGGCGTCGGCCGACGTGCAGAAAGACCCGATCATCAGCCAGCTCGAACGCGAGCTGCAACGCACGAAGGAGCAGCTGCAATCCACCATCGAGCAGTCGGAGACCTCGACGGAGGAGTTGAAGGCGTCGAACGAGGAATTGCAGGCAATCAACGAGGAACTGCGCTCGGCGACCGAGGAGCTCGAAACCAGCAAGGAAGAGCTGCAATCGATCAACGAAGAGCTGACTACGGTCAACGCGGAGCTGAAGTCGAAGGTCGAGGAAACCGGTAAGATCAACGACGACCTGCACAACCTGATCGCCGCGAACGACATCGGCACGATCTTCGTCGACCGCAACATTTGCATCAAGCGCTATACGCCGCGCGCCACCGACGTCTTCAGCATCATTCCGTCGGACATCGGGCGCTCGCTGCTCGACATCACCCACCGCCTCGAATACGACAAGCTCGCCGACGACGCGGCCGAAGCATTCGAATCGCTGCGCCTGATCGAACGCGAGCTGAAGAGCAACGACGGGCGCTGGTATCTCGCGCGCTTCGTGCCCTACCGCACGACCGAAGACCGCATCGACGGCGCGGTGCTGTCGTTCATCGACATCACCGGCCGGCGTCAGGCGGAAGACCGGCTGCGCGAAGGCGAGCGGCGCATGCGCCTCGTCGCCGAGGGCACCAAGGACTACGCGATCATCACGTTCGACGAAAGCGGCGTGATCAATAGCTGGAACGCGGGCGCGGAACGGATTTTCGGCTATTCCGAAGCCGAAATGATCGGCCAGTCCGCCGACATCCTGTACACCGACGAAGACCGCGCCGCGAACGTTGCGCAACGCGAGTTCGCCGAAGCGCGTCTGAACGGCCGCGCCGAAGAGGAGAGCTGGCATCTGCGCAAGGACGGCACGCGCTTTTTCGCGAGCGGTGTGCTGTCCCGTCTCGACGAGCCGGGCATCAGCGGTTTTGCGAAGATCACGCGCGATCTCGGCGAGTTCGCCAGCGACCCGACCTCGGGACGCGGCACCCACGTCGAAACGCTGCGCGCCGCGAGCGAGCGCGAAGCGCAGCGGCGGCGCGATGAATTTCTCGCAGTCGTGTCGCACGAGCTCAAGCATCCGCTCAACCTGATTTCAGCGAGCGCCGAACTGATCGCGCGCGCGCCGGAAACGCGCCAGAACCTGAACGTGTCGCGCGCGACCGATACGATCCGGCGCACCGTGATCGGCCAGGCGCAAATCATCGACGACCTGCTCGACATTTCGCGCGTGCGCACCGGCAAGCTGTCGGTCGTGCGCACCGTCGTCGACATGCGCGAGATCGTGCAGCGCGTGTGCAGCGCGGTGCAGGACGATGCCGCGCAGCGCGGCCTCACATTGAGCGTCGAAGTGACCGATGCGCCCGTGATCATTCATGCTGATCTGACGCGTATCGAGCAGATCGTGTGGAATCTGATCAGTAATGCGCTGAAGTTCACGCAGCGCGGGTCGATCCAGGTGTCGTTGCAGGTCAATGACCACGCCGAGGCCGTGCTGCGCGTCAGCGATACCGGCATCGGCATCGAAGCCTCGCTGCTGCCGCATATCTTCGAGATGTTCCAGCAGAGCCGCGATCCGGGCTCGCGCCGCGGGGGCCTCGGCATCGGCCTCGCGCTGGTGCGCGATCTGGTCAACCTGCACGGCGGCGCAGTGCGCGCGGAGTCGGACGGCGTCGGCCGCGGTGCAACGTTCACGGTGACGCTGCCTACCCACCGGCTCGCCACCCGCACGAGCGCGGGGATCGAAGTCACCGGCGAGCCGCTGAAAGGCACGCGCATCCTGATGGTCGACGACGACGCCGCGACCGTCGAAACCTTCAAGCTGCTGCTGGAAAGCGAGGGCGCCGAAGTGCGCACCGCGACGAGCGGCGAAGAAGCGCTGTCGATCATCAACGGCAACGCGCCCGATATCATCCTGTCCGACATCGGCATGCCGGGCATGGACGGTATGGAGTTCATCGGCAAGCTGCGCGGCATGCCGGCGATGAAGTCCGTGATCTGTATCGCGGTCAGCGGCTTCGGGCAGCAGGCGGACGTCAGCGCAGCCGAAGATGCGGGCTTCGACGCGCACCTGAAAAAACCGGTGGTTCTCGAAGACTTGCTGAGCATTTTCGCGCGGCTGCGCAGTTGAATCCGCCGCCCGGCGGCGCGCAGCGCGTCTAGCCGTTGCTTTGCGACGGCGATGCATTGCGCGACCCGGCCCTTGCAACGGCCGCGTTGACCTTGATCGGCGGCTGCTTGTCGCCGAACGGCGGCTCGACGACGAAGCGCTCTATCACGCCCGGCTCGAACACCAGGCAGCAAGTCGATCCGCCGTACTGGAAAAACCCCAACTCATCGCCCCTTCGGACGCGCTGACCCGGCAACGCCTCGATCATGCACGACGACACGTCCGCCATGCCGACGAACACGCACGCCACCTGCCCCACCGCCGCATCGTCGCATTCGATCACGATCACCGCACGCGCCGCGAGCGCCGTGATGTAGCCCTGCGAATCGTTGAGCCCGCTCGGGTCTTCGCCTTCGCTATCGGCGGTCGAATAGTAACTGCCGTCCGCCGCGTACGCGCGCAAGATCACGCCACTGACCGGCGCATGCCAGCGGTGATAGTTGAACGCGCTCAGAAAGGCCTGATACACCGAGCCGCCCTCGAAGCGCCGCGCCAGTTCGCGCTCGCGCGAGCTCAGCATGTCTTCGAGCGAATACGGCTGTGACTTGATCCAGAACGTGTCGCGCAGCTTCACGCCGTGCTGCACGTTGTACGGCGTCGCCTCGCACGCGCTGACGATCAGCTTGTCGTTGTCCGGCTCCTCGACCGGCCGCATGCCGGGACGGAAGCGCCGCGTGAAGAAATCGTTCCACGACGTAAAGCCCCAATACGGTTGCTCGGGATCGCAAGCGAATTGCGCGAGGCCGATCCGTTTGTCGGCCTCGGAGCTGAACCAGCCGTCCGGCGACGACGTATTTAAATGTTCGCGTGAATGCGGACCGCTCAGAAAGCCGCACCAGCAATTCAGCACGTGCTTGAGCTGCGCGTTGAGCGCCGGGTCGCGAAACAGCGCATAGCCGGACGGCATGCACATCGGCCAGTCGAGCACCGCGTTCAGCGGACAATGAATCAGATCGGATTCGCTGAACGGCGGCGCGTAGGTCATCAGGTAATCGACGAGCGTCATCAGCTCGTCGATCGTTGCATAGCCGAGCACGTAGCCCGCTTGCTGTGCCTGCATGATGGCCCGCGTCATATCCATGCGCAGCACCGGATCGCCTTCGATCAGCGCCGCGAGTTCCGCGACGGCACGCGTGCGTGGCGCCGTGCGCGCACGTTCGCGCGCTTTCGCGGCCAGCGCGGTCCGGTAGCGCGCGAGATGCGCTTCGTCGCGCGGCAGCCATCCTCCGAGCCGGCGCCGTTGCGTGCGCGGGCTCGCCACTTCGTCGTTCGTCATGCTTCTCCTTTCTTATCCGAGTTGGGGATCATTTGGCGCGCGGCGTGCCGAGGCCGTCGTCCGGTTCCTTGCGCCCGCCACGAATCTGCTCGACGCAGGTCGCGACGGCCTGGGCCACGTTGGCCACTTCCTGCTGCATGTCCTCGTCGCGATCGAGCGCCTCATGGCTGGTCGCATAAGGCTCGTAATAGCCGATAAAGCGATCGAGCCGCGACTTCGCGCCCGCTTCGACGAAGCCCATCCAGTCGAGCCAGTCGGCGAGCGCCCTGCGCGAGTCCTCGATGCCGGCGACGTCGCCATGCACGACGACGCCATAGGCCCGGCCCGCCAGATGTTTCGGATAGTCCCAGCCGGCCAGTTCGAGACGCTTCGCTTCCTCGGCTTTCTTGCCGTGCGTCGAGGTGGGATCGGGATTGCCGCCGTCGGCGCAAACGAGGCGATCCATCATCAGCTTCAGCGGCGCGGACACCTGATACCAGTAGACCGGCGTCACGATCAGCACGCCGTGGCAGGCGGCAAAGCGCTCGTAGATGTCGTTCATCCAGTCGTTGACGAGCCCGAGCGAATGGTTCGGATAACAGCTGCAAGGCCAGTGACACAGCGGCATCGCGGTCGACACACAGCCTTTGCACGGATGAATGTGCAGGTCGCGATCGGAGTTCAGGTGCGACAGATCGAGGAAATCGACGTCGAAGGTCCGGCGTTCGAGCGCCTGTTGCGCGATCTTCGCGAGCCGGAAGCTCTTCGACATCTCGCCGGGGCACGTGTAGTCGTTGCGCGAGGACGCGTTGATCACGAGCACGCGCGAGCGCGTCGCCGGATCGCGCTGTCGCGCCTGCGCCGCCTTCACGCGCTCGCTCGCGGCACGCCATTCGACCGACAGGTCGTAGTCCGGGTCGGCGAATCCCGGGCCGGCCTTTTCGGTGACTGGCGCCTTGCGGCCTTGCGAGTAAGCATCCCACGCGATCGCTTCGAGCCGCGCGAGCGATTCGTCTTCCGCCCGAAATGCCGGGTCGTAGAAGCGGGCCATGAAGCGCTCGCGAAATGCGTCGCGGGACATTGCTTCGGTTACCTGACCTTTGCGGACTTCAACGGTACGGATGGGATCGGGTGGTTTTGCAGGCGGGCTCATGGTTGAAGTTGTAAGCGGTAGGAGAAACGCAGGTGAGCAAGGGCTATTCCAGCGCCGCCCCGTCGCGCGCCGCGACTGCGGAACGCAGCTTGCTGAGCGCCGGTATGGAATCGAACCAGCGTCTGCTCGTCATCTCACCGCATCTCGACGATGCGGTCCTCAGTTGCGGACTTCTGCTCGCCGCGCATCCCGGCACGGTCGTTTGCACGGTTTTCACCGCGCCGCCCGCCGAGAAGATCACGACTGATTGGGACCGCGCGGCCGGTTTCGCCGACGCATTCGAAGCGATGCGCACGCGTCAGGCGGAAGACCGGGAGGCGCTTGGGCTGCTGTCGGCAATGCCCGTGCATTTGCTGTTCCGCGACGCGCAATACCATGCGTCGCCCGCTGCGGACGAGCTGATTACGGCGTTGAGCCGGACAGTTGCTCATGCGAAGCCCACGCGTGTCCTGATGCCGTTGGGCCTGTTCCATTCGGATCACGTTATGGTGGCCAATGCCTGTCTCGCACTGATGCGGCGTCAGCCAGCCGCTCGCTTCATCGCCTATGAGGACGTGCCCTATCGGCGCCTGTCCGGCGTCGTGCAAGCGCGCCTATGCGACCTCGCGACACGCGGCTATGTCGCTGACGCGCCGCACGCGCTGGACGTGCCCGGCACGACGCAACACGAGCGCATGAAGCGCGCGGCACTCGACGCCTATCGCAGCCAATTGCGCGCGTTCGGTCCCGACGGACAGGCAAGCCTCTTTTCGGCCGAACGCTATTGGCAGCTCGGCCGCGATGAATCGAGTCGGCATCCGCAAAACGCGTGACGCACGGCACGGGGTTTGCTTCGCCATCGCTGTCCAACCGTCGAAGCGATTGCTTGGCATGCGAACAATAGCCGCCCACCCGCGCATTTCGGTCGTCGTTCTTACGCATAACCGTGCGGGCGAATTGCTCGCCACCCTGGAACGTCTGCTCGGGTTACCCGAAAACCCGCCAATCATCGTGGCCGACAACGGCTCCACCGACAACACGGTCGCACTCGTCAAAGCGCGCTATCCGAGCGTTCGCGTCGTCGAATGCAACGGCAATCTCGGCGCGGCGGGCCGCAACCACGCGGTCGCGTGCGTCGAGAGCGACTATGTAGCGTTCTGCGATGACGACACGTGGTGGGAGCCCGGCTCGCTCGAACGCGCGGTGCAATTGCTCGACGCATGGCCACGCGTCGGCGTGCTGAATGCGCGCGTGGCCGTCGGCGCGGACGACGCGACGGACCCAACCTGTGCGCTGATGCGCGCAAGCCCGCTGGGACGTGTCGGCCTGCCCGGGCCTGCTCTGATCGGCTATATGGCGGGCGCGTGCGTGTTTCGTACCGCGCTGTTTCGCGAGGTCGGGGGCTATGAGCCGCGCCTTTTCATCGGCGGCGAGGAAACACTCGTTTCCCTCGACGTGCTCGCCTCGGGACAGGCGATCGCCTACTGCGAGCAGTTGACGCTCCAGCATCGTCCGTCGCCGCTGCGCGACAGCGCGTTGCGGCGACGCATGCTCGCGCGCAACGCCGCGTGGGTGGCATGGCTGCGCCTGCCGTTGGGCGAAGCGATGAGCGCGACGCTGCGCGCCCTCGACGTGTTCGCGGGGGAAGGCACACTGGTTCGCGACGGCATCCAATTGCTGGCTGGGCTTGCCTGGACCGTGCGAGAACGCCGGGTGGTCCCGCAGTCGATCCTCGCGATGCGCGACCGCGTGCGCGCGGCCGAGCGCAATCTCGACGCGTCCGCGACGACGTCCGTGGGCGGTAAGTTCGACGCGCCGACCTGAGACCCGAATCACGCGCTTTCCTTATCCTGGCAACGTCGAGTCCGCGCTCGACGGCGCAGGCGCGAGCCCCCGGATCGCGGCGATCAGTTCTTCAGGCTGCACGGGCTTGTTCAAATGCGCGTCGAACACCGCGCCGCGCGCATGCTGTTCGTCGAATGCGTCCGTGTAGCCGGTCAACGCAATCGCGGGCAATGGCATGCCCTGTAAGGACGGCCGCTCGCCTTCCAGTTCGCGCAAGCGGCGCAGCACGTCATAGCCATCTTCGCCGGCCAGCATCAGATCGCAGAGCAGCACCTGCGGCCATTGCGCGGGGTCCGTCGCGCGCAGCCAATCCAGCGCTTCGCGGCCGGATGCGAACAGCCGCACGCGTGCGCCGCTCGTGCTCAGCACCGCTTCGAGCGCGTCGCGTGCTTCTTCCTGATCGTCGATCGCGAGCACGAAGAGGCCGTCGAGCGAAGCGGGTCTGGCCGAATCCGGTGCGGTGGACTCTGGCGGTTGCGCATCCGCGACCGGCCGCAGCGGCAGCATCGCCACATACGCGAGCCGCCCGTTCAGCGGGGTCAGCGTGAAGCTGCCGCCCGCGGCCGCCAGCGCGCTTTCCATCTGCCGCGCCATTGCCTGCGATAGCTCGGCCGGCTTGTCGCCCATGCCGAGCACGCTGAACCATACGTGATTGCCGTGACGCTCCGCGCGCAGTGCGATGCGCTGCCCCGGCCTAGCCTGCGCGATCTCGTTGCGGCACAGCTCGGCGATCAGCGGCTGCAGCACGCTCGGGTCGCCGGTCACGCGCAGTTCGTTGTCGGTCGGCTCCGCGTAGACGACTACGCGCTGCCCGGCGATCTCGTCGTGCAACGCATCGATCACACCCGCCGTCAAGGCGCTGACGCTGACCGATCGGGCGGTCAGCCGGCGCTGCGCGTGTTCGAGTTCGCCCTGCTGCCATTGCAGCGACCACATCTTCGCGTACACAGCGTCGCGCGCGAGCAGCTCACGATGCGTGCCCTGCTCGACCACCTGGCCGTGTTCCATCACCAGAATCCAGTCCGCGTCGACGACAGTCGAAAGCCGATGTGCAATCACGATCGACGTGCGGCCTTGCGCGAGATGCGTCAGCTCGGTCTGGATCGCGCGCTCGGAGCGCGTGTCGAGCGCCGAGGTTGCTTCGTCGAACACGATGATGCGCGGGTCCTTCAGGATCGCGCGCGCGATTGCGATGCGCTGGCGCTCGCCGCCCGACAGCCGCACGCCGCGCTCGCCAACGCGCGTGTCGTAGTGATCGGGCAAGCGCTCGATGAATTCGTCGAGCTGCGCGGCGCGTGCGGCGCGCACGACATCCGCGCGTGTCGCCGACGGACGTCCATACGCAATGTTGTAGGCGATCGTTTCATTGAACAGCACGGTGTCCTGCGGCACGATGCCAATCGCCTCGCGCAGACTGCGCTGCGTGACCTGACTGATGTCTTGCCCGTCGATGCGGATCATGCCGCGCTCGGGCCGGTACAGCCGGAATAGCAGCTTGACGAGCGTCGATTTGCCCGAGCCGCTGCCGCCGACCACCGCGAGCGTCTTGCCCGGATACGCACGGAAGTCGACATCGCGCAGCACTTGACGCGCGGTGTCGTAGCCAAAATCCACGTGCTCGAACTCGATCAGCCCCGCGCCGACCTTCAGCGGCTGCGCGTCGCGTGCATCGATATCCTCGCCGACGCGGCCGCGCGCCGCCAGAATCACGAACATGCGCTCGACGTTGACGAGTGCGTCGTTGGTCTCGCGAAACACGAAGCCGAGCGTGTTCAACGGCATGCAGACCTGGATCAGGTAGGCGTTGACCAGAATCAGATCGCCGACGCTCATGCTGCCGGCCACCACGTGCTGCGCGGCGAGCAGCATGACCCCCGCCACTCCGAGCGCGATCACCGCGCTCTGTCCCACGTGCAACGCGGTCAGCGCGTTCTGATTCGCGATGCGCGCGTGGACCCACTTTTCCAGCACGTCGCCAAGCCGTTGCGTTTCGCTGTCTTCGGTCGCGAAGTACTTGACCGTGTCGTAGTTCAGCAGGCTATCGACGAGCCGGCCGTCCGATTGCGCTTCGAGCAGATTGACCGCGCGCTGGAACGCGACGCGCCGCCGCGTGAACACGAACGTATAACCCGCATACAACACGAAGGTCGCGACGATCACGAACATGAACTCGCGCGCGTACGCGTGCACCATGATCGCGACGATCACCGCGATCTCGAAGAAGGTCGGCACGATCGTAAACAGCGCGGTGCCGAGCAAAAAACCGATACCGTCGGCGCCTTTCTGCACGTCGCGCACGATCGCGCCAGTCTCGCGCCGCGCATGAAAACGCGCGCTCAACCGGTGCAGATGCGCAAAAGTCCGCTCGGTCAGCGCCGCGACCGTGCGCTGCACGACGATGCTGAATACGACGTCGCGCGCCTCGTTCAGCGCGTCGCCGAGAAAGCGCAGCAGCGCATAGGCGAGCACGAGGAACACCGGAAACGCCACGTGCGCGAGCGGATGGCCGAGCTCATCGACGATGTGCTTCAGCGTGAGCGGCATCAGCACGGTCGCGAGCCGGGCCGTGATCATCAGCGCGAGCGCCCCGCTGGTCTGCCAGCGATAACGCCATACCGCATGCGCGAGATCGCCGACGATTCGGCGCGTCAGTTCGGAGCGAGGCGGCGGGACGGAATTCGGCATGGGATCCTGGTCGGGGCGCGCCCGGATAAACGTCGCACAAATGGGGGGTAGAGCAAGTGGCGCGCCCGGCGGCGAGCGAAAAATGACCGGTTACGGCAGCCCTTGCCGCGCACCTCTTACCTGTTCGTTGCGCGCAAACCTCCGTCCATCCTAGTACCGGCTCGCCACAAGCGGTGCGAAGTTACATGATCGTGTGTAGAAACAGGGAACGCCACAGCGCTTCTCTATCTGCACGAAAAAGGGCACGCCACAGCGCTTCGTCCGTCCGGACCAACGTCTACCGTCGTTTCCTCGGCATCTCAGGGTCGAATGGCACAGCGAATGCTCGGGGCCGGTGAAACGATTCCTCAATATCGAAGAACGCGCATCTCAGGAAGGAGTGCAAATGAAGATCGCCCTGATCAGTGAACATGCGTCGCCACTTGCTGTCGCCGGTGGCGTCGATAGCGGCGGCCAGAACATCTACGTCGCGAACGTCGCGCGTCAGCTGGCGGAAATGGGCCATCAGGTCGACGTGTTCACGCGCCGCGATCGCGCACTGGTGCCTGAGCGCGTCGACATGGACGGCGTGCGCGTGATTCATGTGCCTGCCGGACCGCCGCGACAATTGCCGAAGGAACAATTGCTGCCGTTCATGGACGAGTTCGCCGCGTTTCTGATCGGGTTCTTTCGGCGTGAACCTCAGCCGTACGACGTGATGCACGCGAACTTCTTCATGTCCGGCCTCGCCGCGTTGAAGGTCAAGGCTGCGCTCGGCGTGCCGCTGGTCACGACCTTTCATGCGCTCGGCCGCGTGCGGCGCATCCATCAAGGCGCGGACGACGGCTTCCCCGACGAGCGCTTCGCGATCGAAGACGAACTGGTCGCACGCTCGGACGTCGTCGTCGCCGAATGTCCGCAGGACCAGGCCGATCTGCTCGAACACTATCGCGCCGATCCCGCGCGTATCCGGATCGTGCCGTGCGGTTTCGATGACGAGGAGTTCCGGCCCGTCGGGCGCGAAGCCGCCCGCAATGCGCTCGGCTGGAGCCCGCACGACTTCATCGTGCTGCAGCTAGGCCGGCTCGTGCAGCGCAAAGGCATCGACAACGTGGTACGCGGCGTCGGCGTGCTGAAGGACACCTTCAACGCGGCAGCGCGGCTGTACGTGGTCGGTGGCAATTCGGACGCGCCCAACGAAATCGCGACACCGGAGATCGCGCGCCTGCGCCAGATCGCACGCGAATGCGGCGTCGCGGACGAGACGTGCTTCGTCGGCCGGCGTGGTCGCGCGCGGCTGCGCTACTTCTACAGCGCCGCCGACGTGTTCGTGACGACGCCCTGGTACGAGCCGTTCGGCATCACGCCGGTGGAGGCGATGGCCTGCGCGACGCCGGTGATCGGCGCCGATGTCGGCGGCATTCGCTATTCGGTTCTCGATGGCGTGACCGGCTTTCTGGTGCCGCCGCGCGATCCGCATGCGCTCGCCGCACGTCTCGACCGCTTGCGGCGCGACCCCGCGCTCGCGCGCCGGATGGGCGAAGCGGGCCTCGAGCGGGCGCGGACCAGCTTTACCTGGCGCGGCGTCAGCGAAGCCCTCGCGCAAATCTATGCACGCGCGGCAAGGCTCGCGCCGAGCAAAACATCGCTCGACACCGGCTCCGAGCCGGCGCAGCTACCGCTGCGAGCAGCGGCCGGAGCGTCGTTCGGTTGACGACGGCGCACGCCGCGCGAACGCGCACGGCGTGCGCATTTGGAACGCGCCGCGGCCGGTCCAGCGGCTACGGCGCGCCTTTTTCCGACTTTCGGCCCACGCTCGCAAATACCACCAACCATCATGACGGTACCCGCTGTGTTCATCGACAAGGACGGCACGCTGCTCGAAGACGTGCCCTACAACGCCGATCCCGCGCTGATGCGCTTCGCGCCTGGCGCGCGCGAGGCGCTCGCGCTGCTCGCCGCCTACCCTTACGCGCTGTTCTTGATCAGCAATCAGTCCGGCATCGCGCTTGGCAAGTTCGAAGACAAAGCGCTGTTCGCGGTCGAACGCCGGCTGCGGCAGATGTTCGCCGAGTGCGGCGCCACGCTCGCCGGCGCGTACTGGTGTCCGCATCATCCGGAGGGCAGCGTCGAGCGCTACGCGATCGTCTGCGACTGCCGCAAGCCCGCGCCCGGCATGCTGCTGCGCGCCGCCAAAGAACATGAACTCGATCTCGCGCATAGCTGGTTCGTCGGCGACATTCTCGACGACGTCGAAGCAGGCAATCGCGCCGGCTGTCGCACGATCCTGCTCGACAACGGCCACGAGACCGAATGGCGGACCGGCCCGCAGCGCACGCCGAATGCGCGCGCGGCCGATCTGCACGAGGCCGCGCAACGCGTCGTGTTGAACGGCTTGCCGCCGGGCAGCGCGGCACGCCGCAAGGAGGCGCCGCGGTGAACGCACCTCTGCCACTTGCGCCGCCCACGCTCGCTCATGCGCGCGTGCCCGATACGTCGCAGCCGGTGTGCTGGGGCGACGACGTCAAACGGATTCTGTGCGTGCGCCTCGACAATCTCGGCGACGTGCTGATGACGACGCCCGCGCTGCACGCGCTGCGCGAGTCCGCGGGAGATCGCCATCTCACGCTGCTCGCGTCGCGCAGCGGCGTCGCGCTCGCGCCGTTTCTCGACGACGTCGACGACGTGATCGAATACGACGCGCCGTGGGTCGCGCCCGCGTCGAACGTGACGCGCGATCTGCTCGACGATCATCGGATGCAGCAGCGGCTGAAGCGCGGCTGCTTCGACGCGGCGGTGATTTTCACCGTGTATAGCCAGAGCCCGTTGCCGGCCGCGATGCTGTGCTATCTCGCGGGGATTCCGCGCCGCCTCGCGCATTGCCGCGAGAATCCTTACGCGCTGTTGACCGACTGGCTGCACGAACCGGAGCCGCAGCAGCGCACGCGGCACGAGGTGCAACGCCAGCTCGATCTGGTGCGTCACGTCGGCGCCCAGTCGAGCGACACCGCCATGCGTTTTCGCGTGCCGCCCGCCGCGCGCCGGTCGCTCGACTCGAAACTGAGGACCCTCGGCATCTCCCGCCACGACGAGTGCATCGTGCTGCATCCAGGCGCGACCGCCGCGTCGCGCCGCTATCCGCCCGAGCGCTTCGGTGAAGTCGCGACACGGCTCGCGCGCGAAACCGGCGCCGCCGTGCTGTTGACCGGCGGCGCGAGTGAGCGAGCGCTCGTCGAGGCCGTGATGCGCGCCGCTGCTCCAGACGTGTGCGCGCAGCTATATGACCTGAGCGGTGCACTGACGCTCGCCGAGCTCGCCGCGCTGCTCGAACGCGCAAGCGTGCTCGTCTCCAACAACAGCGGCCCCGTGCATGTCGCGTCCGCGCTCGGCACGCCGGTCGTCGATCTTTACGCGCTGACCAACCCGCAGCACACGCCGTGGCAAACGCCGCAACGCGTGCTGTACCGCGACGTCGAATGCCGCTGGTGCTATCGCAGCGTGTGTCCGCACGGGCATCACGCTTGCCTGCTCGGTGTTCCGATCGAAGAAGTCGTGCACGCGGCACTCGAATTGCGGCACGCGCATGCGCATGCCCCGCGGCGTTGCGCAGCCGAGCGCGCGGGCCGCAGCGATGACACGAACACGCCGTCGCTGACGGATCAGCCAACCATCCCCTGAACCCACTGCCACTGCTAACGCCATGTACACACTCGGAATCAATGCGGTCTATCACGACAGCGCGGCCGCGCTGCTGCGTGACGGCGTAGTGCTCGCCGCCGCCGAAGACGAACGCTTCACGCACGTCAAGCACGCGAAACGTCCGGTGCCGTTCTCGACCTGGCAGTTGCCGTTCGACGCGATCGACTACTGCCTCAAAGCCGCCGGCATCACGCTCGCCGACATCGATCACGTCGCTTACTCGTACGACCCCGCGCTGTTCGGCGGCATGCCGAAGAAGCCGGGAGCGACGATCGAGCTGCCGTTCGATCCGGCCGGCACGCGTCCGGACAACCCGTCCGCGTCGCCGTGGGACCCGCTGTTTCTCAGCTATATCGCAAACGCGAAGGGCCAGTTGGTCGACGGCGCGCCGCATCATCTGCGCAAGCGGTTCCAGGGCGTGGATCGCGAGCACGGCTTCGCATGGCACTTCGTCGAGCACCATCTCGCGCACGAGGCGAGCGCGTTTCTCGCCGCACCGTTCGACGACACCGCCGTGCTGACGATGGACGGCCGCGGCGAAGGCGTGACGACCAGCATGGGGCAATTCGTCGGCGGCGAGTACACGCGCCTGAAACAGGTCGAGTTGCCGCACTCGCTCGGCTTGCTGTACGAAGCGGTGACCGACTGGCTCGGCTTCCTGCACTCGTCGGACGAGTACAAGGTGATGGCGCTCGCGTCGTACGGCAAGCCGGCCTATGTGGATGTGTTTCGCGAGATCGTCAAGTACCGCCAGGACGGCAGCTATACCGTCGATGCGCCGCGTCTGACCGAGCGCTTCAGTCCCGCGCGCGAACGCGGCGGTCCACTCGGGCAACGCCACTTCGATATCGCCAACTCGTTGCAGCGCGTGCTCGAGGAGACCGTGCTGGAACTCGCTCACTGGCTGCATCGGCAGACCGGTTTGAGCCGGCTCTCGATGGCCGGCGGTGTCGCATTGAACTGCGTGATGAACTCGAAGGTGCGCGACGCGGGGCCGTTCAGCGAAGTGTGGGTGCAGCCGGCGGCCGGCGACGCCGGCACCGCGCTCGGCGCGGCGCTGTGGACCGACTATCGCGAGCGCGCGGCGCGCGGCGACCGCGAGCGTCGCTGGAAAATGGATCACGCGTACCTCGGCCCGGAATACAGCGAAGCGGAAATCGAGCAGTTTCTGCGCTGGTCGAAAGTGCCGTACCGGCGCCTCGACGATATCGCCGGTGAGACCGCCGATCTGCTCGCGCAAGGCAAAGTGATCGGCTGGTATCAGGGCCGCACCGAATTCGGGCCGCGCGCGCTCGGGGCTCGCTCGATCCTCGCGTCGCCGATCGATCCGCACATGCAGGCGAAGCTCAACGAGATCAAGGATCGCGAAGACTTCCGCCCGGTCGCGCCGGTCGTGATCGAAGAGGAAGCAAACGACTGGTTCGTGAACGGCCAAACCGCGCCGTTCATGCTGTTCATCTTCGACGTGCGCGCCGACAAGGCCGCGCGAATTCCGGCCGTGCGGCATGTGGACGGCACAGCGCGCGTGCAGACCATCAACCGCGCGCAGCACCCGCTGTACTACGACCTGCTGGCCGCGTTCAAGCAGCGCACCGGCGTGCCGATTCTCGTCAATACGTCGTTCAACACGCGCGGCGAGCCGATGGTGAATTCGCCGCGCGACGCGGTCGAGTCATTCTGGACCTCGCCGCTCGACGCGCTCGTGATCGGCCCGTTCCTCGTCGATAAGACGGGGGGCCGCGTATGAACGCGTCGGTCATGTGTCCGGCGCCACTGCATGGCGGCGTGGCCGCGCGCTACAGCAGTGAGGATGCCGAGGAAACCGGCCGCACGCTGCGCACGCCGTCGTGGCCCGACGTGTCGGTGGTCGTGCCCACCTATCGCCGTCCCCAGATGCTCGCGAACTGCCTCGACGCGCTTTGCGCGCAGCAGTTCGCGCCGCATCGCTACGAGATCGTGGTCTGCGACGACGGTCCAGACGACGCCACGCGCGCCTGCGTCGAACGGTTCGCGCGCGAGCAGGCGCCGCGTGGATTGGAGGTGCACTACCTGCCGGTCACGCGCACCCAAGGTCCGGCCGGCGCGCGCAACGCGGGCTGGCAGTATGCGCGCGCGTCGCTGATCGCCTTCACCGACGACGACACGCTGCCCGATCCGCACTGGCTGACGGCCGGCGTCGCGGCGCTCGCTTCCGGCGCCACGGCGGCCGCCGGCAGGATCGTCGTGCCGCTGCCCGAGCTACCCGAGCTGCCGACCGATTACGAAGCGGACGCGAGCGGCCTCGCCCGCGCCGAGTTCGCGACCGCGAACGTGTTCGTGACGCGCGCGGCGCTCGTCGCGACCGGCGGCTTCGACGAACGTTTCACGTCGGCGTGGCGCGAGGATTCGGACCTGCAGTTCACGCTGCTTACCGCCGGCGGCCAGATCGTGCAGGCCCGCGACGCGGTAGTCGTGCATCCGGTGCGCCCCGCGCGTTGGGGCGTCAGCATCGCGCAGCAGAAAAAGAGCCAATTCGATGCGCTGCTTTACCGCAAGCATCCCGAACTGTTTCGAACGCGCATCGGCTCGCGGCCGCCGCTGCTGTATTACGCGATTCTGGCTGCCGCGTTGCTCGCGATCGGCGGCGGGTTCGCGGATCAGCCGATTCTTGCGGGCGCGGGTGTGATCGCGTGGTGCTGGTTGACCGGCTATTTCTGCGCGCGCCGGCTGCGCGGGCGCAATCACGGCTGGCGCCACGTCGCCGAAATGATCTGGACGTCCATTCTGATTCCGTTCCTGTCGATCTACTGGCGGCTCTATGGCGCCATCCGTTTCAAGGTGTTCTTTCCATGACCATACCCTCGCTGCTGGCGGCGCTCGCGCCGCGCCGTATCGTCATGTTTCGCGCGCTGCAGCTCGGCGACATGCTGTGCGCGGTGCCCGCGCTGCGCGCGCTGCGCGCCGCCGCCCCCGCTGCGCATATCACGCTGATCGGACTGCCGTGGGCGCGCGCATTCGTCGAGCGCTATGCGGCGCTCGTCGACGAGCTGATCGTGTTTCCGGGCGCCGTCGGTTTTCCGGAGCAGCCCGAAACGGACGATGGCTTGCCCGCGTTCTTCGCGCGGATGCGCGACCGGCGTTTCGATCTGGCGATCCAGCTGCACGGCAGCGGCGGCGTCGCCAACGATCTGCTGCATCGGCTCGGCGCGCGTGCCGATGCCGGCTTCGTGCAGCCCGATGAGGCCACGCGCGAAGGCTGCTTCATCGATTGGCCGGATGCGCTGCCCGAGCCAGAGCGCTATCTCGCGCTGATGAGCGCACTCGGCGCGCCGGTACACGACCGGCGCCTGACGTTCCCGCTCAGCGCGCCCGACCTCGCTGAGTTTGCCGCGCTGCGCGCGTATCACGGCATCGAAGACGAGCGGCTCGTGCTGATCCACCCCGGCTCGCAATTGCCGTCGCGCCGCTGGCCCGCCGAGCGCTTCGCGGCCGTCGCCGACCACCTCGCCGCCGACGGCTGGCAGATCGCGATCACCGGCACGGCCGCCGAAGCGCCGCTGACCTGCGCGGTGCTCGGCGCGATGAACGCGCCCGCGCTGCATCTGGCCGGTGCAACGTCGCTCGGCGGGCTCGCGGCACTGACGGCGCATGCGCGGCTCGTGGTTTGCAACGACACCGGCATCTCGCACATCGCCGCGGCGATGGCGACCGCGTCGGTCGTGATCGCGTGCGGCAGTGACACGCGGCGCTGGGCGCCGCTCGATCATGCGCGGCATCGCGTGCTGGCCGACTATCCGGCATGCCGGCCGTGCATGTTCCGCGACTGCCCGTATGGCCATCCGTGCGCGCTGAACATCGGCGTCGATGAGGTGGCCGAGACCGCCCGCGAGCAGCTTGCGCGCGCACCGGGCGCGCAAGCTGGCGCGCCCGGTAGCCTGCATGAGGGAACCGTTTCACTGTTTTTCGAGGATCTGCACCATGCTGCGTAATTGCCGCCGACTGCGTGTGCTGACCTGGCACGTGCACGGCAACTACATGTACTACTTGAGCCAGACGCCGCACGATTTCTATCTGGTGACGAAACCGGGTCATCCGCCCGGTTATGCCGGCAAGGTCGGCGTGTTGCCGTGGGGCGAGAACGTGCACGAGATCGCGATCGACGACGTCGCCAATCACGAGTTCGACGTGGTGCTGTACCAGCATCGCACGCACTGGGAATACGACCGCGAGCACGTGCTGAGCGCCGCGCAGCGGCTTCTGCCGCGCGTCTACGTCGAGCACGATCCGCCGCAGGAAAACGCGTTCGAGCAATGGCATTGGGTCGACGATCCCGGCACGCTGCTGGTGCACGTCACGCACTTCAACCGGCTGATGTGGGACTGCGGCGTCACGCCTACACGGGTGATCGAACACGGCGTCGTGGTGCCCGACGGCGTGCGTTACAGCGGCGAACTGCAGCGCGGCATCGTGGTAGTCAATCATCTCGCGCAGCGCGGCCGGCGGCTCGGCGCGGACATCTTCAGCGAAACGCGCACGCGCGTGCCGCTCGATCTCGTGGGCATGGACGCGCAGCGGCTCGACGGTATCGGCGAAATCGGCAATCTCGATCTGGCCTCGTTCAGCGCGCGCTACCGCTTCTTTTTCAATCCGATCCGCTGGACCAGCCTCGGCCTCGCGATCGTCGAGGCGATGACGATCGGCATGCCGATCGTCGGTCTCGCGACCACCGAGCTCGCGACAGTGATCCGTAACGGCGAAAACGGCTTCGTGCATACCGACGTCGATGCGCTCGTCGACGCGATGCTCGGGCTGCTGCGCGATCCAGACGAAGCGCGGCGGCTCGGCGAAGGCGCGCGGCGCACGGCGCTGGAGCGTTTTCATATCGACCGTTTCGCGCAGGACTGGCACGACGCGCTGCTGCACGTCACCGCGTGACGCCACGCTGCTTTTCAGCGCCCATGCGCTCCAACCACAGGATCACGCACCATGAAAGAACTCACCCGCAAGCGCATTCTGGTTACCGGCGGCGCCGGCTTTCTCGGCTCGCATCTGTGCGAACGGCTCGTCGCGCAGGGGCACGACGTGCTGTGCGTCGATAACTTCTACACCGGCACGAAGGACAACATCGCGCATCTGCTCGATTGTGCGAACTTCGAGCTGATGCGTCACGACGTGACGTTCCCGCTGTATGTGGAAGTCGATGAAATCTATAACCTCGCGTGCCCCGCGTCGCCGATTCACTACCAGTACGATCCGGTGCAGACCACGAAGACCAGCGTGCATGGCGCGATCAATATGCTCGGGCTGGCCAAGCGGGTGAAAGCGCGGATTTTCCAGGCATCGACGAGCGAAGTGTATGGCGACGCGCTCGTGCATCCGCAGAAGGAAAACTACTGGGGTCACGTGAATCCGATCGGTCCGCGCTCGTGCTACGACGAAGGCAAGCGCTGCGCGGAAACGCTGTTCATGGACTATCGCCGCCAGCATGGTCTGTCGATCCGCATCGCGCGCATCTTCAACACCTACGGCCCGCGCATGCATCCGTCCGACGGCCGCGTGGTGTCGAACTTCATGATGCAGGCGCTGCGCGGCGAACCGCTGACCGTCTATGGCGACGGTACGCAGACGCGTTCGTTCTGCTATGTCGACGACATGATCGATGCCTTCATCCTGCTGATGAACAGCGCCGACGATCCGGGCGGCCCGGTCAACCTCGGCAATCCGCACGAAGTGTCGATGCGCGAGATCGCGCAGCGCATCGTCGCGGTGACCGGCTCCGCTTCGCCGCTCGAAACCCAGCCGCTGCCGGCCGACGACCCGTGGCACCGGCAGCCGGACATCTCGCTGGCCATCAAACTGCTCGGCTGGCAGCCCGGCATGTCGCTCGATGAAGGGCTGCTGCGCACCGCGCATTATTTCCGCGCGCGCATCGAGGCGAGTCGGCCGATGCAGCCGCAGCAGGTGGGGGAACGAGTCTCGTGACGCGCATTAAAAAAGAAGCGACCGCGAAGGTCGCTCGGGGAGCAGTGCCACGGAGGCCGCTCAAAAGCCATGCCGCGAAGGGCGTGCGGGCTATGGCATTGGGTTCATGAGGAATGGAGGGTGGACTCCGCGTCGCTCGTCAGCACCGTCATCGGTCCCGCGCTCAACGCGGCCGAGATGATCGCGAGGCGTTCGGCCGGGCAATCGACCAGATCGACGCTCAGCGACTCGCGTCCGCCCGCGGTGTTCACGTGCGCGGACCAGCCGCACACGTGCGCATGATGTTCGATCAGGCTCTTCCAGACTGCGACGACTCGGAGTGATCCCGGGGTTGCAGAAACAGTCAGACGTTTCACGTTCATGGCTTCCATACGGCATCGCGCCGCGCCTCGGGTTCGGATCGCAAGGTTTGATAATGTGGTGTGTAGGTTGAGGTTAGACGTATGAACTTTCAAAGCAAAGCATATGCCTCTGTCCGTAACTGATGTGTTACGGACAGCAGCTTGTGCGCGCGTGCCAAGGCAATGTGGCGCTTTTCAGCGATCGGTTGTGCGAAACGCGCCAGGCGGGATGCCCGAACGGCGATGCGGTAAGAACGATACGAAAGAACTCGGCAGGTATTTTCTACATGGCTGGCGTGTCCGCGCGAATGCGCATCACGGTCTGGCGCGAAGTGCCGAAGCGTCGCGCGACTTCGCTGACCGACTGTCCTCTGCCGAGGGATTGCAGCACGCGTTGGCGCTGTTGCTCGGACAGCGACGGCGGCCTGCCCGTGTGTTTGCCGCTCGCGCGAACGGCCGCGAGACTATCGCGGCTACGCAGGCTGCGGCACGTGGCATCGAGCCGCACCAGCGCGCGCAGCGCCTTCACCGCCGAAGGCTCGGGACGTCCGGCCAGATCGGTATGGCCGACTTCGACGCAACGCAGCGCCACGCCGGCCTTCCGGCACTGCATCACGGTGGCGAGAATATCGCGCGCATTGCAGCCGAGCGCGGCCAGCTCGAGCACCACGAGCGTATCTCGCGGCGCGAGGCGCCGGATCAGACTCTGCAGTTCGGGGCGTTCGCGTCCCTGTGTGTAGGTCGGCAGATCCTCGACCACGAGCCGCGCGAGCGTGACCATGTAGCCCGCCTTGTCGAGCCGGATCAGCGCCTGCTCGTGGCGGACCGCATCGTGCGCGCCGAACAGATAGATATGTAGTTTTTCCACGTCGCCTTCGTAGTCGCGATCCGCCATTCGCGGCGCTATTGCACTCGGAATCCCGTTAGTTCGAGCGACGACGCTTGCACACGTCGTCACTCATCGCGCTTAGGGCTGCCGCTGGCCGCCCTGATGCGTCGGAGGAGTCTGGTTCTGTTGCTGCTGTCCGCTGTCTCGGCCGGGTTGCGCCGGGTTCGACGGCTGTCGATTCGAATTCTTGTCCGAGGTCATGAGGTTCTCCTGTGTGAGATTGCGGGTGACCGTGGCTAACCACGGCCATCGTGACTAACTCGCAATCCGCGTTCCCGGTCGCTGCGCAGCCGCGTGAGACCGTTCGGCGGGCATGCAGGTGCCGCGCAATGAGGCTTCTGCTGTCGACGCAAGCGACCCGGAGAAGGAATCTTGGAAGTTTATCAATCGCGTTAAGCGTCCAATACGGTTGGCGTGGGTCTTGGCGCGATTGAACTGTGATTGTGTGTGGGCAGTGGACGCGCGGCATGTAGTGGCCGCGGAATCTGGCTGGCGGAAAGGAATGTAGCGCCTTGCTCAATGCCCGGCGGAAACCGGCGATCCGGAGACGAGCCGCCGCGAGGAAAGCGACGGCTCGCTCGCCCTTTACTGAACCTGGCTACGCAGCGCCTTCGCGGCGGCAACCATGTTCGTCAGGGCCGGAATCACTTCAGCCCACTGGCGTGTCTTCAGGCCACAGTCCGGGTTCACCCATAGACGCTGCGCCGGAATGCGTTCCGCCGCCTTTTGCATCAATTGCACGATGTGCTGCTGCGTGGGGATGTTCGGCGAGTGAATGTCGTAGACGCCCGGGCCGATTTCGTTCGGGTAGTTGAAGTCGTCGAACGCGGCGAGCAGCTCCATGTCCGAGCGCGAGGTCTCGATCGTGATGACGTCCGCATCCATACCGGCGATCGACGCGATGATGTCGTTGAACTCGGAATAGCACATATGCGTGTGGATCTGCGTTTCGTCGCGCACGCCGTTCGCGGTGATCCGGAATGACTCGACTGCCCAGCGCAGATACTCACCCCATTGCGCGCGGCGCAGCGGCAAGCCCTCGCGCAGCGCGGCTTCGTCGATCTGCACGACGCGTACACCGGCCTTTTCCAGGTCGAGCACTTCTTCGCGAATCGCCAGCGCGAGCTGGTAGCACGACACCGAACGCGGCTGGTCGTCGCGCACGAACGACCAGTTCAGGATCGTCACGGGGCCGGTCAGCATGCCCTTCATCGGCTTGTGCGTCAGCGACTGCGCGTAGCTGATCCATTCGACCGTCATCGCCCGCGGACGGCTGATGTCGCCGAACAGGATAGGCGGCTTCACGCAGCGCGAACCGTACGACTGCACCCAGCCGAACTGGCTGAACGCGTAGCCGTCGAGTTGCTCGCCGAAGTATTCGACCATGTCGTTGCGTTCGGCTTCGCCATGCACGAGCACGTCGAGACCCAGCGCTTCCTGCTCGCGCACGCTGCGCTCGATTTCCCGCCGCATTGCGTCCCGATAGCCTGCCTGATCGAGCGCGCCGCTCTTGAACTGGCTGCGAGCGTGGCGGATTTCCACCGTTTGCGGAAACGAGCCGATCGTCGTGGTCGGGTACGCGGGTAGTTCGAGCAGCGCGGCCTGCTTCGCCGCGCGCTCGGCATAGGCGTGCTGGCGATTGCCGAGATTGGCGTCGATGCGCGCGAGCGCGGCCTTCACCGCCGGGTTGTTCACGCGCGGCGACTCACGGCGCGCGGCAACCGCGGCGGCATTGGCGGCGAGTTCATTGGCGACCTCGTCGCGGCCACCGTTCAGTGCGGTGGCGAGCACCTTCAGTTCGTCGAGTTTTTGCAGCGCGAACGCGAGCCAGGAGCGGATTTCCGCATCGAGCTTCTCTTCGCTCGCGAGATCGACCGGCACGTGCAGCAGCGAGCACGACGGCGCGAGCCACAAGCGCTCGCCAAGTTGGCGCGCGAGCGGCGCGAGCCATTCGAGCGCGGCGTTCAGGTCGGTCTTCCAGATGTTGCGGCCATTGATCGCGCCGACCGACAGCACGCTGTGCGCGGGCAGTTGACGCGCGGCCAACGCGATTTCTTCGCGTGCGTTGATTGCGTCGATATGCAGACCGTCGACGGGCAAGCCGCACGCAAGTTCGAGGTTCTCTTTCAGCTGGCCGAAGTAGGTAGCGAGCAGCAGCTTGACGCCGCGTTCCTCGAAGCCTTGATACGCGGTCACGAACGCGTCGCGCCATGCCGGATCGAGTTCGGTGACGAGCACCGGCTCGTCGATCTGCACCCACTCGACATCCATCACCTTGAAATAGTCGAGCAGCGCGCGATACACGGGCATGATGCGAGCCAACAGCGCGAGTTTGTCGGAGTCGTCCTTCGCCTTGCCCAGCCATAGATACGTGATCGGGCCAATGATCACCGGCTTCGCCTTGACGCCCTGCTCGCGCGCTTCACGCAGCTGTTCGAGGAAGCTGGACGTGTCGAGGTTGAACGTCGTATCGGCGGTGAATTCGGGGACGATGTAATGGTAGTTGGTATCGAACCACTTCGTCATTTCGCCGGCCGCGACGCCGCCGCAGCAGGCGGCGTGCTCTTCGGCACCCTGCGCCGAACGGCCGCGCGCGACGCGGAAGTAGTTGTCGAGCTTGTCGCCATGAAAGCCCTGCACGCGTGCCGGCAGATTGCCGAGGGTGAAGCTCATGTCCAGCACCTGGTCGTAGAACGCGAAATCGCCGACCGGTGCGAGATCGAGCTCGCTCTGGTCATCCCAGTGGCGCGCGCGTAGTTGCGCGCCTAGCGCCTTCAGTTCCTCGCGCGACGATTCGCCCTTCCAGTAGCGTTCGAGGCCGAACTTCAGTTCGCGTTTTGCGCCGATGCGCGGGAAGCCGAGATTATGTGTCGTGACCATGGAGGCTGCCTTCCGATGAAAAAATGCAAGGAACGATGTAAGGATTGGCAGCCATGATAGGGGCTTCGTTCCATGAAGAAAAATGGCATTATTTCATTTATTCATTAGTTTTGTTCATTCGAGTTGCCGGGCGCTCGGATCGGGTCGCGGCGTCGGTTGTCCCGGCACAATGAGAATGAAGGAGTTCTATTGCATTCAATCAACTTTGATCGTCACATGATTTTCCAGAAAATCAGCGTGCTGGCTGTCGCCGCGCGGGTCCCTCGCTCCGGTGCCATAAGCGGTATCACCGACCAATCGCTGGGGCTTGAGATGGAACCGTTGCTCGACCCGGTTGACCATCGTCTTCGTCGACTCGACCTCTTGCGATCGAAACGCCGGTGTGGCCTCGACATCGACGATGATTCCCGCGTGCAGGTCGATCAGATAGTTGGTCGGGTAAGCGTAGAACACCGGAGGGATCGATGGGCGGCCCGTGGGGCTGTAGAACGGCGCCCGAATGCGACGTTCGCTGTTGCGTTTCAACTGCCACTTACACTACTTACATATGGAAAGTGGCGCTTCACTGGGCTTCTGCGTTAAATTGGCTTTGACCTGTTTTGCATATGTTCGGGCCGCGCCAGGACGGTCAGATTTCATCTGACCTGCGTGTAAAACCGCCGTGGTGTTGGCAGGATCTCACAGGATTCCTCGGCCTGTTCATTGCTGTCGGCAGTGCTGAATACGTCGCACACCTATCCAGGACAAACCCGCACCATTCGATCGTTATATGTGGGGGCGCGCACCGAGACCACCAAATACCTGTCGACTCAGCGGGGCTTTGCCTCTATTACTTGGGTAGTCCGACTGCGAGGGCATCGTCGCAGGCAACCCGTCGATCTGGAAAATCTCCACCCTCGCTTTGGGGTGCGATACGGCATCGCCCGCGCTATTTCCGCCTATCCCGACTTCAGCAGAACGCTGTCCGACAATCTTTGCAAACTTGCGTCAGAACCATGACTATGAGCTTAAAGGGCAAAAATCTCGCATCGGCGGCACTTCAAAGCGGTTTCGACGACAAGGAGCCAGCCACCGCGAATCGTACGAGCATTTCCGCGTTGGCACCTTCTGTCACTGTCGTGATGGCCAACTTCAATGGAGAGAACTGGATCGGAGAGGCGATCAGGTCGGTCCAGAGACAGAGCCTCGCGGATTGGGAACTGATCGTTGTTGATGATGCGTCAACCGACGCCAGCACTGAGATTGTCCGCGCCGCTGCTGCTAACGACCCACGTATCGTTCTCCTCACATCTTCTTCCAACGCGGGGCCCTCGGTCGCGCGCAACCGTGCGCTGGCATGTGCGCGAGGACGCTGGATCACGATCCTCGACAGTGATGATGTGTTTGCGGACGGACGCCTTCAGTCGATGCTCGCAAGGGCCGAATCGGACGGCGCGGGCATTGTAGCGGACGACTTGCTCATCATGAGCGAAAGCGGCTCGCTGACCGGGTATTCGCTGCTTGGCCTGCGGACCGCGAGGACCGTCGATGCCGTTGCGCTTGTCAAAGCGCCGCAACTCGGCTATCTGCAGCCCATGATCAGAACCGAACTGCTGTCCGAGCTTCGGTATGACGAGCGGGTTCGCTCCGCCGAAGACTTCGATCTTTTGTTGCGCGTGTTGGTCAGGCACGAAGCGGAAATGGTCGTCTATCCGGCTATGGGTTACCACTATCGCAGACGTGATGATTCGCTTTCCACAGACAAGTCAGCGGATCGACGGGCGCTTCAAGGCATGCTCGAAGCAAACGCGCGTTTCCGCGCATCGCACGCGCTGTCAGGAAGGTTAGCCCACGCGTGTGCGCATCGGCAGCGAACCCTCGAAACCCAGCTTCGCTGGGTCGATGTCACCGAGGCAGTTCGTGAAAGGCGTTTCGCACAAGCCTTTCGGCACACAATGCATCACCCTTGGGTCCTCAGTTGCGCCGCGCGATTCCTTGCGAAGCATTTTCACTTTCTCGTACTCAGAAACAAACGCCGCGCCGTGACTTTGGGACTTTGAGCTGAGCTGCGACGGATACCGGCACGTCCGCAACGGAGGGTGCGAGCGCCCTTTGGGCGCGGGCGATGCCTGCGATTTTGCAGAACAGCGTGGCTCGAGGCGGCCGCTCAGGGGCGGCATTTGTTCAGATGCATGCGTGCAAAATTTACCGCAACTTCAGCACGGCCACGTCCCATTTGAATCGCGTCGACGCGTGTGTGATACGGACACGATCGAGTTCGTCGAAGGCCGCCTTCAACCTGTTCCACGTCCGTATTCCGTCGTCGTGATACCAGATACTGACGATCAATAGCCCACCGGGCGCGAGACAGCGCGCGAGTCGACGAATCTGTTCCTCCGGTTCTTCCAGGTAATAAAGCATCTCGTTGAAGACGATAACGTCGAATATCTGCGAAGGCTCGAAGGTAGCGGCATCGGCGACGGCGAATTCCGCTCCATCGATATTCGCCTGGCGGGCCTGCTCAATGGCGACTTCGGAAAGATCGATGCCGAAATAGCTAGAAATCGAGGCGCCCGAAAGCCAACTTGCAAGAACGCCAGCGCCGCATCCAACGTCGAGCACTCGCGCGGCGGGTTTCAGGTGCTTGCAATACCCGGCGATCACGCTATAGCGGGCAATCTCCTGCGTCGTCCCCAGATAATCCCAGGTGCCCGAGCCGTACGCCTGATTCCACGTCGCATCCGAGATTGAGACGCTGTGAGCCGGCAGTATCCTGGCCCTGATCGCTGGGGGGATAAACCTTTTAACAGGCCACTTTATGGCTTTACCGAGGAATCCGTACACTCCTCTTCTATCTGTCGGATTAAGCATGGTCGGCTCTCATGTCAGACCAACTGACGTTACGTGGCTTCTTCAGGCCAGCACCCGATATCCCCGCGCGACTTTAGGTGCGCGGCAGAATCGTCATTAAGCCTGTGCTGTAACGGACTGTCTGTCGCGATTGCTCGGATTGGCCAGCAAGCGTTCGAAGACGTTGCTGGTGATACGGTCGACGACAGCATGACTTTCGGCGTGCGGATCCATGAGGACGCGAGCCCAATCTGTCGTGCCTGCATTGAAGACGATGCCCGGCTGAACTCCTCTTCCAGCCGCCCGCTGCAGTACGCCAAATACGCCGCGTCCGCCGACGTCCCATCCATTCAGCGCGCTTGTCATGCCAAGCACGTGGAAACCATTGGGGTCCGGCGGCAAGCCGTCTACTTCGTAGCCCACCAGACGATCTTCGGCACCAAAAATGTCTCCGTTGTTCAACTCCGTACCGGCGAGCGCCCAGTGGCTCGCGTCCTCGACCCGGAATCCGGTTGCTGGGCGCTCGCGCCGGATCCAGCCACCACGCAGTAGACGCCATTCTCCCCACCAGCCGCCGCCATAACCATAACTGAGCCCGATCAGGTCGCTTTCGTCGTGACCGGGCCAATTTTCCGCGAGGCGAGTCACGCGCAGATCGGGAGCATGAGGGCTGCCGCGCGAAAATTCGATTGGCCGATAGCAGGTGTTTCCACTAAAGATCGCGTAGTGTCCGCCGTTTGCAATGAAGCCGGCCATCCTGTCACGCATGCGCCTGCTCCAGTATTCATGATGACCCACGCTAAGCACGCAGCGATACTGGGTTAGATCAAGCCGGTCACCATCATCGAGATCCAGGTCGGAGTAGAAGTCGCAAGCAATGTTCTTCGCCTGCAGCCAGCGCACGAACTTCGCGTCCCAGTGTGGGAACTGTTGGCGCGGGGACCGAGGTTCATAGGGGTCGGCAGGCTCGCCGAACTGCGCCCCGAAGCCGCCACCTGGTCTTAGCAGGGTCACGGTCGTGACAGGTTTCTTACGTCGAACGGGATCGTGATAAAAACCGCCGCCGCCGATCGAGTTGTACGCTTGATACGTCGCGACAGGCACGATGTAAGCGACCGACGCCGATGGTCGCGGAGGGCGCGCGACCAACATTGCCATACTTCTGCTGTCCGGCGGCAGCCCGTAGAGAGGCTCATGCGCGGCGCAGTTGCGCCCCAGCGGGCGCACGGGCTCGCCGTTGGCGCGCACCTCGTAAGCCACCGCGACATACACCCCCGACGTCGCATCGGCTCGATCGAAGCGAAACCGGAAGCTCGGCCACCGCCATGCAGCATCGCAACGCGTTGCGGTTCGTCCGCGCGGCGAAGTCAGCACCCATTGGCCACTCACGCTGTCGCAATCCATCGCGCCGCGGTCCTCTACAAGGATGCCGCAGTGGAACTCGAGCGCTTCTCCGATGCCTTGCCGGTAGATTGCAACGGAAAAGCGGCGCCCTGGCTCGACGGCGAGTTCGAAAATGCCGCCGGCATCGTAGGCGGGCGCGAGCGGATATAACCTCATCGATCACTTTCTCCGATCTTTGACGAAGCTGCACGTGGACGAGATGGCGGGTCATAGTGGCAAACATGTCGCGCACTGGGGCAATTTGACGCGGGGTTACTCACTGCGACGTGAATGCTTTGGGCGCCCTTTGGGTCTGTTCGGAATTGGCAAAATGATACCTCCCGCGCTCCGCTTTGAATTACACGGTATGCGACATAAGATCCGCGGTATGCGCCGAGTGACATCGAAATGCTTGATCACCGGGCTGTTCAACGAGTCGGACTGTCCGAAGACCCCTAAAAACCTAGCGCGAAGGACGGGCAGTGACTTTTTCGACAGTATCGACCCTCTCCGGTCGTTCAAAGCGAGCAACGGCGCATGGCAGCTTGCAAGGCAAAAAGGTCATCGGTCCATCATGCTCGCTTAGTGATCGTCGGAGCCGGGAGGGGCGGCGTTGATGCTAATGGCCAGCGCAGCGTTTCTGGTCCACCGTCAAGAATCCCAGACAGCCAAGCCGATCTCGATCCTTGCCGGTTCATCGTGCTGTTGCCGCGCCAATTCATTTGAGGGCGGCGAGAGCCATTTCGATAAGTTGTTGCTGACGTCCGGTAGCGTCGCTACTCTGTTTGCGCAAAATCATAAAAAGAGAAAGTGGGTCGGGCGGACTTAGCGCGATCCGGTGGATCGTGCAGCCCGTCTCCTTCGCCAATGGGGTCGTCAAAAAACTCGGAACGATGGCCCACGCTGCATTTCTGAGCATCGGCGCGAGCATGTGTGCTTTCTCAACCCAATTTACGTGCCGCGACAATCCGCGGCGGCTGCGCCACATGTCGAACTGAGGCGACCACGGCAGATAAATTTCTCTTGACGGTTCGAGGTCGGTAATGTCGAGGGCTTCCGGCAACGAGGTCTTACCCGAGCCAGCGTAGACCACAAGCATCGCGTAATCCCGGATCTTCCTTGAAACAAGATCGATGTGTTCGGATGGGGACAGCGTGAAGGCTACGTCCAAATGACCAGATGCAACCCGGTTGGCGAGTTGAAAGTAGCGCGAGCTTTCCATGTGCAGACGCACGGGCGGTGTCTCATCGCAGAGCGCAGCGACAAACGGAGGCAGGACGTTGATCGCGACCGCGTCTACGGAACCGACAGCAAGATGTCGTACCTGGTCGGCCTGAAGTTGCTCGGCCTCAATTTCAAGCATTTTCCAGCGCTCGGCAATGTCGAGAAAACGCTCACCCTCGGAGGTCAGTGTTATTCCCCTGGTTCCCCGCGAGCGCAGGAGCAGCGGATGTCCTATCCGGCGCTCGAGGGACTGGATCCGATACGAGACAGTCGATTGCGTCGTAGACACGATCTCGGCCGCCTGAAGCAAACTCCCCGAGCGGACCACGGCCAGGAATGTGTTGATCTCCTCGCTGAACAACATATCTAAGCCTTCGATATTTGGTGAATAAAATCTGACATTGACCGATATTGTGCCCCCACCTTAGCCTAGCTGAATAGGAAAACAAATCCCGTCATTTGATTCGGTAACGTTTGGAGGCACATATGGGAAAGGCACTCGTCGGCATCGAAGATTTACCTCCGAGCCGCTTTCATAAGAGGATAGCCCTCGTCGCGGCAGGGGGACCATTCTGTGACGGGTATCTGCTAGGGATCATCGTTGTAGCGCTGCCGTTCATTGCGAAGGACCTCGCGCTGAACGCGCTGCAGATCGGTCTGATCGGCGCGTCGAGCCTGATCGGCATGTTCGCCGGCGGCCTGGTTTTCGGACCCATGACGGACCGCTTCGGCCGCCAGAAGATGTATGTGCTTAACCTCGCTGTGTTCGTAATCTGCTCGCTCGCGCACCTGTTTGTGCATGACGTCACGACGCTCTTCATCCTTCGTTTCGTCATGGGCGTTGCGCTGGGCGCGGACTATCCGATCGCGACTGCGCTCGCAGCTGAATTTCTGCCTCGGAAGCTTCGCGGGCCGGTGCTCGCGAGCCTCGTGCTTTTGCTCTGGGTCGGATACACCATAAGCCTTGCAACGGGTCTGATCGTTAGCGGTAGTGATAGCGGTGTATGGCGCTACATTCTTGCGAGCGCTGCGATCCCTTCGGCGATATTCCTGCTGCTGCGCCTGAACATCCCCGAGTCGCCGCGTTGGTTGATTTCCGCAGGACGCGTAGAGGCGGCCCGTAGCATCGTGGCACAGCACCTTGGGCCACAGGTTGACTTCGATGCACTCGTTGCTGAAACGCGCGTGAGCACCTCCAGGCGTGGCCTTGGCCTGTCCAAAATCCGAGAACTGCTTTCGCGAGGCTATGGGCGCATGCTGGTGTTTTGCTCGATCTTCTGGATGTGTCAGATTGCGCCTTCGTTCGCAATCAAGACGTTTCAGCCGATGCTATTGAAATCGCTCGGCGTCACTCAGCCACTCGCCGGCTCGCTCGTGATCATTTCCTTTGCCATCGTCGGAACTGCGATCGGCATGTTCGTCGTCAACCGCGTCGGTCGGCGCACGCTTTGTCTGGTCTCTTTCGTTCTTGCAACGCTCGCGCTTTTTCTTCTGGCAACGCCGATGTCGAACATTGCCACGGTTGCGATCGGTTTGTTCGTTCTCTTCACGGTGGCCGAAGCTGCCGGCTCCGGGCTGCAATTCATCTACCCGAACGAGATTTTTCCGACTGATCTTCGTGCAACCGGTATGGGACTCGCGATGTCTGCAAGCCGCATCGGAGCCGCGGCAGGAACGTTCCTCCTTCCTACCGTGCTAGTCCATTTTGGAAGCGCGACTGGTCTGCTTATCGCGGGTGGGATCAGCCTGATTGGCCTGCTCGTATCGGTTCGCATGGCTCCCGAGACCCGTAACGTGTCGCTCGGCGCGGCGAATGCTCCGGGCATGGCAGCGAGCGCCAGCGAACACTCTCTGCAGCGAAGAGAGGCTCGCAGCTGAGCGGAAAGGACGGCGTAGCCATCGCTGACGCCGCTCAGCCACAGCAACTCGGACTTAAGAATCTCACCTTGGCAACACTTCTTGCACCAATGCAAAGAGGCACTCTATGAATTCGGCACCTAAAGTCATCATTATCGGCGCTGGCATCATCGGCACCACACTCGCTTATGATTTCGCGAAACGCGGCGCGCGCGTCACCGTGCTCGACAAGAACGAAGTCGCGAAAGGCGCCACTTCTGGATCATTCGCGTGGATAACGAATCAGACGAAGTTCCGCAATGCGGACTCGCTTGGCGAAGTTGGCGCGCAGCATTACTTCAATCTGCATCGACTGTCGCACCTGCGCTGGCGTTACCTGCAAAGCGAAATCGACGGTCTGCCGATTCGCTGGTCAGGCTGCTTTCAAAGCGCCGAGCCCGGCACCGAGGAGGCACGGGAACTCGCGGCGGAACTGGACCGGCGCCTGCGCTGGGGCAGCCCGACGTACCGCGTCACCGCGGCCGAGGCACGCGAGATTGAGCCGGGGTTTGAGCCGGGAGCCGAAACGGACATTTTCTACACGCCCGATGAAGGGATGATGTCGCCTGTGCAAATGACGTCAATGATGCTCGATGCGGCGGTCGCACGAGGCGCGCAATATTCGCCGCACGACGCGTATCAAGGCTTCACCAGGACGGCGGGCGGTTACGAGATCCAAAGCGGAAGTGGCAAGCGCGAGGCCGACATTCTCATCTTCGCGGGTGGCATCGCGAACCCGGAACTCGTCGAAGGCACGGGGCTTAAGGCACCGCTCATCCACAGCATAGGGAGCGTCGTCCATCTCGCGCCGTTGCCACGGATTTTCGATTCGGTCATTCTTGGCGCGCATGTTCACGCGATCCAGCGCATCGACGGTCGTGTGGTCATCGCCAAGCACTTCTCCGGTTCGCCCGTTGGCGATCCAAGCACGCCCGACCCCGAGGAGCTTATACGTGTCACCGCGCGCGTGCTGCCCGGCTTAAAGGACGCCGTTGTGGAGAAAGTCACCGAAACGCGTCGCGTCATTCCCGCTGATGGACTGCCCGTCGTGAGCCGTTCTGAAGACCTGCCCGGCGTGCTTTCGATCACAACGAACGCGGGCATCAGTCTGGCAGCCGGATTGTCGCAGCTTATCGCGACTGAATTGCTTGACGGCGTGGCTGTGAATCTATTGGACCCGTATCGCTCACAGCGCTTTGCCGATTAAGCAAGGCTGTGACCCCATTCAGGCGGACCGCCATGAACGGCCTCGGTTTGATGACCGCTTGCCAATCAGGTTAACAGGGCACCGACAGATGAAGGGACGGCATCATCGAACCCGAGTGGGCTTCGGAATAAACATTCTTCTGATAGGGTCCGGCCGATGAGTCTCCTGCCCGCGCGCAGGCGCGACATCGCCGCGCTCATTGCCGATTGCGTGATGCCAAGCTGCTCAGCGGCCCGCGAAACATTGGCGCGGCGAGCGCGGGAAGCAGCGCGAACTGAACGTAATCGATCCCGTGGTGTGCATCGTGCGCGAAAGGCACGCGTCGCTCGACAACGATTGGAACCTGGACGCATGGCTGCATTACGACCATATCGATCTGGCCGCGCACACGCGAAATGCCGGGCAACTGCTCGATCGCAGGTTGGAACAGATGGGCAAGAAATCGGATGCGGCCAATGCCGCATCCGCCTCGAACGCAGCGACGAATGGAAGACGTATGGCGCGGGCGAAACCTTCTCGGTGGCCGCCTAGAGTCGCTTCGACAGCACCGTGATCGAAACGCTCGATTATGTGTGCAGCTACCTGTAACGGCTTGAACGCCGCGTTGCCGCGATACCCCGACGGGTCCGCGGCAATGTTATTGAGCAGCGCGTTTGCCGCTTCGCTGGCGGGTTTTCTTCGACGCTGAGTTCGGCACGATCCGCGCCATCTTCTCCATCAACTCGTCGTGCTCCGCGCGCAGCACTTCGATAAACGCCGACGCCAGCCGCTCGCGCGGCCGGTGCGGCGGAAACAGCAAATACATCGGGAACATGACCGCCGGCGAGAACGGCCGGATCGCGATGTCCGGCCCGGCGAAGTCCAGCGCCACGCCCGGATGCGCGAGTGTCACGCCCATGCCGCAGCGCACCAGCTCGCAACAGATCGCCGTGTATTGCGCCTCGATTGCCAGCTTGCGTTCGACGCCCGCACGCAGGAACACCTCGTCCATCTGCGCGCGCGTGCCATCGCCGTGACACAGCGAGATAAACGACTCGCCCTCGAGATCAGCGGGCCTGATCACAGCTTTTGAAGCAAGCCGGTGCACCGCCGCCATCACGCAGACGGCGGCCACTGTCGACAGCATCTCAACTTCGCAATTCGACGCCTCGCTGATGTACACCGCCACGCCCAGATCGCAGAACTGCGACGCCGTCCAGTGATTCACCGTGCCCGACGTGTTGACGTGCAGCGACACGGTCACACCGGGATGCAGCGCCTGAAAACGCTTGATCGCATGCGGCACGAGCGTGAGGCCCGCTGAAGGCATCGCCGCGATGCGCAGACGCCCACTGCCCAGATTGCGAATCTGCGCGGCGGCGTTCGCGAGCCCCTGCAAGCCGACATATGCGCGCTCCACCTCGCGGAAAAACGCCGTGCCCTCGCTGGTCGGGATCAGCCTAACGCCGCTGCGCTGAAACAGCAGCAAGCCCGTCTCCCGTTCGAGCTGCGAGATCAGACGGCTCACGTTCGGTTGCGACGTGAAGAGCGCTTTGGCCGCCGCCGTCATCGACCCGGCGACCATCACCGCACGAAATGCCTCGACATGTTTCAGGTTCATCGGTTTCAACCCATATCAACCATGTATAGATTGCTATTTTATTCGTATTGGACCATATGACCATCGCGGCACAGACTGTGATGTATGGACACGCCACCAGAGCGTCCATTCCCACACTGACCGGAGATCGCCGTCATGCAAGAATCGCTGCGCCGCCGTTGCCGTTCTACGCTCCACGCTTTCGCCTCCGCACTGTCCGTCGTCTGTCTGACCGCTCCGTTGCACGGTCACGCCGAAACTACGCTGTATGTCGCGAACGTCGGCGGCTCGAACGAGCAGTTGTACCGGCAGAAAGTCATTCCGCCGTTCGAAAAAGCGCATGACGTGAAGATCGTCTATGTGGCGGGGAATTCGAGCGATACGCTCGCGAAGCTGCAGGCGCAGAAAGGGCATCAGCAGATCAACGTCGCGGTGATGGACGACGGCCCCATGTATCAGGCGATGCAGCTCGGCCTGTGCGCGAAGGTCGAAGATGCGCCCGTGATGAAAGACCTCTACCCGCTCGCGCGGCTCGGCCCGACGGCCGTCGGGGTCGGTATGGTCGCGACGGGCATCGGCTACAACGAAGAGGCGTTCAGAAAGCTCGGCCTGCCCGCGCCCGATTCATGGCAGGCGCTCACCGACAAGCGCCTGAAGGGCAAGCTCGGCGTGCCGCCCATCACCAACACGTATGGACTGCATACACTCGTGATGCTCGCGCGCCTGAACGGCGGCGGCGAAAAGAATATCGACCCCGGCTTCAACACGATGACGAAGCAGGTCGCACCCGACGTGCTGTCGTGGGCGCCGACGCCCGGCGAAATGGACGGCCTGATGCAGGCGGGCGACGTCATCATGGCGCCGTATGGCAGCGGTCGCGCCGTCGCGTTGCAAAACACGGGCTTTCCGCTCAAGTTCGTGTATCCGAAGGAAGGGGGCGTCGCGCTGCAGGTAGCGGCCTGCGCGCTCGCCGAGAACGCACAGCCGAAGCTGTCGCAGGAGTTCATCCAGTATCTGCTGAGCCCCGAAGTGCAGGCAATGCAGGCGCAAGCAATCGGACTTGGCCCCGTCAACAAAACGGTCAAGCTGACGCCCGAGGTCGCGGCGCGCGTGCCGTATGGTCCGGAACAGGTGAACAAGCTCACGGCGATGGACTGGACCACGATCAACCAGCATCGCACGGAATGGACGGAGCGCTGGAACCGCTCGGTCGAACGCTGAGCGGCGCAACCGCTTCATAGCCGCTCAACAGTTCCTACGTCCCGACTCCGCACAGGACCGACGCCATGACCTTTCTCACTCTGCAGGGCATCTCGAAGCGCTACGGCCATTTCACTGCGGTCGAGCAGCTCGATCTGTCCGTCGAACGCGGCGAGTTCCTGTCGCTGCTCGGGCCGTCCGGCTGCGGCAAGACGACCACGCTGCAAATGATCGCCGGCTTCGTCACGCCGAGCGCGGGCCGCATCACGCTCGGCGGACGCGACATCACGCACGAGCGCCCCGAAAAGCGCGGCATGGGCGTCGTGTTTCAGAGCTATGCGCTGTTTCCGCATATGACGGTCGCGGGCAACGTCGGCTTCGGTCTCGAAATGCGCAACATGAAGCGCGACGAGCGCGCGGCGCGCATCGCCGAAGCGCTCGATCTTGTGCGGCTCAACGGCCTGGACGCGCGTTATCCGAAGGAACTGTCGGGCGGCCAGCGCCAGCGCGTCGCGATCGCGCGGGCGCTGGCGATGCGCCCCAACCTGCTGCTGCTCGACGAACCGATGTCGAATCTCGATGCGAAGCTGCGCGAGGAAATGCACATCGAACTGCGCGCGATCCAGAAGCGCCTCGGCATTACGACGATCCTCGTCACGCACGACCAGGTCGAAGCGATGACGATGAGCGACCGCATCGCCGTGCTGCACAAGGGGCGCATCGCGCAACTGAGCACGCCGTTCGATGCCTACGAACGTCCCGCTACGCCGTTCGCATCGACCTTTCTGGGGCGTACCAACACGCTGCCTGGCGAAGTGCGGGAGCGTAATCCGCGCTGCGCCGTCGTGGATGTGGCGGGCACGACGCTGCACGTACCGCACGAAGGGCGCGATGTCGAAGGCGCAGTGCACGTCTACATTCGCCCGGAGAAAGTACGCCTTGCGAATGGCGACGCGCGCATGCACGGACGTATTGCGAACCGCGTGTTCATCGGTAACCAGTGGCTGCTCGAAGTCGATACGGCGCTCGGCAAACTTCATATCGCGCAGCCGAACTTCGGCGCGCCGCCGCCCGACGAAGGCCACGAAGTCGGACTCTCGTTCACCGACGACGATCTGCGCGTGCTGACCCGGGAGCGTGCTCATGGCAACGCTTGACGATTCACGCGCGGGCGCCGCGCCCTGGCTGCTCGCTTCGCCGGCGCTGCTGCTGTTCGGCGCGCTGCTGTTCGTGCCGCTCGTGCTGACGCTGCTGCTGTCGTTTCGCGTGTTCAGCGATGTCGCCGGCGTGCAGGCCGCGTACACGCTGAAAAACTACGTCGAAGTGCTGAGCGATCCGTACTACGGCGAAATCTTTTTGCGCACGGTGAGTCTCGCGCTCGCCGTGACGCTGCTGAGTGTACTGCTCGGCGTGCCGGAAACCATCGTGCTCGCGCGGATGAAGCGGCCCTGGCAGTCGCTGTGTCTGCTGATCGTGCTCGGCCCGTTGCTGATTTCCGTCGTGGTGCGCACGCTCGGCTGGCAGATTCTGCTTGGCAAGAACGGTGTGCTCAACAATGCGCTGCAAGCCTTTCACATCACCTCCGAGCCGATCCGCCTCGTCTTCACGATGACGGGCATGATCATCGCGCTCACGCATGTGCTAGTGCCGTTCATGGTGATGTCGGTGTGGGCGACGCTGCAAAAGCTCGATCCGCAGGTCGAATGGGCGGGGCTGTCGATGGGCGGTTCGCCGTTGCGCGTGTTCCGCCGCGTGGTGCTGCCGCAGATCATGCCCGGTGTGCTGTCGGGTTCGATCATCGTGTTCGCTCTGTCGGCGTCGGCGTTCGCGACGCCTGCACTGATCGGCGGGCGCCGTCTGAAAGTGGTCGCCACCGCCGCCTACGACGAATTCCTCGGCACACTGAATTGGCCGCTCGGCGCGAGCATCGCCGTGTTGCTGCTGATTGCGAACGTCGCGATCGTGATGGGCTGCAGCCGTCTCGCCGAGCGCCGTTTCAAGCATATTTTCGAGTGACGCCATGAAACAGAACGGATTCTGGGGTCTGCTGTTCAACGCGCTGTTTCTCACTTTCATCCTCGCGCCGCTCGTCGTCGTGATGCTGGTTGCGTTCACCGACAAGGGCTTCATTTCGATGCCCTTCGACGGCGCGTCGCTGCGCTGGTTTCGCGCGATTCTCGAGAACGACGACATCGTGTCGGCATTCTGGCTTTCCGTGCGGCTCGCGTTCGCGGCGGCGACCATCGGCGTCGCGCTCGCGGTGCCCGCGGCGCTCGCGATTGCGCGCTATCGCTTCGCGGGCCGTGGCGCGCTGATGAGCTTCTTCCTCTCGCCGATGATGATTCCCGCCGTCGTGCTCGGCATCGCGTTCCTGCGCTTTCTGTCGCTGCTGCATCTGAGCGGTTCGTTCTGGGCGCTGGTGGCGACGCACGTGATCATCGTGCTGCCGTATGCGCTGCGCCTCGCGCTGTCGTCGGCCGTCGGGCTCGATCGCGATGCCGAGCGCGCGGCGCTGTCGTGCGGCGCGAGCCGCTTCACCGCGTTTCGCCGCGTCGTGCTGCCGATGATCCGCACGGGCGTCGCGGGCGGATGGGTGCTGTCGTTCATCCAGAGCTTCGACGAGCTGACGATGACCATTTTCGTCGCGACACCCGGCACGACCACGCTGCCCGTCGCCATGTACAACCAGATCGCGCAGACCATCGATCCCCTCGTCGCTTCGGTGTCGGCGGTGCTGATCGTCGGCACGGTTCTGCTGATGGTGCTGCTCGACCGCATGGTCGGACTGGACCGCATCCTCATTGGAGAAGCTCGATGATTCATCACTTTTCCGACAACCCCGACGTGCTCGTGCTGGGCGGCGGACTGGTCGGTTCCGCCGTTGCCTGGGGCCTTGCGCGCGAAGGCGCGAACGTCACCGTGCTCGACCAGGACGACGGCGCGTTGCGCGCGTCGCGCGGCAACTTCGGGCTGGTCTGGATTCAGGGCAAGGGCTATGGCTTGTCGCCGTATGCACGCTGGTCGCGCAGCTCGGCTTCGCGCTGGCCGTCGCTGGCTGCGGCGTTGCTCGACGAAACCGGTATCGACGTCGCGCTGCGCCAGCCGGGCGGCTTCCACTTCTTTTTCTCCGAAGACGAAATCGCAGAACGCGCGAAGCGTCTCGGCGCCTTGCAGCGTGAACTGGGCGACTACCCGTATCAGTTGCTCGATGCGCGCGAAGTGCGAGAGCGTATTCCCGAAATCGGCCCGGACGTGATCGGCGCGAGCTACACGCCGATGGACGGCCACGTCAATCCGCTCAAGCTGCTGCGCGCGCTCCACGCGGGCATGCAGCGGCGCGGCGTGAAGCTCGTCAACAACGAGGAAGCGCTGCGCATCACACCCGAACACGGCGGCTTCGCGGTACAAGGCAAACGCGGCACCTACCGCGCGGCGCGCGTCGTGCTCGCGGCGGGCCTCGGCAATCGCGCGCTCGCGCCGCACGTCGGACTGCATGCGCCCGTCGCACCGAATCGCGGACAGGTGCTGATCAGCGAACGCGTCGCGCCGTTCCTGCGTTACCCTACCCTCAACGTGCGCCAAACCGACGAGGGCACGCTGCAATTCGGCGATTCGATGGAAGAAGTCGGGTTCGACGATTTCACGACGACGCCCGTGCTATCCGACATTGCGCGGCGCGGCGTGCGCGCCTTTCCGCTGCTGAAGAACGTGCGGCTGGTGCGCACGTGGGCCGCGTTGCGCGTCTACAGCTCCGATGGTTTTCCAATCTACGACGAATCCGCACGCCATCCCGGCGCGTTCGTCGTCACCTGCCACAGCGGCGTGACGCTGGCCGCCGCGCACGCGCTGCGCATCGCGCCGTGGATCGCCGGCGGCGCGATGCCCGATGAAATCCCCGCGCTGTCCGGCACGCGCTTTCTCGAATCCCCTGCACTCACCCCCGCTCACTGATTCCGACATGACCTCCACACCGCTCTTCAAGGCCTTGCCCGGCGCCGATGCGCCGGTCGACATCTGGTTCAACGATCAGCCGCTGCGCGTGCCGGGCGGCCGGTCGGTGGCGGCGGCGCTGCTCGCTGCCGGCATCGCGCGGTTCCGTGCGACACCCGTCTCGGGCGCGCCGCGCGCGCCGTATTGCATGATGGGCGCGTGCTTCGAGTGTCTCGTCGAGATCGACGGCGTGCCGAGCCGGCAAAGCTGCATGGTGACCGTGCGCGCCGGCATGCGCATCCGCTCTCAGGAAGGCGCGCGCGATCTGCCGCCCGTCGATGTGTCGCTGGAGGACGCTCATGCCCGCTGATTACGCTGTCGAAACCGTGTCGAGTTTCCCCTCGGAAGCCGTCGATGTCGTCGTGATTGGCGGCGGTCCCGCCGGCATGAGCGCGGCGACGCGCGCCGCGAGCGCGGGCCTGTCAGTGGTGCTGCTAGACGAGCAGGACGCCGTCGGCGGGCAGATCTATCGTGCGATCGGCCGCGCCGATGCGCGCCGCAAGGAGATTCTCGGCCCAGATTACGCAGCGGGCGCAGCGCTCGCCGACGCCTTCGCGCGCTCTGGCGCACGGCATGTCGCGCATGCGTCCGTGTGGCAGGTGACGCGCGAACATGCCGTGCACTATCTGAAGGACGGCAAGGTCGGCAGCTTCGACGCACGCCGCGTGATTCTGGCCACGGGCGCGCTGGAAAGGCCGTTTCCGATTCCCGGCTGGACGCTGCCCGGCGTACTGACGGCGGGCGCCGCGCAGATCCTGCTGAAAAGCGCGGGCGAGGTGCCCGCCGAGCCGCCCGTGCTGGCGGGCTGCGGTCCGCTGCTCTATCTGCTCGGCTGGCAGTACGTGCGCGCCGGCGTGCCGATCCGCGCACTCATCGACACCACGCGTCACGAAGACCGCTGGCGCGCGAAGAAACATCTGCTCTCGGCGTTGCGCGCGTGGCCGTTCCTGAGCAAAGGCCTGCAACTGATCCGCACGCTGCGCGCCGCGGGCGTGCCCATCTACGAAGCCGCCGACGATCTGCGCGTCGAGTCGAAGCAGGACGCGCAAGGCGTCGAGCGCGCCGCCGCGCTCAGTTTCACCACGCAAGGCCGTGCGCAGCGGATCGACGCGAATGTGATCCTGCTGCATCAGGGCGTCGTGCCGAATACGCAGTTCTCGTTGTCGTTGCGCGCCCAACACCATTGGGACGCCGCGCAGCTATGCTTCGCACCGACCACCGACGCATGGGGCGAACTCGACGTGCCGGGCACCTTCGTCGCGGGCGACGGCGGCGGTATCGGCGGTGCGCTGGCGGCGGCCGAACAGGGCTCGCTCGCCGCGCTGCGCGTTGCCAGTCAACTCGGTGCAATCGATGCAGCCGCCTGTGAGCGCGAAGCCGCGCCGCACCGCCGCGCGTTGGAGAGCGTGATGCGCATCCGTCCGTTTCTGGACAGCCTGTACCGACCGCGCGACGCGAACCGCATTCCGCGCGACGACGTGGTGGTGTGCCGCTGCGAGCAAGTGACGGCGGGCGACGTGCGCGGTTTCGTCGAACTCGGCTGCCTCGGCCCGAACCAGGCGAAGTCGTTCGGACGCTGCGGGATGGGCCCGTGTCAGGGACGCATGTGCGGGCTGACCGTCACCGAAATCATCGCCGACGCGCGCAAGGTTCCGCCGGGCGAAGTCGGCTATTACCGCATCCGTCCGCCCATCAAGCCGCTGACGCTCGGAGAACTCGCCGGTGAATGACGCTGCCCTGTCCTCTTCCAGCGCCGTGCGCGAAGCCGACGTGCTGGTGATCGGCGGCGGGCTGCACGGCTCGAGCA
This sequence comes from Paraburkholderia sp. BR13444, assembly GCF_040948755.1. Lineage (NCBI taxonomy): Bacteria > Pseudomonadati > Pseudomonadota > Betaproteobacteria > Burkholderiales > Burkholderiaceae > Paraburkholderia > Paraburkholderia sp. BR13444. The sequence goes on along the minus strand of NZ_JBFPKM010000012.1, from coordinate 93,647 downwards.
GCGCGTTCCATCTGGCCGCGCGCGGCGCGAGCGTGATCGTGCTCGAAGCCGACTACGTCGCGCGACATTCGTCGGGCGTCAATGCGGGCGGCGTGCGCACGCTCGGCCGGCCGCTGCCCGAGATTCCGCTCGCGTTGATGTCGCGCGAAATCTGGCACAGCCTGCGCGAAACGATCGGCGACGACGGCGGTTTCGTGCCGTCCGGCCAGTTGAAGATCGCGGAGACGGAAGGCGAACTCGACGAATGCCGCGCGCGCGTCGCGCAACTCGAAGCGCACGGCTTCACGCATGAAAAGCTGATCGACCGCGCGGGCGTGCTCCAACTCGAGCCGGCGCTCGCGCGACACGTGACGGGCGGCATCTGGGTCGAGCGCGACGGCTATGCGCTGCCGTTCAGGACAACCACCGCCTTCCGGCTCGCCGCGCAGCGGCATGGTGCGGCGCTCTTCGAAGGCACGCCCGTCACCCGCATCGAGCAGCGCGGCCCGCGCTGGTTCGCGCAGACGCCGCGCGGCGAGTTCAGCGCGGAAAAACTCGTCGTCGCGGCGGGCGCGTGGGCGGGACAACTGGCCGAACAGGTGGGCGAGCGCGTGCCCGTGCATCCCGAAGGGCTGATGCTGATGGTCACGCATCGCGTCGCGCCGTTCTGCCGCGCGACGCTGGGTGCGACCGGGCGTCCGTTGTCGTTCAAGCAGTTCGACAATGGCACCGTCGTGATCGGCGGCAAGCTGATCGGCATCGCCGATCTGCACGGCCGGCATGGCGAAGTCGATTTCGCGCGGCTCGTGCGTAGCGCCAATACCGTCGTCGATCTCTTCCCGCATTTGCGGCATCTCGGCGTGAACCGCGCGTGGGCCGGCGTCGAGGCGTTCACCGACGATGCACTGCCCGTGCTCTCGCCTAGCCGCCGCGCGTCGAATCTCGTCTATTCGTTCGGCTATTGCGGCAGCGGTTTCCAGCTCGGACCGGCCTGCGGGCGGCTCGTGTCCGAACTCGTGCTCGACGGCAACGCTTCGCTGCCGCTCGACGACTTCGCAATCGACCGCTTTACGCGCCAGCCCGCGCCGCAGCAGATGGCCAGCGCCGCCGCGCACTGATTACGCCCGCGCGCCGCCCGGCGCGCTTTCCTGTAGTCAAAGCAAGGAGTAGAGCAAGGTATGTCCGACATCGTGAGAATCGAAACGAACCAGCGTATGAGCCGCGTCGTAAAGGCAGCGGGACTCGTGTTCATCGGCGGCCAGACGTCGAATGATCGTGCGCCCGATGTGAAAACCCAGACCGCGAGCGTGCTGGCGAAGATCGACGGCTTTCTGGAAAAGGCAGGCATCGACAAGACGCGTCTGGTGTCGGCCCAGGTGTGGCTCGCGAATATCGAGCGCGATTTTGCGGGCATGAACAGCGTGTGGGACGTGTGGCTTGCGCCGGGCTGCGCGCCCACTCGTGCGACCGTCGAGGCGAAGCTCGCCGCGCCGGAACTGCTGGTCGAGATTGCCGTCGTCGCGCTGGCGTAACGGCAGCTTCGCGGCAGGGAGAAGCCGCTGCGCTTACGCGTTCGCCACGCGATACGTGCCGCGGCCCGTCACCTCTTTCGCGACCCGCAGAGAGCTGAGTCGATGCAACTGTCGTCCAGCCATGTTGCCCTCCCTACCCACAAACCCACGTCGTCACCCATACGTCGTGAGGAAATTGTGCGGGACGTCAACGGTAGCCGCAAGCACGTCGTTAGATAACCTCCGCTTTGACTGGATTTCAAGGCCAGAACTGGCCGCCCGCACGGTGCCTGTTACTCAACTAACTTCCGAGGTTGACAAGTTTCAACCGTAAATCTTCCGTCGTCGCGGTCATCATCCGGCGGTGCCGACCCAACAAGAACGCCCCACGACTAACCCCGGCCGCCCATGAACGTGCAAATCGAGCGACTGAAGATCGGCGATTGCCGACGCCCGCCATTCGGCCGCCATGCGTCTGCAGCTCGCCGGTTTGCTGTCGCGATGCGGTGCATTCGAATGTCGACTTCCCCGAACTGCGAACGAGTCTTGACGACCCGAAGCCGTCTATCGATTGCAGAAAATCGCGTGGCCGGTATGCGAACCCAACCGGCCAATCGGCCAGGATCAGAAGGAAGCCCCATACCGAGGTTAGCGGGATGCCCGGCGCCTTAGCATGGCTGCCCGGGAAATTCCAGGCAATACCGCTTTTTTGGCGGCAACGACCGTTTGCTCTACTTGCGCCGTCGTGGCCACTGCCGCAGCCTTTTCGCGCTTGCGTTCGGTGGTAGGTTTTTTCACGGGCCGAGCCCCGCCATCTTCCAGGCCACTATCGGCGGACCAGAAGGACGGTGGGCCGATAGCCGCGCGTGCCGACGACGTGCCGCTCTAAAACCTGCGCGATGTTTGAGCGCCTTTGGTTGCAACCGCCCTGGCGCTTCGAATGCGCTGGATGTTTCGAACTGTGGAGTCGCCCTTAACCGCGGGTGTCGACCCAATTGCGTGCCCATTGGCTGGAGTACTGCAACGCCTGCTCTTCACTCGTGAAGTAGTCGAGTGAATAGAACCAGTAGCAGCCTTCGGCTCGCGCGTTATCGAGGCGTTCGAGCAACAGGTTGGATGAGAAGTTACCGTCGGGCAAACGATGCGCCGAGGATTGGACGGCATAGCCGTTGTATTGTTGAACTTGTTTGTTTTGCATTTTAATTTTAATGATATTGGAGTGCGCACGTATCGTACGAAAGGGCACGGGTGCGTTGACCCAAAGCCACTCGAGCCGATTCATCAAGCAGTCGAAAGGCGAAAGATGGCGTTGAGGCCTGAGGAGAGAATGAGGCGCAACAAGACGTATGGCGCTCGCTAAGCTGCCGAATCAGCAGATGCAGCTAACGGCGATCGCGCCAACTTTGGGAGACAAAAACTCCGCGAGGGTGTCGCTGCAACCCGGCGTTCGTCGAATGCCGGGTCCTTCAATCTTTACAGCGGCTTGATGTTAGCCGCTTGCGGACCCTTGGGGCCTTGCTTCGTTTCGAAGCTCACCTTCTGATTTTCAGCCAGCGTCTTGAAGCCGTCGGCCCGGATCTCGGAGAAATGAGCGAACAGGTCGTCGCCGCCCTTGTCCGGGGTAATGAAGCCAAAGCCTTTGCTGTCGTTAAACCATTTAACGGTACCGGTTTCCATGAAGAATCCTTGAGAAAAAAATGAAGACTTGCTCTGTCAAAGAGCGCTTGAAGCTTCAAGGAGGGAGAGGACAACGAATACCGCTGAGGAGCGAGCAATTGATGAACAGCAATCGAACTTCTTGAACTTCGAACGGCACAGTACCCGCCAGGCGGGTCAGAGTCAACACTTATCTTGTAACCATTTCAGCAGGCGGGCCGCGCTGCTGACGAAGCGATGCGACACCGCTTGGCTGTGCCCCCTGCCTGGCATGCCATGCAGGTTATACATCGCGCGCCTTTGTATCAGATTAGCGGATTGACGTCTGCCTGTTTCCAAAGGGGCAGCCGACGCTGGAATGACTTGGCTACGTGACCAGGTGATGAACGCTTCATCGCCGATTTTTACCGGGATGACCAGGCTGAATCATTACAATGCCTCGACGAACTCCCTTCGACAGCATGAAATGAGAAATATGCTGACTTCCTTTTTCTGGAGCGGCGACGCCATCCGCAGTCGACGCGTAAGTGACATCGTTTTATGGACCACGCTCGATGTACCTTCACCCCCTGCGCCCGTGATGGCAGATTGGCAAAGAGAGATATCGACGCGACTCGCTCTGGAACCTGGGGATGTCGAGGCAATGCCTTTGGCGCGCACGCAAGTGCGCTGGCCGGCCTACAAGCGCTGCGTGCAAGCCATGTCCGATTGGACGTGCGCCCTGGGACTGCCCGCGGTGCTCGCCGATAGCGACATGGCGCTGATGGCCTGTCGTGGCGCGAGATATCACCATGATGGTGAGCAATATGGCAGTGCCGCGTTTTGCAATCTGTTCCTGAGTGAAGACAAGGGCCTGGACTTGCGGTTTCCCTCTACGGGTCAATGCATTCCCCTCAAGCGCGGAACAGCCGTCATTTTCGACACGGGCCAGCCCCATGGCGTGATTCAGCGTGGCGCCGAGAGTTTCTCGGCGGCCAACTTCGCGCCGGACCAGGACTTCACCCAGATTTTCTTAACGTGGGAGCTTCCGATCGAAGACGCCAATGTCGGGCAAGCACTCAAGGTGATCTTCGACATCGACCGCCCGTCGTCGCAGCGATTAGAGGAGGAGCAAGTCTGGATGAACGGCGCACCAGCCGCCGTGTGCCCGGAATCCGGTTGCTGGCACCGCGCTGGCTGATTATCGGCGTAAGGCCCTGGGACCGTGGCACTGGAACACGAAGTGCACGACTCGCAATCCATCTCGTCCTCCCGTCGCCCCGACGCGCACCGACATCGCCTGTTACCCCCGCCGGCGTCTTTCTCGTGATAGACCGCACCGGGCCCCATTGGCAGCAAAGAGCGTTGACTTCCTCCTGAGAACATCCTATAACCATCCACATGGATGTCGAGAGGAGGATTCTTACACATGGCAAAAGAAGTGCCGGATCGCTCACGAGGTAGCGAGACCGAAAAAATTACGATCAATCTTGGTCCAGTCGATCTGGGGCAAATCGATCTGCTCGTCGAAGAGGGCTTTTACTCGAACCGCACGGATCTGATCCGTACGGCCATCCGCAATCAGCTGTCGATTCATGCTCCTGCCGTCAAGGAAACCGTAACGCGCCGTGAGCTTGTACTGGGTCTCCAGCATTTCTCGAAACAAGACCTCGAGGCAGCGTGCGCGGCCCGTCAGCGACTCAGAATTCAGGTGCTGGGACTGGCGAGCATTGCCACGGACGTCTCACCCGAACTTGCGCTGGCAGCGATCGACTCGATTCTCGTTCGAGGCGCGCTCCATGCCTCACCGGCGGTCAAGGCCGCGCTGGCGGATCGGATCCGCTGACGTCCCTGACTCTTTCCCGCTATCGGAAAAAACATGAAACTCAACGAAGGCTTTCTGGACTCGATGAAAGAGGCGTTCGCCCTCTTTCGCCGCAATGACGCCGCGGCGGCCGCGGAGATCGTCAAACGCGCCATGCGTGGCGAGCCCACGGACGTGGCAACCGCGCATGCAGACCCGCATGAGAACACGACGACAACGCGCTTCGCCGACCGCCTGCAACCCCGGCATCGCGCCCATCAGACGCAAACCGAACCGGACGTGCAGGATTGCGGGCACTTCAGCATGCGGCTCTACGTCAACGCCGCGGGCCAGCGTAATTACAAGATCTACGTCCCCAGTCAATACCGCAGTGATCCCCTGCCCCTCATCGTCATGCTGCACGGTTGCACGCAGGACGCTGACGATTTCGCAGCCGGCACGCGGATGAACGCCCTTGCCGAAACGCACGGTTTTATCGTCGCTTATCCGACCCAGCCGCAACGCGCAAATACCTCGAAATGCTGGAACTGGTTCAGGCCTGCCGATCAGCTGCGCGACCACGGCGAGCCGTCGCTGATCGCGGGCATCACGCGCGAAGTCATGGCAAATTACAACGTCGATCCGAAACGCGTCTTCGTTGCTGGTCTTTCGGCCGGCGGCGCGATGGCGGCGATCGTCGCGCAAGCCTATCCCGATCTGTACGCAGCTGCGGGCGTTCATTCGGGCCTACCCGTCGGATGCGCGCACGACTTGCCGTCCGCGCTCGCGGCGATGCGCGGCGGCAAAGCCCGGTCCAAAGCGCGGAAACCTGGCGGAGCGGACATTCACGACACGCAGGCGTCTCAATGCCCGCTCATCGTTTTTCACGGCGACGCGGATGCGACCGTGCATCCTGCCAACGCCAACGGATTGGTACACGGATTCTCCTCAAGTGATCCGATAGCCGCTCGCCCGTCGGGCGCCAATGGGCAGGCGCGCAAGCATACGGTCCGGCACATGACGTCACGAGCCGGGGTACATGCCGAACTATGGATCATCCACGGCGCGCCTCATGCGTGGGCCGGAGGCTCTTCAAGCGGGAGCTATACCGATCCATCCGGCCCCGACGCCAGTGCGGAGATGGTGCGATTTTTTCTCGAGCATCCTCGTCGTCAGTGAGCGTCCAGCGCGCCGCGCTGCTGTCTCCGGCGCAAGGAGGGCGCGCAACGGAGGCGCCGGTTGCCATGCTCCTTTCCCGAACGCGCCTGCCAACCAATCTTGCGATCATTGCCGTCGAACTGGCAATCGGTCTGGCGCTCCTTGTCGGTTGAGCGAAAGGGCTTATTCGCGGTGTTGAAGGCGTGTTGCGGGTGCTCGGTGTGTCTGCCCTCCTGTTGTCACCCATCATCATGCGAAGAAGGCACAAACGGAGCAGTCACTTCGTGCGACGAACGAGCGGTTGTGTTGACCTCGGGCTCGAAATTGTTGTTGAACACCACATGCGTTCGTTCCGTTCCTCAATTTTTTGAATCCGCGCCGCTAGCTCGTAAAGCTCATCATCGTTGTAGTCGTAGTTAATCTGCGATGAGGCCGCCGCGTCTTTGATATTCCATACTTCCTGATTCCGACCATGCAGCTGGATCGCCGCGAAGCCGATGCTTGATGTTTCCCGGATGGGGGTCCCACTTTGCCGACGTATTCGGTTCGTCCACAACCACGCTCACGAAACCGATCTCGGGCTCCATCGTCGCCTCCCGCGCTTTGTCGGAGATCCACGATTTGTGACGAAGCCGTCCAGATTCTTCTTGTCACTCGCCGGCAGTGCTGCCTGTATGTCCTTTGGCAGCTTTGTCCTATCGGTCTGATGACCGGTAAAAAGCCGGAAAGCATTAATGTTGAATGTGAACCGGTCAGGGTACCCTCCGCCAAGAGCAGAATTGGACGGGCTTGGGACCGCGTAGCAGCTTGAATCCCACCTCGACAAATGGAAACCGGTTGCGTTAATGGAGCGTCCGGTTAGAACCGACGTTCCAGGATTGCCGTGTTGCGGGAGCGATTTTTGCTACGCTGGATATCGCCGGGCACACCGTACGCGGAAAACATGCGTGCTTTGTCGATCACTAGTGTTAGCGAGTTTTTTGGCGGAAGGCGAAACCGCGCCCAGTTGGACAGTCGGAGTGATGCACTTGTGTAAGTTGCCCCGCCGAGGAGACGACAATGACAACGAAGGCTTTAGGCCGGCGGTTAGCGCCGGCGTTTGCACTAGCGATCGGCCTTGCCGGGTGTGGCGGCAGTGGCGATTCGGCCGGAACATCGGCACAGGAGAAGGCGGTAGCCGGCTCCGCGGGTCTAACCTTGGACAGTGCGTCGGCCCCTTCCGCAATCGTCAAGCTGCAGCGCTACAAGATTGATCCGGCGAAAGTCTTCGTCGCAGGTATCTCCTCAGGCGGTTTCGCGGCAGTGCAGATGCACGTTGCTCACTCGTCTACCTTCAAAGGAGCCGCTGTGTACGCTGGCGGGGTGTATTGGTGTGCAGGCGCCGGAGGAGCCGCTACAGCTTTGGCGAACTGTGGCGGCGAGACTCTTCCGACGAATCAGGCGTCGTATAACAGCACGCTGGTGCCATCCGAGGCGTACCTTGACGCGCAATCGTCCCTCGGGACCATCGACCCGGCGACGAATCTGCGTGGACAGCCGGTCTATCTGTGGTCCGGCACGCTGGACGAGGTCGTCAATCCACGTGAGATGGCCGACCTCGACTCGGAATACGCACATTACGGAGCGAACGTCCGTTTTGACAATACGTTTCCCGCCGAGCACGGCTGGGAATCGCCTGACGGCGAACTTGCGTGCGGCACTCTCGGGAGTCCCTACATGGTGCGCTGTTCGGCCAACGGCGAAGTCTACGATTCAGTCAAGACGTGGTTGACGATGTTCCTCGGCCCATTGAAACCGCGCGAAAACGGAGCGCTGAAGGGTACGCTGTCTACATTCGATCAAACGGAGTTCGGGGCGTCCGAAAACGTTTCGATGAGTTCGACAGGCAGCGTTTTTGTTCCCCAAGCCTGCGCGAAGGGTGAAACGTGTGGATTCGTGCTCGCTCTGCACGGCTGTCTGCAGGAGGCATCACTGATCGGCAACCGCTGGGTCACCGAGGCCGGCATCAACGAATGGGCCGACACGAACAAGCTTGTGGTCGTGTATCCCGACACGTTCGCGTCATCTGCGCCGGGGCCGACGAATCCGAACGCATGCTTCGACTGGTGGGGCTACTCCAATCAATACGACCCGAACTATGCGCTCAAGAGCGGCTTGCAGATGTCCGTGCTCTACGGGATGGTGCAACGCGTGACTGGCCGACCGTAGGGTCGTCCTGGTACGGGTCGACCCGGGCGCCGATGGCCGCCGACAACACTGCCAACGGAGCGGATTTCGGTTTATTTCAGTCCACCGTCAGCTGGACCGTGTTCACTGGTGAAAGTCTGGGTGGCCTAAAACCACGAGACCCGCGCACCACCACGCTCGCTGGCGATCAATTACACACGCCCTTCCTGGCCGAATCCGGGCCGACGGCGAATGCACCAAACCGACCCACTTCTGCCCTTCAACACAGCACGGCCGCAAGGGCCGTTGTCAAGGTGCAACGGTCATTGGGAATGGCCGCTGACGGGCGAAGTCCCACCGCAATGCGCCGTCGAAATGCGAGGGTCAACCAGCGACGTTTTCCAAGCGGTATTCGACGCGCATGAAGGTACGGGTCTACGATGGCTCTTCGCCCGGACCCGGGGAAGAGAGAGATTCAAGGAGTATCTCTAGCCTGGTTCGCTGCTGCAGAGTCAGCCCTCGTGTCGCGCCCACCTGCTGAACACGCCCGCGCCAGTAGGTCCGGCTGAACAGTGAATATGCGCCATCCGCTGACAGGATCCGTTCGAGATGAGCAATCGCGTCCTCGACTGTGCGGGGTGTATAAGGACTCTCCCGATTTGCGGGTCTTTTTTTGATTGTTGTTTTCATCCACTTCTCTCATGTGGTGGACCGATTGAATCCGGTCCGTACGCCAGGCTTCAGTTGAGCCGCTCTCTTGCAAACAACAGATGCGGGCGTGCCCCGCTGAACAGCGACCATGGGCCGCCCGGAACCGCGACGCGTTCCGCGCCGATGCCTGGACGTGACCCATCGCACGCGCACCGCACGGGAATGTTTAGCAAAGCTCTGCCGTGGCCACCCACGCCATCTTCTTGAACTGCCTGAGAACTTCGTTCAGCGACCCAGAGAACGTTTCCGCAAACGAGATCGTCAGGTCTTCGAAACCACTTTCGCTGCTGGTCACAATCCGGACGCGCTCGATCTCACGGGCGACCGACATCAGCACCAGCCAGACCGCGGCGACCCTCATGCCGCCGCGCCTCGTACGAACCGTGATCTGATGGCCTGTGGCCTTTTGTTGTCCGGTGATTTCCGGTGTCATTCTTCAGCCCTCTCGATGTATCTGATTTTTTATTGGCGCGGTCGACGCACTTACATTCGCCCGCGCGGTTGATGCCACCACTCATGATGATCCAGATGTCGTAGCAGTCTTGCCCTTCTGCGCTCACGGCGATAGTGATCAATCACCATGAGCATTGCGATGCTGAGGGCCGTGCCCCCAATGATCAGGCCCATCCAGGTCTCACTCATGACACGTTCCTCTCTCATGGAAGCACAGGGGTGTTGCGTGAATGGTTCACGCCGATTCGTCCGGTGTTGCGGCACGTACCGGCGCGGTATGTTGCGTCACTGCATGTGCTGGCCGCCGTTGATCGCGATATTGGAGCCGGTCACGAAGCCGGCATCTTCCGAGCACAGATAGAGCACGAGCGCCGCGACTTCGTCGGGCTTGCCGAGACGTCCCATCGGGATATGCGGCAGGACCTTCGTGTCGAGGATCTCCTGCGGAATCGCGGTGACCATCCTGGTGGCCAGGTAGCCCGGCGAAATCGTGTTTACCGTGACCCCTTTGCGCGCCACTTCCAGCGCCAGTGACTTGGTAAAGCCGTGCATGCCGGCCTTGGCCGCGGCGTAGTTGGTCTGGCCGACCGAGCCTTTCGAGCCGTTGACGGACGAGATATTGACGATGCGCCCCCAGCCTCGTGCGACCATCTCTTCGCATAGCGGCTTGGTCATGTTGAAGACCGAGTCGAGGTTGGTGCGAATGACCGCATCCCAATTCACCTTGTCCATCTTCCTGAGGGTCATGTCCTGGGTGATGCCTGCGTTATTGATCAGGATGTCGACCGGGCCGACTTCCGCCCGAATCTTGTCCGCGCAACGCTGGCATGAGTCGTAATCGGCCACGTCGACCGGGTAAGCGCGAAAGCTCCGACCCTGAGCTTCCATGTCAGCCAACCATTTGTCCGCACCTGTGTTGCTCGGCGAGTGCGTGACTACCACCGCATACCCTGCGTCGTGCAGTTTCGTACTGATCGCTTCTCCGAGTCCGCCCATGCCGCCCGTTACCACTACGGTTCGTTTCGTCATCCTTTCCATCCGTGATCGAAATGTTTGCGAGGATCGTGAATACCCAATGGCCGTCTCGCACAACCCGCCATTGCTTTGCCACATTTGGTGATGTTGTGCAATTTTTCGCGAGTCTCCCGGTTCCGGCCGAGCATCACTGGCCGCGCGAGATGCGTGACCGGAACATCAAAAGCGAAGCGATATGCCCGCAGCGACCAGTGTCTGAGACGCACCAAAGTCCGGAGCGCCCGTAGGGGTGACAACCCGTATCCCGGGCCAACTGGTTACTGCAGTACCGTTGTTCTTCATATAGCCCGCCCGTACGTACAGGCTTGTACGTTTTGAAAGGAGGTGGTCGTAGCCGAGTTCGATGGCGGGCGTGTTGTCGTGCGACCCGCGCACGTTGCGTTCAAGGCCAGCCACTTCGATAACGTCCGCCGGCGTTGCCTGGATCGTTGCGCCGATCTGGGCGATACTGACAGGATGTGCAGCCCCGACGGACGCTGCCGCTGAGCCATGCGACGCGTCCTTCGGTCTCGCGTACGTGTAGACTAGCTGAATGTTCACAACCCCGAAGCGGTATGTGAGTGCGCCGGTGAAATGCTCCATTGCGACCAGGTTTAACGAAGAAAAAGGCCCGACAGCGATCGTCTCCGTTCCAGGATGCTGGTATTGATAAGCGAAACCCGCATACAGCCCATGCCCTGTGTACGTTGCAGCCAGATCCAGGACGTTGCCCGTCGAGGCGGGCACGGGTTGCGTTACCGTCGCGGCGAAAGCGTACATCGCGTAAAGCCGCAGGCCATCCACGTCCGGCGACTGATAGAGCACGGCATTGCTCGTGCGCCCAGTTATGCTCTGTGTCGAGAGCGTATTCCTGTCTACGGCCAGCACCGCTGCTGAAAGCGGCGACAAGGTTTCGCTGAGACCAAAGGGATCGGCGCCATAAACGACGGTGAAGGTTGGCTGGTACTGTCGTCCGAACGTCAGCGAACCGTATTTGCGATCAAACAGCCCGACCCATGCCTGGCGATAGAACAACGTAGTCGTGTCAGCGAATAGCGACCCGTTGTTGAGGTTGTAGCCTGTTTCAACGTCGAACTTTGCCTCGAACCCGCCTCCCAGGTCCTCTTTCCCCGCTAGTCCGATCCGGGAACCTGCTGCACCGCCGCTTCTTTGCGAATACGAAGTTCTTCCGCCATTATTGAGGTATTGCACGAATGCATCCGCGATGCCGTACAGCGTGACGTTCGACTGCGCGGCCGCCCCTGCGGCCGCGAGCAGCAACGTACCTCCGCAGAGCGTCTTTGCAAAGAACTGCATGTCGGTCTCCCGTGTTATTTGGCCACGCATTTCGAGCGCGGTCAGCTTCGTCTTTGCCTAGATTGAAACCTCGCAATCTTTGTCCTTTGCCCCGTCTTCTCGATCGCGCCTGAAATGCGCACGCGAGCGGTCGAGATTGTGGAGTGGAGCAGCAGGATCTTGTTGGCGCGTGGCGAGTTCGAGGTCTGGACTTTCCGGTATCCGCTTCTTGATTTTCGAGATTGTGTGGACTTTCACCTGGTGAGCCCACGGTCCATCGATTGTCCGTTGATCCTGCGAAAGAACCGCGCCGAGATCGAGCGACAGGTTGGTGACAAGAAGGTCGTCACCGCGGAAGACCAGGCTATTCGACCAAAGGAGACCTATGGGCGCCCCCTCGCGATCGATTCCGCCGAAATCGCCGAGCTTTGCAATCACTCGCCCCTGCGTCGGCTCGAGCACGAGAATCTCGTTGGACTGGTTGCATGCAATCCAGATGTTGTCGTGCTCGTCAATGATCAGGCCGTCGGGGCCGCCGCCGACCCGATTGACGAATACCTCGGGCGTGCCAGGTTCAGGCGTCGAGCCAGTTACCGGTATTTTCACAATCGTGTCGTTCGATGTGTTGGCGACAAACAGCGCTGTCCGCTCCTTGTTGAACGCCAGACCATTCGCGCCAATGCGCGGCGCCGACCTTGTTGGACTGAGCAGTGGGCTTTTGACCCAGGCCAACCCTTCGCCGCCGCCTGGTCCAGTTTTCCAGATGATGCCCTGGTGGGAGTCGGTTACGTACACGTTGCCGGCGGCGTCGAACGTCATCCCGTCAAGGCCGGGGTTCTTGCCCGTGACCGTCATAAATACAGATGAGACACCCGTATTGGGATCGACGCTCAGGACCTTCCCGGACTGGTAATCGATTACGAGCAACTTGCCGGTCTGCGGATTGAAACCAACATCGAGCAATAGCCTGCTTGAGCCCTTGATTCGAACAGTCCGTGGGTGCTCGCCGTGCGGGTCGAACACAATGAGCGTTCCCTCACTCGTCTCAGGTTTGTTCGCCGCGACCGTTACGACGTAGACGTTGCCGTCATGGTCCAGGGCGATCCCCTCAGGATGCGCCTCGCCGGGGGGCAACGTGGCAAATGTCTCGACCTTGCCGCGTTCCCAGGCCTTCGTGACGAGCGGCGTCGTCAACAACGCCAGCAGTATCAGTATCGTTTTCGCTATGTCCGCTTTCATCTTGCAGTCTCCAAAGTGGGGAGTTGTAATGCGTCGGATCATTCGATCCTGCCGCCACATTGACGCGCATCGTCAGCGGTTGTAGAGGCCGGTCAGCCTGGCCATGGCGAGCGTGTTCTGGTGGATCAGGAAGCGGACCACCGCGTTGGGCACGTTGGCCGGCAGTTCCAGCTTGGGCACACGCAGCGCATGCACGGTGAAGATATAGCGGTGCGCCGGCAAGCCCTTGGGTGGGCAGGGACCGCCGTAGCCGATGGTGCCGTAGTCGTTGGTCGCCTGAGTGCCGCTGGAGCCCAGGTCAGTGGCGTCGGTTGAGCCAGCACCGGCGGCAAGCTGGGTGATGGACGAATCGATATCGAACAGTATCCAGTGCCAGAAGCCGCTGCCAGTGGGTGCATCCGGGTCGTACAGCGTCAGCGCGAAGCTCCTGGTGCCTTCCGGCGCGCCGTGCCATTGCAGGGCGGGCGAACGGTTCTGGCCGGTCCCGTCGAAGCCATCGAACTCATGCACCAGTTGGAGCCGTTCCAGATCCTTGAATTCAGGCGATATTACTGTGAAGTTCATCACGCCATTTCCTTTGATCAACTGTGGTTTTCAATTAGGATAGTTAATCGTTTATCTCATCACGCGACAGGTTCGGCCGCGGACGATTAACAATCCTGTCTATCCCAATGTTTCGGTCATGCGGACAGGTCAGCGATAACGCGGGCATAGGCGTCGCCCATTTCTGTCGCTGTCGGATTGCAGCGCAGCGTCAGTACGACTTCGGCAGCCCGAGCGCCTGTTCGGCCACGTAGCACAGCGCGAGCTCCTGCGTCACCGGTGCGAGCAGCGACAGCACGCTTTCGCGCAAGCCGCGCTCGACGTGATACTCCTTCGCGTAGCCATAGCCGCCGTGCGTGCGCACCGCGCGCAACGACGTCTCGAAACTGGTCTCCGCGGCCAGGTACTTGGCGGCCGTGGCCTCGACACCGCAGGGCTTGCCGGCGTCATAGAGCGCCGCCGCCTTCCACATCATCAGTTCGGCCGATTGAAGGCGCATCCAGCATTCCGCCAGGGGATGCTGGATCGCCTGGTTCTTGCCGATCGGGCGGCCGAACACGACGCGTTCCCTGGCGTAGTCCGTGGCCCGCGCCAAGGCTGTCTCAGCGGCGCCAAGCGCGGCAGCCGCAACGAGGATGCGCTCCGGGTTCAACCCGTGCAGGAGGTACCTGAAGCCCTGGCCTTCCTCGCCAATGCGATCTTCGACAGGAATTTCCAGCCCGTCGATAAACAGTTCGTTCGAGTCCACCGCCTTGCGCGCCATCTTCTCGATCTCGCTGATACGCACATGCGAACGGTCGATGCCGGTGTAGAACAGCGTCACCCCGTCCATCGGCCGGGCGCATGCCTCGATCGGCGTCGTGCGGGCCACGAGCAGTATCTTGTTCGCTTGCTGGGCGGTCGAGGTCCAGACTTTCTGGCCGTGGACGATGTAGCGGTCGCCCGCGCGGCGGGCGGAGGTTCTGACGCGTGTGGTGTCGGAACCGACGTTGGGTTCGGTCACGCCGAAGCAGGCGCGATCCGAACCGTCGATTAGCGGCGGCAACATGCGCCGCTTTTGCGCCTCGCTGCCGAACACGACCACCGGCTGCGGGCCGAACAGGTTCAGGTGTACTGACGACACCGCCGCCGAACCGAGCTTGCCGACCGTGCGCATCACCATCGCGGCCGCCGAGATGCCGAGGCCGGCGCCGCCATGTTCCCTGGGCATGGTTACGCCAAACCACCCGCCGCGGGCAACGGCATCGCAGAACTCGCTGGGCCAGCGTCCATCGCGGTCGCGCTGGAGCCAATAATCAGCGCCGAAGTCGGCGCAAAGCGCCTCGACGGCGTGGCGAATCGCAAGCTGGTCGTCGGAAAAATCGAAGTTCACGCGGGGAGCTCCTGCAACATGGCTGTGGGGACGTCGACCGGCATATCGAGCAGCATCTGCGCCATGCCCTTGCCGAGCGGGTCGTTACGCATCGATGCCATGCCGCCGCCGCCCAATGCCCGCTCGCATACGAGGTTGATGGCATGGATGCCGGGCAGCTCGTAACGTTGGACCGGCCCCTGCACCAGATGGCCGAGGTATGTCGCGACCCGTTCTGACGTCACCTGATCTCTTAGCACCGGCAGCAGGGCCGGATGCCGCGCGATCAGACCAATGTTGGAAGTGTCGCCTTTGTCGCCGCTGCGTCCGAGCGCGATTCTCAACAGCGGCACGGTCTGGCGTGCGCCGGCAGGCAGCGCACCCTCAGTGGGCACCAGCGGTTCCAGCGCGCCCTGCGGCTGCGGTGGCGGCAGCGTCACGGTGAATGTCGTCTCGCCGAGCGTGACGGTCGGCGTCACCTGCTCCTTCGGCATGAGCCAGGCGAACTGCCGCAGCACCGGCGACACCGGGGGACGCCCACCAGCACCGGTCGTGCCGGGTGACCAGGATGTGCCTGGTGCGGCCAACTCGCGGCTGAACATCTCCAGTGCACGCCGGTCGGCATGCGTCACCGTCAGGCGCAACACGACTTCGCGCGTCGGCAACGGGCGCGCATGGGGCCCGTAGGCCGACTCCGTGCCGAGCAGCTCGATACGGGTGCCTAGAAAATCCGTGAGTCCGCACTCACGCAGCAGCCGGCGGCCGCGCTCGAGCAGCGCCTCGCCTGTGCGCTTCGCCTTCGCTGCGGCGTCGATTCCGACGATGGTAAGCTGTCCGGACACCTTGAAGCCCGCCGGCGCAGTGGCGCTGACCTTGTAAGTGCCGGTCGGCGGCCGGCCGCGCGCGCCGGTCACGAGCACGCGATGCGGCCCGGTCTGTTCCATGCGCACCTGTCGAAAGTCGCAGGTCACGTCCGGAAGCAGATAACTGGCCGGATCGCCTATCTCGTACAGCAGTTGCTCCCCGACGGTTGCGGGCGTGACGAGGCCGCCGGTGTCCGCGGGCTTGGTGACTACAAAGCTGCCATCTTCGTGGCACTCGACGATCGGATAGCCGATGTTCGCCCAGTCCGGCACGCTGGCCCAGTCGGTGTGCAGGCCGCCCGTCGCCTGGCAGCCGCATTCGATGATGTGGCCGGCCAGACTTCCGGCGGCGAGCCGGTCGAAGTCGTCGGCCGCCCAGTCGAATTCATGCATCAGCACGCCCAGGGTGACGGCGCTATCGACGCAGCGCCCGGTGATCACGATGTCGGCGCCCGCAGCCAGGGCCTGCGCGACGGGCAGTGCCCCCAGATAGGCATTGGCCGACACCAGCCGCTCCGGCATCGGTTCGCCGCTGGACATTTCGACGGTGCCGGCCGCTCGCATCGCGGCGGCGAGCGGAAGCACGTCGTCGCCTTCGACGATCGCGACGCGCACCGGTACGCCGAGTTCGTCGGCCAGAGCCTGCACCGCTTTCGCGCAGCCCTTCGGGTTCACGCCGCCGGCGTTGCTGACGATGCGAATGCGCTGCTCGACGGCCTGCTTCAGCACCGAGCGCAGCGCCACCGTGACAAAGTCGATGGCGTAGCCTTCCGTCGGCCGCTTCGCCCGCGCACCCGCGAGAATCGACATGGTGAGCTCGGCGAGATAGTCGAACACCAGGTAATCGATGCCTCCGGAGCGCACCAGTTGCACCGGCCCGAGGCTGCTGTCGCCCCAGAAGCCCGAGGCGCCGCCGATGCGCACGACCTTGCCCGGCGTGGAGAATGTCATTTGCCCGTCCATTGCGGTCTCCTTTTTTCCTTGAATGCAGCCACGCCCTCGCGCGCATCCCGGGTCAGTGCCAGCAGGCCGAGCTGCCCTTCGCCGAACGCGATGGCCTCGTCGAAGGACATCGAACGCATCGCCTTCATCGCATACATGCCGCGCCGCAGCGCGGTGGGCGAGTTGGCGAGCAGCCGCGACAGCAGGCGATCGAGCGCGGCATCGAGGTCGTCGGCCACCTCATTCACCAGACCGATCTCGCGTGCCCGCGCCGCGTCGATGGGCTCGCCCGTCAGACACAGCTGCGCCAGGCAGCGTTGCGGCAGCTGAGCCTGCAGCACGGCGAGCACCTGCATCGGAAACACGCCCACCTTCGCCTCCGGCAGGCCGAATGTGGCATGCCGGGCGGTGATCGCGAGATCGCACATGGCAAGCAGGCCCATGCCACCGGCCATGCAGGCGCCGTTCACGCGCGCGACGAGTGGCACGTTCAGCGTGCGGGCCGTGCGCAGCAGGTTGGCATAGGCGCTGGTCGGCATGGCATAGTCGAACGCAAAGGCATCCCCGCCCAGGTCGGCGCCGGCACAGAACGCCTCGTCGCCCGCGCCGCTGAGCACCACAGCGCGAATCGTTTCGTCCGATCTGGCGCAATCGAGCGCATCCTGCAAGGTGCCGATCACTTCCGCGTTGAGCGCATTGCGGCGCTCCGGGCGGTCGATGGTGAGCATTAGCCGCCCATCCTGCCGGCTGGCGTGTACGAGTTCGCTCATGCTTCGACTCCCGTTGACTCGCTACACGCCGCCACTTGCGTCACGCCCGCCTGCACCATTTCGCGGATCTGCTGGGGCGAGTAGCCGGCTTCGGCCAGCACTTGCGCGCTGTGCTCGCCAAGCAAAGGCGGCGGGCGCAGCGGCGGCAGGGGCGTTTGCGGCCATTCACTGGGCACTGCCATGGTTCGCAGCACGCCCTCGGTCGGATGTTCGAGTTGCTGAAAGAACCCGATGTCTTGCAGGTGCGGATCGTCGAGCAGCGACTCGAAGGTGTGTGCCGACAATACCGGGATGCCGAGCGGCTCCAGCAGCTCGCGCCATTGCTGCGTGGTCTTCGTTTTCAGCTCGTCAGAGAGGATCTGGTACAGCGCCTCGACATGCTGCGTGCGCGTTTCTCCATCGGCAAAGCGCGGGTCGCTCTCAAACCGCTCGGCCTCGCCGATCACGCGCATGAAGGCTTTCCACTGCTCGTCGGTGTAGACGACGAGGCACACGAGGCCGTCCTGCGTGGCGTACGGCCTGCGCTGCGGGTTGAGCAGCCGCGGATAGCCGAAGCCGCCGCGCGGCGGGACGAACGTGTGGCCGTACAGATGATCGCCCAGCATCATCTGCGCGGTCGTTTCGAACATCGGCACGTCGACCGCCTGGCCGCGGCCGGTGCGTTCGCGCGCGAGCAGCGCCGCGCAGATCACACCGAAGGCGTACAGCCCCGTCGCCCGGTCCGAGAGATTGAGCGGGGCATAGCGCGGCACGTCCGAACCGGCCCGTACGCTCGCTTCGGGGATGGCGACTGCCGCCTGGATGAGGTCGTCGAAGGCGCGCATATCCGCATAGCGGCCGCGCTGGCTGAAACCGAACGTGCCAGCATAAATCAGGCGCGGGTTCACCTGCCGCAGCACGTCGTAGTCGAGCCCGAGGCGCTTCATCGCCTGCGGCCGCACGTTGTAGACCAGCGCGTCGGCCGTTTGCGCCAGCATCAGCAGTGCCTCCTTGCCTTCGGGACGCTTCAGATCCAGCACGATGCTGCGCTTGTTGCGGTTCAGGTTGAGGAACAGCGGGCCAGCGCCGGTGCGCCCGCCAGGACCGGTGGCGCGCAGCATGTCGCCGCCGGGTGGCTCGACCTTGATCACATCGGCGCCAAGGTCGGCCAGCATCTGTGTGGCCGAAGGTCCCATGACGACTTCGGTGATATCGACAATGCGCAAGCCCGCGAGCGGTCCGCCCTGGTCGTAGTCGTTTTTCATCTGGCCTGTGCTCCTCTTTTCGGTCAGGAACCGGCCACGTCGGCGCCATTGCCGCGGATGTAGGGCATCGGCCCGATGTCGCGTGCCGCCGCGAGGGCTTCGAGCGCGTACCGGACCGAGACCGCATCATTGAGCGAATGGAACGTGCCGTCATCGTTGAAACTGACTTGCGCGCCTTCGATCCAGGCAATCGTGATGGTGTCCTCGGTGTTGTCCGCGGGGGTATAGAAGGTGTGCACCGAGCCGGCAGGCTCGTACAGATAGGAGCCCGCCGTCTGCGGCTGGTCGGGGTACTCGCGATACATCCAGCAGCCCTGGATCGTCCACACCTGCGCCGTACCGGTGTGGTAGTGAATCGGCAGTGAGCAGCCGGGTTCCAGGATGGCCATGAAGACCCACTCGCCGCGCTCCAGGTCCAGGCGCAGCGGCTTGATGTGGATGCCCGGGAAGACATCCTTGATCAGCGGAATCTGCTCGATGTTGACGGTGAGGAGCTTGTCCTGCGGCAGAGCGGGCAGCGGCAGCGGAGCGCCGGTGGACGTGGTGGGCTGCGCGAGAATCCTTGCGTTCATGAGTTGTCTCCGATGGTTGGCGAAGGTAAGGCAGTGGATGGAACGCGCCCTTTGACAAGGAAGCCGGACGCCGGCTGCTCCGGCAACGAGCGCAGGGAGGCGGCAGCCCCGCGCGGAACAAACAGGAAATCGCCCGGGGCGAGACTGAAGGCCTGCCCGTCGACACAGGCATCGATCCGTCCGTTTTCAACGTAGAGAACCTGCTCGGCATCAGGCTCCGTGCAGCAGGCCGATACGCTGCCGGCGCTCATGCGCAGCGCAGCAATGTCGACCCAGCGCGCGCCAACGGTCTCCCGGTCGAAAAGGGGAACCGTGCCCGTTGCGGCATCCCCGACGGCAAGCACGCGCACCTTGCTGTCACCGCTCGTGCCGGACGCGCCGTCGGGTTCCGTGATCGTGTGCGCCGGGTTCTCGCCATAGGGTGGCGTATAGACGACCAGCACACGCCCGGGCTGCTCGCTGGTCACGCGAAACGAATGGAACACGCCTGCCGGAACGTAGGCCCAGGTCCCGGGCTCCATCGCTTCCACGCGACCTTCCGCCCCAGACTCGCCGGTTCCCTCGATCATGTAGGCGCATTGCTCCAGGTGGGGATGCGCGTGCGGCCGCGCACCGTGCGATTTCACGATCGTGCCGACCAGCACTTCGAGCGCCGTCGCACCGACGGTCTCGGGGCCAATCACACGCACATTGGAGGTGCCGGTATGGTTGGCCGGCGCGTAGGCGGCAAGGTCTGCCGCCCGGATCACGGTAGGTACGGGCCTCATTCGGGCTGGCACCATGTGGTCTTCATCGCCGGGGCGGTGGCCAGCGCCGCCATGAAGCCGGAAGCGCCAAGGTTGGTCGGATAAGTAGCCGACGCTGTTGCTTGCGACGCGAGCAAGGCGGCGGCGAGGAGGGGAAGGTTCCGCATGCGCATCGAACTCCAACGAGGATTTAACTTCGGAGAGTTGAACCTAAATGCCTAATGTTAGTAGTTTAGGCATGCGCAAAATGAGGTCAAGTACGGGCTTACCCGACAGTCACGGGCTTAGCCGACAGTTCGCCGCTGGGGCTCAGTGATTTCGGGCGCGGTTTTGAGGGCGGACGCAGGGAGGTCCATCTCGGAGACGTAGCGGTCGCCCCGATACCAGGCAGCACCGGCGTACAGCACGTTGCCTTTACCATCAACCAGGCGCCGCGAGATCTTCGCAACCGGCGAGGCAAACGGAATCTTCAGCATGTCGCATAGAGGAAAATCCGCGGGCATCACGGCCATGCGTTGCCGCAAGCGTTTGCAGCGCACGCCCAGTTGGTCGAGCACCGCGGCAAGCAGTTTGCGCTTCCTGGTGGTGTCATTGGGCAGTGATTCGAAAACCCACATGGGCACATAGATTTCGGCGTAGCAGAATGGCTCGCCGGAATAGGTGTGAAGCTTGCGAACACACACGTAGTCGTCGACAGCCCGGTCATCTGGTCCGAGCAGTTCCTGGGGCACCTTGGTGCAGCGCCGGACTTCGAGTATCTCGAAGACGAGCGCCTGCGGCGCGGCGAAGGGGTTGTTGATTACCTGTTCGAGGTCGCTCGTGGCGGCGGGCAGCGCTGCAACGTGGGTCCCGACGCCCCGCTGGCTGCGGATCAACCCTTCCTTGGAAAGCAGCTCGTATGCTTGCCGGACGGTGACGACGGCGACGCCGAGATCGTCTGCAAGCTGCGTGATCGGCGGCAGCTGCGTGCCGAGCGGATACTCACCCTTCGCTATTCGGTGCCGCAGCAGGGACGCCAGCCGCTGATACTGTGCAACGCCGCGCTCAGCCGGCAGCTCCAGCCGCGCGGCCCCAATGGGTCGCTCTTCCGTCATCGCGTAAATCCTAATCAACCAATGTTGGAATTATATGCCAGTGATAGGGCTAGCGTCCGCTCGCGTTCCTGGCACACACCCCGACAACTCCACGGGACGGCTCAAAAAGTAATCGGTCGGAGTGGCACTGTGCAATCTTATGGACATGCGGGCGTTGGCGCAGGCACGGCCGACCGCGGCAATTGTGCAAGAGGCCGTTGCATGATTGGCTTGGTCCCGCGTCGCAACCTTGTGGGACGGTCAACGCGAGGCGCACGCGACTTCGATTGTGTTGCGTCGACCGGTTGAATCCGCAACCGAAGCCAGCCGGACATGTCCGGCTCCGCCTCGACGCGACTGCTGCCTGTCGCATCTTTGAACAGTTCGGCGAATGGCTGTGTGCTTCTGCGGCGCCTTGACTTTGCGCGCTGCTCCGCAGGCTTGGTTGTGCCGGATCATCCCGACCGGCGCAACCTTCGAGCGGAGCGTGGCATGCCCTACCGGACAGCATTACTGCGCGAAGCCCTGCCACCAGCGCTCTTTCGCATGTGAGCGTTCATCCTGCACCGCATGCATCGCAGCGCTCGGTGCTGCGTCATCTGTCAGGAGCGCGCACAGTTCATCTCACCGCACACCGAAAATTGGCCGCTTTGCGCCGACCTTTCACGCTATCTCCACACCGGTTTTGACGTAGTCCCGGTTGGCCGCAGCACGGCATAGGTGAACCTGACCGCTGGGCACGCAACTGCAATTCCGTCGCCGCCAAAGGCGTAAAAATGAATGAACATGAAAGCAAGCACCGCGATGCCGATAATGCAGGGCGTCGTCTACGGGGCTGCTGCGGGCCTTCAGGCTAGTGGAGGATTTATGGATGAGAGGGATATCGTTGTTATTGCTGGCTCGCGCGGTGCATTTTCTGTCCTGAAGACGCTGGCCGATGGGTTGCCGCCCGAACTTCCGGCCGCAGTCTGCGTTGTGTTGCATATAGGCTTGCATGAAACCAGACTGCCGGCCCTGCTTTCTGCCTGGGGTGCCCTGCCGGCGAGCCACCCGGCTGACGGCGAACCGCTGGCGAGGGGGCGGATATATGTCGCGCCTCCCGGTCGCCACATGCTGGTCTCCGACGGTAAGTTGTGCGTTAACAATGGCGCCGCGGAAAATTTCGCACGCCCCGCTGCGGACCCGTTGTTCAGGTCCGCGGCGCGCGACCACGGTCGCGGGGTCGTAGGCGCATTGAGAGCCGCTGGTGCAGACGTTCTGACGGACGCACGGCAACTGGCGCGACATATCGTCGATGCCGTCAACGGAGCGCCGGCCAGGCCACGGAAGGAGGTGATCGATATGTGCCCCGACAACCTCGATCTGGAACAGGAGCTTGCGCGCAGGCAGATAGTGCGACCAGAGGACATGGATCGCATCGGAGACAGATCGGCCCTCACATGCCCGGAATGCGGTGGTGCGTTGTGGCGGATGCACGGTGAATATCCGTTACGCTACCGATGCCACACTGGGCATGCTTTCGGCGCACTGTCGCTGGAGGACGGCGATAAAAAGGCAGCAGAAAACCCCCTGTGGGCGGCAATCCGTGCAGTAAACGAGCGCATCATTCTGGCGCACGAGCGTCAGCATTGGGCGAGACGCGTGGGCGACCAGCAGCAGGCGCAAATAGAGCAAGCCCGCGTGGACGAAGCCGAGAAGCTGGTCCAGACGCTAAAGGCGGCAATATCCGGGGCGATCTCGAATACAGGTTGACTCGGTGGGCGCGCCCAATGCCGTCTGTCGGCCGCGCCTTGCTGCCGACTCCGGACTCAACGCACCAGCAGGGGAGTTGCTCTCCGCGGTCGCGCCATTTCCGACGGATTCTGCGCGCTCGGCCAGCGCCTTGCGCCACAGCGCGATTTGATGGCTTGAACTGGCTTTTCCGCTGTCCCCGCGGTGTCAGAAGTGGCCAAAGCGCCTGTACGCTGGATTTCTTCTTGCGCAGCGGATACCGGTCTGTCCGAAACGCAGCCGTTACGAACACACATGGGCACTAGCAATCGGCGTACCGTCATACTACTGCAATCGACGGGCGTGACCTGGTCCATGTTGACTGAATCTCTGGCAATCCCGACTGTTATCGTTAATGGGACGCCGATCGAAGTAGACAAATATCTGATGGCAGCGCTCTGGACCGCCGACGGTGCGCATGCTTCGGTAATGGACGTTGCCCAATGGCGAGAACGCCTTCGTGAGCGCGGTGATGATTTTGCCTCTCACGAAGCCGCCTGCTACTACTGGCTTTGCGAAAATCGGGCCGGTTGCCCGCCGTGGGCATACCCGAAGTAGAAAACGGCGTGTTCCACGCATCGCGTCGCGCAGCGATCCCTTGTCCCATGCGCTCACGGCGGACCCTCGCCGCCCGTCGCGCCATACACCTGCCCCGTCACATAGCTCGCGCGCGCCATCGCCAGCGCCACATAAACCGGCGCGATTTCCGCAGGCTGACCCGGACGTCCCATCGGTGTGTCGCCGCCGAACTTCTCGAGGTTCTTCATCGTCTGGCCGCCGCTGACCTGCAACGGCGTCCAGAACGGACCGGGCGCCACCGCGTTCACGCGGATGCCGCGCGAGATCATCTGCTTGGCTAGCGACTTCGTGAAGTTCGCGATCGCGGCCTTCGTCATCGCGTAGTCGAGCAGGTTCACCGACGGATTGTAGGCATTCACCGAACTCGTGTTGATGATCGCCGCACCAGGTGGCATATGCGGGATCGCAGCCTTCGTGATCCAGAACATGCCGTACAGATTGGTGCGTAAGGTCCAGTCGAAATCCTCGGTGCTGATGTCGAGAATCGAATCGTGGCTGTGCTGGCGTCCCGCATTGTTGACGAGGATGTCGAGGCCGCCCATGCCGTTCGCCGCGCGATCGACGGCCTGCTTGCAGAACGCTTCGTCGCGAAGGTCGCCGGGTATCGCGAGCGCTTTGCGACCCGCGCCGCGAATCAGTGCCACGACCTCGCGCGCGTCCGGCTCCTCGGCGGGCAGATAGATGATGGATACGTCTGCGCCTTCGCGTGCGAACGCGATCGCCGCCGCGCGACCGATGCCCGAATCGCCGCCGGTGATCAACGCCTTGCGGCCCGCCAGCAGTCCGCTGCCGCGATAGCTGGACTCGCCATGATCGGGACGCGGCGTCATGCGGCTCGCAAGGCCGGGCCACGGCTGCTGCTGATCCTGAAACGGCGGGTGCGGATACAGATCGCGCGGATCGCTTAGCGCCGCGTTCGCGTCGGGAACGGCCGGCGCTGCGGGTGCTGCGGCGTCAGCGGCTTGGCTACCCGGCGCGCCGGGATCGGCTGCGAGCGCGTTTCCGGCGAAGACCGCGGCCAGACCGGCCGCGGCGCTTTGCACGACCTTGCGGCGCCCGTGGGACACCTGGTCCGCGGGCGTGTTGTCTTGCGCAAACGACTCGCGGCCAGGAGCGCTCGTCGATCGATCGTTGGACATGGGCTTCTCCTTCTTCGATGTGCCGACGATCGAGCAAGCCTTATACCCTTCCATGTCTTTCATTTCCTACGCGCGCGTAAGCGGCCGTCACGCGCCGCCTCGCGCGCTGGTCTTTTAACTCGACCTTCGTTTGCGCAATCGACGATCACACCGAGCGATCGTCGAGAAGCGCCACGTACCTTGCAACCGAATCGGCCACCGCCCGCTTCGCATCGCGCTCGATCTCCGCATTCGCGAAACTGCCGTATACGGCGTCGTACGCTTCGCCGTCGAGCGCTTGTTCGATCGCGTGCACGCAGTTCGCCGACAAGGGCAAATAGTTTGGATAACTGTACATAAAAGAAACGTGCGAGCGTCCCGGCGTGACCTGCAGCACATCTCCCGATAGCAGCACACCCGCGCCGTTCGACCAGTGCATCACGGTTGCACCCGGGAAATGTCCGCCAACCCGCAACAGCGTCGCCTCGTCATTCAATGCGATGCGCTCGCCGGACCAGTACAGCAACGCGGGATCGTCGCGCATCACCCATTGCCTGTCGGCGTCATGCAGCCAGACACGACAGCCGAAGGCTCGTGCCCATTCCACCATCGTCGCGTAGTAATGCGGATGCGAGATCGCCACTGCACTGAGACCGCCCAACGCATCGACGATGTCGACCGTGGCATCGTCGAGCAGCGTAACGCAGTCCCAAAGCACGTTGCCGGCAGCGGTGGTGGCCAGCAGCGCACGCTGTCCGATCGCGAATGGCGGTTGCGTGCGAATCTCGTACAGGCCAGCGCGTAGCCGCTTGAACGCGTTTGCGTGCTTGACGCGCAGGCTCGCGAGATCGGTCCATGTCTGACCTTCGCGCGGCACGAACTGACGAACGTCGCAACAGATCGCACATTGTCGCGGCGGTGTGCTCGACGGTGGATACTGGGTGCCGCAGGTCGGGCAGACGGGGCTCTGCGCGCCGTCAGCCT
The DNA here is from genome assembly GCF_040948755.1 of Paraburkholderia sp. BR13444. NCBI lineage: Bacteria > Pseudomonadati > Pseudomonadota > Betaproteobacteria > Burkholderiales > Burkholderiaceae > Paraburkholderia > Paraburkholderia sp. BR13444. The sequence goes on along the minus strand of NZ_JBFPKM010000012.1, from coordinate 68,126 downwards.
GGTTGGGTGGATTCCGTTTTACGCTATGCATGACGCTATCTGTGGGCGGCGTGGACTTCGGGCGCGGCGCTTGACCTGCAGCGGCTGGCACCGAAGCAACACACCTTTTAGAACCCATTTCTGGCATGACACGAATAGGTCGCCGCAATGCACATACCCAAACAACCAACCGCTTTTCTGGAATGGCCCGTGCTGCGATTGAAACTACAGTTCAACCTCTAGGAGGAGCAAACCATGACCTCAGTAGCACAAGTAATGACTCGCGACGTCGCCACGATCGGCGCAGCGCAAAGTATTCAGCAAGCGGCGAAATTGATGGACGAACTGAACGTCGGCTCCTTGCCGGTTTGCGATGGCGCCAACCTCCTCGGTATGGTGACGGATCGCGATATCGTCGTGCGCGCGATCGCTGCAGGAATGTCGTCCGACGCGCCGATCGAGGACATTGTGAGCGGCCCGGTCAACTGGTGCTTCGAAGACGAGGACCTCGACGTAGCCCAAAAGAAAATGGCGGATGCGCAGATTCGCCGGCTACCCGTGGTGGATCGGGAAAAGCATCTCGTCGGCATCATCGCGCTCGGGGACCTTGCAACGACTGCGGACGGCGGCACTTCTTCGACGCTTTCCGCCGTGTCCACGCCTTCGACGCCCGACCGCTGACGCGTCATTTGTCGCCCCGGCAAGTTGCGCGGTACTCACGACTGTCCTGAGTGCCGCATGTGTTTGCAAGATGGGCCACGCACGATTCACCCGGCCCTTTGTAATTTCGGGAATCGCAGAGTGCACATAGGAGACGATAAAGACAGAGGAGAGCCAACATGAAATCGAAGCTGCTGGAGACCGACGCCCAGGGTGGCCGCACCTACGTGGTCGTCTTCGATACGGGGGAGGAAGCCGTCGGCGGCCTCAAGGCATTCGCTGGCGACAATGGGATCGAAGGCGCCCGGGTCAGTGCGATAGGTGCGCTGCAGTGCGGCGTCGTGGCATGGCTCAACTGGGAAACAAAGACCTATGAGCCGATCTCCGTGGACGAGCAGTGCGAGGTGATCTCCGTCCTGGGCGATGTCGCCAAGGGAGACGATGGCCGGCCATCGCTGCATCTGCACGGACTCCTTGGACTAAAAGGCGGCCGCACCGTCGGCGGCCACATTCAAGAACTGCACGTGCGTCCGACGCTCGAGGTCATGCTGATCGAGGCACCGGCCCACCTGCGTCGAACGTCCCACAGCGAGCTCGGCGGGATCGCCTTGATCGCGCTGGATACAGGTTGATCGCTATGGCACGAATAGAATCGCCATAGGGGCCGTCGAAGGGGTGTCTACGACCGCGATGTTTTAGTGCGAAGGAGACGGAGGGAGGAAGCGGCGAGCAACACGGGGTTTTCATCCGCCCCGCGCTGCGCAGCCAGCCGTGCTCGAGCGATTTTTCTGCGTACCAGAGCCGCTGGGCGGGAGCGCCCAGGTCTTTGGTCATGCGTTCGGTCGCAAAACCCGCCTGGCATCCCAACACCAATCACCGCCCCTTTGCCGCAAAAGCCGCATCCATCGCTTCGCAGCCGGCGCGATCGAACAGTGCCGCGGTGCCGCACGTCGATGCGTACATGCGCGTGCTGCTATGTCCGACGCCGGGCACTTCGACAACGCGCTGGCTGAAATCTCCACCGGAATGACCACCGCTTTGCGCGCGCAACCAGGCGACGTAGCTGAGTCCGCGCGCGAGGCGCGTTGGGCCTTCGGCCTCTGCGCCGCACGAGCGGTCCAGTTGCTTGTGGTTCGGGTCGTTGTCCGCAGTCCCGAGCAGGTAGACGATGTCCTGCGCCAGATAGTGCGCCTTGATGGCCGATGCCGAGACGGGTTGCTCGACATAGCGCGGCAGCTCGCCTTCAAGCCCATATTCCCAGCGGTCGAAGTGCGCACACGATGCGGCTGTCGTCGCGACGGGCCGCGCTGCGTCGAAATACAGATACGACGACGGATTGGCTACCACGTATCGGATCGCGATGCCGTGCGCGAGCAGCGGCGCGTCGCCGCGGCCCACGGCCGCGTAACGCTGCACGTACTGTCCGCCCGCCGAGTGCCCGGCCAGCACGACCTGCTTGAGCGAGGGAAAGAGTCGCCGATCGGCAAGCCGCATGAAGATCGTATCTATCACGCTGAACGAACTGATGGGTGCCGGGCCGTGCGCGTCGTAGCCCGTCTTCCAGCCATCTCGACCCCAGTGCAGCATGTCGCCGGGCAGGTGGTGGGCCTCGATGTCCGCGGCAATGAGGAATTGCGGCGTGACGACGATCGTGTGCTCCGCCGCCGCCCCTGCCTTGATTGCCGCATTGTCCGCCGAGGCCAGGTCTCGCCGCGGCCAGCCGTGAATGACCACGACCGCACGCGTCACGTCGGGCTGCGGCACCGACCAGTCGCGTGTCACGTGAATCGGGACGATGCCCCGCCCGGCCGGCGTCGCGACTTCGAACCGGCCGTCCAGCACGACCGGTACCGGCGTGTGTACCAGCGGATCGATCTTCGGCGGCGCGGAAGCCGAGGCGGCGGCTTCGGTCGACGCCGCCTGCTCCGCGCATCCCGCCGCTACCTGCAACAACAGCCCGACGGCGACGGAAGTCAGCACGCGTGTGCAGAGAGTGGTGAGCATGTCGGTCCTTTGCGTTGTCCGGGTATGAATTCCTTTAACGCAAGCGACGCGCGAATCCGTCGCGACCTGTTCCGTGGCGGCAAGCTCGTGTGCGACGTGCCAGGGAATCCCGACGCGATCTTCAGCCGACGGCGGTATTCGGAACGAATGCCACCCTGTGTCACTCGGTGAAAGGCACAAGGGTGTGGTCGCCCACTGCACTCGATTTCGCATAACTGCCCTAATCGCCCTGCTTCACCTCCGCCGTGACGGCGCGATCGAGCGCGGCCTCCAGCGTGCGCCGTTTCCACGCCGACGTGCCCTCTGCACGACGCCGCCTGCGCATGGCCCGCGTGCAGACATAGAACGAGACCGGCGTAAAAATCAACCCAAGTATTGTTGCGACGATCATGCCACCGAACACGCCCGTGCCAATCGAGTGGCGGCTTTCAGCGCCACCGCCCGTCGAGAACACAAGCGGCACGACACCGACTAGAAATGCCGCCGACGTCATGACGATCGGTCGAAAGCGCATCGTGCAAGCCTCGACGATCGCATCGGCGAGACCCGCTCCGCTCGCATGCAGATCGCGCGCGAACTGCACGATCAGAATCGCATTCTTGCCCGCGAGGCCGATGACGGTCACCACGCCGATCTTGAAGTAAATATCGTTCGGCAAACCGCGCAAGAACATCGCCGCAACGGCGCCGATGATGCCGAGCGGCACGACAACCAGCACCGACAACGGAATCGTCCAGCTTTCGTAAAGCGCCGCGAGCGCCATGAACACGGCGAGCAGCGACAACGCCAGCAACTGCGGCGTTTGTTGCGCCGCCTGCGTCTCGGCGAGTGACACGTCGGCCCACTCGAACCCGATACCTTCGGGCAACTGGGCCGCGAGCCGCTCCATCTCGGCCATCGCGGCACCGGAGCTGTAACCGTTCGCGGCGCGGCCCGTCACGTCGAGCGCCGGGTAGCCGTTATAACGCGTCAGGACGCTCGGCCCGCGCGCCCAGCGCAGCGACGCGAAAGCCGAGAACGGCACCATCCTGCCCGCCTGGTTGCGCACCGTGAGCGCGAGCAGATCGGTGTCCGTCATCCGGGTCGCAGCATTGCCGCCGACGAGCACGCGCAGCATGCGTCCCCCCGCTGGGTAATCGGCGATGTACGACGTGCCAAACGTCGCGCGGAGTACGTCGGCGATGGCATCGAACGACACGTCCATCGCATAGGCCTTCATGCGGTCGACCTCGACGGTTACGCGCGGCGCGTCAGGCAGCGTCTCCGAGTGCACGTCGGCCAGCATGCGGCTTTGCTTCGCGAGTTCGATCAGGCGCTCGCGCGCCGCGTCGAGCACCTCCTTGCCCACGCCGCCGCGATCTTCGAGGTGAAACGTAAAGCCGTCGGCGTGGCCGAGCCCGGGCACCGATGGCGGCAACTGCGCGAACACTTCACCGTCGAGGATCCTGGCGAATTCGCGGTTCAGTCTTTCGCGCAAGGTCACTGCATCGACATTGCGTCGTTCCCAGTCCTTCAGCGACACGAAGGCCATGCCGACGTTCTGCCCGCTGCCCGCGAAACTCCACCCGATCACCGAGGTCACGTTTTCGACGGCGGGCTCCTTGTGCAGGATCGATTCAACCTGGCGCAGCACCGCGAAGGTCCGCTCCTGCGAAGCACCGGACGGCAGCTGCACCATCACCTGAAGCTGCCCCTGGTCTTCCGTCGGCAAGAAGCCCCCGGGCATCGCCGCGTAGAGTACCGCCGCCGCACTGATCAGCGCGAGATGCACGGCGAAGGCCAGCTTCGAGCGCCCGAGCCATCGCGCCACCCAGACGCCGTAACGACGCGTCGCCCCATCGAAGCCCGAGGAGAACTTCGCAAGCCAGCGCGCGGCGACACCGCCGCGCAAAGCGTTATGGTCCCGCGGCGGCTTGAGGAGATTCGCGCAGAGTGCAGGTGCGAGCGAAAGCGCCATGAACGCCGAGACCAGAATCGCCGAAATCATCGCTATCGAGAACTGCCGGTAGATTCCGCCCACACCGCCGCTGAAAAACGCCATCGGCAGGAAGACGGCAATGAGCACGGCCGTCACGCCGCCGATTGCGCCGCCGATCTGCCGCATCGCCTTGCGCGTCGCTTCGCGCGGCGCCAGTCCCTCCTCGTGCATGATCCGTTCGACGTTTTCCACGACGACGATCGCGTCATCGACGAGAATGCCGATCGCAAGCACGAGCCCGAATAACGTGAAGACGTTGATCGAGAGGCCGAACGCGTGCATGGCGAGGAACGAGCCCAACAGCGTGACGGGAATCACGACGGTCGGCACGAGCGCGTAGCGCAGTTCGCGCAGGAACAGCCACATTACGCAGAAGACGAGGACGATCGCCTCGCAGAGCGTCAGGACGACCTCCTTGATGGCAATCTTGACGAAGTGCGCGCCGTCGTAGGGAATCCGCACGTCGATGCCCGCTGGCAAGGTCTTCGACAATGCGTCGATGCGCGCGCGGATCGCGTTCGATGTGGCGAGCGCGTTGCCGAGCGGCCCGAGCTGGATGCCGACGGTCGCGGCCGAATGGCCGTTCAGGCGCGACCAGAAGGTATAGCTGTCGCGCCCAACCTCGACGCGGGCCACGTCGCCAAGCCGCACCACGCCCCCGCCCGGCTGCGCCTTCAGCACGACCGCGGCAAACTCGGCCGGCGTGCGCAACTGCCCATGCACGTTGACGGACGCGGTCAGCGCCTGCCCGGCCGTGGCCGGCGCATCGCCGATCGCGCCCGCCGTGACGCTCGAACTCTGCGCACGGATCGCGGCGCTGACGTCGGCGGGCGACAGGCTGTATTCGCGCAGCTTCACCGGATCGAGCCAGATACGCATCGCCTCGTCAGCGTCCCACAGTTCAGCCGAGCCGACGCCTGGCGTGCGTTTCAGTTCGCGCAGCAGATAACGGTTCAGATAGTCGCTCAATGTCGTGGAATCGCGTGTGCCGTCGGTCGACACCAGCGTGACGAGCATGAGGAACGTATTCGCCGCGTTGAAGACACTGATGCCCTGCTGCACGAGCTGCTGCGGCAAACGCGGTTCGACTTGCCTCAGGCGGTTCTGCACGTCGACCATGGCCAGGTCGGGATTCGTGCCGGGCGTGAACATGACATCGATCTCGAGTTCGCCGAGCGCGTCGCTCGTCGTCTCGTAGTACGAGAGTCCCGTTGCGCCGTCGAGGCTCTGCTCGATCAGGCTCGCGACGTCGCTGTCGATCTGCTCGGCTGTCGCGCCGGGGTAAGTCGCGGAGATGACGACGCGCGGCGGCGCAAGGCGCGGATACTGCGAGACTGGCAACTGCGTGATGGCAAGCGCACCGGCCACCATCACGGCGAACGCGATCACCCACGCGAAAACCGGTCTGTCGATGAAGAAGAAGGGCACGTGTGGGGTCCTGGGTCAGTGGGCTGCCGTGGAATCCGTGGGCACTTGCGCCGGACCGAATTCGGGCGCGCTGGCGATGCGCGCCATAGGGAAGACGTCGTGCAGCGCACCGTCGCGTACAGCGTCGGCCCGGGCGCGCGCTTCCATCACGAAGCCGAGCTTCTGGTACAGCGCGATCGCCGGGGCATTGTCCGCGAATACGCTGAGCTCGATGCGGCGCAGGCCGGGCGCATTGTCGGCGGCTTCGAGTAGCGCACCGAGTAGCAGCGAGCCCACGCCGCAGCCGTGATACGCGTCGTGCACCGCGATGCCAAGCGAAGCGCTGTGCGCGCGCCGCCCCGTGTGCACCATGAGTCCAGCCTGTCCGATCAAACGCCCTTCACATTCGGCGAGGACTATCATCGAATTCGCTGCGAGATTCTCCAGCCAGTCGCGCAGCGATGCGGCGGTGCGATAACCGTGCGAAAGAATGCCGGGCCGCACACCAGGCAGGTTCATGAGCGCGGCGATCGCCTCGCAATCATCGAGTTCGGCAGCGCGTAGACGCACCGTCTTCGCGAACGCGACGTGGGCCGCCACGGCTTCACCATGGTGATTCATCGAGCGTCACTCCGTAATGTGAGGCAGTGGCGCGCTCAGGCGCCCCAACAGATATGCATCGACAAGGACGCCCTGGCGCAGCATATAGCCACGCAGCCGCCCTTCGATCTCGAAGCCGGACTTGCGATACAGCTGCACTTCCGTAATGCGTGACCACCTGGCCAGCGCGCCGCGCTACAACACAAGCTCGAACGACTTCACCAGCGCGCCTGGCAGTTGCATGCCGCCGGCCGCGCGTTGTCCCCACGTAGAGTCCGAGAGCAGCAGTTCCGTACGTGCGCCCAGCGCTTCGAGACGTTCGCCAAAGAGGCCATAGAGGCTGTCGTCGAAGCGCATCGCGTCGACGGGCGCAACGATCTCGCCGTCCTCCACCCAGAAGGTCGCGAAGCGCGTCATGCCGGTCAGTCGACAATTCATGCGATCCGAGAAGTTCACGTACCACAGGTTGCCGACATAAAGTCCGGTACCGAGGCGTGCGAGCACGTCGTCCTCGACGAGGTCGCCGCCGGCCATCGCAAGCGAGGTGGGCAGTTCCTCCGGCAGTGCGCCGTTCGGTTCGAGCCCGCACTCGCGCGCAGAACGCGCGCTCGTTAGCTGGCCAACGCTGCGACCCGCGTCTATCAGTGGCACGCTCTTGCGTAGATAGCCGTCGTCGTTGAAACCGGGTGCGATGCCAAGTTCAAGCGATTCCGCCAGCGCCACGCGCGCGTCGAACGCGCACGCGCCGGTGTGGAGCTTGTAGAGTGGACTCATCGAGTTCGCCTGGGCACGCGCCGAAAAGCCATTCGAGGCCATCGATTCGACCAGCTCCGAAAGCGCCGCCGGTGCGAGCCAGGCGCGATAGCCGCCCGGCGTGAGCACGCGCGGCGTACGCAGCAACACGGGCAAGCGCGCCGCCGCCTCGCTCACCTTGCCCGCGAACACGACGTCGTCCCACGCGTCGCCCGCGTAGGTCGTCTTAATCGCGCGCCCGTTGGGCTGATAGAGGGACCAGCTGAAATTGAAATTCTCCACTTCGTACCAGCCGCGGCTACCCGAGGTCGAGGCGAAGCCGCGCAAGACCGTGCCGCCCGCGTAGAAGCCCACGAAATCGAGACCCTGCGCACACTGCGCGACGAGTTCGACGAGCGCTTGCGGCTCCGGCAGCCTGCCGCTTCGGTGCGTGCTGCGCGACCACGCCGTGCTATCGAACAGCACATGGGGATCGTCGGGCGCATCCAGCAGACTTTCGCGCAGCGCCGCGAGCGCTTTGTCCACATCACGCGCGTCGGCGTGGGTGTCGCCGCTCAGGTCGAGCGTGAAATACGCCTGACGCGCACCGTTCACGAGCCGCAGTGTCAATCGCCCCTGCTCCACCCGACCGCTTTGCCGCACCTTGCCCGCGTTGAAGCGGATGAAATCCGACTGCTCGCCCGCAAACGAACTAAGCACGGTCTCGCCGGGTCGGCGCAGGCGCTCAATCGCGCCGGCGAGCATCATGAAGCGCGCGTGCCAGTCGATCGCATCGACGCCGCGCGGGAAAAGCATCTCGGTCATCACGCGCCTCCGAATACTTCGACGTTCGAAAACACACATGCGGGCGATGCATGTCCCACGCGGATCACCTGCGCGGGTTCGCCCTTGCCGCACATCGGCGTGCCGTAGATTTCGCGCGTGGATGCATCGCCAACCGCGGCGAGGCTGCGCCAGAAGCTCGAAGAAACGCCGCGATAGTTCGGACGCTTGACGACCTGCGTGAGCTTGCCGTTCTCTATCAGCTGGCCGAATTCGCAGCCGAACTGGAACTTGTTGCGATGATCGTCGATGGACCAGGACGTGTTGGTTTTCATAAGGATGCCATGCTCGATGCCCGCGATCAGCACGTCGAGCGACGATTCACCGGGTTCAATGTTGAGGTTCGCCATGCGGTCGATGGGCGGCCGGTTCCAGTTGGATGCGCGCGAGTTCGCCACGCCAGGCAGTCCCGCCCGCTGCTGTGACAGCGCGCCGCCGAGCGGCCGTTCGAGCACGCCGGCACGAATCAGATATTGGCGACTGGCTGCGCTGCCGTCGTCGTCAAACGCGTAGGCGGCGGCCTCCTCGCGCACCTCCGGGTCGAAGGTCACGTTTAGCAATTCCGAGCCGTACTGGTAGTGGCCGAACATCTCCGGCTTCACGAAGCTCCAGCCCGCGAAATTACGCTCGTCGCCGAGAATGCGGTCGAGTTCGAGTGGATGGCCAATCGATTCGTGAATTTGCAGCATCATCTGGTCGGGCATCAGCAGCAGGTCGCGGCGGCCGCTGGGACAGTTCGGCGCGGCCAGCAGTTGCAGCGCCTCGTCGGCCACGCGCGCGCCCGCGCCGTCAAAGCCGTAGCGCGCGAGGATTTCCATGCCGCCCTGCGCGAGCGTCCCATAGTGGCCCGCGAGCGTTCGCTCCTGGGTGTCGCCGTCGCCGTGCGCGACTGCGGAAAGGCTCGGCATGAGAAAGCGCAACTGTTGATCGATGCGCACGCCATCGCTCGTCACGTAAAGCTGATCGCAGTGCGTCACTTGCATGCCGGCCACGCGCTCGACGATGCGCTCGCCCAGATTTGCAGCCGCGCATTCGTGCGCGAGCCGTTCAAGCCATTCGCGCCGCGACGGCAGAGCGCCCTGTGCATTCGGCGACACATAGCTGCCGCTTTGCGTCGGCCGCGCAATCTCGCGATGGTCGATGAGCGTGTGTGCCGCGCTCGCCTGCGCACGTGCGGTGGCGATGTCGAGCGCGCGTTGCAGGCCGCTTGCCGAAAGATCCGCGGTCGCCGCATAGCCCGCGCCGGCACCGGCCCACGCCGTCACCATCGCGCCGCGCTCGCGTGCGGTGGAAATCGGCAAGGCCACGTCGTTGCGCACGACGTGCTCGTCCTTGCGTTCGTCCACGAATCGCACCGACCAGAAATCGGCATCGCTGCGCAATGCGCGCGCGGCCGATGTCCAGAGTTCTTCGATCATGCAATGTTCTCCTTGAGCGCTGCGGCGTTCTGCAGAATCGACGCCGCGAGCAACGACTGAGTATAGGGATGCGAAGGTGTGTCGAACACGTCGAGCGTGTGGCCGGTCTCCACGATCCGCCCCGATTTCATGACGACCACGCGGTGCGCCATTGCGCGGATGACGGCCAGATCATGCGTGATGAAAAGGTAGCTGAGCCCATACTTCTTCTGTAAACGCGTCAACAGGCCGAGCACCTGCTGCTGCACCGATACGTCGAGCGCACTCGTCGGCTCGTCCAGCACGATCAGTTCGGGCTCTACGGCAAGCGCGCGGGCAATCGCGATCCGTTGTCTCTGACCGCCCGAGAATTCGTGCGGATAACGCAGCAGCACCTCGGCGGACAAACCGACCTCCTGGAGCAGCTCGACGATACGCGCCCTGCGTTCAGGCGCATCGAGCTGGGGACGATGAATCCGCAACCCCTCGCCGACGATCTGCTCGATCGTCATGCGCGGCGAAAGCGAGCCGAACGGATCCTGGAACACGATCTGCATGCGCGCACACAGCGCACGCCAGGCCTTGCTGGACGATCGATATTCGCGCAGCGGCTTGCCGGCCACCTTGACGTCGCCGACCGTGGCCCGCTGCAAGCCGAGCACCGTCGAGGCGAGCGTCGACTTGCCGGAGCCGGATTCCCCGACGATGCCGAGCGTCTCGCCGCGGCGCAGCGTGAGGTCGACTTCGTGCAGCGCGCGGAACGCCGTCCTGCCGAGCAACGAGCGCCAGCCTTTCGCGTTCGTTCGATAGTCGACCGCGAGCCCCTCGATCGACAGCACGTTCTGCGCATCGTCAGGCACGCTCTCGATTGCGCGGCGCGGCTCACTGTCGAGCAATCGCTTCGTATACGGATGCTGCGGATTCGCGAACAGCGCCTCCGTCGTATTCGTTTCGACGAGCACGCCCTTCTCCATGACGGCGACGCGCTGCGCGAACCGCCGCACCAGATTCAGATCATGCGTGATCAACAGCACGGCCATGCCGCGCTCTTGCGCCTCCTGCTCCTGCAAGCCGATCAGCAGGTCGACGATTTGTTGGCGCACGGTCACGTCTAGCGCCGTGGTCGGCTCGTCGGCCAGCAGCAGGCGCGGACGGCACGCGAGCGCCATCGCGATCATCGCGCGCTGGCGCTGGCCCCCCGAGAGCTGGTGCGGGTAGCTGTCGATGCGGCGTTCGGGCTCGGGAATGCCCGTCCGGCGCAGCAACTCGATGCCGCGCTCGCGCGCCGCGTTCGGGCGCAGCCCCTCGTGCAGCCGCAGGCTCTCCGCGATCTGCTGGCCCACCGTATAGAGCGGATTGAGCGCCGTCATCGGCTCCTGAAACACCATCGCGATATCGGCGCCGCGTACACCGCGCATCTGCTGTTCGCTCTTCGTCAGCAGGTCCTCTCCATCGAAGACGATGCGGCCCGTGTGCGTCGCATCGCGCACGAGGCGCAGCACCGACAGCGCCGTCACGCTCTTGCCCGAGCCCGATTCGCCGACGAGCGCGACACGCTCGCCACGGCCGATCGCGAGGTTGACGTCGAACACGCATTGCCTGTCGCCGAACGAGACGCAGAAATCTTCGATGCTGAGCAGCGGTTTGCAGTTTTCGCTCATTGGCCACCTCCGAACGCCGAGCCGCGGTTGCGCGTATCGAGCGCGTTGCGTAGCGCGTCGCCCATGAACGTCAGGAGCAGCAGCGTGGCGACGAGCGCGGAGAACACCGATACCGAGATCCACCAGGCGTCCAGATTGTTCTTGCCCTCCTGCAACAGCTCGCCGAGGCTCGGCGTGGGCGGCGGAACGCCGAGCCCGAGAAAGTCCAGGCTCGTCAATGAAAGGATCGCCGCGCTCATGCGAAACGGCAGGAACGTGATGACCGGTGTCAGGCTGTTCGGCAATATGTGACGCCAGATGATCTGCCAGTTCGAGAGTCCCATCGTGCGCGCGGCCTTCACATAGTCGAGCGCGCGGTTGCGCAGGAATTCCGCGCGCACGTAGTCGGACAATAGCAGCCAGCCGAACATCGACAGCAGGATGAACAGCAGCCAAAGCGTCGGCTCGAAGATCGAGGCGAAGATGATGAGCAGATAGAGGTCCGGCATCGACGACCAGATCTCGATCAGGCGCTGGCCGATGAGGTCGGTCCGTCCACCGTAGAAGCCCTGCAGCGCACCCGTCAAGACGCCAAACAACACGCCTGACAAGGTCAGCGCGATCGCCATCAGCACCGACACGCGAAAGCCGTAGAGCAGCCGCGCGAGCACGTCACGCCCGAACTGATCGGTTCCGAGCCAGTTCGCGGCGTTCGGCGGGGCCGGGAACGGCCGCTCGGCGAAATAGTCGATCGTGTCGTAATAGTTGTGGTTCGGCGCATAGACCGCGAAATTCCCGTTTGCCTCCAGGCGGGAGCCGATATACGGATCGAGATAGTTCGTCTTCGCGGGGAAATCACCGCCGAACTGCGTCTCCGGATACTCCTTCAGGATCGGGAAGTAGTAGTGCCCGTCGTAGCGCACGACGAGCGGCTTGTCGTTGGCGAGCAGTTCGCCGGCAAGGCTGACGACAAACAGCGCGACGAATATGATCAGGCTCCAGTAGCCGAGCTTCTGGCTCTTGAAGCGCAGCCACGTGCGTCGCCACGGCGAGACCGGCGCGGCCGGCGCCACGGGCGCCTCAGCGGTCCACGCTGTCGAATTGGATGCGGGGGTCGACGATGACATAGCAGACATCAGCAATGAGTTTGGTTAAAAGGCCGATCAGGGTGAAAAGAAACAGCGAGCCGAGCACCACGGGGTAGTCACGGCGAATCACCGAGTCGTAAGACAGCTGCCCCATGCCGTCGAGCGAGAACAGCGTCTCGATCAGCAGGTTGCCGTTCAGGAACGCGCCGACGAACGAAGCGGGCAGGCCCGTCAACAGCGGAATGGCGGCGTTGCGCAGCACGTGCTTCCACAACACGTCGCGCTCGGGCGCGCCTTTGGCGCGCGCCGTCAGCACGTATTGCCGGCCGATCTCTTCGAGAAATGTGTTCTTCGTCAGTATCGTCACGATCGCGAAGTTGCCGACCACGGACGCCGTCACGGGCAGCACCATGTGCCAGACGTAATCGAGCACCTTGCCCACGGCGGACAGATCGGCGAAGTCGTCGGATGTGAGTCCGCGCATCGGAAAGAGCTGCCAGAACGTGCCGCCGCCGAACAGCATCAGCAACAGCACGCCGAGCACGAATCCGGGAATCGCGTAGCCGACGAGGACGAGTACGCTCGTCACCGCATCGAAGCGCGAGCCGTTGCGCACGGCTTTGGCGATGCCGAGCGGCACGGCCACCGCGTAAGTCAGCATCACGGTCCAGAGCCCGAGCGAAATGGAGACTGGCAACTTGCTGCGGATGACCTCCCACACGCTCTTGTGCTGGAAGTACGACTGGCCGAGATCGAACGTCGCGTAACTCTTCAACATCAGCAGGTAACGCGTGTGCGCCGGCTTGTCGAAACCGAATTGCTTCTTGATCTGCTCGATCTGCTGCGGGTCGAGGCCCTGGTTGCCGTGATAGCCGCTGCCGCCGCCACCGCCGTCCGCACCCTGGCGCGACTGGCCGTGACGAAGCTGGGTCACCATCTGCTCCACCGGCCCGCCCGGCACGAACTGGGTCACGACGAAAGTCAGCGTGACGACACCGATGATCGTCGGCACCATCAACAGAAGACGTCTGAGAATGTAGGCGAACATGACGCTCCTCAATGCACTGCGGCGGTTGTCTGCGCCTGCGGTTTGCGATACCAGTAATTGATGACCCAGTCCTCGTACTGATACGTGATCGGTGTCACCTTCGGGAACCCGATGGTCGACTTGTAGCCGATCCGCGCGTTCGGCGGGTAGTAGTGCGGCACGAGGTAGTACTCGTTGATCAGTACGCGATCGAGCGCGCGCGTGGCCGTCTCAAGGTCATCGAGCGTGTCGGCAGAGATGGCTGCGTGCACGAGCGTATCCACGGCCTTCGAGCGAATGCCCATGTAGTTTTCCGAACCGACCTGTGATGCAGCAGGGCTCGTGAAACGGCGTATCAGCTCCGGCCCCGGGATCGTGACGGGCGGATAAACGTACGTCGTCATGTCGTACTCGAAGTTGTCGAGTCGCTTCTGATAAAGCGCACTGTCGAGTTCGCGGAAGTAAGCGTGAATGCCCAACGTCTGCAGCGCCTGCGTGTAGGGGATGATGAGGCGGTCCATGCCCGGCTGGTTATCGATGATCTCGATCGTCATCGGCTTGCCGCTCGGATCGCGCAATGCGCCGTCGCGGTAGTGCCAGCCCGCGTCGGCGAGCAGGTCGCGCGCCTGCCGCAGGTTCTGCCGTAGCGAGCCGGGCGGCAGCGTGTTCGGCAGCTTGACCATCGGGCCGAACACCTCAGGAGGCAACGATGCGCGGAACGGCTCGAGCAGCTTCACCTCTTTCTCGCTGGGCATGCCGGTCGCACCGAACGGGCTGTCCTCCCAGAAGCTGTTCAGCCTGCGATACTGCCCGTAGAACATCATCCGGTTCATCCACTCGTAGTCGAATGCAAGCGCAAGCGCATGGCGAACCCGCCGGTCCTGGAATTGGGGCTTGCGTGTGTTGATGATGAAGCCCTGCATTTGCGCGGGGCCCTCTTCAAATTCGCCCTTGTGAAGGAACCCCGACTTGAAGTTCTTGCCGACATATTTGCGCGCCCACTGGGTCGCACTGTATTCGACGCGCACATCCTCGTTGCCAGCCTTGAACGATTCGAGCATCGTGTACTGGTCGACATAGAGCTTGAACGTCACGCGCTCGAAGCGGAACATCCCACGCCGCGCCGGCAGATTTGCGGCCCAATAGTTCGGGTTGCGGCGATAGGTGATCTGCTTGTCGTTCTTACGCGACTCGATCAGATAAGCGCCGCTCGCAATAGGCGGATCGACGGACAGTTGATCGAACGGCAGGCGCTTGCCATCCCGTTGCATGCCCCACTTCGGCGAAAACACCGGCAGATCACCGGCGATCAACGGATTGGCTCTCGAGTTGTCGGCGAAGTCGAAGCGCACGGTTTGACGGTCGACCACCGTCGCTCGCTTGATCTGCACGAACTGCGACGAAATCAACGGGGACGCCTGCGCGCTCTTGAGCGTATCGAACGAGGATTTGACGTCCTGTGCGGTGATCGGATCGCCGTTCGAGAATCGCGCCGCCGGATTGATGTGGAACGTCGCCGAGCGTTGGTCGGGCGCGAGCACCACATCGTCCGCGATCAGCGGATATTCGGAAGCCGGTTCGTCCCAGCTGCGTTGCATCAGCGTATCGAACATCAGGTTACGGATATCCGGCGCGGGCATTCCTCGAACGATGAACGGATTCGTCGAATCGTAGCTCTGGTTGTCGTTGTAGTTCTGAAAAGTCAATTCGCCGGTAGTCGGCGCGTCGGGATTCGCGTAATCGAAATGCGTGAAATCCGCTGGGTATTTCGGTTCGCCGAATTGCGCAATCGCCGGTTTGGCGTCGGCCGGCAACGCGATGGTCGCGCCGGTCGTCGCGACCATCGCGGCGATCAGGGGCGTGATCATCGTCGCAAGCGGCGCGCGCCGGCCCAACGAGGGGAACGTCAGAAGTTTCATTGTCACTGTGCGTGTGCGCACGCCGGACGGAAGCCGGCGTGACATTGATCGGATCGGAGCGCAAGGCCGGGCGCGAGCCCGGCCGATGGGCCTACTTCGACGCCATCAGCGTCCACAGCCGGCCAAGGTCGGCGGATCCGTCCGTGCCCTTGACCACCCGGAACGCCTGAATCGCACGCGGCTTCTGTCCCGCCACGTAGTAGGCAATGCCTAGATGCAGTTGCGCCTGATCGGGATGGTCGAGGCCGCCCTTCGCGATCGCCGACTCCATCATCGCGAGCCCGTCCTTCGCGTGGCCAGCGAACACGAGGTTGAACCCCTGGTCGACCGGCGCGACGGGATTCTCCCCATCGCTGCCCGCCTGCGCGCGCTTCGCCGCGAGCGCCTGCAGGCGCTTTTCGCGCTCCGCCTGCGCATCTTTGCCGAGCACGCCCGAGGCGAAGCCCTGATCGATGATCTGTTTCGCTTCGGCCGGCGTACCCGCGACGAGGGAAAGCTGCGTCATCTCCATGTAGTCGTCCACCGAGCCGAACGCACCGTTGGCACGCCGCAAGCGGTACACGTCGACGTCGAGCTTCGGCGAGAAGCCCGGCTTCGCGCGAATCGCCGAGAACAGGTTGTCCCAGTACGCCTGCCTCGGGTGGTAGGCGACCAGCGCTTCAAGTGCGGTGCGATAGGTCGCGTCGTCCTTGCCGCGTTGCGCGCATGTACTCAATAGCTGCAATTGCGACTCATCGGGTGCGTGGTTGGCGCGCACTTGCGCGTCGATCGCCGGCTTCAGTGCACCGATCACGCTCGCGCAGTCGTTTGACAGGTAGTACGACTGCACGAGCAGCTCCTTCATCTGCGGATCCCTGCCTCCCGCCTTCTCGTAACGCTGCGCGGTCGCGATCGCTCGCGCATAGTCGTGCTGCCGGAAGTAGATGCCTGCCAGCGTCTCGCTCACGCGCTGCTCGTCGTCGCCCTTCAACTGCCCGGTGCCGAGCAGCGTCTGATACGCCTGGGCGGCCAACGCCTCGTCGCCGTCCGCCATCAACGTCGCGCCGCGCATTTCCTCGACCATGTAGATCTCGTACGGCGTCTTGTTCGGCACCGCCGCGGCTTGCGCGATCCTGGCCAGCGCGTCCTTGTACTTGTGCGCCCGATAGAGATCCTGGGCCGCGCTGAGTGGCTTGCCGACATCGGGACGCAGTGTGTCGGCCGCGGCCGGCAGCGCTGCCGCGGCGAAGACCACGCCGACGACGGCCGCCGACAACGCCTGTTTGAGCCGTCGATTCACTATTCTCATCACAGCATCCTTATTGCATGTACTGCTCGTTACCGATGAGCCCAATCTTCGTGGCGCCAACGCGCTGCGCCGACGCCATGACGGCTGCCACATCCTTGTAAGGCGCGAGCTTGTTCGGCCGCAGATGAATCTCGGCCTGCACGGGCTCGGCCGCGACGTGCGCAAGCTTTGCCTCGAGTGCCGCCCGGTCCGGCACCAGCGTGCCGTTCCAGGTCGTCGTGCCGTCGAAATCGATGTCGATCTGCACGATTTCAGGCTGCGTGAGCGGCGGCGGCGGATTGCCGACCGGCAGATTCATCTTCACCGCATGCATCTGAATCGGGATCGTGATGATCAGCATGATCAACAACACCAGCATCACGTCGATGAGCGGCGTGGTGTTGATGTCCACCATCACTTCCGGATCTCCGCCACCGCCGCCCGAAGGAACGTTCATTCCCATCTTCGCCTCCTAGCCGCCGCGCGCGGGCGGCTCAGTGATAAATGACACTTTCGCGATGCCGGCGCGTTCACAGCTCGTGATCACGCGGCCGATGAACTCGTAGCGCGTGTTCTGGTCGCCGCGCACGTGGACCTCGGACTGCGGCTGCATTATCGAGACGTCCTTCAGCCGCGACAGCAACGTCGCACTATCAACGTGCTTCTCGTTCCAGAAGAAGTCGCCGTCGCGATTGACCGCGATCTCGATGCTCGTCGGTGTCGTCTGTAGCGGCTGGATCGTCTCTTTCGGCAACTGCACCGGCACCGTATGCGTGACGACCGGGATCGTGATCAGGAAGATGATCAGCAACACCAGCATCACGTCGACGAGCGGCGTCGTATTGATAGCGGCAATAACGTCGTCGCTATCTTCGTTTTGCCCCACGCTCATGGCCATGGTGGACCTCGTTCAGGCTTCAGACTGCCGGTTATGGGGCGGTCGCGGCGGAACGCACCGCGACAGGACGGGCGGGACGCTTGCTGCCGGCGAGCAGCACGGCATGGAGTTGAGCGCCGAAGGCACGGACGCGCTCCATCACCGACTTGTTGCGGCGAACGAGGAAGTTGTAGCCGAGCACAGCCGGCACCGCGACGCCAAGACCGATGGCCGTCATGATCAGCGCTTCGCCGACGGGGCCCGCCACCTTGTCGATCGAGGCCTGGCCCGCGATGCCGATCGCGGTCAGCGCGTGATAGATACCCCAGACGGTGCCGAACAGACCGATGAACGGGGCCGTCGAGCCGACTGTCGCGAGGAACGCGAGACCGTCTTGCATACGGTTCGACACGTTCGTGATCGCACGGTCGACCGAGACGTCGATCCACGTGTTGCGATCGACGGCTTCGAGCAGCGCCTCGTCGTGATGTTGCCCTGCTTCGATGGCCGTCTCGGCGATGAAGCGGAACGGCGATGACTCGTCGAGCTGCTGCGCGCCTTCGGTGAGCGACGGCGCGCTCCACAATTGCTCGTCGGCATGCTTCGCGCGGCGGTTGGCGCGGAACTGCTCGAAGAACTTCGTGACCATGATGTACCAGCTGCCCATCGACATGATTACGAGCAGAAGCAGCACGAAGCGCGCGACGAAGTCGCCGTTCTTCCACAGCGCGCCGAGACCGTAGGGGTTCTCGACGGATTGCGTTGCCGCCGGGGCGGGCGGCGGCGCCGGCTCGTCGGCTGCGGTGGCGGACGCGTTCATCTGCGGTGCTGCTACGGCGGGCGCGGCGGAGGCGGCCACGCTTGCTTGAGCATGCGCGAGTTGCGGTGCGACGAGGGTATTCACCGCGGCGGCAGCGATCAGGAGGCTGGTTGCCAGGGTGGCGACGGAACGCTTATTCATGTTGAGCTCCAGTTCAAACGTTGAACTTAAGAAATCGGGTTAAACCGTCGGTGCAGGCTTTCGTGCCTGCACCGCGGGCGCAGCATGCGCGGTTTGTTATCTGTCGAGTCAATTGAGGTTGAACGAGAAAGGCACCTGCACGCGCACGGCCTGGCCCTGCGCGATGCAGTTGAACCGCTTGACGGCCTTGTATGCCGCTTCGTCCAGACTGTCGTGATCCGACGACTTGGCCACACGAACGTTGCCGAGATGTCCTTCCGGATCGACGGTAAATTCGATCAACACTTCGCCGGTATCGCCGTTCTCCTGCGCTTCCTTCGGATAGGCGATCGAGCTGCGGATCTGATCGGAATTCGGGCAGACGACACCGACTTCCGTGCGCACGGGCGCAGCAGCCTTGACGGGCGGCGCAGGCGGTGCGGGTGGTGCCGTCACGGGCGCGGACTGCACCGGCGTGGCCGTGTGCGCGATGGTCGGCTGCGGCGGCGCTTGCACCGGCACTTCGGGCGGCGGCACGAAGGGGGGCGGTGGCGGCGCAAACTTGGGTGGCGGCAGCTTCACTTCGGGCAGAGGTGGCGGAGGCGGCGGCTTGACCGGCTCGATGATCTTCGTTTCGATGGGATGCTGAATGACTTGCACGACCTTGGTCGCGAGGCCGTTGAGCAGCGCATAGACCAGCACGATGTGCAGGACGATGACGACTGCGATGCCGCCGAAGCGGCGAACCGGATTTTGCTGCTTGCGCCCGAATTCGCGCGGGCGGCCGGGTCTCGCGACCCCGCCCGCGTCCACGGCTGATGTCGCAGTCATGCTTGCTTCTACTTTCATACCTTCGATCCTCGCAGCGTGATTCACCTGTTCCGTAGTCGCGGCGCTGGTCGCGCCACGAACCGCGAACGAGGCTGTTCACAAGGGATTTCTTGCCACTGCCATAACACGCGGGCCGGCGCCCGACGGTGCCTCGCACGGTCGGGCGCCGGCCTGCCACGATCAGAAGCGATAAGTCGCACCCACCTGGAAGAAGCGGCCCAGGTTCGTGTACAGCGATTGGTCGTAACCCGTGATGTCAGGAGTCGACTGCCATTCGACGTCGAACGGCGGCTTCCTGTCGAACAGGTTCTGGATACCACCGTAAATGGTCCAGTGCTTGAAGCCGCGATAGGTGGCCACCAGGTTGAACTGACTGTACGAGGCAACCGACAGCGTGCCGCCATCGCCGAACTCGGCCGCAACCGCGTTCGTGTAGGGGCCCGTGTACTGCCACGTGAGCGTGGTGGTCAGTTGGCGGTAATCCCAGCTCAGGCTCGTGTTGCCCTTCCAGCGCGGGTTGCTCGCGCCGAACGGCTGCAGCAGCGCCAGGTTGTTGCCCGCGAAGTCCTGAGTCTCGCCACCGCTCTTCAGCTTGAAGTGCCAGACGTACGCCCAGTCTCCCGACAGCGTGAACGTGCCGTACTTCGTGCCCACGCTCTTGCGGAAATCGAGGTCGAAGCCGTCCGTATCGAGCGAGCCCAGGTTCACGAACGGCATCTTGATGTAGCGAATGGTGCCGTCCGGGTTACGCACGACCAAATTCGGATCGTTCGCCTGCAAGATCGCGTTCGGATCGGGCGTGCCGATGACGCTGTCGATGTGCACCTTGTAGAAGGCCGCACCGAAGTCCGTCGTCGCGTCCGGCGACAGCGTAAAGCCGATGTTGTAGTTCTTGGTGTGCTCAGGCTGCAGGTTCGGGTTGCCGGTCGTCTGCTCCGTCGTGAAGTGTTTGGTGGGCACGCCGCTCGGATCGTTCGGGTCCACCAGGTTCTGGTGGGCCAGATAGACCGATTGCGCGTTCTCGACCGCCGTCGGCGCGCGGAATCCGCGGCTGTACGAAGCGTAGGCCGTCAGCATGCGAATCGGCTGGAAGCGCAGCGCGAAGCTCGGCGAGAAGGCGCCGCCGAAATCGCTGTAGTGGTCGTAACGGCCCGACTGCGTGAACGTCAGATTGCGGATGATCGGAATGTCGACCTGATAGAAGGCGGCCGCGACGTTACGCTCGCCGTCCACCGATTGCACGTTCGCAGGTGCTGTGATGCCTTGCGTCGCATAGGTCTGCGAGTTGATGACCGTCGACTCGTGACGGAACTCAGTGCCGACACCGAGGCCGACGCCGCCGGCCGGCAGCGTGAACAGACTGGTCGTCGAGGCCTTCGCGAGCACCTGGTCAAGCTTCGTGATCGACAGCTGGTTGTCATCCTGGAACACGCCGTTCAGGCCATTCGGCGTGGAACCCGGGTTCGAGAAATTGTAGGTGCCGTTCGCGAGCATGTTCTCAAGGCCAGCCACATTTAGCTGGTTGCTGAAGGTGCTTGCGACGGTGCTTTGCGAATGGGCGTACTCTGCCGACCAATCCCAGTTGCCGAACTTCGCGGTGTCGAACGAACCCTTGACGCCCGTGTTCGCCATCAGGAACGTCGAGGTTGTATCGGTGACTCGTTTGTTGTCCGGGAACGTCAGGTTGATCCGCGTAGGAACGCCGAAGGGGTTGAACGGGTTCGAAGCCGAGACGGTGCGCCCGACCGGCGAGACCGTGCCCGTCGACGGGTCGAACACGTTGGTCTGGCTGCTGAGCGACGCCGGACCGTTCAACTGCACGGTTTCATTGCGGCTCGCCCAGAAACCCGCATAGGCTTCGGTGGTGTCGTCAATCTTGAATGTGCCGCGCACCTTTGCGTTCAGGCGTGTCGTTGACGGGATCAGCGACGTGCTGTTCGCCACGTTGTACGTACACGACTGGCCGCCCGTCGCCGTCGCGTTGCTGCCCGGCGGACACGGATTGAACGCCTGATGGGTGCCGTCCGCGAGCTGCCAGTACGACTGCTGATTCGGACCTAGCGGCGCCGCGTTACCGCCCGGGAACTGCGTGAAGTCCTGGTTTTTGGTCATGTCGCGGTCGGCGAGCGTCGAGCCGCTGTCGCGGTAGTAGCTCGCGGCCGCCGTGATGTTCCAGCGGTCGGACGTCAGGTTGCCGAGACCGCCCAGAACGCTGAAGGTGCCCTGAGCGTTACCGGGATGCTGGGCTTTGCCAAGCTGGCCGTCGATCTGCAAGCCCTCGAAGTTCTTCTTCGTGATGATGTTCACGACCCCCGCGATCGCGTCCGAACCGTACACGGACACGGCGCCCGTCTTCACGATTTCGATGCGCTCCACGATGTTCATCGGGATCGTGTTGATGTCGAAGAACGTGTCGGTGAAGTTGACGGGCTGCGCGTAGTTGGCCACGCGCTGCCCGTCGATGAGCACGAGCGTGTATTTTTCGCTGAGGCCGCGCAGCGCAAGGCCCGCACCGCCCGGTGCCGAGCTCTGAGCCGTCGATTGCGACCAGCTGCTTGCGGAGTTGACCGCTGTGCCGCGCAGGAAGTCGGCCACGGTTGTGTAGCCGCTTTGCTGAATTTCCTTCGCGGTGATGACCTGAACTTCAGTGCGGCCTTGTTTGTCTGCGCTGCGGATCAGAGAACCCGTCACCTCGAACTTCTGCAGTTGCTTCACCGAGCTGGTGCCCGCCGAAGCGCCCGATGCTGCGGTCGGTGCGGCGGCCGTCGCATTCGCGTCTTGGCCATCCTTCTGAGCGGAGGCAGTGTCAGCTTTCGTCGCCGCCGCGGTTGCTGCCGGTTGAACCTGTGCAAACGCCGTGGTCCCAAGCGCAGCTGTCAGCGCAATCTCTGCCCACACTATTTTCCGTATGGCAGATCCCAAAACCGTGAGTTTCATTTTTTCCCTTCGTGTGTCATTGACCCAAGTCGACATGCCAGAGAAGACCTTTGGCACTTTCCCCCGTGCGGCACCCGTCCGAGACCGCCCCGTTACTTCATGACGCCCGCATACCACCGACTATGCGAACAACCAAAGCCACTCCTGAACCACTTCGTCGAATATCAAAGGAGACCAAAATGTACATATTGAAGTTGCTGAAAAATCCAGGGAAAACGAATCCCTAACCATCGTTCGCAAGGAATCGATGGATCACTCTGTATTCAACATAGATTCATACACTTAGGACTGTCAAATGTATGAAACGGAGATTCGCCGCGAACGCAGCGAAGCCACCAATGCTTAAAACAACCTCGGCGAACCTACCCAGACAATCACGGTTTCTTCGTTAGCCGCATTGGCCCAGCCGTGTGGGACCGTCGACTCGAAGTGCGCGCTGTCACCCGGATCAAGCATAAACGTACGACCCTCCAGGCTCAGCGAAAGCCTACCGCTGAGTACATAGAGAAACTCCTCTCCAGCATGTGTCGTCACTTCCGACGGCGGCTGACCAGCAGGCATTCGGACGAGAATCGCGTCAAGCTGCCTGCCGACCGCTGCATTGGTGAGGCGAGCAAACCGATTCGCCGAGTCGGCAAAGCTGAAGTACTGCCCTTCGTCTGCGCGGCGCACGGACTTCGCTTCGGTCGGCGTTTCGACGAAGTACTGCATCGTTACTCCAAGCGCTTGCGCAATACCGGCCAATGACGAAATGGACGGTGTCGCCTGCCCTCGCTCCACCTGGGAAAGGAACGGCTTCGAGATTCCGGCCGCCGTTGCAGTTTCGTCCAAGGTACGCTCGAGTCGCTTGCGCAGCGCTCTTATCTTGCTGCCCATCACAAGAGGGGCGTTGCTTTTTCTGTCATCACGTTTCATGTCTGTAACCAAAGATATCAGTAAAAAAACCGCGTCAAAATTTGTTTGATGACAGCAAAATATTTCTTCTTTTAGGCCACGCTACGCCAATGCGCCGTATTGGTGCTTGCACTCATTTCACTTCAGCGCGTCGCTCGAGCTTTGAAGGTAAAAGCGGCATTGCGCCCCCGGCTGATCAAGATTGCTTTGTTTATCAAATGAGTAGCGTCGCCGGGCGGCAGCCGAAATAAGAACGTTGGTTGAGAAAACCTGAAGTTCCAGCCTTCGGAAATTCGCCGCCTTGGCGCAACGACCTTAGACACAATTCCCCTAAATGCATCGCATTGGGGATATCGCACCAAAAATGTCATGGCTTTCTCTATGCACAGAACGTCGCTTTAGATTACTTCCTCTAGTCAACCCTTCTTGCTAGTTTTAATAATTAGATAGCTAGCGCCCACCGTTCGAGCCGAACGGAGGCGTGGAGTCATGGTGCGAACACCGCCAGCATGGACAAGTTTAGTGGAATCGAGCTTCACCCAAAAAAATAGGAGCGGAATCGTGCATGACTTGCCGTTGAGGAAGTGAAGTGGCCAGCGTAAAAGCCCTTAGCAAGATGAACGAACGAGCTATGCAACGGCATCGCTCATGATCACCCCAGTCGTCGTTGACCGGAAGTCATGGCTGTTCGCCGACACCGTTGCCGGGGCGCAAGCCAGTGCTGATCTTTACTCGCTCGTCGAAAAACGCCGACGACTATGCCGGGCTCATGCCATAAGTACTCCCCGGCTGCGCCTGGCCTCCGAGGGACGTCGGCAAGCGACCGCTTACGATCTATCGTCGCAGCAAGAACCTCCGGGCTGTGCAGCTACTGCGTGGCCACACAAACTGGCAGGTACGGTGCGCTACCTGCATCGAGGTAGACGACGCACCTGAAATGGCAGAACAGACTAAGCAGTAGGATGATGGCCCGTCAGCGATGGGACGCTGACCGGCTACTTTCAGAGATTCACGACGCCCCGCGGATTATTGATAATGCGCAAATCGACATTGACGGCATTTTCTTCAAAAGGCAACATGCTTCAATGAATTCCAACGCGCTCAATGTCATCACCTGCACCGTGACCGGCAGTGGTAAGGCGAGGGGAGCGCGACGTCCATACACCGTACATAGCCTTTTCCAACGGCCCCGCGAATCATGACGGGGGCCGCGTCTTTTACGCCGCTCCGAATTGCGTTGGCGCAAATAGGAATGATTGCATGCATGACAGAGTACGTGTTTCCGTTCTCGGTGACGTTGCCGACGTGCCGTTTTGGCCGCTCGAATCAAGGAGCGTTGCGTGCTGACGATACGAAAAGCGAATCGCGATGACGCGTTCGACGCGTGGGATATCCGTAAAACATCGGTGCATGCTGCGTGCGCTGAGCATTATCCCAGAGCGGCCCTGTCGGCGTGGGTCGATGGCTCGCCAGGCGACAAATGGGTTAGCGTTGTCGAACGTGACTTCTATGTCGCCGTCGATCGGGGATCGGTTGTCGGAACAGGGATGCTTACGCTCGCCAGCGGGCAAGTCGACGCGATCTTCGTCCGGCCGTCTCATATGGGTCGCGGCATTGGACGCAAGATGCTGGATTTTCTTCAGGCGTTGGCCGCCGAGCACGGCCTTGACGCAATGCGGCTCGATGCGACGCTGAACGCGGTACCGTTCTATCGTAAGTGTGGCTGGTCGGGCGATTCGGTTTCAACGTACCGTACCGCGCGCGGACTGGAATTGGCTTGCGTGCCAATGACGAAGCTTGTCATCGTGGGTGGCTAAGGTGCCTCTCTTGGCCGACGACTGTTGCCCGCAGGGGGTAATGGTCGGCGGCGGATTGATATGACTTTCCGTGTCAATCGCGATCGGTTCTCGGTTTTGGTTCATCTGAATTTCCTGAGGGCGACGTAGCAGTACGTCTCGACGGTGGGTCACACTGATATCCGCGGGTTGGTTACCGCATTACTGTGGTCCGCCCTATGAGCCTGCCGCTGCCTCAAGTCGCAAATCGCATTAGATGTGTTGCATAATCCGCTCGCGGGTTACTCGGGTGCCGGGCTACGCCGCCTTCAGGAAACTCTCAGTGTCCTCGTTAAGATGATGGAGTGTCAGACCGGCCCGGCATCTTTCGGTATGGCGAGGGACATCGCCAGTCTGCTGATGTCCCAGATGAACCCTGAGAGTTCTCGCGCAACGGCAACCACACTGGTGTTCACATTCTTGCCGCGCGCTGCGAGCTTGCGATATCGCCGGCATAGCCGCAGTTGGGCATCCCATGCGCGGTCAATGATCGGTTTCGGGATTCCTTCGTGGCGGCGTTGAATGTCCGGGCTCACCCGAGCGGGGTATCTGTAACTCCACGCAGCCTCCACGAGCAGCTTTCTTGCATAGCTGTTCCCGTTTTTTGTAATGCTGCCTTGACGGCGCCGGTCTCCTGAAGAGTGTTCGGAGGGCGTCACCCCGAGCCAGGCCATCAGTTGACGCGGATGCTCGAATCGCGACAGGTCGCCGAGTTCGGCGAGCATGCCTACGGCCGTGGTGAACTGAATGCCCCGCATTGCCTGCAGGCCCAGTACCGCCGGATAGAAGCGCCAGTTGACGACAGCCTCGCGTAGTGCCGCCTCGAGGCGGTCGCATTGTGCGAGTCTGTCTTCGACGGCACGGCGGCACTCGTCAAAGGCCAGTTGTTGCCAGTGGTTGGGGAACGCAAAGGTGCTGATCCACCTTCGATGTGCCGGACCCCAGTTGGCGCTGCCGGTATAACGAACACCGTGGGAGAGCAGAAAGGACTTGACCCGCTGACGCGCGTGTTTGAGATCCGCTTTGGCGGTAGCCCACGCCCGGGCCAGATCCCGGAATGCCTCATCTTCGACGCCCGGCACGTAGACTGACGAGAGATCACCTGCGCGCAACGAGCGCACGAGTTTGAGGGCGTCGCGGCGGTCGGTCTTGACCCGCTCGCCTGGTTTCCTCGGAATCAGCGACGGGGCACATACCATGCAGTCGAATCCCTTCTACACCAGTTGCCGGTATAGACCATAGCCGCATGGCCCTGCTTCGTAGACGATGCGAACGTGCGTCGCCTTGGACTGCACGCGCTGGCACAGGCGGTCGATGTCAGTCTTCAAAGTGCCGATCTTGCCCAGCAATTCCACCTCGCCTATCCCGACGGCGTAGGCTGCCGTGATGGATTCCTTGTGGACATCCAGACCGACGTACACCGTGTTATCGTGTCCCATGCTGGCCTCCGTGCTGGAAATCGCCGGGTGTCGCCCTCGTGCACACCATGCGGCTCTGGCAGCAATGCTAACCCGCGTCTGGTTTCTCACGGCGGGCCAGCCACCACCTCACGGAAAGTCATACTGCCTCAACCGGTCGATGCATGTTTCTAATTCGTCGACATATGAACAAACCTCGACGGAAACCTGAGATGCTGCAGCGGCCAACAGAAATCCAGATTGAATCAACCCGGCTCCTGATTAAACCGTTCACGGCCAGCGACGCCGATGCCGCGTTCGCATGCATCACCCCTTCGCTCACCCGTCACATGGCCTGGGACACGCCAGCATCCCGGCAAGACTTCGACGAGGTCTGGCAGTCGTGGATACCGTCGATAGACGACGGGTCAGACTATGTATTCGCGATACGGCACCGCGCAGACGGGAGTTTTCTTGGGTTGGCCGGACTCCACCGCG
The DNA here is from genome assembly GCF_040948755.1 of Paraburkholderia sp. BR13444. Lineage (NCBI taxonomy): Bacteria > Pseudomonadati > Pseudomonadota > Betaproteobacteria > Burkholderiales > Burkholderiaceae > Paraburkholderia > Paraburkholderia sp. BR13444. The sequence goes on along the minus strand of NZ_JBFPKM010000012.1, from coordinate 41,376 downwards.
TACGCATGGAGAGCCCGGAACTCGGCATATGGATTCGTGAAGATCGTCATCGAAATGGCTTCGGCCGCGAGGCCGTAACTGCTGTTGCGCAATGGGCAACGCGAACCATTGGCTGTGCAAGCTTCACCTATCCGGTCGCAGAAGAGAACCGCTCGAGCCGGCACATTGCCGAATCGTTAGGCGGCGTCATCGTGGAAAGCCGCGTGACGCCAAAGTACACATCCTGCGTTTACCGAATTCCACGCCTGCCAGTCACAAACCAGGTGTAAGCGGTTCGGCCTTCAGATCGACATCCTTCGGCACGGATGTCGCTCGGCTTTGTGTTGCAAGCAGATGTTTGATACGTTTTCAACAATCTCCACGATTCCATTCGATGACGATGCATCTCAGAGTCGCACGGCCCGTTTCCGATCTTGCCCGTACTGAACGCATGTATTGCTCAGCGCTTGGTCTGGCCGTCCTCGCCAGATTTCAGGATCATCAGGAATTCGACGGGGTGATGCTTGGAAGTCCCAGCATGGACTATCATTTTGAGTTTACCCATTGCAGCGAACATCCCGTGATGCCTCGCCCAACGAGTGAGGACTTGCTGGTGTTTTACATACCGGATCGACAAGTGTGGAGGGCGATGTGTGATCGCCTTGTCGAAAATGGATTTGTTTGCGTAAAGTCGTTCAATCCTTACTGGGACGTGTCGGGTCGAACATTCGAGGATCCTGACGGCTATCGGCTCGTCTTGCAAAATGCAGCGTGGAGCGCCTGACCTTATCGCGTATCGGTCTTCTTACCGGCTGTCCGCACGTCTTGTGGGGTCGCACTGAGGCGACCGCCCCCGAAAATTTCCCTCATCACGGCTGACAATGACCTATCCGATAAGCTATCGACGCGCGACAATCGAAGACGTTCTGACAATCTGCGAATTGGGTCAAATTTTGAATGCGAGCCACCACTTAGCACGCCCCGACATCTACGCAGATGCCACCACAGAATTCGGCCGCGACGAGCCGCACTGGCTCGCCAGCCTCCAAGGAGAAGATCGAGCGACGTTTCTTGCGGAGTTTGGCAGCAACGCCGTCGGTTTCATTACGATTCAGGTGGTGAAGCCGATAAGCCCGCTATTGCAACCGATGGTCGTCGGTCGCATCGGTTCCGTCGCGGTTTTAGAACAAATCAGAGGACGCGGGGTCGGCAGCTCCCTTATTAAACTCGCAGAAGAGTGGGCGCGGAAGCAGGGTGCCACCGATATCAGACTAGCCGTTTGGGAGTTTAACGAACAGGCGGTCAATCTGTACCGAGAATTGGGCTACGAGATTCGCGCGTTCGAGATGGGAAAGCGGATTCGGACCTTGTTGGATATTCCGTGCGCCTGAGCCGGCGACCGGCGACTGCGGCCCGGAAGTGACGATATTGATCGCTCACGATGAAGATCCGTTGGGCCCCTTTCCGGTAGGCTCAACTTATTTCCGCCCTTCCGACGGCGCCGCCAGCTTTGCGTCCGTGAAGATAGAAAGGTAGGAGCGAAAGCTGCCAGACTGGTTCAACGTTCTCGAATGTGGTTGATTAGCGATGTGAGAACGTGGTCGACCCATACCCCATTGATCCTCAGATAGGAACGAGCCAAGCCTTCACGCTCAAACCCTAGCCGCTTCAATAGTTGTTAGCCGACGGCTGTCCCTGATGGCGCACAACAACAACTGAGGAGTCGCAGTGCATCTACTCCTATTTTCGCTTGGAACCTTGGCCCTGATTCGCCAACTGTTCTTTCCCGCTGCCGGCTCGACACTGGGTTCGAGTGCTCTCCAGGTTCACAGTCAGGCCCAGGAAGGGACGAACGCTGCCGACAAACAGTTTGTGGAAACGTCTGGTGGGCGACCGAAGGCGTGGTGTTCGCTACCGTCAACATTCCGGGCGGTTCAAACAATTGTACTGACGTCTGGTTCTCGGGTAAGAAGCCGCAAACTCCGGACTGGGCGAATATGACTTCGCGACAGGCTACGGAAGTCGCGAACCGTACGCAGGCAACCATCGATTAGCTGAACAACGCGTTCGACCAGGCGGAAGCACAGAAGGCAACTGCACTGGTAATCGCTGTGCAGGCGGACATGTGGAATGCGGAAAACCTGGGCAACAATTCCCGTCTATCGGAATATGCCCAGCACGTGGACATCATTGCTCGCCGTACCGCTGAATTCGGCAAGCCTGGCCTCGTCATCAACGGGGACACCCATCTGTACCAGTCCGATAATCCGCTGATGCCGAATCAGACGTGCGTCCACGAAAACGCCAAGCCCGCTACGCAAGTCTATGCATCGATTGATCGGATGCGCACCGCGCCGCAAACGCAATGCGCTCGGCGCGCCAGTCACGCGCGCGCAGACGCTCTTCGTATCGATGCTGACACACATCATCGATCTGGGATGGCCGGCGGCATCGTCCTGCAACTGGCCGATGCGCATGAGATCGCACGGGCAATCATCGCCCGCGACAGGAAACAGGCTCGCGGGCAGATTGCCGAGTACATCGCGGGCATCAGGACGTGGCTCGAGTAGTGGGTGGCCACGCCGGCCGCTTCAACGATCGGCGATCTCGATCCATCGTCCGCTGCGGCCGGACTCGATCACCGCCTCCACTACCCGGTGCGCGTGGGCAGCCTCTTCGAAGCTCGGCGATGGTGTGCGCTCGTGCTTGATCGCTTCGAGCATGTCGTGAAACATCCAGCCCATCGACACCATGTACGACGGAGCATTCTGTTTCGAGAACCCCGTTCCCGGCACGGCGAAATAGTGCTCCGGGGTTTCGAGCCATTCGCCCGCGGCCGTGCCGAACTCGAACGGCTCCGGCTTGCCCGCATAGAGACGCGATGAAATGCCATCGCCGAACGTAGGATCGACGTAGAGCAGGCGTCCTTTCGTTCCCCACAATTCGGCACGAATGCCGGGGCCGTCGGCGACTGCCCAGCTTGTCTGGATCGTGCCCAACGCGCCGTTTTCCATGCGCAACACGCCGCAGCCGAGATCGGCGGTGTCTGGCGCGTACGTGCTACCGTCCGGCAAACGCCATTGCTTGATGCCCGTCGTGTCCGACCCGGTCGCCGCCTTCACACGGCCGAGCAATGGCATCAGAAACAGGACCATGTGGCTGCCGAAATTGCGCCATGCGCTGCCGCCGCTTGTGGATTCGGCTAACCACTTGTACGGCGACACGCCGCCACCAGGATAGGAGGCATGGGGATAAATGAATCCATCGTGGTTACGCAATGGCTGAAGAAGCTGAAAATTGAAACCGAGTGGCTCGCCAAGGAAGCCCTCTGAAACAAGCTTCAGCATGTGCATCGCCGCGGGCACCCAGCGGAACTGCGCGTCGACCACACCGACCAGCCCTTTTTTCGCAGCCAGTTCGCTCTGCGCGAGCGCATGCTCCGTATCGACCGCGAACGGCAGCGCGTCATAGACGTGCTTGCCCGCGTTGAGCGCGGCCATCACCATGTCATAGCGATACGAAGGCCGGCTGCCGACATCGATGATGTCGAGAGTGGGATCGGCGACGAGATCCGCGACGCCCCAATAGGCGCGCGGCACGCCGAAGGCTTTCGCCGCTGCTTCGGCGGTCTCGCGGTGCGCGGTGCAGACTGCCGCCACCTCCACATCCGGCAATAGCCGCCAGGCGCTGCCATGCACTTTCAGGCTCCAGTTGGCGCCGATGATGCCGATTCTGCGTGTCACGATCGTTTCTCCATGTCTCGTTGCTCCCTGTCGTTGGTCAAAGGCCTGGCGGGTCCAGCCGCCGCTTTGCCTCGGCCCGATAGCCGCTGATGATCGATTCGAACTCTCCCCAAACGCTTTGCGGCTGGTCGAAGTGCGTCGTGTCATCGATTTCGGCCAGATGTCGCTCGATGTCTTCCGGCGTAGGAGGACGGCCGTGCTGGCTCAACCACCCATCGGCCTCGCCGACGAAAACGCGTGCGAACCGCCCGCCCGTTGCCGTGTAGAGCGCGCGATTGGCCTTGCACCGTTCACTTGCCAGCCATATCGCCATCGGCACGACGAATTCGTTGCGGATGCCCGGCGCGACCAGCGCGAAATCTTCCGGCATACCGTGGTGGAAATCGGCAGGCCATTCGTCGCTGCCCTGACCGAGCCGGCTGGCGCCGCACGGGAGCAACGCGTTGACCCGAATGCCGTACTTCTCGCCTTCCACGCCGATACTGTTCATCAGCCCCACCAAACCGGCCTTTGCGGCACCGTAGTTGGCTTGCCACACGGAACCAAACATCGCGGATGCGGAACTGGTCAAGACGATTCGCCCATATTTCGCGGCCTGCATCGCGCGCCACGCTGGCTGGCCCACATAAAATGCGGCCATCAGGTGAACATCCATGATCGAGCGAATCTGCTCGTCGGTGAGTTCCTCAAATGGCGCGTTGCATAGAAATCCGGCGTTGTGAATGAGGACATCAACCCTGCCGAATGCGTCCAGCGCGGCGTCCACGATTGCAGTTCCACCGGCTCTCGTCGCGCAACTTTCATGGCAGGCGATCGCTTTGCCACCTGCGGTTTCTATTTCTTCGACGACACCCAGAGCCGCGCTCCGGGCACCGATGTCCGACAGCACATTGCCGCGCGGATCGGTTCCCAGATCGTTCACGACGACGGCGGCGCCACGCGCCGCCAACGCCTTCGCGTAGTCGCGGCCCAATCCGCTTCCCGCGCCAGTCACGATCGCAACGCGGCCGTCGAAGCGAATTGTCGAATCCGCATCCAACACGTCCTGCGCGTTCATGCCGGCGCTCCGGCATCGACGCGCAGTCGCTGCAGCTTCATGCTCTTGATATGCCACTGGCCGTCGATCTTCTCGTAGGTCTCGACATAGTGGCCGTAGCCGTGGAGCGTGCGATTCGGATATCCCGAGTCCGCTTCCCAGCGCAACATGTCTTCCATCGCCCAGATGCCGCTCGCCGTCGTGCCCGACGTGATCTCGATTTCCGGACAATGGCCGTGATGAACACTCACGCATTCCGCAAGAGGAACACTGACTGCCTGTTCGATTTTTTCCCTGCCGACAAGAATGCATCCGGGCACGTCATCGCTGATATCGAACCGGGCATCAGGCGCGAACACGGATTTGAATCCGTCCCAGTTCTTTGTGTCGATGCAACGGAAATAGCGCGCTTTGAGTTGCTTGATCTCCTCGATTGCAACGAGCTTTTCGATGTCGGTCACTCGGGTTCCTCCATTGATCGACGCGGTCGCATCGGAGTCTTTATCGAAACCCGCTATCGCGTGTTCCGCTGATTGCCTTGATGTTCTTGATCAACAATAGCACCGCCAGTACCATTATTCAATACATGAGATTGCGACACGCTTCGGTCGCGCACATCACTAAACGAAAGGACAAGGCGAATGGGTATTCTGGATCGCAGAGGCGCACTTGAAGGTCGCAGAGCGGTGTTGATTGGCGGCGCCGCAGGAATTGGAAGAGCGGTCGCCCTGGCACTAGGCGAGGCCGGCGTCGATATCGCTTTGTGCGACATCGATGACGAAGGCATTGCGGCCACATCGGCGCAATTGCGAGCGCTCGGCCGCCGCGTGCTCGGCATGCACGCGGATGCCACACAGCCAGAGCAGCTCGCGCAGTTCTATGATGCGACTGCGGGCTTCTTCGGTGCGATCGAACTACTCGTGAACGTGGTTGGCGGCACTGGTATGCAGCCGTTCATCGAACGCACGCAACGCGATTGCGCGGACGACATTCAGCGCAACTTCGGCTACGTGATTGAATCCATGCGTCACGCAGTGCCGCTGTTACAGCGCGGCGGCCGTGGCGGCTCGATCGTGAACTTTACGACCATCGAAGCGCATCGCGGCGCCGGCGGCTTCGCAGTCTACGCTGGCGCGAAGGCCGCAACGACCCACTTCTCGAAGGCAATGGCCTGGGAGCTCGGGCCGCTCGGAATCCGCGTGAACCTGATTGCGCCCGACACGACGCCCAGCGCGGGCAACGCCGCGGCTATTCCCGAACCCTGGCGCTCCCTCAACGCCGATGCCCCGCCCGAGTGGTGGGCGAAGGCCTTCGAGATGTACATCCCGTTGCAAGCTCCTCCGAGTGCGGACGATCTGGCGAATGCCGTATTGTTCCTCGCGTCTGACCTTGCGAAATCGGTCACGGGTCAGGTGCTGCATGTGGATGGAGGCGCCGCGGCCGCCCTCGGCATGTTGCGCTGGCCATACGACGATGGCGCAACGCTCCCCGTTCCGATGGGCGGCACCTTGCGCAAACTGTTTGGCTAATGCCGTAACGAAAATCGCGACTACTTCCGATCCATTGCGCGCGGAAGTATGCCGTCGAGGAACAGCGTAAGCGCGAGCTCTAGCGCGGCATGCCGCTCTTTATCGCGAAGCGGCTCGCCAAGGAAGCTGGCGAGGCCGCCACTCGTCAGCGCGCCAAAGCACGCGGCCGCCGCGCGCGGATCGGAGACCACGATCTTTCCATTGATTGCCAACGCAGTGAGATAGTCAGCGATCGGAGCCAACGCCCTGTCTTGCTGATCGACGACGTCTTCGAGCATCTCGTTCAGTTCCTCTCGCGCCTCGCTTACCGCCCTCCACATCGCGCGTATGCTCGGGTCCGCATGATAGGACTGGATGATTTCCCCATAGTCGCGCAGCACGGAGCGCGGCGAACGACGTGCGTCGGTGGACACGTTGGTGAGCGGATCGAGCAGCAGCGGAACGCCGCGCTCCATCGCCGCGCGCAGCAGGCCCGCCTTGCTTCCATAGCGCCGGTAGATCGTAGACTTGCTCGCGCCAAACGATGCCGCAATGCCGTCCATCGTCGCGGCTCGATAGCCGACGGCCATGAACTGTTCCAGCGTATGGTCGAGCAGTTCGTCCTGGCGCCTCTCTGCATCGGCCTTGAATGGGCGACCCCGTTTTGCGCGTGGTAAAGCCTCCCCCTTACGCGCGGCTCGCGATCCTTTTTCTGCGCTCATGACTTGTCGATAGATGATGCGTATGGCTCGCCGGTATTGGAACCATTTCGCGTCAGATTGTAGCCTGGGGGTCGCAGCCGCCTGAGCCTCGTGACGCGCTGCTGCCCGCTCTATCGTCGCCGCGCTGGCCGTCTAGGTCATCAGTCTGTTCAACCGGCTCGACGCCGCCACCGCGTCGTCAATGATCTCATCGAAAATTGCCTCGACCTTCCGGACCGCGTCAGCAAAGACCGCGGCGTGCCCGTAGTCGATCATGCCTTTGCGGGTGTCGCCAGTCACGTAAGCCTCGTGCGCGAGCGCGCCCATCACGTGCGGACGGAACCGCTCGAACTCGCTCACCTGCGCACGATCCAGTTCCATGACCGCCTCGGCGCTCTCGTTGCGCAGCACGCGGTGGTGATCGCGAATCGCAGACTTGACCACGACGCTTTCGCTGCCGTCGCCCGCCACGACCTTCGCTTTGACCTCGGGATGAATCCATAGCTCCTCGGCGACCATCATGCGAGTACCCATCAGGACCGCGTCGGCGCCCATCGCGAGCACCCCTGCAAGCTGCCGCCCGGTGCCGATGCCGCCGCCGATCACGACCGGCAAGCCGATTTCCCGCGGCGCCTGCGCGGCCTGCACGATGCTGCCGATCTGGTAGACGCCTGGATGGCCGCCGCATTCATTACCGACGACGATCACGCCGTCGACGCCCATCCGCGCCGCCGTATGTGCATAGCGCACGGCGGGCACCTTGTGCAAAACCTTGATGCCCGCCTCCTTGAGCAGCGGCACGACCGCCTCCGGGCTCGCACCGGCCGTCTCCACGCAGGCAACCTTTTCTTCGATCAGAATGCGGATCTGTTGCTTGACCCGCTCCACGCCACCCGCTTGCCGCGATATGTACAGATTGACGCCGAAGTTCCTGGCACCGGTGAGCTCACGGCAGGTGCGCAACTCATTGCGGAATTCGTCGGAATCGGGAAAGCCCGCGCCGACAATGAAGCCCATGCCGCCTGCGTTGACCACCGCCGCGACATACCGTGCGTCGGATACGCGCGGCCCGAGACCGCCGCAAAGAATCGGGTGGCGAATACCGAGCAGATCGGTGATTCGCGTGCGGAACGTGTGGGGACGCATGATGCCATTTCCTCCCGCACGTCAGCGAAACGAGATCGTGTGGCCGCCATCCACCGCGATCGTCTGGCCGTTGATATAACCGCCCGAAGGCGAAGCGAGCATCACGGCGAGCCCGGCGATCTCCTCGACCTCGCCGAAGCGCTGCGATGGATTGCGGCCACGGTACCATTCGACCATCGCCTCGTCCTCCCATTGCGATCGCGCCATCTCGGTCTTGAACGTTCCGGGCGCGATGCAATTGGCGGTGACGCCCTTTGCTGCGAATTCCATCGCGAGGTTCCTCACGAGCTGCATGTCGGCGGCTTTGGTGAGCCCGTAAGTTCCCGTCGCGACATCACCGAACAGTCCAACCACGGATGCCACCGAAATGAAGCGGCCATAGCCACGCTCGATCATGCCGGGCACGGTCAATTGCGCGAGCCAGATATTGCTCTGAACGTTGACCTGCATGAACTTGTTGAACGTTTCGTCTTGCAGATCCAGGGTGGATCCGATCCACGGATGAATCGCCGCATTCGCCATCACGATATCGACTCGGCCCCACTCGCCGTTCGCCGCGGCCACTAGTCCTTGCAGTTCGGCTTTCCGGCCGATATTGCACGCGAACGGCATGGCCACGCGGCTGCCGATCTTATCGTTGATGGTTTGCGCGGCAGTTTCGCAGGCGTCGGCGTTCCGGCCGGAAATGACGACTTTCGCGCCGTGCTCCGCCATGCCGAGGGCGCTGGCGTAACCGATGCCGCGACTCGATCCGGTGACGATCGCGACCTTGTCGGTGAGGTCGAATAGTGATGAGCGCATTGGTATTCCACGAAATGAGCGGACGGATGAACACGAGACTCGGCGAGCGGAATTAGCCTTGCTTGCGTTTCTGCTGAGCGATGAAAGCCGACGCGATCTGATGATGCTCGTTGCTGAGCGTCGCCGCCAACTGCCGCGCAAGCGTCGTATCGAGCACCTGCGCCGCACTGCGATGTAGATGGAGATTCATCAGCTTCTTGGTTTCACGCAGCGCGCTGCGTGGTTGCCTGAGCAGCTTTTCAGCGAGCGCCAAGGCCTCGTCCATCAGCTTTTCGGGCTCGACGACGCGATTGGCAAGACCGAACTCGACCGCCTGCTGCGGTGTGATCCGGTCCCCGGTGAAGATCAGTTCTTTCGCTCGCAGCAGACTGGTGTAGAGCGGCCACGCCACGGAGATCCCATCACCGACGACCAGACCGATGTTGATATGCGGTTCCGCGAGAAACGACTTCTCCGACATCAGAACGATGTCGCACAAGGTCGCCATTGTCGCGCCCCAGCCGACGGCCGGCCCGTTGACCGCAGCGATAAGCGGAATCGGCACGTCGATGAAGCCGTGTATCGTTCGACGTGCGTTCTCCTGGACCTGCGTGGCGAACTCGGGGTCGTCGAGCGTCTTGACGAAGTGATGCATGTTTCCGCCAGCGCTGAACGCTCGTCCCGCACCGGTGAGAATGCCGACACGCGCGTCGGAGTCCGAGGCTAGCGCAGCAAAAAGCTTGGGATAGTTGAACAGCATCTCCGTGGTCGACGCGTTCAGATCGTCTGGCCGATTGAGCGTGATGATGCGCAGGCCGCCGGCGGCTGTCACCTGAATATCGTCTGGAAGATCGTAGAGATTTGTCATGCGGGTACCCACGTCCCTTGAGTTAAGCGCTTTGGTTGAGCAGCCGGTTATTTCCCCACCTGCCACGCCATGCCGCCATTCTTCTTTCTTTGCGCCAAAGCAGCCTTCTCGATTCGCAAGGCCTCCTCCAGTGAAGTTAGCGCACCCTGATCGATCACACGCTTGACCGTCGCGACGAGATCGGGCCGGCGGCTCGCGATCGTCTTCGCGAGTGAGCTTGCCCGCTCCATCAGTTGATCGTGGCCGACCAACTCGTTGACGAGGCCAATGCGCAAAGCCGTGGCCGCGTCAATCGGCTCACTGGTATAGCTGATCTGCTTCGCCCACCTCGGACCCACGATATATGGCAATCTCGCAGTCATGCCGCCGCCGGCGAGCGCGCCGATTTTCGTATGCGTATCGGCAAAGCGCGCGCGCTCGGACGCGATGATGAAATCGCATCCCATCGCAAGTTCCAGACCGCCGGTAACGGCAGCGCCGTTGACCGCCGCGATCACCGGCTTGGTGATGCGCGGCCACATATCGATCATTTCCGCGACCCACGAGCGCGGCGCATCGGGCGCCGAGAAGTCGTTCAGATCGAGCCCCGCGCAAAAGGCCGGATCTGCGCCGGTCACGATCAGCACACGCAGGCTTTCGTCCGCTTCGAAGCGGTTCAACGCGCCGACGAGTGCTTCGGTCAATGCAAGGTTCAGCGCGTTGCGAGCTTCGGGCCGATTCAGTGTCAGCGTAAGAACGGCGTCTTCTCGAGTCACGCCGAGCAAATCGGTTACTTTCGCGTCCATCGCAATTCCTCGATAGGGTTCACGCCAGCGCAGCCAATACCTCGCACTGAATCTGGCGCGCGTAACGATTCAGGTGATAGTCCATGTTGCCGAACAACGCGCCGAGTACCAGATGGCGGCGATAGTGATGGCCGACCTTGTATTCATTCGTAATGCCGTAACCGCCGTGCAACTGGATGCCTTGCTGCGTCACGAACTTCGCGCTGCGAGTGGTCTGCGCCTTGCAGCCTGAAACCTCGACGCTTCTATTTGGCCCGTTCTCGCTGAGCGCGAGCAATGCGCGATGCAGTGTTGCTCGCGCCTGCATCGCATCGATCGCCATGTCGGCCATCCGGTGTTGCAGCGCCTGGAAGCTGCCGATCGCGACGCCGAACTGCTTGCGGGTCTTCAGATATTCCGAAGCGAGTTCGATGGCATCCTCCATATCGCCTACGAGTTCCGCACAGATCGCGACGATCGTTTCGTCGACGGCGGCCTGCAGCCCTTCGAAGGCATTGCCCGCTTCGCCTAAGACATCGGATTGCGCCACCACGACGCCTTCGAGCAGCAAGTCGGCCGATGGCGTGCCGTCGAGCAACGCGCAGGTCTTGAGCGTCACGCCTGCCTGCTTCGGATCGACGACGAAAATACCGATGCCATCCTTGTCGCCGGCCGCACCGGCCGTGCGTGCGACGACGAGGAGGCGATCGGCGACAGGTGCGCCCACCACGAGCGTCTTGTAGCCATCCAGCCGCCAGGTCCCGTCGGTGGTCTTCTTGGCGGTGGCCGTCACATAGTGCACCTGGCCTCGCGCCTCGCGTTCGCTGTGCGCGACCGCATAAACAACCTCCCCCGAGACGATCTCGGCAAGCAGCGTCTCGCGCTGCCCTTCGCGCCCACAGCGAGTCACCAACGACGCGGGAAACACACCGCACATCGCATACGGTTCCAACACCAGCGCGCGGCCGATCTGCTCGGCCACAATGGCGCTTTCGACGGGCGAGAAACCGAGCCCGCCCATTTCCTCCGGAACCGCGATACCGAGCCAGCCCATTTCGCCGAGCGTGCGCCACGTGTCGCGCGAAAAGCCTCCTTGTTCCGAGGCCAGTTTGCGGCGATGTTCGAACGTATAGCTCTTTTGCACAAAGCGCTGCGCGCTTTCCTGTAGCATCCGCTGTTCGTCGCTCAACTCAAAATCCATGCTGCACCCTCTTTCTGCCGGCAATTGATGCGATTCCCCCCAACGGGAATCGACGGATGTTCGTGGATCGACTCGAGCTCACAGGTCGAACATCGCCTTGGCGATGATGTTTCGCTGAATTTCGGCCGTCCCGCCATAGATCGTGCAAGCACGTCGATAGAAAACCTCTGCCGCGAGGCCCGGCGCGTACTCGGGCCCGATAAACGACGCGTCGCGCAGCGCTCGCTCTTCGTTCGGATCGGGATAGAACACGGCACCGTAGTCGCCGATCACCTCGAGCAGCATCTCGGTCAGCTTCTGATGGAGCTCCGAGCCTCGCACCTTTAGCATGGAGCCGATTGCCATTCCGCCGCTGCGCTCGTCGATCCCTTGATGCAGGATCTTCTGCACCGCCATGTCGATGGCGCGAACCTCCAGCTCGTACTGCGCAAGACGCGCCGCAAACGTCGGGTCCTGGATCAACGGCTTGCCGGCCGCGTGCTCGCGCGACGCGTAGTGCCGGATCTTGCGCAGATAGCGCTTGAGCGCCGGGGCCTCGGCGCCGAGGAACGCGCGCTCGTTGAAGAGCAGAAATTTCGTATACCCCCAGCCCTTGTTCACTTCGCCGATCAGGTTTTCGGCGGGCACGCGCACGTTGTCGTACAACACTTCGGCAAGGTGGTTGCAGCCGTCGAGCGAGCCGATCGGTCGCACGGTAACACCCGGCGACGTCATGTCGAGCAGCAAAAAGGAAATGCCTTTTTGCGGCTTCGCTTCGGTATCCGTGCGCACCAGCACGAAATTCCATTGGCCAGAGGTGCCAAAGCTGGTCCAGATCTTCTGCCCGTTGACGATGTAATGGTCTCCATCGCGAACCGCCGTCGTACGCAGCGACGCGAGATCGGAGCCCGAGCCCGGCTCCGAAAAGCCTTGTACCCAGAACACTTCCCCGCGTTGAATCGGCGGCAGAAAGCGGCGCTTCTGCTCTTCATTGCCGAACTCGCAAATCACCGGGCCAACTAGCGACACACCCGCCTGATTCTGCGCCGGCGCGCCCGCCAGATAGCACTCTTCTTCGAATATGTAGCGCTGCATCGCGCTCCAGCCGGTGCCGCCGTCCGCAACCGGCCAATGCGGCACTGACCATCCGCGCGTCTCATGCAGAATGCGGGTCCAGCGCTGCGAATCGTCGTCGCCTGCGAGAAAGCCCTGCTGCCCGCGAAAGGCCATATCCGCCGGCAGATGCTGCTTGAGAAACGCCCGAACTTCTTCACGGAACGCCAAGTCCGCGGGGTCTACGCGAAAATCCATTGTTTAGCTTCCAGCGTTTTCAGTACGTTGAACTCGATCTGCATCCGCTGCCGCGGCCGCGTTACCGACCAGGGTGCGCGGCGTGGGCGGCACGCGATACAGCTCGTCGACGACGCCACGCCGCCGCTCGAGCACATTGCGTTGGCTGATTGCGCTCTTCGCGCTCAATTCGCCGTTATCGAGCGTCGGCTGCTCGCTTTCGAGCACGATGCGGACAATGCGGGCAGAGCTACCTCCAGCACGCGCGGCGAGCTTGTCGAGCCCCGCCTGGAAGAAGGCGCGCACACCGCGGCTGTTGATGATCTGGTCGACGTCCGGCATCGGATCGTGAAGGTCGTCGCAAAGCGCACGGCACGCTTCGATGTCGGGGAAGACGAGCGCGCTCAGGTATTCGCGGTCGTGCCCGGCGATCACGATGTCGCGCGCATACGGGCCAAACACGTTCAGCGCGTACAGTCGCAACTCCGCGACGTTGACCCATGTACCCGTGGATAGCTTGAAGTTCTCCGCGATGCGTCCGTCGAAACGCAGTCCAAGTTCCAGACGCTGCGGGTCGATGAAGGTTGCGGCGTCACCCGAGCGGAAATAGCCCTCCTCGTCGAACGAGGCGGCGGTGCGCTCGGGATCTTTCCAGTAGCCGGGCGTAACACAGTCGCCGAAAAAGCGGATTTCCAGCTTCTCGTCCACCGGAGCCACTTTCACTTTGACGCCGGGCACGGGCAAGCCCGCAATCGCCTCGCGTCGCGGATCCCAGGCTGCCGACATTGGCGTCGGGCCCGCTTCCGTGCCGCCGATGCCCGACATGATAAGAACGCGCTGGCCGATGGTTCGCACCGCGAGCTCGTCGAGTTGCGCCCAGATGTGCTTCGGCAGGCTGGCGCCGCCGTAGTAGATGAGCGCGAGCTTGCTGAAGAATTTTTTGCGCAGCGCGTCGTCCGCCTTCAGATGCGGAATCAGCGAGGCCAGCCCTTGAGGCGTATTGAGGTAGACGACCGGTGCGATTTCGCGCAACGCCTGCACCGTCGGCCCAATTTCCTCCGGCGTCGGCTTGCCTGGGTCCAGGTAGTACGTACCCCCGCCGTACAGCACCATGCCGAAGTTGTGCGTGCCGCCAAAGGTGTGATGCCACGGCAGCCAGTCGACGAGATCCGGTGGCCCATCCTGAAGAAACGCGAACACCTGGGCGACTTGCTGTCGATTGCTGCACAACATGCGTTGCGGGTAGATGACGCCTTTCGGTACGCCCGTCGTTCCCGAAGTAAACATGATCTTGCCCACCGTATCCGGGCCGACCGCATTGAACGCCTTTTCGACGTCGGCCGTAACCGGCGTCTTCAGCCAGTCGGCGACACGCGAACCGGCACGCCCCTCCGGCAACGGACCGACGACGACACATTCGACGTCGCCAAACACCTCGCGCAACGCACGGCCATATTGCGCGCCGTCATCAGCGAAGACGAGGCCGGGCGTGCATACGGCAGCGAGTTGCCTGAGCTTCGAAAAGTCCTGCGACAACAGCGAATATGCGGGCGTCACCGGAATATAGGGAACCCCGACGTGCAATGCGGCGAGCGCGAACAGCGCGTGTTCGAAGCTCCGATCCGAAAGAATCATCAACGGACGGGACGGCGACAAGCCTCGGTCGAGCAACGCCTGCCCCAGCGCACGCGCGCCGTCGAACGCCTGCCGATAGGTCAGGGACTCCCATGACTTGCCGTCCGGCGTCCGCCGCGCGAGCAGCGCACGCTCGGGTGTGACACTCGCCCAGTGTTCGAGCCGCTCCGTCAAGCGGACGGGATACGGTTCGAGCGGTTCCTTCAGTTGATACACCACGCTTCCATCGGGCCTTCGCTCGACGATCGCGTCCATGCTGCCGAGGCGGATCGGGCGAAACGGCACATCCATCAGGGCATCGTGCGAAGCCGTACATGCATCCATCTGAGTCGTCCTGTTGTTATCTGGCAAGTCATGTCCCGCGCGCGCTCGCATCGCCATCCGATACACGCAAAATCTCGCGGATCAAGATAAACCAATAATTGAACGTCGATCACCATGTTGAACCAGCATAGCGTGAAATCGAACGCGCGTCTATCCGTTGTCACCCACAAGGAAGCCCGGATATCAAAGCCGCGATCTGGCGCGAATGAAGCACGAAATGCTCGGCACGATCTCACCCTTGCGCACTGCACAATTGCGTGGACACGAAAGCGAAAATGCGCTACTTTTCGAACATCATTCATATTGTTAAACACGAACCGGATCGTCACCGATTCTCGGGACCAAGGAGCCATCATGTCGGATGAGGTCGTCGTCACCGCTGCCGTTCGCACCGCTATTGGAGATTTCGGTGGCGCGCTATCGAGCGTTCCGCCCACGACGCTCGGCGCAACCGTCGTTCGCGCGCTGCTCGAGCGTACGAATCTGCCGGGTGAAGAGGTGGGTCATGTGGTGTTCGGCAACGTGATCCATACGGAGCCTCGCGACATGTATCTTGCGCGCGTCGCCGCGATGGAAGGCGGCGTCAGCGCCGAAGCACCGGCGCTGACGCTCAACAGGCTGTGCGGCTCCGGCCTCCAGGCAATCATCTCCGCCGCCCAGGCCATCGCGCACGGCGACACCGAAATTGCCATCGGCGCAGGTGCGGAAAGCATGTCGCGCGCAGCCTACGTGGCCACCGGCGCGCGTTGGGGTTCGCGCATGGGCGACATCCGTCTGATCGACATGATGGTCGGCGCGTTGACTGATCCGTTCAGTGCTTGCCATATGGGCGTAACCGCAGAGAACGTCGCGAAGAAGTACGGCATCACGCGCGACGACCAGGACTCGCTCGCCGTCGAATCGCACCGGCGCGCTGCGCAAGCCATTCACGACGGCAACTTCCGCGAGCAGATCGTGCCGATAGCCTTGCGTACGAAAAAAGGCGAAATCGCTTTCGATACCGATGAGCATGTGCGGTCGGGCACGACCCTCGCCGATCTCGCCAAATTGCGCCCGGCGTTCCAGAAAGACGGTACGGTCACGCCCGGCAATGCGTCCGGTCTCAATGACGGCGCCGCAGCTGTCCTGCTGATGGCCCGCCGCACCGCCGAACAACGTGGCCTTCGTCCTCTTGCGCGACTGGTCTCCTGGGCTCACGCGGGCGTCGACCCGCAATTCATGGGCATTGGTCCGGTGCCTGCAACACGGAAGGCGCTGCAGCGCGCGGGTTTGACCGTCGCCGACCTCGATGTGATCGAAGCGAACGAGGCTTTCGCCGCGCAAGCTTGCGCGGTGGCGAAGCAACTGGAATTCGACAGCGCGAAGGTCAACCCGAACGGATCGGGTATTTCGCTCGGTCATCCGATTGGCGCGACCGGCGCCGTCATTGCGGTCAAAGCCATTCACGAGTTGCATCGTTGCGGCGGCCGCTATGCGCTCGTGACGATGTGCATCGGCGGGGGCCAAGGCATCGCGGCCATCTTCGAGCGCATTTAAGGCTTTCCGCAGCGTTATTCGTTCAACCAGAGGGAGCGACGTGGTACGTCCCGAACAACTGCTTCACGCGCAACGACAGCCGGTGGCGCCACGTCCCGCTGCGACGATGCTCCTGGTCCGCGACGCGCAGTACGAAGGTTCGCCAACCATCGAAGTGCTGATGACACGACGGTCGGCGCAGGCGAGCTTCGCGCCGGGCGCGTTCGTCTTCCCCGGCGGAGCGATCGACTCCTCCGATGCACGAATCGCCGGCAGCGCACGACGGCGCGCCACGCAAGACGATACGCAGGCGGTTCAGGCCGTGGCTGCCATTCGGGAAACATTCGAAGAACTCGGCGTGCTGCTGGCATGGCGACACGACGGTGTGCTCGTCGACGACCACGACATTGCGAAGCTCGAGCGGGCAACAGCGATCGAGGATTGCTCGCAGCATGGGCTCACGCTCGCTGCGGATTGCGTTTATCCGTTTGCTCATTGGATCACCGACCGTGATCTGCCGCGGCGCTTTGACGTCCAGTTTTTCGTGGCGCGCATGCCGGTCGATCAAACCGCGGTCGCGGACGGCGCCGAGCAGTTCGAACCCTTGTGGGTCCGTCCCGACGAGGCGCTGGCACGCCATGCCGCTGGCGACTTCGCGATGATCTTCCCAACGGTGCGCACGCTCGAGCGCCTTCGCTCGTTCGACTCGGTTGATGCACTGCTCGCCGCGTGTAGGGCGGAAAAGTCACTCTGGAGCAGTTGTCCGCGTGGTGGGATGAAAGCAGGCAGTGTCATGCGGTGCATGGAAGGCGATACCCCATACGGCGAACTGCGCCTCGTGTGCCCCGATGGCCAGGTCCTCCACTGTCTCGATTGGCGATCCACAGAAGCGATCCCACTCCTGCGAAACGTGATGCGATTGACCGCGACGAACGGCGGGTTGATGACCGGTCCAGGCACGAATAGCTACATCGTCGGCACGGCGACGACTGGCTTCATCGTCGTCGATCCAGGACCAGACGACCAGGCGCACCTTCAACGCATCTTCTCGGCAACGGGCGGCGACATTCGCATGATCGTCTGCACGCACTCCCACGTGGACCATGCGCCCGGAGCGAGGCCGCTGCAGTCCATATGCCCGCACAAGCCACCCATCCTCGGCGTGCCGTCCGGACCTGCCGCCAAGGCAAGCAATCACTTCGTCCCCGACCGTGAATTGCTCGACGGCGAGGTGCTCACGCTTGCGCATGACGGAGAGACGCATCGATTGCTGGTGGTCTCGACGCCCGGGCACGCAAGCAACCACGTGTGCCTGGTCCTTCTGGAGGACGGACTGCTATTCAGCGGCGATCACATTCTGAATGGCAGCACGACCATCATCGATCCTCCGGACGGCAATATGACGGCGTACCTTGCGTCACTAGACCGACTCGACGCGATCTGTACCGAACGTGAGATCGAATTTATTCTCCCCGCACACGGGTACGTGCTCGACCGTGCGCGTGACCAGATCGCGCACCTCAAGGCACACCGGTTCGCCCGGGAAGCCAAGATCGCCGCCGCGGTCAAGGCGCTGCCGAGCGGTTCGATCGACGATTGGCTGCGGCTTGCTTACACCGATGTTCCCGAAAGACTTTGGCCAGCCGCTTCCCGGTCGCTGCTGGCTCATCTGGATCGGCTCGACGAACACCGTCATCTGACCGCGCGAGCGTGCTTGCGCTCGTAATGCATGTATCGGCTGTCCACTCGCCCCCTGAATCTCAAGCGCGGACAGCCGCATTCGATTGCCGTCTTCTTTCGGCTTCAACTCTCTGCTACGAGCGCGGTCAGCCGGTCATGAATGAGTGCGCGCGCCTCAGCCACCATCCGATTCACGAGTTCCGCACAGGTGGGAATATCTTCGATAAGCCCGATTGCCAGACCGGCCGGGAACGTTCCATCTTCCGTATCGCCCGTCTCGTACATACGCTTGCCGCGCTCCCCGCTGACGAGCGGCTTGAGATCCGCAAACGTCGCACCCTCTTTATGCTCCAGCTCCAGCACTCGCTCCGCTACCGAATTCCTGAAGATACGCGACGTGTTCTTCAGCGTGCGGAAGATCAATGCCGTATTGCGCTCATCATGCTCTACTAGCCTGCGCTTGACGTTCTCGTGAATCGGCGCCTCCCGCGTTGCCATGAAACGCGTTCCCATGTTGATGCCATCCGCGCCGAGCGCGAGTGCGGCGACCATGCCGCGCGCATCGGCGATGCCACCCGAGGCAATCATCGGGATGCGCAGCTTCGCGGCCGCGGCCGGCAACAGGACCAGATTCGGCACGTCGTCCTCACCGGGATGGCCGGCGCATTCGAATCCGTCCACGCTCACGGCGTCGCACCCCAACGCCTCGGCTTTCAGCGCGTGACGCACCGAAGTGCACTTGTGGATCACCTTGATCCCCGCAGCCTTGAATGACGGCATATATGACTCGGGATTGCGTCCCGCCGTCTCGACGATCTGCACACCGCTCTCCACGACCGCTTGTACGTACTCGTCGTACGGCACCGGCTTGATCGTCGGCAGAATTGTCAGGTTCACGGCGAATGGCCGATCCGTCATCGAGCGAACGCGAGCTATCTCGTTGCGCAATGCCTCCGGTGTGGGCTGAGTGAGAGCGGTGATGGTGCCGAGCGCACCGGCGTTCGAGACAGCAGCGGCCAATTCCGCGCGGCCCACCCACATCATGCCCCCTTGAACAATCGGGTATCGAATCCCAAGCAACTCTGTAATGCGCGTTTTCATCTGCTGATTCCTGTGTAAGTGCATCCTGATTCGTCAACGTGCAGCGGTCGTCGCGTGTGAAATGCGTCATTCGTTTATATTTACGAACATCGTGCCATTATATACACTTCTCCATTGCCGATGCTCATGTGCTGCACTCGCGGACACGCATGTGATTGCACGCGGCATGAACGATCAGGAGAATTGATGAACAAGCGAGACAACGAGATTAGCGCTGAGGAAGTGTCGGTTCTCCCGACCATGGATCAAGCGGAAGAAGCCGTGCGAACACTCATCCGATGGGCAGGCGACAACCCCGAAAGGGAAGGCCTCATTCAAACACCCGCGCGCGTCGCGCGCGCATACCGCGAGTTCTTCTCGGGCTACGAATCCGATCCAATGCAGATCCTGGCAACCACGTTTTCCGAGGTGGATGGCTATGACGAGATGGTGGTGCTAAAGGACATTCGCTTCGAAAGCTACTGCGAACATCATATGGTGCCCATCATCGGACGCGCGCACGTTGCCTACTTGCCCGAGCATCGCGTGGTCGGCATTTCCAAACTCGCGCGCCTCGTCGATGTCTATGCCAAGCGCTTGCAGATTCAGGAGAAGATGACCGTTCAGATCGCCGACGCGTTGAACACCGTGCTGCAACCCAAGGGGGTCGCCGTCATTCTCGAAGCCGCACATCAGTGCATGAGCACGCGGGGCGTGCATAAGCCGGGCGCGTCGCTGGTGACGAGTCGAATGCTGGGCGCATTCCGTGACGATCATTCCACGCGCCGCGAGTTTCTCTCGATTGTCGGTCACGGCGGGAATACCTCATTACCCAATAGCTAAAAGCCAACGTCGGCTTCCAGCCGACGTTGGCTTTTTGGGCAAATCGATTTGCGTATGCGCGGCGAGCGTCGTTACAGGCTTGCGTGCGGCGTCAAACCTCGGCGGGTTGACGCGTCGTTAGAGGCCGTTCATAAGAAACGTCTTCACGATCTCTTGAACTAACGCCGTTGCTCATCAGGATTTCGCGCCATGCAGCAGGTACTTCTGCAGGCGTCAGTTCGTTGATCGCTTCAGAGATGCAAACACGAGCGGCAATGGCCCACACACCATCACGCTTCTCGAAGCGGTCGATATAGCGCCCCACCGCCAGCGTGTCCGGCTTGACGCGATTTTCTCCGAAGAAAAGCCAGTATGTTTCCGCGTGCGCCTCATTGCCCTGCAATTCGACGCTGTGATTGAACACCATATGGTGGTGCGACAACTGATGCTCGGTATGGTATCCAAAAGCCCAGTCGACGAATTCCTCTGCATTTCCAACGAATGCGCCGTGATCGTCGATGGCGCCCGGATGGTATGCCGACAGCGTCAACTCACGGTCCATGCGGTCGACCCCGCGACAATACCGGTGCACGCATTCGAGTATGTCCTGTTTGTCCAGCAGCGCTTGCACGCGTGCGTTCAACTCTTCATTCATCGTTTTTACCGTTAGATGGTCATGGCGACAAAAAAGACGACCGCGCCAATCACGGCGCCAACGAAGCAATAGCCTTCTCCTGCCGACAAATCAGTCTCCTGCGCTCGCGCACGGCTCGCGATCGCACATCCGATGATGCCCGCAAGTGCCGTCAGGCCAAGCACGGCAAACGTCATCACGACGCCGAACAGCGCGGACCGACCTAGTTCTTCCATGTGCAGGTCACGTTGCAGCAGCCAGACCGCTGCTGCCGAAATCGACAGAAGAATGAGCGGCAGCCATACTCTGCGCGCTTCTCGTGCGCTCTCGCGAGTCAGCGTTTTCATCGTGTCCGGCCCCCCATGCGCGGTTTGCCGAGAGTACCAGCCGCCATTGCTTCCAGCGCGCGCGTCACCCAATTCGGCTGTCTTGCGCGAGCCGATTCGTTCGACGAGGGAGCGCCGTTTTCAGCGCGCTGACGACGATAGTCGAACGTGTAGTCCGCAAGTGGACCTCGTAAATCGCTGTCGAGAAAGTACATCGCATGTCTCCGATCAGACTTATGCCTGGCGGGCGCTTGCATGACGCCTCTAGATAGACATCCTAGGTCACGGAAAACTGTTATGCAACAAGTCGTTCAATTAATGGCGTCGGTGTTTTCACTAGCCGTGAAGGGATAGACCGGATCGCATGCGCGAGCGGCCGTTGCACACACATGGTCATGTGTGCAACGGGGTCGGCAATGAGACGCGGACGGGCAATCAGGAGACCTGGAAGCCGCCATCGACAGCGAGAAGCTGTCCGGTGACATAGTCCGATGCCGGCGACGCGAAGAACAGCACAGCCCTCGCGATATCGGAGGCGACACCGATGCGGCCCAGCGGCATGCGGCCAGGCTGCGTAATGGGCCCGTGGGCCTGATGAACCTTCGTCGATGCGGCCGCGCCCTCCGTTGCCACGCCGCCGGGCAGCACTGCGTTCACGCGAATTCCATATGGTGCGAATTCGAGAGCTGCGACCTTGGTGAGGTTGTTGACACCCGCCTTCGATGCGCCGTAGTCGCCGTTGTCGAAAATCACCGGCTGCAGCGAAGCCACCGACGAAATATTGATGATCGAACCGCCGTTTTTGGCACCCTGCATCCGCTTGATCGCTTCGCGCATGCACAGGAAGGTGCCGCGCAGGTTGACGCCGAGCACCTTGTCCCACTTCTCGGCCGACGTCTCGACGAATTGCGTCTTCGGATAGATACCCGCGTTGTTGACGAGAATATCGAGGCGCCCGAGCTTCGCCTGCACGGTTTCGTACATCGCGAGAATCGACGCTTCATTGCCGATGTCCACTTTGACCGCGATAGCCTTGCCTGACGCGCTTTCGATTTGTTTGACCGTCTGCTGTGCCGCTTCCTCGTTCAGATCCGCCGCGACCACCGCCGCGCCGGCCGACGCTAGCAGCAAGGCCGTCTCACGTCCGATGCCCGAACCTGCCCCTGTCACCACCGCTACTTTCTGATCGAGATTGAATAGACTCGCCACATTCGTGCTCACTGCTCCTCCTTTTGGCTCGCGTCGCGAGCAAAGTTATTTTCTGAACGTCATTCGGAAACATAAACGCCCCGTTTGAAGGTGTCAAGATAAACGAGGATCCGCATGACGGAAGGAGCAGCTACTGTGGATATCACGTAGCAGTCGACGACGCGATTTCACGCATGATGTCGAGCATCGAACGATGGTAGGGCTTGTGAGGCCTATCCGCCCACACCAGCGACACTTCGGTTTCGCCCGAAGCTGGAACATCCTCGATGTCGATGTAGGCGACCCCCTCCACGGGCAAGTACCGCGCCGAGTCCAGCATCAGGCCGACACCCAGCTCGTGAGCCACGAGATTGAGCATCGTATAAGGATGGCGCGCTTGCTGGGTCACGCGCGGCGACAGCCCCGCCTCGCGGCGCGCGGCCTCGAACGCGGCGAAGAGCGGCTGCGACATCTGCTGAGGGAACATGATGAGCGGATATCGCGCGAGATCCGCGATGCGAATCGAACGCTGCGTCGCCACCGGCCACTTCGCCGGAACCGCGGCGACCACACGCAGACGCTCGATAACCACGCTTTCCAAACCCGAGACGTCCGCGGCGCTGGTGACCACCACGCCCAGGTCAATGCTGCCGTTTTTCACGCTGGCGACGGTCAAAGCACTGCCGCGCTCGATCAACCGGACGTCGACACCGGGCCATTGCTTGCGGAGCCCCTGAATGGCTAGCGGCATGATTCGAACCGCGCACATCGGCACGAACGCAACGCTCAAACTCGCCAGTTCGTCGGCGGCTTGCCGCACGCGCCGCTCGGCCAGCTCGGCTTGCGCAATCAGTGGCTTGGCTTCCGCGAGCAACGCGGCTCCGGCGGGCGTGAGCGAAACGCCTCGCGGTGTGCGTTCGAGCAGTTTGATACCAAGCTGCTCCTCCAGCCGCATGATCGACTGGCTGAGCGGCGGCTGCGCCATGCCCAGTCGCGCAGCCGCACGGCCAAAATGCTGGGTCTCCGCAACCGCAACGAAATGTCTGAGATGCCGCAATTCCATGAGCTGATATGACTTTGATATCGAGTGTCGCCAGCATATCGCCTTTGTCCCGTTGCGGGGCACTGCGGACGAACCCTGGTCACATTGTTGAACGCCGCTTGGTGAACGCGGGGGCCCCAACGACATATCGGGTGCTCCCCAGCTTGACGTCAAGCATCGATCCACATACATTTTAGAATGACGTTCTACAATACGAATAATAACCAAAGACAGCTCAGGTGAGCTTGGACAGATATGGGGCAACAGGACAATACGAATCGCGATTACGAGCTACAGGACCATGAACTGATGGTCTGCTGCGTAGGCGTGCAATCTCAGGTGGTCTATACGAACCCGGTTTATCAACGCGTCACGGGCTTTTCGCTGCAGGAACTCCAGGCTACGCAGGGAGCGGACCGCATACGCGACGTTCCCCAACCGGTACTGGCCGACCTCGGAGCGGCTGTTAAGCAGGGCAAGCCCTGGAGCGGACTGATCAAGCTCGCCTGCAAGCGTGGCACCCTCGTGTGGTGCCGCCTGAACATGGCGCCACTCGTTTCGCACGGACGATACATCGGCTCCCTAATGGTTCTCAGCAAGCCGGTTCATGGTGAGATCGAGCAGACCGAAGCACTGTATCGACGTTTTCGCTCTGACCATGACGGAAAGCTCGGATGGGAGCAAGGGCGCATCGTGCGCCGCGGCATTTTTGGCAAGGCCGCCGGCCGGATTCGCTCGGTTGGTCTGAAGCGCTACATCTGGGGCGTCCTCGGCGTGCTCGCTCTGGTGGACATACTCGGACTGGCGAGCTGCGCCGAGGGGCTTTCCTCGTTCTCTTTCTGGAGCGAACTCGTCGCCTTGATTCTGCTGACCTCCGCTGCGGGCGTGTTCCTGTCTCGCGTCATCGCTGCCCCGTTGCAGGAAGCCGCGCGAACTGCGATGAAGATTGCCGCGGGCGATCTGAGCGCCACGTGCCACAGCGCTCGAAGCGATGAAATCGGTGATGTGCTCCGAACGCTGAATCAGGTCAGTATCAACATGCGTGCCACCGTGCTCGACGTCCGTAATGGCGTAAAGACCATGCAACAGGCCACGAACGATATTGCCGCGGGCACGTTCGAGCTTTCCGGACGAACGGAAACGCAGGCCAGCAGTCTCGAAGAGACGGCTGCTTCGATGGAGCAGATCAACTCGACGGTGGGTCACAATGCCGACGCAGCCAGACAGGCGAGTAGTCTGGCCGCCCGCGCGAGCCAGGCGGCCGAAGATGGGGGACGAGTAGTAGATCAGGTCATCTCGACGATGGAGAAAATCACGCAGTCGAGCAGCAAGATTTCGGACATCATCTCCGTCATCGATGCCATTGCCTTCCAGACCAACATTCTGGCCCTGAACGCCGCGGTCGAAGCCGCGAGAGCCGGCGAAGACGGACGTGGGTTCGCCGTGGTAGCGGGCGAGGTCCGGAATCTCGCTCAACGCAGCGCGCAGGCCGCAAAGGAAATCAAGGCGTTGATCACGCAAAGCGTCGAAACGGTCGAAGGAGGATCGAAGCTGGTCGATTCGGCAGGCAAGACGATTGCCGACATCGTCGCACAAGTTCGTGGCGTAACCAATCTGGTCAGCCAGATCGCGGAGGCATCGCGAGAGCAGTCGGCCGGAGTCAGTCAGGTCAGCGTTGCGGTAGAACAGCTGGACCGCATGACGCAGGTGAACTCAACGCTCGTTCAGCAGCACACGGCCGCAGCCGATAGCATGAAGCAGCAGACCCAGCGACTCGCCGAAATGCTGTGCGTTTTCACGCTTTCCCGCGACGAACGAAACGCGCTGCTGAGCGGAACTGCCGCGTAAAGCCGTAATGGTAGATGTCTGGACGATGTCTCCAGCGTCCCGGCCATTCGATAACACCGTCCTGATCTCCGACGTCATAGCTACGACGCAATGTTCCTGCACGTTACGGCCGACGCCGGGCAGATCGGCGACGATTTCAACACCCATCGCGGACAGATCGGCACCAGCGCCGATGCCGGATCGCAGCAACACGCCGGGCGAAGCGATCGTTCCCGCACTCAGCACAACTTCGCGGCGAGCGGTAAAAGTGCGCCTCTCGCCTGCGACAATCACCTTCACACCAATCGCCCTCCGTTGTTCGAAGAGCACACGGTCCACGATCGCGTCAGTCGTGACAGTGAGATTGGGCCGATCTAGCGCAGGTTCGAGGTAGGCCTTGCGAGCGCTGCAGCGTTTGCCCTTCCGGGTCGTGCCATAGACGATGAATGATCCATGCAGGTCGCCTGCGCAATACTCGGCACGCGCTGGCATCCCGCACTGCCCCGCAGCCTCGAGAAAAGTGTGAGCCAATGGATGCAGTACGCGCGGCGGCGAGACGGTCAGTGGGCCATCAGAGCCATGCGCCATGGACGCGCGACCGGTGAAATTCTCGGACTTGCGGAAATACGGAAGCAGATCGTCGAATCCCCAGCCCGGGCACCCGCTGTCCCGCCACGCGTCGTAATCCCCACGCTGGCCACGGATATAAACCATCCCATTGATGCTGCTGCTTCCACACAAGCGGAGGGATCTGGCGCGGGTCGGATAAATCCAGTCCGCCCTGGGGGATTGCCCATCAGCGCGAAACTGCCGGCTGGCATGTCGAAGAGAAATCCCTTTCCTTCCTTGCGCCTCCAGCAACAACACGCGTGTCGAAGGATTCTCGCTCAATCTCGCCGCAATGACGCATCCAGCCGAACCGCCGCCGACACGATATAGTCGAAAACGCTTTCTCTCATCGCTTGCCTTCTCTGCGCGCAACGAAGACGTTCTTGAGTTGCAGATACTCCTCCATACCGGCCCAGCCACCCACCCTGCCGAAGCCGCTTTGGCGGTATCCGCCGAACGGTGCGACGGGTGCCATCGACGCGAAGCCGTTGATGTTCACGTAGCCCGCGTCGAGGCGCTCGGCGAATGCGTGCGCCCGATCGAGATCATTGGTGTGCAGATAAGCACCGAGCCCGTAACGCGTACCGTTGGCGATCGCCAGCGCTTCTGTGTCACCGGCAAACGGAGTGATCGACAACACGGGACCGAACACCTCGTTCTGTTCCAGCGCACTTCCGGGCTGCACATCGGCAAACACGGTCGGCTGGATGAAGAAGCCGTCGGCCAGTTCGCCGCCCAATCGCTCGCCGCCCGCAACCAGCTTCGCGTCGCGTCGCGCTTGCGCGATGATGCCGAGGATACGATCGCAAGCCGACTGGCATATCACCGGTCCGGCGACAGTGCCGGAATCGAAGGGATCACCTATCTTCATGCTGGCAGCCACCGCCGCGGCGCGCGACACCATTTCGTCGTAGCGGGATCGGTGCACGAGCAAACGGGTCGGGTTCACGCAACCCTGCCCGCTCAGCCCCAATGCGCCATATACCGCCTGCATCGCTGCGGCGTCGAGATCGGCGTCTTCGAAGACGAGATTGGCGGACTTGCCGCCCAGTTCCAACGCGACCGGCTTCAGACATGCCGCCGCTGTCGCCATCACGCGCCGCGCGACGCCTTCGCCGCCCGTGAACGTGACCTTGGCGACGTCGGGGTGAGCCACGAGCGCCTCGCCAGCCTCGGTCTCGCCGGGCACCACATTGAACAGGCCCGCTGGCAAGCCGGCCTGATGAGCGAGTTCAGCAATTCGCAGCGCGACGAAAGGCGCAAGCGCTGGCGGCTTCAGAACGACGCCATTGCCGGCCGCGATTGCCGGCAGCGCCATCATGCAGGTCGCCATCAGCGGACCGTTCCAGGGAATGATGACGCCCACCACACCATAAGGCTCTCGCCGGGTGTAATTGAAGCCTGGCGCCGGATAAGACTCGCCATACGAACCCTCGATCTTGTCGATCCAGCCCATGTAGTGATCGACCCAACCCAGCGCCATGTCCATCAGCGGCAGTCCCACTGGAATGCCGGACTCCCGGGCACCGAGAAATGCCAACTGCTGCTGGTTCGCTTCGAGCAGCTCGCCGAGGCGCCTGAAGCATCGTGTCCTCGCGCGCGGCCCCATCTCCGTCCATACGCGTTGGGCCGCCTTGGCCGCCTTGACGGCGCGGTCGATGTCGCTCGCGCTAGCCAGGCGCACAACGGCCTGAGGACGACCCGTCGAAGGGTTGACGTGCTCGATGGCGTCGCCATCACCTTCGACAAATGCGCCGCCGATAAAGAGTCGGCCGGGGACGTCGAGCGGGTGTTGGTGCGCGGGGGAAAGTGACATGTGCTGTTCCATTGAGCGTTTGACTTCTGGAGGCAGAAGACGCGTGCAGGAACAGACGCCGGGCGCGTCGTCGCGGTCGGTCGTGTCGTCTCCTGAATGTTCTCCTGGCCGGCTGGCGCGCGACGCGAGCCGGCTCTGATAAATTCGATTCTAGCGATGGCCCATGCTTTACACTGCTTACCGAACGGAACATCTAGAGTGACTTTCTTTCATTAATTGACGATGCCCGAAATCCGAAACCTGCAGCCTTTCGTTCAGGCCGTCCGTTGCGGCAGCTTCATCGCAGCGGCCACCCGGCTCCAGGTCACACCGCCTGCCGTCAGCAAGAGCATTGCCGCTCTGGAGCGTGAACTGGGGGTGCGCCTCTTCAACCGGACCACCCGCAAGCTCAGTCTGACGAGCGAAGGGCGGCAGTTCTTTCAACGCGTGGCGCCGTTGTTGAGTCAACTCGACGAAGCCGTCGCGGATGTGCGGCGCAGCCCTGAGCATCCGGAGGGGGTGATCAAGGTTTCGGTGACGCCCACGTTCGGAAGGCATTGCCTGACTCCGGTGATCGCGGCGTTTCTGCAACGTTACCCGCTCGTCGAAATCGACATCAGCTATGACGAGGTTGCGCCAAGTCTGGTCAATGACGGTGTCGACGTGAGCATTCAACATGCGCGCGGACGAGGAACCAACCATGTCTCCCGTCCGCTGTGCGACTACCCAATCGTACTGGTCGCGAGTCAGGACTACCTCGAACGCAAGGGCGTGCCGCAATCGCCGGATCAACTGGCCGCACATGACTTCATCGGCATCCGGATGCCTTTTGGGCTCGCGGCGCTTCATCTCGAACGCTTGCCCGGCGGTACGCGAAAACGAACCAATCGCGGGGAAAAGGGGTTCATCCATCATCCCCGCGGCCGTCTCACCGTCGCGGGTCAGCCGGATACCAGCCTGATCGCCGCGCTCAGCGGCGCCGGCATCACGCCGTCCTCGGTGCCTGTGGTGCTGCCGTATCTGCACTCCGGAGCGCTCAAGATCGTGCTTCCCGACTACAGGGTGCGCGGAGACGAGGCGGAGGGTGCGGGACCACGCATTTACGTGCACTATCCCCACCGCCAGTATCTGCCCGCGAAAGTCAGGGTTTTCGTGGACTACCTGCTCGAACGCTTTCGGACAACCGATTTCGGCAAAGCGGAACTCGACAGATATTCGGCCTGAGCGCCGGCCGCCTTCACTCGCGGTCGGTGCCGCGCCGCCGATACGCGGAAGGACTCGTCGAAACGTGCTTGCGAAAGATGTTGCGAAATGCGCGCACGTCCGAATAGCCAACCATGACGGCGATCTGCTCGATGGAGATCTGCGTGTTGCGCAGCATCCTCTTGGCAGACTCGATGCGCAGTGAACTCGCATAGGCACGCGGCGTCACGCCCAAGCTACGTGTAAAGCGACGCAGCAACGTGGCATGACTGACGGCGAGGAGGTCCGCCAGCTCGCTGATCTTGAAGTCCTGAGCGAAACGCTGCGCGAGCCAGAATTGCGCGCTGCTCACGAGCGGATCGTCGCTCGTCAGGCGGCCTTCCTCGCGCTCGCCGTCGGTGCCGGTCGTCGATGCGAGCCATTGAGCGGTGTGCGGCGATATCGCACGATCGACCAGACGGGCCACGAGTTGCCACTCGCTTGCCGGCACGCTGCAAGTGTGCACGCCGTCATGCTCGGCGATCGTGGAACCCGGGTCCACGCGCACCTTTGGAAAGCGCGACCGGAACAGGCTTCTGAGCACTCGCGGGACCGCTGCCGGGCCACCGTCGAGCAAGCCCGCCTGCGCGAGCAGCGCCCCTGCCGTGCCGCTCGCTGCCAATACTGCTCCCCGCGCACGCTGCCAGCGCAACCAGTCCGTCACGGGCTCCGCGTGGTCGAGGAGCGTAACGAGTGCCTCTTCACTGGCGACCGCAAAAGCCGGGACATAGACGATGCGGTACTCGGTATCGCCGAGCAGGTTCCCGTCACTCTCCATCCTTCGCCCGCCGGCGAACTCCAGGTCGTTTCCGTTGGCGCCGAGAAGACGCACCTGCGTCTTCATCGTGTGCCGGTAGGGAGGAGCGAACTGCCCAAATATGTGTCGTGCGATCAGCGCGAATCCGTCTACGAGCGCGCCGACGCTCGATAGATAGCTGCCTGGCAGCACGAGCGCGGCAACGTCTTTTACCGGTTCAGTCGGAGCGGCGGGCTTGCGAATTTCGATCCCCCAATATGCAGATTTTGATCCTCTTTCGCCGCGATCTTAGCACGCATCATCGTTGCTATCGCCGGCCACCAGAACGGCGGGGAACGCGGAATCGCATCCGCTGCCAATAGCCGCGCCGCCGCGGTTAAACAGGAGACAGAAGTGAAGAACCTCGAAGAAAAGCTTGCCTACGGTTTAAAGGTGTTCGGCGAAATCATGGGTGAAGACAAGGCAGCCGGCTTGCGCGCCGCGAGCGAGTCCAGCGGCTTCGGATCCGACATTTCGCGCCTTGCCGTCAACTACGCGTTCGCGGATGTATGGGGCGACGACAAACTCGAGCGCAAGCAGCGCAGCCTCGTCACGCTGGGCATCCTCATCGCCAACCGGCAGACGCTCGAACTGAAGAACCACGTCCGCATTGCCGTGCGCAACGGTCTGAGCGCGCGCGAACTCGAAGGTGTACTCATGCAGGCGCTCCCGTATGTCGGCTTTCCTGCCGTCGCCTCCGCTACCACGGCGGTTCTCGAGACGCTGCGGGAACTGGGCATCGACACCACCACCCGCACCTCGGAAGAACGCGGCTTGCTGTAAGGCGCCATCGGAGCGCCCCGCGATCTAAGGAGACGATTTATGAGCACACCAATCGTGGATATCGTGCCGGCAATGCGCGAATTCAACGTTTCCAACGACCTGATCGGCGATCACGCCGCGCTGCAAGCACGATGGGACGAAGACGGCTACCTGTTTTTCCGCGACGTTCTGGACCATGAGCCGCTGGAGCGCATGCGCGGTCTGCTGGTTGACCACCTCGACAGCCACGGCTTCGTGGACCGCAACGATCGAGACGTGCGATGGACCGGCAAAGAACGCGAAAACTTCAGCTTCTTTCCTGTGAAGGCGATGAATGAACAGCGTGCCGCACGCACCGTGATGGAAGACCCGGCGATTCGTGCGTTCTTTCAGCGGCTGTTCGGCGTACCGCTTTACTGGGTGCCGTTCACCGAATACCGCACGTCGCCGCCCGCTATCGACAAAAGCCGCACGCGCTTCGACTTCATTCATGAAGATGCCATCTACAGCGACCGGCTCGATTTCATCATCTGCTGGATTCCGCTCAGCGATATCGATGCGCAAGTTGGCGGGCTGGCCGTAGCGGAAGGATTGCACAAGCTTCCGTGCCTGCACAGGAAAGACGGCGACAAGATCATCCCGATCGATCTCGCTAGCGTGCCCGAAGACGCATGGCGCCGCACGAATTACCGCTTGGGCGACGTGCTGTTGATGAGTCGACGCACGCCCCACTCCGGCCTCAGCAATCATTCGGACCGTTTTCGTCTTTCTCTCGACACGCGCATTCTGCCGCACGGCGGAAGTTTCCCGTTCGAGCCGCGCCTGCCGTATGTGGGGACGCTGACGTCGATCGCATCGGACCAGATCGTCGTGCGCGACGCGCATGGCGAACACGTTCTGCGACTCGACGAGACGAGCTATCTGCGCGGTTTCCAGGGCAATCGTCTGCGCGGAGACGAAATCGCCGACGTTTATCAGCCGGGCTGCGAAGTGATCGTTGCGCATGAAGGCGACCTCGTTCAAACGCTGCGGCCGCAGCACTGATCGCCGCATCAGGCGTGAAGACGAGGTTCGTCTTCGCGCCGCCACACGCCTTACGTTTTTTAAGCATCGGCTCACGCCCCCCATTAATTGAACATCGTGCTAATATCAGAACGCGTGCTTCGGAGCACGAGGCCGCGCATCTGCAATCACTGTCACCGGGATCAGCGGCATCGCGCGCGAACCGTCCAGGCATGACACGCCTGGCTTGCGTATCGTTCGACCACGGGACAAGTCATGATCGATTCATCCGACGCGGTACTCGTCATCGGCGCCACTGGCATGCAAGGCGGTGCCACGGCTCGGCATCTCGTTGCGGCTGGGCGCAAGGTGCGTTTCCTGACGCGAAATCCAGACTCGCCGGCTGCGCGTGCACTTGTCGAAATGAATGCGCAGGCCCTCCAGGGAGATCTGGACGACAGCGAGTCCCTCGAAAAAGCGCTGGAGGGCGTTGGTTCCGTCTTCTCCGTTCTCCTTCCTGATTTTGATCGCAGCGACAGCGAACGCCGCCAAGGCATTGCGCTCATCAACGCAGCACGTAACGCGGGCGTCGCGCAGTTCGTTCATACCTCGGTGGCGCAGGCGGGCAATCACGAAACGTTTCCCGGCTGGAACGACAGGCGTTGGAACCGAAAATACTGGACGGACAAATGGGACGTCGAAGAGGCCGTTCGCTCGGCGGGTTTCGAATCGTGGACGGTCTTGCAACCCGCATTCATGATGGACAATCTGGCTGAGCCGAAAGCAGCCGCGATGTTTCCGCACCTACGCGAAGGCCTGCTGCTCACCGCATTACTACCCGACGCACGACTCGACTGGATTGCCGCCGACGACGTGGGCGCGCTCGCAACCAGCGCGCTAACCGATCCGCAACGCTGGCACGGTCACACCGTGCCGCTGGCGTCCGAAAAGCTCACGATGTCCGAAGTCGCGCAACGCCTCGCCAACGTAATGGGTGTACAGATCAGCGTTTCGCACGTCTCGCCGGATGAAGCCAGAGCAAAGGGACTCTTACCGGGATGGGTGAATGCACAGGAATGGATCAACGCGGTCGGGTATCGCGTCGATCTCGATGCGCTTTCCGAACGTGGTGTCCAGCTCACTCCGATGGTGGACTGGATCGATGCGAATCGACAGCGCATCCCACTCGCATAGCGGTCGTTGCGAAGCAATCGATCTGTCGCACGTGCGAGAAGTCCTTCGTATGTCATTTCGTTCCGCACCGTCCGTCTGTGAACCGGTGTGGGCAAGCCTCAGGCAATGGAAAATCCACGATGAATGACCGTGCACCCTCATGGTTCGATGGCGCGATGACTCAGCCGCGTCGATCCCACTTCACCGAAGGCAGCGGGGTCAGCGTGCACTATGTCTCGTGGAATGCCGAAGACACAGCTAAGCCGCCCCTCGTCTTCGCGCACGGCTTTCTTGGGCACGTGCACTGGTGGGACTTCATTGCGCCGTTCTTCACCGATCGCTTTCGCGTTTTCGCCCTGGATTTCAGCGGCATGGGCGACAGTGCCTACAGGCAGGAATACAGCGCCGGCGTTTTCGTGCGCGACCTCGTCGCCGTCGTGGATGCAATCGGCTCCGGACCGTGCCTCGTGGTCGGCCACAGCTTTGGCGGATCGCGTCTGCTTCAGGCGTGCGCGACCTTTCCCGATCGTCTCTCGCATGCAATCGTGCTCGATTCGTATTTCATGCTACGCGGTGACAATTTGCCGACGGTGGAAAGACGCCCGCCGCCACGCCCCTATCCGGACTGGCATACCGCCGTCAGTCGCTTTCGACTCATCCCTGGACAAGATTGCGAACCGTGGCTGCTGGAGCATCTCGCGCAAACATCGCTTCGTCAAAGCGCCGACGGCTGGATATGGCGCTTCGACCCGAAGCTGCGGGTTCTCCAGCCGGTCGAAGGCGAGGAAGACCTGCTGAATCGCATCACAGTACCCGTCAGCTACGTTCACGCCGAGTGCAGCAGCGTGGTCAGCGCCGATCGCGCTCGCCGCATCGTGGATGCGATTCCCGGCGCGAAGGGCCCCATCACGATGCCACGCGCAGGCCATCACATGATGCTTGACCAGCCACTCGCGCTGGTGAGCCTGCTACGAGCATTGCTGGCATGAACCCCGACATGCGAGAACCGATGACAACGCCGTGGTCGACCGAGCTGCCTCTCTCGGCCCTGATTGCGCACGCGGTCGAAAAGCACGGCGCCACTGCGCTGCATTTTCATACCCAGGGCGGTGCCTACACTTGCACCACCCGGTCCCTGCTGCACGACGCGAAGGAGATCGGCCGGGCGCTGAGAGCCATCGGCCTGCGTCGAGGCGATGTGATCGCAATACAACTGCCCACGCAGCGTGAGACTGCGCTGCTATATCTGGCTGGACTCGAGATTGGTGCGGTGCTCGTGCCAATCGTGCACATCTACGGTCCCGCCGAAGTCGGCTTCATCCTTCGACAATCGCGCGCCCGATTTCTTTGCGTGCCCGACTTCTGGTCCGGCACCGACTATCTGGAGCGTGTCGCCGCGCTTGGCAACACGCCCGACCTCGAGCGCGTTATCGTCGTTGGCGATCGGGCACCCTCGAACGGCATCACATTTAGCGCGCTGCAACGACTCGCCGCGACAACGCATGATCAGCGCCCTGTCGACCTGCCAACGTCGGAAGATATCTGCCTGCTGCTGTACACGTCGGGAACGACAGCCTCGCCGAAAGGCGTGCAGCACTCTCATCGCACCGTAGGCGCAGAGTGGCAGATTCCGTTCATCGACGGGCCAGGGCCGTATATGACACCCTTCCCTGCTGGTCATATTGCAGGCTTCAATTTCCTGTTGCGTCCGTTCATAACCGGCACCGAGATGGTGTTTATGGACCGATGGGATGCCTCACTTGCCGCGCGACTGGTCGATGAGTATCGCGTGCGCCTTTCTGGCGGCACACCGTTCCATCTCCAGGCACTTCTAGAAGCCGCTCGTTGCGACGGACGCAGTTTGGCATCCCTCGTGTCTTACGGCCTGGGCGGCACAGGCGTCACGCCGGAGCACGTCGCGATCGCCGACCAGGCCGGATTCGCCGGAACCCGCGCGTACGGGCTGACCGAGCATTCGACAGTGAGCGTCGGATGGGCCGATTCTCCCTTTGATATCCGGGCCTGCACTGACGGCCGCATTCAACCCGGCTCGCAGGTGCGCGTCGTCGACGAGTTGGACAGCGACCTGCCTACGGGACGCGACGGTGAGATTCTGATCAAGGGACCGGAGTTGTTTGTCGGCTACACCGATCCAGCGCTCAATGCGGCCGCATTCACGCACGATGGTTGGTTCCGGACCGGCGATATCGGCCGCGTCGACGAGAACGGCTGCCTGACCATCACGGATCGAAAGAAGGACATCGTCATTCGCGGGGGAGAAAATATCTCGTCGCTCGAAGTAGAGCGAGTGCTTGCCACGCACCCGGCCGTGCGCGATGTCGCCGTCGTCGCGCAGCCAGACGCGCGATATGGCGAAAGAGTCTGTGCGGTCGTCGTCTTGCACGAACACACCTCGCTCGATCTGAGCGCAGTCCAGACCCACTTTGCCGCTGCGGGAGTGGCGAAGCAAAAGACGCCGGAACACCTTTGCGTGGTTTCAGAACTGCCGCGCACGGCTTCGGGAAAGGTGAAAAAAGGCGATTTGCGCAAGCAGCTTGTGGCGCAATAGTGGGTCGGTCGATGCTTATCCAGCGGGGCCGTCGTGGCGAGACTTAAAAAACCGATCTCGCTGCCTTGACACCTCATCGGACGAAATAAGCCGGTCATAGATCGCACGCGCCGCGGCCATACCCGCATCGAAATCGGCCGATTCGGCCGCGGCGGCGATGGCATTCAGACACTCGCTTTTTACCGCCTCGCTACAGCTGAGGCGTGAGCGCGCCTCGGCAACCACGGAAACCGAATCGCAATCGGGCAACGGCAGCCGGCGAATCAACGGCAATGACGTGCTCCCTACCTTCTCACGCGCCAGTTCTATCGCAACGCGCAACAGGTGCTCCTCATCGCCCTCAACGATCCGGTCGAATAACGCGGTGCCGCGGAACGTTCCTGCGCGCAAGATCTGAGCGCCAAGAATGAAATCGATCGACTTTGCGAGGCCCAGCACGCGCGGCAAACGCTGCGTGCCGGAAAGAGGGATCACGCCGAGCTTGCATTCGGGCAGACCGATCTGCGCACTGTCCTCGACCACACGGTAGTGACACACCAGCGCGGTTTCCAGGCCGCCACCAATTGCGAACCCGTGGATGGCGGCTACAACAGGCTTGTCGCTCGCCTCGATCACCGGATGAACATGCATCGACAACGCTGGCGCAGCGGTTGCAGCAGAAGTGCCGAATTCGCGAATGTCGCCTCCCGCCGAAAAACCGCGTCCACTGCCGGTAAGCACGATCGCGCGAGCAAGCGCATCGCGTTGGGCTGCGTCGAACGCAGCGACGAGCCCACGGCGGAGCCTCAGCCCTAGACCGTTGACCGGTGGATAGTCCATCGTGACGATAGCGATGTCGTCTTCTACACGATACGTTACGTCGGCGAAGCGCTGCGGCTGGCAATGCATCATCTGTTGTTGGCTGTAGCGTTTGACGAGGCCGGTAATGTGTGGCTAGCGGCTGTTCGAAAGCCAACTGGGCATGTCTGCTGGCCACGGATCGGCGTACACCGCGTGCACACCCATCGCGGTCGTGTAGGCCAGGTTCAGTACGTTGCAAAACGCGATGAAAGCCAACACCCGAAGCGCCGCGCGAACCGCTGGATGACAGTCGATACGATCGACGCCTCGCTCGATGGCCGTATGTCCGTTCTTGTCCACGCTCAGCAGAAGGAAGGCCGACGCCACGAAAGCAGACGGAAACAGCAAAAACTCATAGACCGGAAACTGGTAGTAGTGACCACCCCAGAAAGAAGCGCTCTGGAACGCACCTGGCCACGCGTCGAACCCCATGAACCGGCTGGCAGCGATGTCGAGCAAGCCCATTGTCATCCAGATCACGGCGAAGCCCGCGAGCGCGAGTCGCAGGTTGCCGGCACGAGGCCAACGCTTGCGGGTCGCACGCATCGCCCACAACGCCACCACGGCGGTGCCCGTGAAGGTATAGAAGTAGCTTGGCGCGTCGATTAGGATCGGCTCGGCGATGCGAGCATGCGACGATTGCCAGAACGGAATGAAACGGCACCAGCAGCCGAAGTTCAGCGCATGGGCGTTATAGGTGAACATCGGTCGAAGAAAGTCCAGCCACGGATCAAGCCAATATGCTGAGAGCCAGCCGATCATCATCAAACGCACCGCGTCGATGCGGCGACTCTTGACGATTCCGTAGACATACCAGATCGCTACTGGAATCAGGATCAGCACGCTGACCCACTGGTAATGGTCGATCGTCGCTTTCACGGACTCTGGAATCGGATCCGCGCCCAATTCCACGGGGCGGAAGTCCTGTGAACGAATCCATGCCACATAGGCGCGGCTTTGTGCAAAAGCGAAAAGCGCACCGAGCGCTGCCCACGCATACACCCTATGCCAGGTTGTACTGCTGCGCGGGGCGACCATTTCCGACATGCGTTGCCTCCTCGATCACGCAATCATTCACATTTGTGAATGCCGATCGCAAAAATGTACTCCTGCCGACGTGGCTACGTCAAGCGCATATGCAGGTTATCGGCCCATGAGGTCGTGAATCTCGTGATCGAGCGCCGCCATCGCGAACCGAGGCGCAACTGCGCAATTGTTGACTTCTGCCTGCCATTCCACGGGATTCACAAGCCAGAAGAACAGCCCATAGACGATGTGGCGCCGGTAAGCATCCAGCGCGCTTTCAAATGACGGCGGCTTGTCCACGCCGTGAAAGGCAAGCCGCTCGAGATAGTATTCGAGCAACTCACGCTCCCATCGCGGCCGATCCGCGATATCGAGTGCCGATATCAGGAAGTACGTGACGTCATGGGCCCACGGTCCGCGTCGATACGACTGCCAGTCAAGAAAGCCGGGCGTGCCGTCGCGGTCGAAATAGAGGTTGCCGAGGTGTACGTCGCCGTGAAGAAACGTCATCGGCCCGATCCGGTCGAAAGCACGCAGATCGAGGAGCGCCTGCTCCATCCAGTCACGATCATGAAACCGCTTAGGCACTGCAGCGCCGCGCGGCAACTGTGTATAGCTGGCGAACACATCCGGTTTCAGTTGGCCCCAGTGATACGTGCCCGCCTCGCCGTCGGGCAGCGGGTCCTGCGCGGCGAGCCAGCCCAGTTCGCCACCGTTCTCGAGTGCAGGCGATTGCCAGAACTGCGCATGCCACCGCGCCTGGGCATCCAGATTTGCCGCCGCCTGCGCAAACGTCAGCGGCCGCTGCACGCGACAGAATTCCACTTGCCGAAAACGTAGATCCTCGAGGATCACGATTGACTGCCCGCTTCGACTGTCCGTCTCTGCATAGAAGCAGGCAGGCACATTCGCAAGTAAGCACGGGTGGACTTCCTTGAAGAATCTCGCCTCGTATTCGTATATGTAGGCGTTCAGATCGCGATACTCGTGAACGAAGCCGCCCTTGACGATCAGAGACTCCGGCATGCCAAGCTCGCGTCCTCTTGCGTTGTAAGCGAGACGCACCCTGACTTTGGTAGCCGTGCCGTACATCACGTCGTCTATAGCCAGCGATTCAATCGCCACGCCCTCATGGCTCTGGGCGAGCGCCGAGGTCAGCCATGAAGGGGTGATTTCCTCGACCTGCAACGGAAGCCTGCAGGTGTCTGACTGTGGCCCGTGTGATTCCGTCAGGGCGAGGCTTTTCTTCGCAACACTCATCTTGACGCGCTCCTGTGAGTTCCGTGTGCGTTCGTGCTCGACATCGTCCACGCGCATGTTGCGCGGCACGTCTGAGGGCTCGCAACGAGGGAAATCCCGGCTGGCATTTTCGTTTCTTTTTTAGAACGACGTACGCTTTCCTGCGCACCACTTCAAACTCGTCTGCTAACACCGCGCCGAGCCGGCTTCATTCCAACGGTTCGCGAGAGCGCAGAATTAGTGAAATATCTTCACTCTAATCGTTCCATCCGGTAACCATCTTCTGTCGGGTGTTGTGGCTAGAATTCATAAAAAGGCCTACACCGAGCCCCACAGGAGACAACTCGATGACCACGACCGTGCTTGAACGGCTATTCGGGATTAGCGGAAAAACCGCTGTCGTTACCGACAAGGGACGCAATTCCTGCATCGATATTGCGCCGGTTCTGGCCGAGGCCGGCGCGCGGGTGGTAGTGGCGGATCACAGTGCCGCGCATATGCAACCGGTCGTCGACAAGATCCTTTCGGCGGGCGGCGAAGCGATCGCCATCGAGACGGACGTGGAACGCGAAGCGTCGGTGATTGCCTTATTCGATCAGGTCAAGGCCACTTGGGGCAGCCCGGACATCGTAGTCAATTGCGCGGCGATGACCAATAACGGCCCGCTTACAGAGTTCTCAGAAGCCGCCTGGGACGAAGTCATGGCGATCGACCTGAAGTCTGTGTTCTTTTGCATGCGAGAAGCGATCAAGCACATGCTCGCCGCAGGCCGGGGTGGACGCATCGTGAACGTCACCACCATGGGCGCTACCCATGCCGTGCTTAATGGCAATGGCGCCTATGGCGCCGCGCGCGCCGGCGTCGCGGGGTTAGTGCGGTCCGCAGCGCTCGACTATGCCCGAGACCGGATTCTCGTCAACTGCGTGCTGCCCGGCGCGGTGCCCGGCAAGGTTCAGTTTCATCCGGATATGCAGGCTCGCCTGAAGACAGGACAACTCACCGGACCCGGTACGGATGCGGAGCGACGTCTGCCGCTCGGATGGGGCGACCCCGTCGATATCGCCGCCGCGGTGCTGTATCTCGCGGGGCCATCGGGCCGCTATATGACGGGCCAATCGATTACGCTCGACGGCGGATTTCTGATTAGTTGAAGGCGTCGGCGGCTCGAACTTCATCGACCAATCAAACCGGAGCATTCCATGTTTAGTGAAACGCAGATCGGCGCGCGCCTCGCGCAGATTTTCAATCTCACGGGCAAGACCGCCGTGATTACCGGTTCTGCGCAAGGTCTCGGCCGCGAGACCGGGCGACTGCTTGCCGAGGCCGGCGCCAATGTCGTGATCGCCGACCTGAACCCGGATGCCGCTTCCGCAACAGCAGCAGAGATCGAAGCCAACGGCGGCATCGCGATTCCATGCAAAGTCGACGTTGCCGACGAAGCATCCGTCAAGGCACTCTTCGCCGCCGTCGATGCAAAGTTCGGCGGTGTGGACATTCTGATCAATAACGCCGCTCACCGTTCGAAAGCCGAATTCTTTGAAATGTCCGTCGAACAATGGGACCAGATGCAGGACGTCACACTGCGGGGCACGTTTCTGTGTTGCCGCGAGGCTATCACGCGCATGAAGGCAAAGGGCGGCGGTGGCTCGATCGTCAACATTTCCTCCGTTGGCGCACTTCGACCCACGCTGTGGGGCGTCAATGCCCACTACGACGCTGCGAAGGCGGGCGTTGATAGCATCACGCGATCACTCGCCAGCGAGTTCGCCGCCGATGGCATCCGCGTCAACTCTATCCTCCCAGGCGGCATGGCCAGCGAAGGCGGCAAGAACATCAGCGCGACCTTCAAGATTCGAGGACCAATCGTTGGTGCAGGCCGGGTTCCGATGGGACGGATGGCCGCCCCGATCGAGGTCGCCCAAAGCGTGTTCTTCCTCGCAAGCCCTGCCGCTAGCTATGTCACTGGACAGATCATCGCCGCGGACGGCGGCTTCACTGTTAGCTAGGTAACTGCGACTGCGTGGCTCGCACGGCTGCAAAACATTAGGACACTGAAATGCCAAAGATTACGTTTATCGAGCACGACAACACCGAGCATATCGTCGATGCGATTGCCGGACAGTCGTTAATGCAAGCAGCAATCGACAATTCGGTGCCCGGCATCCTCGCGGACTGCGGGGGCTATTGCAATTGCGCGACTTGCCATTGCTACGTCGACGATATGTGGACCGCAAAGATTCCGCCTGCAAAACACGCGGAACTCGACATGCTGGGCGGCGCCATCGATACCAACAACAACAGCCGACTCGGTTGCCAGATTCAATTGACCAACGATCTCGATGGGTTAGTCGTCCGGCTACCCGCTTCGCAAGTCTGACAAAGCCCACGGCGAAAACCTGCTCGCGGAGAACACACATGTCTCACAGCGCGGTCCCTCTCGTACCAGTCCCCGACCACGTTCCTCACGAGCTCGTGGTGGATTGGGATTTCAGCAAACCTCCCGGCGGCGAAGCCGACATCGTCGGCGCCTGGAAACGTCTGCACGATGGTCCGGACATCATCTGGACGCCGTACAACGGCGGTCACTGGATTCTCACGCGAGCGGAAGACATCGAATTCGCGCAGCGCAATCACGATCCGTTCTCCATGCGCGCAATCACGCTGCCCGCTAGTACAACAATGCAGATCTTGCCGCTCTCGGCCGATCCGCCTGAGCATGCCGACTATCGCGCACTGATCAACCGCTTCTTCGCGCCGAAAGTGATACGCGACATGGAAGGCGAGATCCGTGAACTGGCTGTCTCGTTGATCGAAAGCTTCCGGGAAAGAGGCCGATGCGAATTCATGGCCGACTTCGCGATGAAGTTTCCCATCACGATCTTCATGCGGCTCGTGAACCTCCCGCTCACCGATCTGGACGATCTGCTTGCGTGGACCGAGGCGAGCGTTCGCGCCAACGATCCCGAGCGTCGCGAATGGTCGCAGCGCATGCTGTTCGGCTACCTGGAGAGCATCATTCGTGAGCGCCAGAAAGAGCCGGGTACGGACCTGATCAGCGCGATAGTGAATGGAACCGTATTCGACCGGCCCCTCACGGAGCAAGAGATCCGCGGCATGATGGTGAACGTCATCTTTGGCGGACTCGACACTGTCGCGTCCACCATGGGCTTTGCGGTGCTCTATCTCGCTCGTAATCCCGCGCATCGTCGTCAGCTGGCGGAACACCCGGAACTGGCGGGCAACGCGGTGGAGGAA